>CAJMLV010000038.1 GCA_905214345.1 uncultured bacterium
CCGCTGACCTCTTGAATGCCATTCAAGCGCTCTCCCAGCTGAGCTATACCCCCAAGCTTTTGCGCTACCTTTCGGCAACGAAAGTAATTATAGCAAAGCATCCGGGATTTGTCAACACTTTTACCCCCAAAAATGTCACATTTTTCTTTTCCAGCATAGGATGGGCAAAAAAGTGCTCTGTGAGGAGGGATTTGCCTTGCGCCGCAAGATCAAACGTAAGCCCCATCCCCTGCGCCGCCGTCTGTGTACGCTGCTGCTTATCCTTTCTCTTCTGACAAGCGGCTATCTGTACATCGTCCAGACGGCTTTCAAGCCCACCTTGGAAGAACTGGCCGAATACGAATGCCGCGCCATCGTAGTGCAGGCCATGAACGACGCCGTCTTCCGGGAGATGGAAACCAATCCACAACAATACCAGGATCTGTACCGGCTGGAATACGATGACGGCGGAACCTTGCAGGCAGTATCCGCCAACACCCCCGCCCTGAACCAGGCCCGCGCCGCACTGATCCGGGCCGTAGAGGACGGACTGTCTGTTCTGGAACAGACCAGTCTGGAGATTCCCTTCGGCAGTCTGACCGGTGTTACAGCCCTGGGAGGACTCGGCCCTGTCTGGGAGCTGACTCTTTTGCCCGACGCCTATGTGGAAGGCACTTTGCAAGAAGAAGTGCAGTCGGTATCGGTCAACCGCACACAGTACACCATCACCCTGGACCTGCAGGTGACCATCAGCATGGTGCTGGACGGAAACACCTCCACCGCGCAGGTTTCCTCACAAATTCCCATTGCGGGCATCCTGCTCAACGGCGAAACACCCACCTGCTACGCCGCCGCTCAATAATGGCCGCGATGGTCATTGTGATATTCCGACTCCATTTTTGCCGTCACAAAGCCCTGATGGCTGTAAAGTCCCGTATACCCGGTAAGGGCATGGCAGATGCCGCACACCACCGCAAAATACAGCAATCCCTGGGCGCCGAACACCTCCACCGACAAGGCCAGGGAGGAGAACAGACAGTTGGTGGCGCCGCAGAACACCGCGATCATGCCCAGAGCCGCACCGAACCCGGCGGGAATGCCGAACAAGGGCGCAGCCACACAGCCAAAGGTAGCCCCAATGAAAAAGCTTGGCACCACTTCCCCGCCCTTGTAACCGGCGGCCAAAGTCACGGCGGTGAACAGAATCTTGAGCAGAAAATCCTGGGGCAGCGCCTGTCCGCCTTCGATGGCCTGCTTGATCACGTCAGTACCGGCGCCGTTATAGCGCATGGACCCACAGACAAAGGTGGCCGCCAGCAAAACAGCAGCCCCTACCAGGATGCGCAGCCACGGGTTGGGGAACCACCGCTGCATCCATCTGCCCGCCAGGCGCAGCACCCCGCAAAACAGCATGGTGACCAAAGCGCAGGCAAGCCCGAACCCGGCCGTCTGCAAAAGCGGCAGAGGCGCAGTTTCCGGAGCCTGCACCGCAAAGCGGACCGGTGCCACATGAAGCATTGTGCAAAGACCGTAGGCCACCAGAGAGGCCGCAAAGGCCGGGATAAAGGCAGCATAAAAGACAAGGCCCACATTGATGACCATCATAGCAAACATGGTAGCTGCCAGGGGCGTGCCGAACAAGGCGGTAAAAAAGGCTGCCATACCGCAGATGGTGGCCACACGGCAATCATGGTCGGACAGGTGCAGCAACCGGCCCGCGTGCCAGCCGATGTCACCGCCCATCTGCAGGGCAGCACCTTCCCGTCCGGCGCTGCCGCCGGCCAGATGGGTCAGAACACTGGCAATGAAAATGGCGGGAAGCAGCAGAACCTGCATCGGCTTGCCGTCCTGCACGGCATCGATGACCTCATTGGTCCCCTGCCCTTCGGTCCCGGTTATCTTGTACAGCGCCACGATGAGCAGCCCGGCCACCGGCAGAGTGAGCAAAAGCCACGGATGCTGGGTGCGCAGGTTAGTGACTTCCACGATGGCATGGTAAAATGCCGCGCCGATACCACCGCACAGCACCCCCACGATACCCGCCAGGATCAGCCACTTTCCAAGCAGCAGCGTGCTGGTCCGCACGCGCAGCCAGCTGCTGCGGATTTGTTGTGTAAACACGTTCCTTCTCCTTTCGGGCCCCTGTTACAGGCTCTCGATGGTATTGAGCTTGCGCACCATGGTTTCGTACCGCAGGCAATAGGTCAGTGCGGTATCCCGAGTGATGCGCTTCTGGGCATACAGGCGGCTCAGACTGTCATCCATGGTACACATGCCTTCCGCCGCACCCGCCTGAATGGCCGCGTCAATCTGATGTGTCTTGGCTTCACGGATCATGTTCTTGATGGCGGCGTTGTTGTTCATCACCTCAAACACAGCGGTCTGCCCGCCGTCGACGGTGGGAACCAGCTGCTGGCTGATGACCGTCTGCAGCACCATGGAAAGCTGGATGCGCACCTGCCCCTGCTGGCTGGCGGGGAACACATCAATAATACGGTCGATGGTGTTGGCTGCGCCGGTGGTGTGCAGCGTGGAGAAAAGCAGCTGGCCGGTTTCGGCGGCAGTCATGGCCACCTCGATGGTTTCCAGGTCCCGCATTTCCCCCAGGAGGATAACGTCCGGGCTTTCCCGCAGAGCGCTGCGCAGGGCGCTGACATAGCTGGGCGAATCGCTGCCGATCTCCCGCTGGGTCACAATGCTGCGGTCGTGCCGGTGAATGTATTCGATGGGGTCCTCCATGGTAATGATGTGGGACTCCCGGCTGTGGTTGATGGCGTCGATCAGGCAGGCCAGGGTGGTAGATTTGCCGCTGCCCGCAGGACCGGTGACCAGCACCATGCCTTTAAGCTTGGCGGCCGCCTGCAACACCTGGGAAGGGATGCCCAGGGCCTGGGGGTCAGGCAGACCAAAACGGATCACCCGCAAGACCATGGCCAGGGTGCCGCGCTGATGCAGCACGTTAGCCCGGAAACGGCCCAACTGAGGGATAGCAAAGGAAAAGTCATCGTCCTGGTCCAGCTTGTCCAGCCGGGCAGTGGGACGCTCTGAGATTGCATAGATGCCCTCCACGATACGGCGGGTATCCTCGGGCATAAGGCGGTCACCCACCCGCTGCTGGCGGCCGTTGATCTTGTAGGTCAGAGGAAGGCCGGCGATGATGAAAATATCCGAAGCCCCCAGTTCCAGGGCCTGTTTCAGCATAGTAAGAATGTCCATATCTGTTTATCCTTTCCTTTTTACAGGCCGTTCCACAAGTCCAAAGACTGGTCCGGCGTCCACTGGCTGGAAATCCGCCAGGCAGCGATACGATAGGCCGCGGCATCTTCCCCGTCGGGCTCTTTGGGGTCCAGCACGATCTGCAGGGTCCCCTCCTCCGTCGTCAGGGTCTGGCACACCGTTCCGTCCGCCGCAAGTTCTGCCCCCTGAGGCAAAGCAGCATCCTGTTTCAGGGCTGCATCCAGGGCAGCCAGCGCCTCCTGCCCTGCCTGCTCCAGCTTTGCCTGCTCCTGCAGACCCGCCAGACTCTTTTCCGCCATGGACAGGTCGGCCCTGGCCGTGGTCAGGGTCAGCACTGCCAGCACAGCCAGGCAGATCAGGACTGCCGTGATCAGCAGCGTCAAGGCACCCGTGCGTACCGGGCGATGGGTAAATTCCCGTTCTCTCATGGCTGCACCTCCTGCGTCAGCTGGGGATAATAGAGGGAGGTTTCCAGCTCACCCAGCGACAGGTTCCGGGTGTCGGCGGCACGCGTTACCCGCAGTTCTGCAAAAATCATACTGCCGGCTTCACGAGCTTCCGACCACAGATCCGCCTGCACCCGGTACACCCCATCCTGGCTCACCCGGCCCTGGTCGTCACAGAGGAACTCCACCTGCGCCCGGCCGTTTTCGGCAGCTTCCGCCACCGCTTCATCAAAAGGATCGGCCTGGGCTGAAAAATCTGCCGACACAGTCTGCAGGATCAGGGTGGCATCGGTTTTCTGCCTAGCCTGCATGCCCAGGGCCTGGGCCGCGCCGAACATGCGGATCAGTACCACCAGCGCTGCCAGCAGGAAAAACAGCAGAACCAGACTTTCGATATAAAAGGAAAGGTTTCTGTGCCGGTTCATTGCTCCGCCTCCCCTGTGTGAAGATAGACCCGGATGCTGCCCTGGTCAGTGGTGACGGAGACAAGACCGCCGTCCATGGTGACCGTGAAAGTATCGGTGCGGGCCACCGCCTGGGCAGCCGCAGGATCAAAACTGCTTTCGCTGGCTGCGTATTCCTCCATCAGCTGCCCGTCGTAAACATAAATGCGGGTCTCGTAACCGGTGTCCTCGCCCGCGTCCGCCAGAACCAGGGCATCACCCTGGGGCCCGGGTTCCACCGATACCGCCCCGGTCTGATCCGCCGTGCGCAGGCGGGCAGCCACATAGCTCAGGCTGGCCCGCACCGCATTGTTGCGGCTCTGGTTTTCGGTCAAAGCGCGGTAGACCCTTGCGCCGAACATAGACAAAATCAGCACGCATCCCAGCATCAGCACAAACAATGCCAGGGAAAACGGCGCCGAGTTCAGGTGCCTTTTCTGCTTATTGTGCATACCGCACTCCCCCTTTCCCGCTGTGTACGCGGATCATTTTTCCAGCACCGTAATATCCGGCAGCTGGTTGGACGCAAAAACGTCGTAGGTCACGATAAAACGGGCGTGGTTGATCTGCACGCCGTACTCCTGTTCCAGCACATCCAGGCTTTCGGGATATTTGCCCTCCACCGCGTAGCACTGTACGGCAGCATCCACCACCGCCTGGCGCAGCGCCGCGGCGGCCTGTTCATCCATATCCCGGGATACCAGGCCGTACAGCCGCGCGGCGGAGAACAGCACCAGCAGCATCGCCACCGCTGCCAAAGCAACGGCACGCAGCTTCTGACGGATGCTTTTTTGGGGATGATCGTGATACATAGTGTCCCCCTTATCCGATGGAACCCAGAATACCGATCAGCGGCAGCATGGTGGAGATCAGCGCCACTCCCACCGTGACGGTGAGGAATGCCGACATAACCGGTTCCACCCGGTCCACCGCCTGGTCGATGCGGGAACGGCCGTCCTCGGCAAACAGGTCGGTCAGGCGTTCCAGCACGGATTCAATGCTGCCGCTGCGGGCACCGGAAACCAGCATACGCCCGTAGAGCGGCTCAAACAGTTTCTGTTCATAGATGGCCGTGGCCAGGCCCACGCCCTGTTCCTTCATCTGACGGCGGCAGGCTTCCACCTTGTCGGCCACTTCCCGGTTATCCACCATCTTGCCTGCTTCTTCCATGGCGGAATCCACATCCACACCGCTGGCCACATAGATGAGCAGGACCTCGGTAAAGTTCGCCAGGGACAGCTGCCGGGCAATGCCGGACAGCCCCGGCAGACGCTCCACCAAATGTTTGAGCGCTGCCATCCCTCTGGGCGTACGGGAGGCCACCACCGCTGCGATCAGGGCCAGCGCGGCCAGAAGGGTCACTGCCAGCGCCAGCCAGCCGATGACGTACGCCACCCGGATATAGCCGTAAGAAGACGCGGTCAGGTCACCGGCCAGGCTGACATACACCCCGGTAAACACCGGCAGCACCTTGGCCAGCAGCACCCCCAGGATGGCGGCCATCAGCACCAGCAGCATCAACGGATAAAGCACCGCGCTTTTCAGTTTGGTTTCCAGACGGCTGCGGCTGGCATAAAAAGTTGCCAGGCTGCGCAGGGTCTGTTCAATGCGGCCGGCGTTCTCCCCCACGCGCACCATGTCCGAAACATACGCCGGGAAACACCCGCTTTCGGCAATGGCCTGGGACAAAGGTCCGCTTTGCAGCAGAAGAAATTTCTGGATGGATTTGGCCGCGTCGTGAAAGCCGCCCTGGGCGCTGTCCTCGCTCAAAAGCCCGGCCGCTTCCTCGGGACCGATGCCGGCCCCCAGCATCATGGCCATATTTTCGCAAAATACGCTGACAGCCATGCTGTCCAGTTGTTTGTTTGCCATGTTGTATCTCCCCCTCAATAGGTCAGACGGTCGGTGTAGCCGGTTCCGTCGCCGGTATAAGCCGCCGACGCCCCCGCCGCAAAGGTCAGGTCGATACGCTCCCAGCTGTTGGCCGGGGCTTCGATCTTCACGGTGATCCAGCCGGTTTCCTCCAGCCAGATCATGTTCCAGGCATGATACAGTTCCCCGGGTTCCACATAGCCGGTGATCAGCTTGGTGGGAATGCCCTGGCTGCGCAGCATGGCGGCGGCCAGGCTGGCGTAGTCATAGCAGATACCCTTGCCGGAAGCCAGGGTCTCGTCCGGGTCCGGCAGATAACCGGACTGTACCGTTTCGGCCTTCTGGGTGTCGTAGTCGATGTTGTTCTGTATGTATGCGTAGATGTTGGCCACCACGCCGCTCTCGGTACTGGCCTGGGCTGCCAGCTCGGATGCCTTGGCCACACAGGCGGAACCGTCATCGTAATTGACCATTTGGCTGGGCCGCAGGAACGGCGCAAACTCACTTTCCAGCGTCACCGTCACTGTGGTGGCATAGGCCTGGGCGTACTTGTCTTCGGTGGTGTTCTGCATCACCCGGAAAGTATATTCCCCGCTGCCGCTTTGCAGCACATAGCACTGGGGCGTACCGTCCGAAGGCAGGTCGTAGTTGTATTTCACATCCCCGTACACCACCTGGAACTTCAGGCGGCTGTCACTGACGGCACTGGCCGCCACATACCCTTGCGCAACATGGGATGTATCAACGAGGATTCCGTTTTCCCCCACGGCGGCAGCCTCGTCAAAGACGCTTTCCTCCATGGGCGGCGCCGTGTATCCGCCGCCGGTGGTGCCGGGTATCTCCTGGGCGCCCTTGGCTTCAGCGCAGGCGGCCAGCAGCATGACCAGGCACAAGCACAGGCACAGCAGTCCCGACAGGTTTCTTCTTTTTGCCAAGCGGCCACCTCCTTTGCGGCAGACGGAAACCCGTGCATAATTTATCTTATTATACGACCAAATACCCCTGTGGTTCAAGCATTTACATGAATATTATACAAAAGCAAAAACCGGCGAAAGGCCCTTGTCCAGAGCCTTTCGCCGGTATAGCCGTATCATTTCCGGTTCTGCTTTTACCCGTGTGCTCAACCGCGATGGCGCCGCATGAGCCAGTCTTCGCACATGTCGTAGGCTTCCTGCAGGGAGTTGGACACACAGCTGAACAGTTCCCCACTCTCCGCACGGTAGGAATATTCAACCTTCTGCTGACCGGATTTTGCCGCAAACATTCGATAACGCTCTTCGCCAGGTACCAGATATGCAACCTCCACAGGATGACCCCCAATACACTTTGTATGTTGTATGGTCGGTTTTTGGCCGCCGTGCAATATTCTATCACAACGCCGGCGGTTTTCCCATGGATTTTGGGCCCGATACGCCGCGGCCCGTCAGTGCGGCAAATTCCGGGACCGCGGTTTGCATCTTTGTTGTTTTTGGGGTTATGCGGGCTTACAGAGCCTCGGTGTGCAGGACCCGTCCGTCCAGATCCTTCCAGACGGCGCAATCTTCTTGCAGGATCATATATCCCCGGGCAGAATTTTCCTTGGGGATGGAGACCGAACCCGGGTTGAAATAGAAGTTATCCTGCCCGAAAGGCTGCCATGCCGGAACATGGGTGTGGCCGTGGAGCAGAATATCCCCCTTGTGCAGGGCGGGCAGCTGCTTCATGTGATAGTGGTGGCCGTGGGTGGCAAAAATCATCCGCTTGCCCGCAAACAGCAGGCAGTAGTCCGCCATCACGGGGAATTCCAGCACCATCTGGTCCACCTCGGTGTCGCAGTTGCCCCGCACACAGGCCAGATCATTGGCCCGGGCATTGAGCATGGCCGCCACCGCCTTGGGGTCGTATTCCTCCGGCAGGGCGTTGCGGGGTCCGTGGTACAGGATATCCCCCAGCAGCACAAGGCGGTCGGGCTGTTCGGCATCCATGGCCCGCAGCAGTTCCCGGCAATATCTAGCCGAGCCGTGAATATCGGATGCGATCATCAGTTTCATGGCAAATCTCCCCTTTTCAGAATGTCAGGCGCATCTGGTGCCAGCGTACCCCACCGTGAACAGAACCGCAGAAGCCTTCGTCCACAAAACCCAGGGAGGCATAATAAGCCAGCCGGTGTTCCTTGCAGGTCAGCACCAGCCCCCGCCGTCCCTGGCTGCGGGCGTGTTCGGTCATAGCCTGCACCAGCCGGGCGCCAAAGCCCTTGCGGCGGTCCTGTTCCCGCACATCCAGACCGAAGATCATTTGCCAGGCCCCCTGCTCATTGTGCAGTTCCGCCTGCTCATACATACGGTCCTCCAGATCGGGCAGGTCAGTGACCATGCCGTTGATGAAACCCACCAGTTCCCCTTTCTCGTTGAGCAAAAGAAGGAAATGGGCGGCAAACACCTCCAGGCGGCGCTCCAGCGCCTGGGGCGTGGCGGCTTCTGCCGCAGGGAAACAGGCCGCTTCCAGAGCAGCGATGGCCTGCAGGTCCCCGGGCTGCGCGGTTCGTATGGTCATGGGTGATTCTTCCTTCCTGTTTTGAAAAAAGCCCGGCGGCGCCGGGCAGTTTCCGTTTTATTGCATCATTTTGCCGAAGGCGGTACCCGCCCGGGCGCCAACTTCTTCATACGCCTGCTGATGATAATGGAAATGGTCCTTCATCAGAGGCAGGCAGTGGGCAAAGCTCCCCACCATAGCCACATCGGGCAGTTCTTCGCAAAGCTGTTCCTGGGCCCGGCGGATGACCTCATACCGGGCATCCACCGCCAGGCTATTCTCGCCATCATGGGAGGTGGGATAGACAGCATAGTTGAAATGGCCGATCTGGATCAGGCCGCACTGTTCGGCCCCCGCCTGTTTGAGCATATCCCAGATGCGGGCAAAGTTCTGCCGGTATTCCTCACCGGTCACGGCATGGTCGCCGTCGGTCTCCCCCTGGCACCACACCACCAGAGTATGGGCAGGCACAATTCCCCGGCTCTGCAAGAAAGCCCGGGCATCCCGCAGCCGGTCGGCGGCGTCGGCGGCCAGGGTTTCCAGCCAGCGGGCGGTGGAAGTGCCGCCTTCCGAGGCAGACACCGCCACCACGCTGCGTCCGGTGGCCGCCGCATAGGCGTTGATAAAAGCGGAAACCATACTGCCGGATTTTTTATCTTCGTCATCAATGCCGCCGGCACGGTTTTCGGCATAGCCGAAAGGTTCCGCAATGGGCACCAAACGGTCCGGCGCGGTGACGGCGCGGTATTCCATCCCCACAGAAGGCAGGCAGGGCTGTGCCGCTTGGGCTTCGCCCCGGCCTGCCATATTGGACTGGCCCGCAAACAGGATCAGATCGGTCATGGCACGTCCCCCTTACTCGATGAGCATGGCGTCGCCAAAGGAGAAGAAGCGGTACTTTTCCTGCACCGCCACCTTGTAGGCTGCCATGGTCTTTTCGTAACCGTAGAAGGCAGAGATGAGCATGATGAGGGTGCTTTCCGGCAGGTGGAAGTTGGTGACCAGGGCATCGATGGCATGCAGCTCCACACCGGGATACAGGAAGATGTCGGTGCTGCCGCTGCAGGCCACGATCTTGCCGTAGCGGGCCCAGACTGCTTCCAGGGTACGGCAGCTGGTGGTGCCCACGGCCACCACCAGGTGGCCGCCGGCGCGGGCTTCGTTGATGGCTGCCGCGGCGGCTTCGTCCACGCAGTACCATTCGCTGTGCATCTGGTGGTCCTCGATAGACTCCTCGTTCACCGGGCGGAAGGTGCCGAGACCCACATGCAGGGTCACCTCCACGATCTTGACGCCCTTGTCCTGAATGGTCTTGAGCAGTTCCGGGGTAAAATGCAGCCCGGCGGTGGGAGCGGCGGCGCTGCCCAGTTCCTTGGCGTAGACAGTCTGGTACTGGCTCTGGTCCTCCAGCTGCTTGGTGATGTAGGGCGGCAGGGGCATTTTGCCGAACTCATCCAGCTTCTCATACAAAGTCTGGGTATCATAGGAGAAGGTCACCAGCTTGTTGCCGTCGGGCAGCGTTTCATCCACCACGGCGGTCAGGCTGCCGTCACCGAATTTCAGGTGGGTGCCTGCCTGCATGCGGCGGCCCGGACGGGCCAGACACTCCCAGGTATCCCCCTTTGCCTGGCGCAGCAGCAACACTTCGCACACGGCGCCGGTGGGGACCTTTTCCCCGATGAGGCGGGCGGGCAGGACCTTGGAATTGTTCACCACCAGCACGTCTCCCGCGTTCAGATGGGAAGGCAGGTCGTGGAAAATTTCGTGTTTGATGGAATCGTCGGCGCGGTTCAGCACCATCAGCCGGGCGCTGTCACGGGGGTCGGCGGGTTCCTGGGCAATCAGCTCTTTGGGAAGATCATACCAAAAGTCTTTTTTCAGCATAGTTTTGCATCCTTTTTACGTTGACAATCAGGGGCGGCAATGCTATTATGAACACATGGCGGCGGCTGTTCAGACCGCTGCCCGAACACAGAGGCGCGGGCAACATCAGTATCCGCAGGTTTTCGGCCAGCCAGGCAGCGGCCGCGGAGAAAGGGTTTCCCGCCGAAGGCGATGCACGGCACGCATCGGCCTGGGTCCGCCGCCGAACAGGGACGGAACTGTCATGCCGGATTCCGGTATGGTGCGCTGTGTTGTATGCAATGTACCATTATATTGCATTTTGTGCCGGTTTTCAAGCCGGTTTTTTTATTGCCTTCGGGTGATGGGAAGCCGCAGACAAACCAAGGCGGAGAGAACCTCCGCCGGATGTGCCGCATAGAATGGATTGTATGCAGGGCACAGCACGAAAGGAAGGTATGTAAAGATGAAACAGTACAAAGTTGGCGTTGTCGGCGCGACCGGCATGGTCGGGCAGCGGTTTGTGACCCTGCTGGCCCAGCACCCCTGGTTCCACATCACCGCGCTGGCGGCTTCCGCCCGTTCCGCCGGCCAGACCTACGAGAAGGCCGTGGGCAGCCGCTGGGCCATGCAGACTCCCATGCCGGACAGTGTGAAGGACATGGTTGTCATGGACGCTGCCGATGTGCAGGCGGTGGCCGACAAGGTCGATTTTGTTTTCTGCGCCGTCAATATGAAGAAGGATGAGATCAAGGCTCTGGAAGAGGCCTACGCCAAGGCGGAATGCCCGGTGGTCTCCAACAACAGCGCTCACCGCTTCACCCCGGACGTGCCCATGGTGGTGCCCGAGATCAACGCCGACCACATCGAGATCATTCCCGCCCAGCGCAAGCGCCTGGGCACCAAGCGCGGTTTCATCGCCGTAAAGAGCAACTGCAGCCTGCAGAGCTATGTGCCTGCCCTGCACCCCCTGCGTGAGTACGGCATCAACAAGTGCCTGGTCTGCACCTATCAGGCCATCTCCGGCGCCGGCAAGACGTTTGAAACCTTCCCGGATATTCTGGACAACGTCATCCCCTACATCGGCGGCGAGGAAGAAAAGAGCGAGCAGGAACCCCTGAAGCTGTGGGGCCACATCGAGGGCGACCGCATCGTTTCCGCCGACGGCCCATCCTTCACCGCCCAGTGCCTGCGCGTGCCCGTGTCTGACGGCCATGTGGGCGCGGTGTTCGTGAGCTTTGAACACAAGCCCAGCAAGGAAGAGATCCTCTCCGCCTGGGCCCAGTTCCACGGCGCTGCCCAGGACCTGCAGCTGCCCAGCGCCCCGAAGCAGTTCCTGCACTACTTTGAAGAGAACGACCGTCCCCAGCCCAAGCTGGACCGCATGATCGAAAACGGCATGGCCGTGAGCATCGGCCGCCTGCGTGAGGACACCCAGTACGATTACAAGTTCGTCTGCCTGTCCCACAACACCCTGCGCGGCGCAGCGGGCGGCGCCGTTCTGCTGGCGGAACTGCTGGCAGCCAAGGGCTACCTGGACTGATCCCCCATTTTTGCCTTTGCACAAGAAGGAGACCCCCTTATGAAGAAGCCTGTTTTTACCGGCGCCGGCGTGGCCATCATCACCCCCATGAACGCGGACGGCACGGTCAATTTCAATGAGCTGGGCCGCATCATCGATCACCAGATCGAGAACGGCACCGATGCCATCATCATCTGCGGCACCACCGGCGAATCCGCCACCCTGACCCACGAGGAGCATGTGGCCTGCATCCGCTATGCGGTGGAACGCACCGCTCACCGTGTTCCGGTGGTGGCAGGCACCGGTTCCAACCACACCGATTACGCCATCGAGCTTTCCCAGGAAGCGGAAAAGGCCGGGGCCGACGCCCTGCTGCTGGTCACCCCCTACTACAACAAAGCCAGCCAGGCCGGGCTGATCGCCCATTTCACCGCCATTGCCAAGTCCGTGTCTCTGCCCTGCATTCTGTACAATGTGCCTTCCCGCACCGGGTGCAACATTCAGCCTGCCACCCTGGCAAAGCTGGCCGAGATCCCCAACATCAATGCAGTGAAGGAAGCCACCGGCAATATCTCTCAGGTGGCCGACGTGGCCGCTCTGTGCGGAGAGAACCTGAACATCTACTCCGGCAACGACGACCAGATCGTGCCGGTGCTGTCCCTGGGCGGCAAGGGCGTGATCAGCGTTCTTTCCAACGTGGCGCCCCGCCAGGCCCACGACATCTGCCAGGCATGGTTTAACGGCAATCCTGTCGAAAGCCTGCGCCTGCAGCTGGAAGCCCTGCCCCTGTGCCATGCCCTGTTCGCCGATGTGAACCCCATCCCGGTGAAGTGGGCCATGAACCGCCTGGGCTGGGCCGCCGGTCCCCTGCGCCTGCCCCTGTGCGACCCCGACGAGGCCGTGCAGCAGCGCCTGGAGACGGAAATGAAGAAATACGGTCTTTTGAAGGACTGAGTTTGAGCCACAGGGCCCGCCGTGTTCCGCCAAGCAAGCGGGCCGCCGCGGGCCCTGTGTGTCTTTTTCTGCAATATAATAAAGGAAGTGTATTTACCAATGACCGATCTGATCATTCAGGGCATCGGTGGCCGCATGGGCCATGCGCTGCTGGAAAAAATCTCCGCCCGTGAGGACTGCCGCGTGGTGGCGGGCGTAGACCCCAACGCCGGAGATTCCGTGAACGGCATCCCGGTGTATCCCACCGTGAACGATCTGCCCGCCGGTACCAAGGGCGTCATCATCGACTTTACCTCTCCCGCCGGGGCAGTGGCTGCCGCCGAGTACGGCGCCGAGCACGGCATCCCCTGCGTCATCTGCTCCACCGGCCTGAACAAGGAGGAGGAAGCCCGCCTGGAAGCCGCCAGCGAAAAGGTGGCCGTCTTCCGCAGTGCCAACATGTCGGTGGGCATCAATGTGCTGATCGAGCTGTGCAAGCGGGCTGTGACCCTCTTTGACGGCGAGTTCGACATCGAAATCGTGGAAAAGCACCACCACAACAAGCTGGATGCTCCCAGCGGCACCGCTCTGATGATTGCGGATGCCATCAATACCCAGGCAGGCGGTCGGTATGAATATATCTACGACCGCCATGACGTGCGCCGCAAGCGCGGCGAGCAGGAACTGGGCATCAGCGCCGTGCGCGGCGGCGGCATTGTGGGCGACCATGACGTGCTGTTCTGCGGCGCCGAGGAAGTGGTCACCCTGAGCCATGTGGCCCAGAGCCGCGGCGTCTTTGCTGACGGCGCCATCCAGGCCGCGCTTTTCCTGAACGGCCGCGCTCCCGGTTACTACACCATGAGCGACATGCTCCAGGGGAAACTGTCATGCGTATAAGACGTTTTGCCGCCGGGCTGCTGGCAGCAGCCATGGTGTTTGCCCTGACCGGCTGCGGACAGCCCGCCGACAGCCTGTCTCCCACCTCCACGCCGAAGGCAACGGCACACCCCACCCCCGAACCCACACCGGAACCCACCCCCACGGTGCAGACGGTGCGTTTTTCCGCCAGCGGAGACAACCTCATCCACGAAGGACTGTACAACCAGGCCCGCCGCCGGGCCGCTGAAGCTGGGCGGGAGGGATATGACTTCACCTTTGCCTATGAGAATCTGCGGGACTTTTACGCCGGGTATGACGTGAACTGGCTGAACCAGGAGACCCTGGTCAATGACGCCTTTGAGCCTTCCGGTTATCCCATGTTCTCCACCCCCACCGGCATCACCGACGCTTTGTATGACATCGGTTTCCGGGTGTTCAGCCTTTCCAACAACCACAGCTATGACAAGGGCGCCCAGGGCATCGAGTCCTCTCTGGCACACTGGAACAGTATGCCGGAAGATGTGCTCACCGCCGGATTCTATCCTCTCACCAAGGAAGCGGCGGCCGAGTCCGACGGTCTGACCTATCAGACAGTGAACGGCATCACCATCGGATATCTTTCCTATACCGAATACACCAACGGCATCCCCACCCCCACCGACGCACAGCACGGCATCATCTACTTGGACGATACCGACACCATCGCCGCCCAGATGGCCGAGATGCGCCCCAACTGCGACGTGCTGGTGGTCAGCTGCCATTGGGGTGTGGAAGGCAGTCACGAGGTGAGCGACGGGCAGCGTCAGACCGCCCAGTGGCTGGCCGATCAGGGTGCGGACCTGATCATCGGCACCCACCCCCATGTGACCCAGACTGCCCAGTGGCTCACCGCACAGGATGGCCGCCAGGTGTTCGTGACCTACTCTCTGGGCAACTTCATCAGCGCCCAGTCTTCCCCGGACAATATGATCGGCGCTATTCTCAGCGTGGAGTTTGAAAAGACCACTCAGCCCGACGGCAGCAGCACCACCGTGGTGCAAAACCCGCAGCTGATCCCCACCGTGACCCAGTACGAAAACGGATATTCAGACATCCGGGTGTATCTCTATCGGGATTACACCGACGAGCTTGGCGCCGCCCACGGCAATTTCACACTGAGCCGCGACTACATACAGCAGGTACTGCAAGAGAGCATCGACCCCGCGTTTTTGGTTTTGGAGTAAACGGGTCCCGGCCCGAACCACAGAAAGGAACTGAGGAATCATGTATGGCGTAACCAAGATCACCAGCGAGCAGAACATTATGCTCACCACCTTTCCCGGCGCCCAGTACAGCGCCCAGAGCCTGGCCGAACACCTGGACGTATTTGCCAAAGCCGGCATTGTGGTGGATATGATCTGCCAGAGCGCCCCCCGCGGCAGCGAGGTGGATTTCAGCTTTACCACCAGCTACGATAATTTCACCGCCGTGATGGTGGCTCTGCCGGACGCCGTCAAGAGCAATCCGCCGCTGATCTCCGGCGGATACAGCAAGATCAACCTGTTTGGCGAAGAGATGGTCACCAGCTGCGGCGTGGCTGCCCGGGCTCTGCAGGCCCTGGCCAAGGCCAGTGTGGAAGTGGTGCTCATCACCACCAGCGATCTGGACATCTCCCTGCTGGTACGCCAGCAGGACGAGGACGTGGCACTGGAAGCGCTGCACACCGCCTTCGCACTGTAAAAAATCTTCCGCACAAATGAAAAAGCCCTGCCGGGTCTGCAAAGCAGATTGCCCGGCAGGGCTTTTTTGTTGTATTCAGGATTCGGTGGGGGTGGTATCGGACAGGATCTTCGGGCGGCGTTCAAACACCTTGGAGGCAAACACCGGCATGTACAGCACCACATACAACACCAGAGAGATGAGCACATCCGACCAGGCGATGACCTGATTGCTGATTACGGAACTGCCGGAATAGGCCAGAATCAGGTTGTTGTTGCAGTAGTGCAGCAGCACCGGTACCCAGATGTTGTCGGTCTTGAGATAGGCCCAGGCAAAGAACACGCCCAGAGTGACGCAGACGATGATCTGGCTTACCAGACTCTGCAAAGAGGTTTCAGGGCTGTAATAGAAAAGGTTCAAGGGCAGATGCCACAGCCCCCAGGCAACGCCCAGCACCAGTACGCCCAGGCGGGGGCCGAATTTCTGCTGCAAACGGGGCTGCAGATAATAGCGCCAGCCGTATTCCTCACCGAAAAAGGCGGTGAAGCTGAGGAAGAAGTTGGGAATGATGATTACCAGCATCACCCAGGGCGTAGGGGTAGCCCAGTAAGCCAGATACTCGCCCAGCTGGCCATACGGGATCATGGACAGGAATACGGAAGCCGTACGCAGCACCACGAACAGCAGCACATACAAAAACGCTTTTGCGCCGCCGTGCCAGCAGAGGCCGCTGGCCTGCCGGTTTTGCTTTTTCTCGGTCATCAGGAAAATCCAGGCCGGGATACAGCCGATGACGATGGCATAACTGCAGATGAGCATCCAGTCCATGGCGGGTGCCACTACCGCACCGATGCAGCAGCCCACCATCACCAGGGTCAGGACCAGAAACAGGGTGTAAAACCGCCGGGTCAGGCCGGGTTTGCCCCGCCGGGTCACCAGCAGTGCCACCATGGCTCCCGCTGCCGGGTAAAACATCTGGGCATTGGGGAAAGCATCCGTTCCCCAGCCGTTGCGCTGGCAGATGCTCAGGGGAATCCCCATCAGGTAAGGCATACCGAATGCAATCAGCAAAAAGATCAGCAGTTCTTTGCCTGTGTACTCTCTCGTTTCTTCTTTCATGTCACACACTCCTTTTTTGCAGTTTCAGGGACAGGGATTATTGGTTTTCTTCTTCAGTTTCACCGGCTTCCTGGTCCAGAGAGGAACGGCGCTTGTAATACAGCCAGGCGCTGACCTGAAGCACGACAAAAATCAACCCAAACACAAAAATGCCGCCCACCACCGGTCCCCACCAGTAGCTCCACTTCCACCAGTCCTGACGGCTGTTGCGCACCAGATAATATACCGTAATGCCTGCGCCACCCAGCACCGACCACAGGGCATTGGTTTTGGCGTTGGGCTTCACATCAAAGGAAGTCCAGATACCGTTGCGCAGATACTCAAACAGACCGTAGGCGCACATAAGCATGAAGATGATCCATTCCGCCATGTACTGTTCCGGCGGCACATCCAGCGCCGACTGGACCAGAATGGCAACGAGCAGCGCCGCCCACGCACCCCAGAACCCCCGGCTATTGATGGTAAGCAGCTTCTGAGTCTGCATCTCATCCAGCTTGTTCTCCATTTGAAAAGGATTTTTCATTCTTCATCCTCCCAGAACAGTTCATCCAGTGTTTTGCCCAGCACCCGGCAGATGGAACGGCACAGCCGGATGGTGGGATTATACTCCCCTTTTTCAATGGCGTTGATGGTCTGGCGGGTCGCCCCCACCGCCTGCGCCAGCTGGGCCTGGGTCATGTCTTTTTCGGCCCGGGCTGCTTTCAGTTTAAGATTTTTGGCCAAAGGCTTCTCTCCTCCCTTGCAGCTCAGGAGATGCCGCTTTTTCCTTACACCCGCAGTATAGCATCCACATTACATTTTGTCAATTATATTTTACTTTTTGTCAGGTTCTTTTGGGTTTTCGGTTGCGGGGGAACGCCCTGTGTGGTATCATACAGACAAAGAACCTTCAAAGGATGAGTGTGCATGCGTTACGGTTTTCTCCGCTGTGCGGCAGTCAGCCCGGCTTTGCGGGTGGCGGACTGCGAATTCAATGCCCAGGCTGTGATCTCGGCCATGAAAGAGGCCCGGGACAATCAGGTACGCCTCTTGTGCCTGCCCGAACTGAGCCTGACCGGCTACACCTGCAGCGATCTGTTCCTGCAGCAGACACTATATGAGGGTGCGGAATCCGCCCTTGTACAGATTCTGGAAGCCAGCCGGGAGCTGGACCTGGTGACGGTGGTGGGCCTGCCGGTACAGCTGGGCGGCAAACTCTACAACTGTGCCGCTGTGGTCTGCGGCGGGCGGCTGCTGGGTCTGGTGCCCAAGACCCACCTGCCCAACTATGCTGAATTTTATGAGAAGCGGCATTTTGTGCCGGGTCCCCGGGCGGTGCGCACCGTGCGGCTGGCCGGTCAGGATGTGCCTTTCGGCACCGACCTGCTGTTTGCCTGCCGCCAGATGCCGGATTTTGTGCTGAGCGTGGAGATCTGTGAGGACCTGTGGGCGCCTGTGCCCCCCAGCTGCCGCCATGCCCTGGCCGGCGCCACCGTGATTGCCAACCTTTCGGCCAGCGACGAAACGGTGGGCAAGGCGGCCTACCGCCGGGAACTGATTGCCGGACAGAGTGCCCGCCTGCTTTGCGGTTACCTGTACGCCGATGCCGGGCACGGGGAAAGTACCACCGACATGACCTTTGCAGGCCATGACCTGATTGCGGAAAACGGCGTTCTGCTGGCGCAGAGCGAACCTTTCGGCTGCGGCAAGGCTGTCAGTGAAATTGACGTGAACCGCATGCGGCAGGAACGGCTGCGCAACACTACCTTTGAGCCGGAAGACGCCGGGTATACCCGGGTGGAGTTCGATCTGTCCCCCGCCGACGCGCCCTTGAGCCGTGCCTTCTCCCCCACTCCCTTTGTGCCGGACCACACCGATGCCCGCAGCGAGCGCTGCGAACTGATCCTGCGTATCCAGGCGGAAGGTCTGGCCAAGCGAATGGAACACACCCACGCCGCCTGTGCGGTCATTGGTATTTCCGGCGGGCTGGATTCCTGCCTGGCTTTGCTGGCCGCCGTGCGCGCCTGCAGGGTGCTGGGCCGCAGCACCAAGGACATTGTTGCCATCACCATGCCCTGCTTCGGCACCACCCAGCGCACCCGCTCCAACGCCGAGATCCTCTGCGAGGCCCTGGGCGTTCGGTTCATGGAGATCAACATCACCAACACGGTGCGCAGCCACTTTGCGGACATCGGCCAGAACGACACCGACTACGATGTGACCTACGAAAACTGCCAGGCCCGCGTACGGACCCTGGAGCTGATGGACTACGCCAACAAGCACGGCGGGTTCGTCATTGGCACCGGCGACCTGAGCGAGCTGGCCCTGGGCTGGGCCACCTACAACGGCGACCACATGAGCATGTACGGTGTGAACGCCGGTATTCCCAAGACCCTGGTGCGGCATATTGTGCGGTATGTGGCCGACAGCAGCACCAGCGAAGCCCTGCGGGATGTGCTGCTGGATATTCTGGATACCCCTGTCAGCCCGGAACTGCTCCCCGCTGCCGAGGACGGCACCATCAGCCAGCAGACCGAAAAACTGGTGGGTCCCTATGAACTGCACGACTTCTATCTGTACTATGTGCTGCGGTTCGGCTTTGGCCCCGCCAAGATCTACCGCATCGCCCAGACCGCCTTTGCGGACAAGTACACCCCCGACGTGCTTCTGTACTGGCTGCGGAACTTCTACCGCCGGTTCTTTGCCCAGCAGTTCAAGCGCAGCTGCCTGCCCGACGGCCCCAAGGTAGGTTCGGTCACCCTTTCCCCCCGCGGCGACTGGCGGATGCCCAGCGACGCCTGCAACGCCCTGTGGATGCGGGAACTGGATACCCTGAAATAAGTTCATTCCATATACAACAACCCACCCCCGGATCTTCGGCTTTGCGGCCGTCGTCCGGGGGTGGGTTTTCTCTGTTTATTCCATGCGACGCAGTTCGGCGTCCAGGCTGTCAAAAGTGTACAGGGTGTTGAGCACTGAAAGCAATTCCTTCTTGCTCAGCCGGGGCGGCAGGCCCAAACGTTTCAGCAAAGAGCGGCGGCGGTCGGCACTGTTGGCCGTACCGGAAATGCCCCACTCATACAGATCGGTGTAGGTGATGGGACGGGGGTTGTCCGGGATTCCGGCAATATCGTCGGGCACCGATGTCAGGGCCGTCTGCAAGGCCTGCAGGATCAGTTCATCCCCGATGCCTTCCACCCCCAGCAGGCCTTCCTTGCCGGGTTCGGCTTTGCGGCTTTCTTTGCCGGGAATGGCGGGCACATAGGCCTGCCGCACATAGGCTGCCCCGGACAGGTTGGTGACGAAATGACGGATCTTGAATCCGGCAGCGTCGGAGTCGGTGAGCACGATCAGACCCCGGGCCCGGGCGGTCTGCTTGAACAGGTTCTGCCGGGCCTTATCCTTGAAGATGGCAAAGCCATCGGTGGTCAGGATCATGGTATCCACCAGATTGGCCAGCCGGGCAGCGTCATACCGGCCTTCTACGATCACGGCGGGACGGATGGTCAGTTTCATGCACGCCTCCCGGAACTGCACAGGCCCAGTTCGCACAGCGCTTTCTGCAAGAGCAGATCGGCGTTCAGGCGGCTGCCTTTCAGGTCGGTATCCAGCTTTTGCAGCACCCGCAGGCTTTGTTCCAGGCGGGCTCGGTCGTACCGCATGGCGGTCTGTTCGGCGTTGCCCAGACGGTAGTTCCACTTGCCGGTGTAGCCGAAATCCTTGGCCATATCCCCCAGCTGGCGGCGGCTCTTTTTGGTCAGGAAAGCTCGGTACACATCCAGATAGTTGCCGATGAGGGCGCCGGTGATGAGCACCGGGTCGTTCTGCAGTTCCAGCAGGGTCTGCAGCTTTTCCAGCGCCTGACGGGTGCGTCCGGCAGCCACCAGCTTGACCATATCGAAGGTGTCGGCATCCAGGGTGACGGTACCCAGTTTCTCGATCATATCGGTGGTGATGGTGCCGTAGTTGGCCAGGGCAGCCAGCTTTTCGATCTCGCTGCGCAGCAAAAACTGGTCCTCGCCGCAACGGTCCAGCAACATGGCTTCGGCACCGGGGGCAAACTTGGCTCCCGTCTCCCCCGCCCAGTTGCGGGCCATCTCCTGCAAGGCGGCCCGGTTGGGTTTGGCGATCTGGACACAGTAGCCGATCTTCTCGCAGGCGGAGATCAGCTTCTGCTCCCGCTTGCCAGGACGCAGCTTGCCGTATTTTTCTTCCATCACACTGGTCAGCACAAAGACCGCATTCTCGGTATCGGCCAGAGTATCACAGAATTCCTGCAAGTCTTTGTCCGAATAGGCCGACGGGCGGACCAGCGGCATCAGGACCAGACGCTTGCCCCCGAAAAAGGAGATGGTACCGGCAGCCAGCACGATCTCCTCCACGCTGGGGGTGGGACCGTCCAGCACGGTGGTTTCGGGGTCATCCTCCGACAGCGCCTTTTCCACCTTGGCCGCGGCGCTGCGCACCAGGGCTTCGTCCCCGGCGTAAAAGTAAAAGACCGAGCAGCCGGCTTTCAGCTGCTTTTTCAGTTCATTCTCACTGTACAGCAAGTATCTCACCTTCTTTGATCACAACACTTTTTCCGGGACGGATGACCGCCTCCGGGTCTTCCCCCGCGTACACCGTCAGGGTGTTCTCCTCTTCCAGCCAGCGTGGGGCTGTACTGTTTGTCATAACCGTCCGGGCCCGCATCATCTCCGGCAGGCTGCCGGCAGCGCAGAAGAGATCCACATACACCGTGGACGCCAGATCCGGCTGCCCGGTAGCCGTGCCGATGCGGTACCCTTCCACCTGCACCACACAGGCGTTTCCGTCCGAGGAGGTGAAGCAGTCCACGGCCATCCCGTTCTCCAGCGTCAGCGAGGCGGAAGCAGAAGATTGTTCCGCCAGGGTGACCACGGTATCCATGCCGGAAAAATCCAGTTCTTTCGGGTCCTGACGCAGATCGATGAGTGCCAGGCAGTCCGGTGCACCGTTCTCCGCCAGGCAATCCCATACGGCGTTCAGGTTGGCAGCACCGCCCCGGAAAAGCACCACAGCCTGACCGTCCCGAATAAGAACGGTACAGCCATTGCCGGAAGTTCCTGCCAGCAAGACCCGCAGAACTCCCTGCTGCATATAAGCCCCCAGGTACACCGACACGAGCAGGCAGAGCGCCGCCGTGGGAAGGTACCAGAGAAAGCGGTGGCGCGACCAGAACGCAAGGGCCATGACCGCCAACGCACACCAGACCAACAGGGTATACTCCCGGGGCAGGTACAGCCTGGCCACCGGAAGATTGGCGCACCAGCATACCAGGGCATACATCCAGGACAGCCAGAGGGAAAGCAGCAGGCTGAACATCCGGTACAACGGCACCAGCCAGGAAAAGGCGGAGGCCAGCAGTACCAGCAGCCCCAGAATCAGAGCCGGGCGCAGCATCCAGACGGTGAGCAGGTTGGCAGGAACAGCTGCCCCGCCTGCCGAAAGTCCATTTGCCAGCAGCACCGGCAGAGTGGCCAGAGATGCCAGGGCGGCCGTTTCCACCGTTTCCGCCAGGCTCAGCAGAAGGGACATCAGCCATTGCCAAAGATTGCTGCGAGGTGCATCCGGCTGAAAAAACGATTTTTTCCAGCGGCCAAGTGCCGCCGCCAGCTGCACTCCCAGCACCCCGCAAAAGGACAGCTGAAAGCCGATGTCACAGGGCGCGTAGGCATTGGGCAGGCTGATCAGCACCGCCGCCAGCCCCAGGGATGTGAGCAGATCCGGCGGCTGCAGCAGAGCGTACCCCGCCAGGGTGATGAGGAAGAGCATCCCCGCCCGCAGCACCGACACCGACAGCCCGGTAAAAATCATGTAGAACAAAACCAGGACCGCCTGCACCGCCAGGTAAGGGCGAAAGAAGCGGAAGCGGCTGTTCCGGGTGGAAAACATCCCGCAGAGAAGCGAAAGATGCAGCCCGGAAATAGCCAACAGATGAGAGACCCCCGCCGTGCGGAAATCCTCTTCAACGGCCTGGGGCAGGCGGCTGGTATCTCCCAGCAAAACGGCAGCTTCGATGCCGCCCAGGTCATTGGGCAGCCACAGGCACAACGCCCGGGACAGGGTCTGCCGCAAACGGTACAAGGCAAAAATCGGGGACGGGTCCGAGTCCCGGGACTCATAACCGCCCAGGTATTCCGCTTCCAGATAAACGCCCTTGGCGTACCAGCTTTGGCGGTAACGTCGGGAGGTGATCTCCTGCAAAGAAAAGGTAGCCTGGAAGCGGTCCCCCGGCTCCGCATACGGGAAGGCGCTGCAACTGACTTTGATGCTGCAGGACCGGCCGTTGATTTCGATGATATGCAGGGTACCGCGCAGGCTGCCGTCCTGATAAGAGGCTTCCGCATCTGTGGAAACCACCACCAGCGCCGTCACAGTCTGCCCGGCCAGCCGGGTGCGGGGCCTAACCACCAGGGTCTGAAACCCGTAAAGCCAGGCAGCGCCCGCCAAAACACCCAGCAGCACCGGTAAAGCGAACATCCGGGCCTTGCGGCGCAGGCAAGCGGCCCCCAGCACCAGAACCACAAAAGCCGCCGTCGGCAGCGCAGCCAACGGCGGCAGACACACTCCGGCCAGTTCTGCCATTGCAAAGGCAACACCAAAACCAGCCAGCCTGCGTGTCATGGGTTAATCAGTGAAAGAACAGAGGCAACGGTGCCAGGAAGGTAATGTCGGTACGCTTGGAGGCATCGCCTTCCGCCAAAGCGGCGCAGCATCCCACAATGGTGCCGGTGCTCTGGGCTGCAAGCGTCTCCAGGGCATGCAGACTGCCGCCGGTAGAGATCACGTCATCCACAATGAGGATGCGCTTGCCGTTCATATAGTCAATGTCCTTGCGGTCAATGACCAGCACCTGCTTGCCGGCAGTGGTGATGGATTCATCCTCGATCACAACGGGGTCCTGCATATACAGCTTGGCACCCTTGCGCGCGGGAATCCAACGCTTGCCGCTCTGGCGGGCCATCTCATATGCCAGAGGAATGCCCTTGGCTTCGGCGGTGAGGATCACGTCGAATTCCGGGCACTTTTTCAGCAGTTCCTCCGCGCAGGCCACGGTCAGTTCCACATCGCCGAACATGATGAAGGCGGCAATGTCCATGTGATCGTTGACCTTGCAGATGGGCAGTTCGCGGGTGAGCCCCGCCACATGCAGAGTATAGGTTTCAGCCATTTTTAGTTCCTCTTTCCAGTGAATCAGACATCAAACGCGGGGCCCGGACCATCAGCCCGGAGGCCAGGCCAGGCTGCGGCCCGCCAGCACATGGAAATGCAGGTGCTTGACGCTCTGGCCGCCGTCTTCCCCTACGTTGGTCACAACGCGGTAGCCTTTTTCATCCACGCCCAGGTCACGGCACAGCTTGGCCGCCACCGCGAACACATGCCCCAGCAGGGCGGCGTCGCTTTCCTGCAGAGCCGCGGCGGAAGCAATGTGCTGCTTGGGGATGATGAGGAAGTGTACCGGCGCCTGGGGGTCGATGTCGTAAAATGCCAGCAGGGTATCGTCCTCATACAGTTTGTTGGACGGGATTTCCCCCGCTACGATCTTGCAGAACAGGCAATCGGCCATACTTGTCTCCTCCTTTTTATGCAAAAGTCAAAGAGTATGTGAATAGTATAGCATAATTATGCGTTCTTTTCCAGTTCCTTCTTCACGATTTCCTGCACGGCGTTCAGCGCGTCGTCGATCTTGGAAGTATCGCGGATGCCGGCCATGGCGAAATCGGGCTTGCCGCCGCCGTTGCCGCCGGCGATGGCCGCAATCTGCTTGACCAGCACACCGGCTTTCAGGCCCTTGGCCTGAGCGTTCTTGCCAACGCCCACCGCAAGGGTAGTCTTTTCGCCCTGGGTGCCGATGAGGGCGCCCACAGCGTCGGGAGCCTTGTCACGCAGCTTGTCCATCATGCTGCGCAGGGTGTCGGGGCCGGTGCCGTTCATGAACATGGTGACGATACGCACGCCTTCCACCACAGCGGCGGACTCGAACATGCCTTCGATCTGGCTGGCAGCCAGCTGAGCCTTGGCGATGTCCAGCTGCTTGGAAGTTTCCTTCAGCTCGGCGCTCATGGCTTCGGCACGGGCGGGAACGTCCTTGATGTTGTTGGCCTTGAGGGCGGCGGCGGTGCGGGTCAGTTCGGAGGTGCGCTCATCCAGCAGAGCCAGCACACCGTAAGCGGTGGTGGCTTCCACACGGCGGATACCCGCGGCCACGCTGCTCTCGGACAGGATCTTGAAGCAGCCGATCTCGGCGGTGTTGTGCACATGGGTACCGCCGCAGAACTCCACGCTCCAGTTGCCGGCGTCCACAACACGGACCACTTCGCCGTACTTCTCGCCGAACAGAGCCATGGCGCCCATCTTCTTGGCTTCCTCAATGGGCAGATTGTTCACGTTCACCGGGATCGCGGCAAAGATCTTTTCGTTCACCTTGCGTTCCACTTCGGCCAGTTCCTCGGGGGTAACGGCGCTGAAATGGGTGAAGTCAAAACGGGTGATGTGGTCGTCCTGGTAGCTGCCGGCCTGGTGCACATGGTCGCCCAGCACTTCGCGCAGGGCTTTCTGCATCAGGTGGGTAGCGGTGTGGTTGCGGCAGATGGCGGCACGGCGGTCGGCATCCACACTGGCGGTGACTTCGTCACCCACATGGATGGTGCCTTCCAGCAGGGTGCAGGTATGCACGAAGTAGCCTTTGGGAGTCTTCTTGACGCCCTGTACCTTCAGCTTGGCACCGTTGCAGGTCAGGTAACCGGTGTCGGCCACCTGGCCGCCCATCTCGGCATAGAAGGGAGTGTGGTCCAGGACAACCAGAACGCCCTCACGGGGTTCGGCGCTGTCGGCAGCCACAGCTTCGCAGATTTCTTCGCCGTCAGAAAGCGCCACCACAGCGGCGTTTTCCTTCAGGGTATCGTAGCCGTCAAAAACGGTGGGTTCGGCGGTCAGTTCGCCGAACAGGTCGGAAGCCCAGCCGGAAATATCCTTGGCCAGACGCTCGGCACGGGCGCGTTCCCGCTGCTTGGTCATCTCCACATGGAAAGCGGCCTCGTCCACCAGGACGCCGGCTTCGGCGGCGATCTCCTTGGTCAGGTCCAGAGGGAAGCCGAAGGTATCGTTCAGCTTGAACACATCGCCGCCGGACAGAACCTTATCCTTCACGTCCTTCAGACCGGCGATCATGCCGTTGAGGATGTTCAGGCCGGCATCGATGGTGCGGGAGAAGCGCTCTTCTTCGGTGCCGATGACCTTCTTGATGTATTCTTCATGCTCGCGCAGTTCGGGGTAACCGGCCTCGCTGGAGGTGATGACGGTTTCCACCAGATCGGTCAGGAAGGGGCCCTGGATGCCCAGCATGCGGCCATGACGGGCGGCACGGCGCAGCAGACGGCGGAACACATAGCCGCGGCCTTCGTTGGAAGGCAGGATGCCGTCGGAAGCCATGAAGGTGGTGGAACGGATGTGGTCGGTGATGACGCGGATGGAGATGTCGTCCTTCTCGTTCTCGCCGTACTTCTTGCCGGACAGGCGTTCCACATGGTGCAGAACGGAAGCCACGGTATCCACCTCGAACAGGTTGCCCACGTTCTGCATCACGCAGGCCAGACGCTCCAGGCCCATGCCGGTGTCGATGTTGGGACGGGGCAGGCGCTCATAGTGACCCTTGCCGTCGGAGTCGTACTGGCTGAACACCAGGTTCCAGATCTCCATGTAGCGGTCGCAGTCGCAGCCCACCTTGCAGTCCGGCTTGCCGCAGCCGTATTCGATGCCGCGGTCATAGTAGATCTCGGAGCAGGGGCCGCAGGGACCGGAACCATGCTCCCAGAAGTTGTCTTCCTTGCCGAAACGGACCATATGGTCTTCGGGGATGCCCACCTTCTTGGTCCAGATGTCGTAGGCTTCATCGTCGTCCAGATAGACGGAGATGTACAGCTTTTCGGCAGGGATCTCCAGCTCGCCGGTGAGGAACTCCCAGGCCCAGGGAATGACCTCTTCCTTGAAGTAATCCTGGAAGCTGAAGTTGCCCAGCATTTCAAAGAAGGTGCCGTGACGGGCGGTGATACCCACGCGCTCGATATCCGGGGTGCGGATACACTTCTGGCAGGTGGTCACGCGGTGA
>CAJMLV010000039.1 GCA_905214345.1 uncultured bacterium
AGCCACCCAAAACCTCATTACCGCCCTTTATCCGAGATTGTCCCATGAGGACGAGTTGCAAGGCGAGAGCAATTCCATTTCCAACCATGATGTAATGTATAGAGGGTGGATTACACCAAAAAACATTACATCATGACTGGCGGCTCATTTGTGGCGAATGAAAAGACAGTTATGATAAAGGAGGGATGCCCTCAAACCTACCGTAACTGTCAACCACATTCCCACGAAAGGAGTCTTGTATGGAACTGACTTACACCAAATGCGGCGATTATCTCATTCCTGACCTTGTGTTATTGGACACCAAAGAGTACCATATCGGGAAATATGGCCGGTTGCGCCGTGCCTACTTAAAAGAACACCGGCCCATTCTGTATACCGATCTCATTGTCACTGAAAAACTGTTTCCCCATTTGGAGGAAATCGACACCGCCTGTCGGAAGCGGCTGGAAATTATCGAAAAAGCCATGATGCAGCAAGAGGGCGTCACAGAAGCCCTGAAAGCTGCCGACCAGATGGCATGGGTGCGCTCCATGAACTCCATCCACAACAGAGCCGAGGAAATCGTCCTGGCAGAGTTGGTCTACTGTTGAGGGAGGGAACGCAATGATTTTGGAAGCCATGTATAACGGGGAGTTTTATCCCTGTGAAACGGTAGTGCCCACATCCCCGGAATACCGCAAGGCGATCCAAACCTGTGCGGCGTTGATGGAGCAGCTATCCCATAGGCTCAGTAAAGAGGACTATGCTCTGGTGGAGGAGCTTCGGGCGCAGAACGCTATCGCCCAGTGTGAGGAAAGTGAGAGCCATTTCAAGTATGGCTTTTCGGCGGGGCTGATCGTCCAGCAGGAGGCCCATGAACAGCTGCAAAACAAGAAATAAGCGATGGCCGAAAAAGCCCACGCAGCCGGAAAGAGAACCGGTGGCGTGGGCTTTCTGTATATATGGTCATTCTGTCAGATCATCCGAAGTTTCCGCAACCAGCCGGTCAAAGTCGCTCTGATAGGTTCGATCCTGCAAAACCCGGAACTTTTCGAACTCTTTCTCGGCAAAGGCTTTAGCAATGGCGGCGGTCACCTTGCTCTTATCATGCAGAATATCTTCCTCGTTGAACTGTAAAAATGCGTCAAGCCGCTTGACCCAATCGGCCATATACATGACATTTCCCCGGCGGGCCTGCCGTTCCGCATAGTCCAGATACATGGTGACAATCTCGTTCAGGTTTCGCATTTCCGTTTCGTTCAGATAGTTTTTGGCAACGGTGACATCCGATTTGCGGATGCGGCCTTTGGGGGCGTTTTTCCATGTGGTCAGCCCCATGTTGGGCTTGGTGCTGTCGGCACGGCCATATACGATCTCGGCGGCGGTATGATGGGTGACCGCATAGTGGAGCTTATTCTGCACCGTTGCGAAAAACTCCTTTGTGATGGGGCTTTCCACATCGTAGTCAGCGCTGCACTGGGAATAGATGTCCGTGATTTTCTGGTAGAACCTTCTCTCGCTGGCCCGGATGTCCCGGATACGCTCCAGTTGTTCCTCGAAATAATCCTTGCCGAAAAAGTTTTCCGGCTCCCGCAGCCGTGCGTCATCCATCACATAACCCTTGATGATGAACTCTTTCAACACCCGGTTCGCCCAAATGCGGAACATGGTCGCCTTTTTGGAGTTCACACGATACCCCACAGCGATGATGGCGTCCAGATTATAATAGTTGGTCTGATACCGTTTTCCGTCCGCCGCAGTTGTTTCCATTTTGGAAACAACTGAATCCTCGCTCAGTTCGCCGGATTCAAAGATTTTTTTCAGATGCTTGGAAATGGCCGCTTTCTGCACCTCGAACAGCTCTGCCATTTTTGCCTGCGTCAGCCAGAGATTTTCCTGAAAGAGCAGGATTTCCACCCGCACCTCTCCGTTTTCGGTCTTGTAAAAGAGGATTTCTCTGGTTTCATACGGGGTCAGCCCCTGTTCCTCGCTCATTCCTCGTCACCTCCATATCGTTTTGGTAAGTTTGGATTGTATTTTGTAATTCATTTACAAAATGCCAGGTATTCCATTTACTTCTTTCGATGAATCGTATTGGATTCCCATAGTAAGTTCTTTTCCAAATATACCATATCAATAAGCTGAACGCCGCATTCAAAGATAGGATGATCATAATTGTCCGTGAAAAAGTTTTTGATACGATGGCTTTCTATAAAACCGCATTTCTTATAAAAAGGGAGCGTCAGCTGACTGTCACCCGTCCCCACACGAAGAATACGAAAATTATCACGGTATGTCTGCTCAATAAACTCAATCATCCGTTTTCCGTAGCCCATGCGCTGGCATTCCGGCAGAACAGCAATATTCTTGATTTCAAGAACTTTGCTGCCTTCGTCAGTAACAACACATTCCGCTTTTACGCCATTTTCCTCCAAAACATACATCGTACCTTTTTCAAGATACCGGTCGATCATATCTTCCTGCTCGTCCGCAAGAAAAAGCAGGCTCATGTATCTCTTTTTATTATCCTCAATTTTGCTTATTTTCATCAACTGTCATCCTCACATACTTTACATTCCAACTGGCAGTCATACGGCTCGGCTTCTACATGAGACTGATTGTAGACAGCCGCCTCTGCACAGCCCATTTTGTGATAGAATGCCTGGCTTTCAACGGCTGAATGGGCTGAGATGTACAACTTTTTTGCTCCATGTGCCTTTGCCCATTCTTTCGCTGCTCGAAACAGTGCAGTGCCAACCCCTTTTCCTCGCATATCCTCTGACACATGGATGCTTGAGAGGTCAAGGTATCTGTGATTTCCCCCAAAAAGTTTCGGTTCAACTGACACGAAACCTTTCAACACCCCTTCGCAGAAAGCAGCATATATCAATCCACCTGTTGCTGCTGTGTTTCTCAGGCAGGAAACCAGGAATTTATAATCCGCTTCGCTCCAATCGTCAATAAACGGATCATCTTTGATAATCCATTTTCCGTTTTCTTTTCGCCTACATTTAACAACAGTTTGATGTCGTACAAAATGTCTAAATAGCTCTCGGCTTATCTCATTCTCTTGTAAGTTTTTATATATAATCTCCATTTCTATTATCCATGCAGCTCCCTTTGGTGTTTACTTTATTTTCAAATTCTGGATTCCAATAAATGCCGCTCCAATCGAACGCAAAATGATTTATCGGGTCTCTCCAAATGTCTAATTTTTAACGATAACCGTTTCTATTTCAAATCATAAACATACATCCTCGACAAATCTACCTCACCATCGCCCTGCGCCATACACAGGAACTTCCATCCGTAGCGCTCATAGAAGCCTGTGTGGTCTGTAATGAGATATAAGGTTTCCAGGCCAAATGAACGCATATCCTCACAAACATATTCCAGCAGCTTTCCTGCAATTCCCTGACAACGGTAGTTTTCCTCAACATATACCGCGCAGACATTTGGCGTCAAATCCTTGCGGTTATGAAAATCGTTTTCGATGACCCCAATACCACCAATAATCTGCTGATTCTCGACTGCAACATACCACTGCGGAACAATGCTTTTGCCCGTCAAGCACTCCTGTATGCTTCCCGCATATTCTTCAACTGGAATATCCCACTTGGAATGAAACCACTCTGCGGCCTCCGATGCCAGTTCGCTGTGTTCCCTGAGTTTCAGAATTTCCATAGCGTATCATTCCTCCTCATTTCCGCCCTTTTTAGAACGGCTCTTGTAGACATTGTACTGGTTCTTGCACCGTGGGCTGCAAAAGGCAGCGTTGGACCGGCTGCCCAGGAACACCTTCTGGCAGTGCTTACACAGGCGCAGGGGCTGGTCGCCGTCCACCAGCATGAAGCTGAACATCATCTGAATACCCAGCAGCAGGGAGTGAAAATCCCAGTAAATGGTGGGTTTATCCAGCAGCTCGATGTGGTAGATGGGGGCGATTCCGCCGAACGCAGCCATGGCCTTGCGATACAGCCCCCGTGCGTCCTCGTCGATGGAATCATAATCTTTGTAGTACAGGATTGAGGTAGACAGGGTGAATGCCCAGTCCTTGAACTGCTGGGCAACCCAGTCGTAGGGTTCCGCATATTCCCGCTGGAAGCTCATATTCTTCGCCATCGGCTCGTCCATGAAGGTCATGGTCAGGGCAACCATCGTCCGGTCACCGGACACATTCCATGTGGATTCAATGCCTTTCTTCACCAAATCCAGCTGGTCAAAGGGGTAAAACAGGGACAAGTATTTGTCTGTCGCCATGGATTCTTCCTTGATGAAGTGGTTTTTCGGCAGGTACACCGCCTCATAGTCCATAAAGGACGGTGTGGTGGGAAGGGCAGTCATCAGCCCCAGCAGGCCGTACCGGGTGATAAACTCCATGACCGCCTTTTCCACTTCTGCTTCCGGATTGCGCCCCATCATCAGCATCCCCACATTCAGCGCATCCAGCACAATGTTGGGGACCTCTTTCAGCGGATTGTAGACATCCGGCTTTGCGCTCTTGCCGGGGGTGATATACCGCTTGCCATCTTCCGCTGTTTTCAGCTCGTAATGATCGTACCGCACCCAATGGGAACGGGACTGTTCAAATAAATTTTTCATCATACACGCCCTTTCTCCTTAATCGTCCCAATTATCAGGGGTGGTTTTTCTTTTTTCTGCGCTTGAACTTGTTCTCCCGCCGGATCACGGCATCCTTGCCCTGTTTCCTTGCGATTTTCGAGTATTCCTCCAAAAACTGGCGTTCCCGCAAGGTCAGGCTGCCGCCATGCTCCTGCTTGCCGCACAGATGGTCATACATCTGGCGCTGCAATTTTTTGTGGATGGTTTTCCGCAGCTTGCGGATATTGCGATCAGACTGCCCACGCACAGCGGCAAGCCGGGTGGTGCTGTACAGCCGCAAAGAGAGGAAATACAAAACTTCCTTGTGTTCCTCGCTCAGTTCCTCCACCATGCGGGAAACAAAGGCGTCAGCGGTCAGGTTGTGCATCTCATAGGGGCAGTCAAACAGGATGTCCAGAAAGTTTCCGGCCATCAGCTGCCGATATGCGGGGTTGTTCATCCAGCGGGGAATGAGTTTCGGCTCAGGCACTGCCTGATATTCCAGCGGCACATCTCCACGGAGGTTTTCGTGGTCCCGCTCCCGGCGCTCCCGGTTCCGGTCCAGCTTGTTCCATTCCTCCACCACGGCCCGGAAATCCTTTTCGGTGCGGGCCGCTTCCTCCAGCCGCCGCACAGCTTCCGCCCGAATCTCCCGTTTCAGCCGCTTTTCGCTGACCGGGGCGGCTTCTTCTTCCTCGTCCTCCAGCACCGCTTCATAGTCGATGGGATGCTCGTCCTGCTCCAGCTCACTTTCCAGCTCGGCCAGACGTTCTTCCGCAAGCGCCTGTTCCAGCGTTTCTTCCGCCCCAGCGTCCCATCCGGTGAAGCCACCCTTGGTATCCAGAAGCTCGTCATCAGACAGATACGCCATGACCCCACCTCTTTTCAAAAAATATTTTGCGATTTTTCAAAAATGGTTCCGTTTTGCACCCCGGATTTCTCATATTAGTAAAAGAGTAATCTAGAAACAAGTTACTTAGGTTACAACGGCTCGTTCGCGCAGGAGAAAGGGGGCTTTCGCCATGTTCAGGCTTGACACAAAAAAGAAGTAACACAATTGCAGGTTACAAACAACGGAACTATAACGACAGTATACACCGGATGCGCCGAAAGCGCAAGAAAGAGAGGTTCTATGGCAGATAAAAACGTCGTGTTTCTGACCCGGCACATTGGCAACACCACCTATAAAGTTCGTATCTACCTCAGCGAAACCGCCGAGGAAACGATGAAAGATAAAATTTTGCGGCTGATCCGCAACGACGGGCTGGCAACCAGCCGGAATGTGGTATAATGGAACTGCCACAAATGAGCCGTCCGTCTGAAAGGAGCGCCTGATATGGCAAACAGACAGACGGAAGAAAAAATCACTGCGCTCTATGAGCGCCTGTCCCGTGACGATGACCTCACGGGCGACTCGAACTCCATTCTGAACCAGAAACGTTATCTCGAAAGCTATGCAGCACAGCGGGGCTACACCAATATCGTCCATTACACAGACGATGGGTGGTCCGGCGGCAACTTTGACCGTCCCGCATGGAAGCGCCTTGTGGCGGACATTGAGGCGGGAAAGGTGGCCCATCTGCTGTGTAAGGACCTAAGTCGGATCGGCAGAAATTACCTGCAAACCGGCTTTTACACCGAGGTAATGTTCCGGCAGAATGGGGTTCATTTTGTTGCTGTAGCCAATAACATTGACAGCGAGGAACAGGACAGCGGTGAGTTTGCGCCCTTTCTCAATATCATGAATGAATGGTATCTGCGTGACCAGTCCAAAAAGGTTTCGGCGGCATACCGTGTCAAGGGCAAGGCGGGCAAGCCAACCACCAACAACGCCATCTATGGCTACAAAAAAGACCCGGAGGACAAGCACCACTGGCTGGTGGACGAGGAAGCCGCCGCCGTGGTGCGGCGGATCTTCCGGCTTGCGGTGGAGGGGCACGGACCCCATGAGATCGCCAAGATACTCACACAGGAAAAGGTAGAGTGCCCCGCCTATTATCTGGCACGAAACGGCAGAGGCAGCCGGAAGAACACCGTGGACACCAGCCGCCCCTATGACTGGTACGGCTTCACGGTCAGTTCTATGCTGACCAAGCCGGAGTATATGGGGCACACCGTGAATTTCCGTTCCTCCAAAAAGTCCTACCGGGATAAGCGGGTAAAAAATGACCCGTCCGACTGGCTGATTTTTGAGAACACCCACGAGGCCATCGTTGACCCGGAAACCTGGCAGCTGGCCCAGCAGGTGAAACGGACGGTGCGCCGGACAGATACCACCGGCGTTGCCAATCCCCTGACCGGCCTTGTGTTCTGTGCCGACTGCGGAGCCAAGATGTATAACCACCGGGGCAAACGCAAAAAGGACGGGCGGGAGTAAGGCAAGAGGGCGGCACCGCCGAAGGCGCCGCCCTTTTGCGTTTCCCCACGGGACAAGGGGGACTGTCGGTCATTGTTTCGTATCGCTCTGGAAGGAGGCCCACATGGAAGATCCCGTACCCGTCAAGGAGGAATACACCTATCAAGTCGGCAAAATCCAATTCATTGTCACGCCCGTCTATAAGGACAAAGGCGAGTCCATGCGTGACATCCTGTTGAAGCTTATGCTGGCCGATCTGGAGCCAGCCTAACTGTTCCATCGACAGCCTTAACTCGGGCGGTCGGCAGAGGTATATACCGACGCCGCCACCATCACCAAGCGCATGGTTGCCGAGCTCATTCAGTATATCGAGGTTTATCCGGCGGTCAAGGAGGACGGCATTACCAATCAGCGGGTGACGATCCACTACAACTGCATTGGAGCCTTTGAGGTGCCGGATCGCCGGAAGATCCCCGAGCGGGACATTCTTTTGGAAACGAGAAAAGGCGTAGCATTAAGCTACGCCCCCGCACAGATCGCTATATAAACTTGGAAATAAAAAATGCGGAGTATCATCAGCAGACCTTTTCAGATCCTTTAATGATACTCCGCATGGTCGGAGTGACGGGATTCGAACCCACGGCCTCTTGGTCCCGAACCAAGCGCGCTACCATCTGCGCTACACCCCGAGAAAAAAACCGCAGCAACTACGCTGCTGCGGTTTCTGTTTGGTTGGGGATGAGAGGATCGAACTCCCACGGGCGGAGTCAGAGTCCGCTGCACTACCATTATGCGAATCCCCAGTAGGTTGTCCGGGCTGTGTGCCCTCGACGTTTATTTATTATAGCGGCTGACCTCCGGTTTGTCAACAGTTTTTTTTCAAAAAAATTCCACTCTTTTTTCAAGAGCTGACCCCACCGCTTTTGTCTGCGTGAAAGAAACCAAAAAAGAATGGCTCATCAGAATTTTTTTGTGTATGTCCCATGAAAGGGCATTGACAAAGGGGGCGTTGGTGGCGTACTCTTTACATGAAAGAAAGATTGAGGCGGCCCGGCGCAGCAATGTCCGCCGCCAAAATGGGAGGGTTACACTATGAAAATGCGTGTCGGTATCCTTACGTCCGGCGGCGACTGCCCCGGTCTGAACGCCACCATCCGCGGCGTGGCCAAGGCGCTGTATCAGCGTATGGGCGAAAATGTTGAAATCATCGGTATCATGAACGGCTACGACGGCCTGATCAACGGCAACTACCGCGTCATGGACCCTTCGGAATTTTCCGGTATCCTCACGGTGGGCGGCACCATCCTGGGCACCAAGCGCACTCCTTTTAAGATGATGCGCGTGGTAGGGGACGACAAGGTGGACAAGGTCGCCGCCATGAAAAAGACCTACAAGGCGGCCAAGCTGGACTGCCTGCTCTGCCTGGGCGGCAACGGCACCCACAAGACTGCCAACCTGCTCAGCCAGGAAGGGCTGAACATCATCGGCCTGCCCAAGACCATCGACAATGACATCTACGGCACCGACGTGACCTTCGGCTTCCACACCGCGGTGGACATTGCCACCGATGTCATCGACCGTATCCATACCACTGCCGGCAGCCACAGCCGCGTGATGTGCATCGAGATCATGGGCAACAAGGCGGGCTGGCTGACCCTGTACTCCGGCATTGCCGGCGGTGCGGACATCATCCTGATCCCCGAACACCCCTATGACATCAAGAAGGTAGCCAACGCTGTGGAACGCCGCGCCAAGGCTGGTAAGAACTTCTCCATCCTGGCCGTCGCCGAAGGTGCTCTCTCGGTGGAGGAATCCAAGATGAAGCGCAAGGAATGGACCGCCAAGCGCGCCGAGGAAGGCTATACCACCGCCACCAACCGCATTGCCCGTCAGGTGGAGCAGCTGACCGGCGCCGAGACCCGCATCTGCGTGCCCGGCCACATGCAGCGCGGCGGCTCTCCTTCGGCCTACGACCGTGTTCTGGCTACCCAGTTCGGTGCCTATGCTGCCGGTCTGGTGGCGGACGAGCATTACGGTGTGACCGTGGCCATGGTCAACCGCAATGTTACCGCCAACCCGCTGGTGGAGATCGCGGGCAAGACCCGCGGTGTGCCCGATGACTGCGCCATGCTCAACGTGGCCCGTTCCATGGGCATCAGCCTGGGCTGATTCTTCCTTCTTACAAATAAGGAAACCGCTGAGAACCCGGCAGGCAGCTTTCACCTTTTCGGTGGAGCTGCCCGCCGGCTTTTGTTTTGCAAATTTTGATACAAAAGCCGACGAACCCTCTTGACGAATTGCAGAATAGGTGATATGGTTAATTACACAAGTAATGAACCGATAAACCGGAGTGCGCACCCGGTCGCGGTTCCTGCCTGTATCAGAAAGGGGGCGCAGTTTTGAAAGGTACACTCAATGACCAAAGCCTGATCTACCGGCAGATCGCCCAACTGCTGGAGGACGGCATCCTGCGGGGGGAATACCCCGCCGACACCCAGGTACCCAGCACCAACGAGCTGGCCCGGGCATTCAACATCAACCCGGCCACCGCCGCCAAGGGCATCAACCGGCTGGTGGACGAAGGGCTTCTGTACAAGCGCCGGGGCATCGGCATGTTTGTAGCCCCCGGTGCGGCGGAAGAACTGCGGAAACGCCGCCGGGAAGATTTTGCCAGAACGCAGGTCAAAGCGTTTGTGCGGGAAGCCAAACGCCTGGGCCTGACCCAACAAGAATTGTACAGCCTGGTGCAAGCCCAGGCGGAAGAGGAGCAACTGCCATGAAAAACGATATTCGGATGCCTGCCCCGCAGGCTTTGCGGGCGGCCAAACTCTGCAAAAACTATGGCAAACAGACGGTCCTCAAGGACCTGGACCTGACTTTTGAACCGGGGCACATTTACGGCCTCATCGGCCGCAACGGCGCAGGCAAAACCACCCTGTTGGGGCTCTTGTCCGGCCAGAACTTTGCCACCGGCGGCCAGGCGCTGTACGGTGATCAGCCCGTGTGGGAGAACAGTGCCGTGCTGGGCAGCCTGCACTTTGCGCGGGAACTTTCCGCTTCCAGCGAACTGGCGGTTTTGTCGGTGACAAACTTCCTGCGGGCGGGGCGGATGTTCTGCCCCTATTGGGATCAGTCTTTTGCGGAAGAACTGGTCCAAAAGTTTGAACTGCCCATGAAAAAGCCGATCAACCGCCTGTCCCGCGGGCAGATGAGCATGGTGTCCATCACGGCGGCGCTGGCCTCCCGGGCTCCGGTCACCCTGCTGGACGAACCCACCGCCGGTCTGGACGTGGTGGCCCGGGAACGCTTCTACCGCATCCTGCTGGAAGAGTATCAGCGCACCGGCCGTACCTTTGTGATCTCCACCCATATTATTGAGGAAGCCGCTTCCGTCTTTGAGAAAGTGGTCATCCTGGACGAGGGCAAGGTGGTGGCCGACCGGGACACCGAGGACCTGGTGGGCGAATTCCGCTATATCAGCGGTCCTGCCGCCCTGCTGGACGCTGCCCTGGCCGACCGGGGCATCACCCCGCTGCAGACCCAGGTGCTGGGAGGCCATAAGATGGTGGCCGTGCAGGGGATTGAGGCGCTCTTTGAGGAGTTGGCGGTGCTGGATGGCCTGACGGTGGAAGGAATGAACCTTCAGAACGTGTTCGTGGCCCTGTGCGGTCACGGCGACGAGGAGGGGTAAGCATGCGCAACTTTGTGCGATACTTCGGCCTGATCTTTTTGCAATATATGGCGGTGGTGGCGGCCTTTGTGGTCGTGGTGGTGCTGGGCTGCCGCTATACTCCGCTTTCTCTGTTCGAAAACTACGGCTACATGCTGCCCAGCCTGGGCGTCTGGCTTACCCCCATGACCTTGGCAGGCAGCCAGGCCAACACGTCGCTGCTCATTTACTACGGTGTGCGCCGCCGTCGCTGCTTTGTTTGTGTGCAGATTCTGGCGGTGGCAATGTCCCTGTGTACCATTGCCATGGCAATGGCCGGGATGGAGATCATCCGCAGGCTGGTATCCGACTATGATATGGAGGTGACCGTCTGGTCGTTGCCTGTCATTTTTGTGGCTTCTGTGGCCATTACCGAACTGGCTTTTCTGGTCCAGTATCTGCCCCGGGGGGCCGGACAGCGTACCGCATCCGTGCTGATGGTCCTCATTATTATCAGCTTCGCGGCGGCCATCACCGTGGGCGTCTTGAAGGCACTGGATCTTCCGCTGCCCTTTTTCCCGGTCAGCGTCCTGCGTCCCGGGTGGCTGATTTTCACGGTGGTGTGCGGGCTGACAGCGGCAGCAGTCGGCGCCCTCTGCTGGCGGTATTTTCGAAAGGCGGTGATCCGGCTGTGAAAAAGCAAAGCCAATCTTTCGGCAGGACCCTGGCCGGTGTTCTGGAAATCGGAAAAAAGCGTTTTCTGATCGGGTTGCTGATCCAGTTGGGAATCTGGGCATTTTGCCCGGCTGTTCTGGCGGTGATCGATCTGCTGGTCAAGGAAGATCCCCTGATAAGCAGCATTGGGCTTTCCGGCCTTTTTGCGGTGGGAACAGGATGTATCCTTACGTTCCTGGAAGGTCTTAACCAGTTCAATACCAATCTGGCGGTGGAAATCAGCTTCGGTATCCCTCGCCGCCGTGCGCTGGCTGCGTCCTGGATCGTGACCCTGGGGAGCGGTGCGGTGACCATAGCATTGGCGGCTTTGCAGGAAGCGATCTGGTTTTACGGCGTTACCGGCGGTACCGGCGTAACCATCGTTTCCAATATACCCGCGTGGGGCTGGCTCTGCCTGGCGTTCCTGCCCGGGGCAGCATCCGCCTTCACCATAGGGATTCTGTCCCGCTTCGGCAAGACCGGGGGACTGCTGCTCTGGCTGGCGTTTATGGTGCTGTGCCAGACCCCGCAGCTGTTGGAGATTACCTCCCCCGATATGATGGGCGTTCTGGCCGCGGTCATGCCGGTGTTCCTGCCTCTGGCGGGGTTGGTGGTGGCCGGGATGGGTACGCTGCTTTTGTACCGTGCCAATACGGTGATCACCAACCGTTGACAAAGTTCGACCATCCACGCTACAATGCAAACAGGAAGGAGCGCCGCCCCGGCCGGGGGCGGCGCTTTCTGTTTATGGCGGGAGGTGTGTACCCATGTGGGATAAAAACGGAAAGGGGCTGCTGCACAGCGCGGTGTATGCCCCGCAGCGCTGGGCCGGGCAGCCGGAGATTCTGCGCCGCGACCTGGAACTGATGCGCAAAGCCGGACTGAACACCGTCACTCTGGCGGCGGGGGCCTGGCCCTGGCTGGAACCCAGGGAAGGAGAGTATTCCTTTGACTGGCTGGACAACGCCCTGAACGAGTTGCAGGGAGCCGGTATCCGGGTCGTTCTGTGCACCCAGGGGCAGGTCTGCCCGCCCTGGCTGGGACGGCATTATCCCGGCGCTCTGCGCACCGAGGCCGACGGCATCCGCCCCGCGCCGCAGGAAACGGGCGGCCTTTGTCCCAGCCACACCGCCCGCCGCAAAAAGGTGCGGGAGATCGACGAACAGCTGGCCCGGCGTTACGGCACCCACCCGGCGGTGCTGGCATGGCTGGTCACCGGCATGGACAAGCCCTGTTACTGCCCCTCCTGCCAGAAGGCATACCGCGCCTGGATGCGCAAGAAATACGGCACCCTGGGAGCCCTGAACGAAGCCGGGGGCGCCGCTTATTCCGATTGGGAAGAACTGGGTGCCCCGCAGCTGGACGGCCGCAATCTCTGCGCCGCCCTGGACTGGGAAGGCTTCTGCAACCAGCAGCGGGCGGAATTGCTGCACATGGAGAGCGAAGCCATCCGCAAAGGCTGCCCGGACGCCAGAATAATCACCGATATCCTGCCTGAAGCGGGCGGGGAAGCGGCGGACGGCACCCTGATGCTCACCCGGCCGGACTGGCGCACCGGCGCCGACCCTTCCAGCGAATGGAACCGGGCGGTGCGCACCGCCTTTGCCTATGACCGTGCCCGCTGTGCGGGGCGGCCGTTCCTGGCCCGTCAGCTGCCCGGTGTGCGCAGCCTGCGCCCCGGCCTGCCTCTGCTTTCCATGCTGCAGGCGGTGGCCTGCGGGGCGGATGGCGTGGAACATGCCGCCTGGCGTCAGCTGCCCGGCCGCCTGGACGGCGGCGGGGTCATCAGCCGCAACGGCAGCGCCGAGACCCGCCTCTTCCGGGAAACCGCCGAGGCCGGCCAGGTACTGCAGAAGCTGCCCTTTGTGGCGGGCATGACCACCCAGGCCCAGGTGGCCCTGCTGTATGACGGCCGTACTTCCGCGGGGCTGGCTGCACTGGCGGCCGCCCGCAGCTGCGGCGACCCCCAGAACGTGATTCTGGACCACTACGCCGCCCTGCTGGAAAACTACATCGATGTGGATGTGCTGGACCCTGCCGCAAACTGGTCCGGGTACAAGGTGGTCACCGCACCGCTGCTGGCGGTGTTCACTCCCGGCATGCCCCGGCGCATCGAGGAATACATCCAGAAAGGCGGGCATTTCCTGCTCACCTTCGGTTCCGGTCTGACGGATGAAACAGGTGCCGCCCTGCCCGGCTGGCCGCCGGTGGGGCTGAACAATATCTTCGGGGTGGGTTCGGAGGAATGTGATCCCCTTGGCCGCGGCGAAGCCAACAGCTTTACCTACGACGAGCGGACCTATCCCGCGGTGTTCTGCTGCGATATTCTGCGCCGCACCGGCGCCCGGATGCTGGCTGCCTATGAAAAGGACTTCTACCGCGGCCAGCCCGCCGTGACCAAACGGCCCCTGGGCTTCGGCTGTGCCTGGTACCTGGGCTGCCACAGCGACGCCAAGTTCCTGCGCAAGCTGTATGCCGACATCCTGCGGGAAGCCGGTGTGCCCCGCCTGGCGGACATCCCCTATACCCAGGACCTGATGCTTCGCCGCCGCACCGACGGCAAGCGCAACTGTACCTTTTTCATGAACTTCTCTTCCCGGGTACAGGTGACCGCCGGACACCGCCTGGATGCCTACGGCTGTGCCATGGATACCGCCTGGGCGCAGGAGTAAAACACGCCCAAACGCCGCAAAAGCCCTTGACAACCGCCCGCCCTTGCACTAAACTGGATGGTATCAAATGCAGTGCGGGGGAGTTCCGTGCGGGCATCTTCCTTTTATAGAAAGCCGGGGCGTGTGGAAACCCGGTAAAGGAGCCCGGCGGTTGTCGCCCCCAAGCAGAAGGTGCGAACCGACCCTCGCGGCCCAGTAGTGCTTTCCGTTTCGCCCCCGTTACAGGGCGTTCAAGGGGCCTTTGGTTTCAAAGGCAATTTGGGTGGTACCGCGGTTATTGTACACTACATGACCGTCCCATGAGATCATCTCACGGGACGGTCATTTTTTCGTCCCGCACACAACGTAAGGAGGACACACCAATGGCAGAAAACGAGAAAACTCTGGCCAAACAGTATGACCCCAAAGGCACCGAGGACCGGGTCTACCAGAACTGGTGCGACAAGGGGTATTTCCACACCCGCATCGACCGCAGCAAGCGGCCCTTCACCATCGTGATGCCGCCGCCGAACGTCACCGGCCAGCTGCACATGGGCCATGCTATGGACGAGACCTGGCAGGACATTCTCATCCGCTACAAGCGTATGCAGGGCTTTGCCGCCCTGTGGGTGCCCGGCACCGACCACGCTTCCATCGCCACCGAGGCCAAGGTGGTGGCCCAGATGAAGGAAGAGGGCCTGACCAAGGAGATGCTGGGCCGTGACGGCTTCCTGGAGCGCGCCTGGGCCTGGAAGAACACCTACGGCAACCGCATCGTCAGCCAGCTGAAGAAGCTGGGCTGCTCCTGCGACTGGGAGCGGGAGCGCTTCACCATGGATGAAGGCTGCTCCAAGGCTGTGCTGGACGTTTTTGTCAACCTGTACAACCAGGGCCTGATCTACCGCGGCAGCCGCATGGTCAACTGGTGCCCCCACTGCAACACCTCCATCTCCGACGCCGAGGTGGAATATGAGGAGAAGGAGGGCAGCTTCTGGCATCTGCTGTACAAAGTCAAGGAGACCGGCGAGATGCTGGAACTGGCCACCACCCGTCCTGAGACCATGCTGGGCGATACCGCTGTGGCCATCAACACCGCCGACCCCCGGTATACCCATCTGCACGGCTGCCACGTCATCCTGCCCCTGCTGAACAAGGAGATCCCCATCGTCTGCGACGAGCACGCCGACATGGAAAAGGGCACCGGTGTTGTGAAGATCACCCCCGCCCACGACCCCAACGACTTTGAGGTGGGCAAGCGCCACAACCTGCCCATGGTCCGTGTGCTGACCTACGACGGCCGCATGACCGGTGCTGCCGACAAGGCCGAAGCCGACGCCCTGCGGGAAAGCGGCCGCGCCAGCGCCGACGAGCCCGAAGTTCTGGACTGCGGCAAGTACGCCGGCATGACCGCCATGGAAGCACGCAAAGCCATCCTGGCCGACCTGGCCGAAGGCGGCTACCTGAAGGAGACCGAGCCCCTGACCCATGAGGTGGGCACCTGCTACCGCTGCCACACCGTCATCGAGCCCATGATCTCCAAGCAGTGGTTCGTCAAGATGGAACCCCTGGCCGGTCCTGCCATCGAGGCCGTGGAAAAGGGCGACATCAAGTTCGTGCCCGAACGTTTCACCAAGAACTATATCAACTGGATGAAGGGCAGCCGTGACTGGTGCATCAGCCGCCAGCTGTGGTGGGGCCACCGCATCCCGGCCTGGTACTGCGCCGACTGCGGCGAGACCATCGTGGCCAAGAGCGCTCCCACTGTCTGCCCCAAGTGCGGCAGCACCCACCTGGATCAGGACCCCGATACCCTGGATACCTGGTTCTCCTCCGCCCTGTGGCCCTTCTCCACCCTGGGCTGGCCCGAAAAGACCGAGGACCTGGACTTCTTCTATCCCACCAACGCCCTGGTCACCGGCTACGACATCATCGGCTTCTGGGTCTCCCGCATGATCTTCTCCGGCCTGGCCTACACCGGCAAGGCTCCCTTCGACACCGTCCTCATCCACGGCCTGGTGCGCGACAGCCAGGGCCGCAAGATGTCCAAGAGCCTGGGCAACGGCATCGACCCGCTGGAAGTCATCGACCAGTACGGTGCCGACGCGTTGCGCATGACCCTGGTGGTGGGCTCCACCGCCGGCAACGACATGCGTTACAGCGAGGAAAAGGTCACCGCCAGCCGCAACTTTGCCAACAAGCTGTGGAATGCTTCCCGCTTTGTGCAGATGAACCTGCCCGAGGACTTCCAGCCCGGCATGCCGGAGGAATCCCTGCTGGACATGAGCGACAAGTGGGTGCTGTCCGAACTGGCCGCCGTCTCCGCCGAAGTCACCGCCAACCTGGAAAAGTACGAACTGGGTCTGGCTGCCGATAAGGTGGAAAAGTTCATCTGGGAAATCTACTGCGATTGGTATATCGAGATCTGCAAGTCCCGCCTGAACTCCGGCGACGAGCAGCAGGCCGACACCGCCCGCAAGGTGCTGGTATATGTGCTGGACCGCGCCCTGCGCATGCTGCATCCCTTCATGCCCTTCATCACCGAGGAAATCTACCAGGCTCTGCCCGGCAGCGAAGAGACCATCATGACCCAGTCCTGGCCCAACGCCGACACTCTGCCCACCTGGCCGGAGGAAAGCGCCGACTTCGAGACCCTGATGGACTACATCAAGGCTGTGCGCGCCACCCGCAGCGACATGAACGTGCCGCCGTCCAAGAAGACCAGCATGGTCATCGAGACTTCCGCCCCCGCTGCCTTTGAGAAAGGCAGCGTCTACCTGGCTCGCTTCGCCTTTGCCACCGACGTGACCCTCACCGACAAGTTCGAGGGCGCCGCCGAAGGTATGGTCACGGTGGTCACCCCGGCCGCCCGCGGCTTCATCCCCATGATGGAACTCATCGACCGGGAAAAGGAGCTGGCCCGCCTGCAGAAGGAACTGGCCAAGAACGAGAAGGAAATCACCATGTTCCAGAAACAGCTGGACAACCCCCGCTTTGTGGAAAAGGCTCCCGCCGCCCTGGTGGAGGAGACCCGCCGCAAGCTGGCCGCCGCCCAGGACAAGCAGACCGGCATCCAGCAGTCCATCGCGGCGCTGTCCTGACGCAATGACACCGCACAACAGAGGAGAGGACCGATGCTGAAACAAAACAAGATTGACCTGGTCCTGCTGGGCTGCTTTCTGGCAGCGCTGGCGGTATATGCGGTAATCTTCGGGTCCGCTTTCCTGGAACTGCCCCTGAATATCTCGCCCTGGCACCAGTTTCTGCTGCTGTTTTTCCATTTCGTTCCCACCTTCTTTCTGCAGCTGCTCATGTGCCACATGACCGGACCCGCCTGGCGTTTTGCCTTGCCCCCGGCCATGTTCCTGGTGCCGGCCCTGGTTTTTGCCCTTTGCACCGGCGGACAGCTGCTGGGTTGGGTGCTGGCTGGGTTCTGGTGCATCGCGCCTCTGCTGGGCTGTGCCCTGGGCTGGCTGGTCTGGGGTGCGGTTCTGCTGGCGCACCGCCTGCGCCGCCCCGGGCCTTGACAAACCCCATTCCCGCGCCTATAATTAGTAGCGTTATTTTGCAAAACACGCTGACGGAGAAAGTAAGCGACGACGATCCGGCAAAAGAGAGGGCGGTCACCGGCTGAAAGCCACCCCGAGGGTCCCGCGCCGAAGTTCGCTCCCGAGTGGTTCGCGGGAACGGCCCTGCAACGGGCCCAGTAGTGCGGAACGGCCCCGCCCCGTTACGGCGGAAGGACACATCGGATGTGTCCGCAGAGTGCCGCCGGATTCAATCGGCGGAACACGGGTGGTACCGCGGAGTTTTTACAGCTTCGTCCCTGACAGAACATCAGGGACGGAGCTTTTTTTATTTGCTTCGTCCCGCAACCGCAGCAAAGGAGAGGTGCGAACCATGCAGGAAAAGATCAACGCACTGCGCGCGCAGCTGGAAGCCGACCGTGACGCCGTGCACAACAAAGAGGAGCTTTCCGCCTTCTGGCAGAAATACCTCAGCAAGAACGGGGCCGTCACCGGCCTGACCAAGAGCCTGCGGGAGGTGGCCAAGGAAGACCGCCCCGCCGCCGGCAAGCTCATCAACGAATGCAAGGTCTGGGCAGAGGGCGTGTATGAGGCCCTGTCCGCCCAGATCGAGGCTGCCGAACTGGAAGCCCGCAACAAGGCCGAGGCGGTGGACATCACCCTGCCCGGCAAGGGCAACCCCACCGGCTGCCTGCATCCCATCACCCTGGTCAAGAACGAGATCATCGACGTCTTCTCCGGCATGGGCTTTGAAATCTACGAAGGCCCCGAGATCGAGGATGATGAGCACAACTTCACCCGCCTGAACGTGCCCAAGAACCATCCTGCCCGGGATATGCAGGACACCTTCTATGTGGCCGAGGACATCGTGCTGCGCACCCAGACCAGCGGCGGCCAGATCCGCGTCATGGACGCCCAGCGCCCGCCCATCAAGGTGCTGGTACCCGGCCGTGTCTTCCGTTCCGACTCCGACGCCACCCATTCCCCCATGTTCCATCAGATGGAAGGTCTGGTGGTGGACAAGAACATCACCCTGTGCGACCTGCAGGGCATGCTGGACAAGTTCGTCCAGGCCCTCTTCGGTCCCGAAGTCAAGACCCGTCTGCGTCCTTCTTACTTCCCCTTCACCGAACCCAGCGTGGAAGTGGACGTTTCCTGCTTTGAGTGCGGCGGCAAGGGCTGCAGCCTGTGCAAGCACACCGGCTGGATCGAAGTTCTGGGCGCCGGTGTGGTGCACCACAACGTGCTGCGCAACTGCGGCATCGACCCCGAAGTGTACTCCGGCTTTGCGTTCGGCATCGGCATCGAGCGTATCGCCATGCTCAAGTACGGCATCAACAACATCGGCCTGATGTTTGAAAACGACCTGCGCTTCTTGCAGCAGTTCAAGGGCTAAGGGAGGAAGAAACATGAAAGTACCGTTCAGCTGGCTGAAACAATATGTCGATATCGACGTCACCCCCGAGATCCTGCAGGAAAAGCTCTTCTCCTGCGGCTTCGAGGTGGAAGAACTGATCTACATGGGCGCCGAAATTTCCAAGGTGGTCGTGGGCGTTGTCACCGAGGCCGTCCCTCAGGAAGGCACCCATCTCCATGTGTGCAAGGTGGATTGCGGCCCCTTTGGTCATGACATCCAGATCTCCACCGGCGCCCCCAACGTGTATGTGGGCATGCACACCCCCGCCGCTCTCGACGGCGCTACTCTGCCCGGCGGCATCACCATCAAGGCCAAGCCCCTGCGCGGCATCGAATCCAACGGTATGCTCTGCTCCGGCGAAGAACTGGGTCTGAACGACGATCTGTACCCCGGTGCCGAAGTCTACGGCCTGATGGACCTGCCCAAGGATACCGTCCCCGGCGACGACATCCGCAAGGTGGTGGGCCTGGATGAATATATCTTCGATATCTCCATCACCGCCAACCGTTCCGACTGCCAGAGCATCCTGGGCATCGCCCGGGAAGTGGCCGCCGTGCTGGGCAAGCCTCTGAAGATGCCCGCCACCGACTACACCACCAGCGATTATCAGGACCCGCGCCTGTCCATCGCTGTGGAAGCTCCCGACCTGTGCCCCCGCTACATGGGCCATTATGTGCGCAACATCACCCCGGGCCAGTCTCCCCGGTGGATGCGCCGTCAGCTGGCGCTGTGCGGCCTGCGCAGCATCTCCAACGTGGTGGATATCACCAACTACGTCATGCTGGAGATCGGCCAGCCCATGCACGCCTTTGACATGAACACCCTGGAAAGCTGCCAGATCATCGTGCGCCGCGCCGCAGAAGGGGAGACCATCACCACCCTGGACGGCAAGGAGTTCACCCTCACTCCCCAGAACCTGGTCATCTGCGACGGCCAGAAGCCGGTGGCCCTGGCGGGCGTGATGGGCGGCCTGAACAGCGAGATCACCGAGAACACCACCCAGCTGCTGTTTGAATCCGCCAAGTTCGCCCGGGACAACATCCGCAAGACTGCCCGCGGTCTGGGCCAGAACACCGACGCTTCCAGCCACTATGAGAAGGGCGTTTCGGAGTACACCACCGAACTGGGCATGGCCCGCGCCCTGCACCTGATCCAGGAACTGAACTGCGGCGAAGTCACCGCCAGCCATTTCGATGTGTCCGCCGGTGCTTCCCGGGAAGGCAAGCACTTCTCCGCCCGCATCAGCCGCATCAACGCCATTCTGGGCATCGAAGTCCCCGCCGATGCCGTGCTGGACATCCTGCGCCGTCTGGACTTCCAGGTGGAACTGCAGGAGGACCGCGACACCATGCAGGTGGTGGCTCCCCGCTGGCGTGAAGACATCGAGGTGGGTGAGCCCGACCTGGCCGAGGAAGTCATCCGCGAATACGGCTATGAGCATATCAAGCCCACCTTCCTCAAGAATGCTACCGTCACCAACGGCGGCCTGAATCCCGACCAGCAGCGCCAGGCCCGCGCCAAGAACACCGTCTGCGCCCAGGGCTTCTATGAAGCCATCACCCTGGCTTTCTACGCCGACGCCGACCTGGACGCTCTGCACATTGCCGCCGATGCACCGGAACGCAATGTGGTGCGCATCGTCAACCCCCTGACCTCCAACCTGACCATCATGCGCCCGCTGCTGGCGCCCTCTCTGCTGAATGTGGTGGTGGAGAACCTGAAGAAAGGCAACGCCGCCGGCCGTCTGTTCGAGCTGGCCAACGTCTATGCTCCTGCCGAGAGCATCGAACAGCTGCCCAACGAGACCATGCACCTGGGCCTGGCCGCTTTCGGTGAGCAGGAGGACTTCTTCGCCCTCAAGGGTGCCATCGAAGCCCTGGGCGCTGCCTTCGGCATCACCTTCCAGTATCGCCGCGCCCAGAACACCCCCTGGCTGCACCCCGGCATCTCCGCCGATATTCTGTGCGGCGAGGACAAGATCGGCGTCTTCGGCAAGCTGGCCAACGACGTGACCGCCGAACTCAAGCTGCCCAAGGACAGCCGCGACAACCAGAAGATCTTCCTGGCGGAGATCGACTGGCCCGCTCTGATGGCCCATCGCCGTCCCGCCCTGCGTTATCAGCCCATCCCCGAATTCGACACCGTGGCCCGTGACCTGGCTCTGGTGGCGGATGAGGAGACCGCCTGCGGCGATATCATTGCCGAGATGCACCGTGCCTGCCCCAGCCTGGGCCGCGTGGATCTGTTCGACATCTACCGCAGTGAAGCCCTGGGCGAAGGCAAGAAGAGCATGGCTTTCACCCTGCATTTTGTGCCCGGTGACAAGGCACTGACCGCCGAGGAGATCGACCGCTTTGTCAAGAAGATTCTGGGCAACCTGAAATTCCGCCTGAACATCGAAATCCGCTGATGCGGCTTTTCTGAATGAAAACGCCCCGCCGTACCGTTCTGGTACAGCGGGGCGTTTTTGATGGTATGAATCAGCGGGAAGCGGTGTTGTTGATGATCAGCAGGTCACCGTCCTGCAGGATGGTATCTCCGTTGGGAATCAGATATTCCTCTCCCCGGCGGATGAGAACAATGAGAGCCCCTTTCCGGCGGGGCAGGTCGGCCAGACGGGCGCTTTCGGGCAGGTCACGGGCATCCACTTCTTTTTCGGTGAGGCTGGCCGTGGGCGCCTGGTCATGTTCCAGGGCACAGAGCACCAGCAGGTCGTCCGGCTGCAACAGGGTGTTGCCGTCCGGCACCAGGGTCTGGTCGCCCCGGCGCAGGCTGACCAGGAGGGTGCCCGGGGGCAGAAGAATTTGCCGCACCGCCTTGCCGCACCAGGCGTGGCCGTCCGGCACCGTCACCTGGATGAACTGCACCGGGGCTTCGTCCGCATAGTCGGTAAAGGTTTTCAGAATGTTGCCTCCGGCATCGATCATCTCCAGCCGCCGGGCCACGGCAGGCAGCAGCGACCCCTGCACCAGGATGGAGAAGAGCACCACTACGAACACAATGTGGAAAATGTCCATCTCGATGTATGCCGGGCTGATCACCGCCATCACCGCAAAAACGACCGAGGCTGCCCCGCGCAGACCGGAAAAGGAGATGAGCAGTTTCTGCCGTGTGCTGCCGCCAAAGGGAGCCATCAACAGAAACACCGCCGCCGGGCGGGCCACCAGGGTCAGGAACAGGGCGATGCCCAAAGCGGGCAGCAGCACCGCCGGCATGCGGGATGGATAAGACAAAAGACCCAGCACAAAGAAAAGGATCATCTGCATGATGCCGGTGATGCCGTCAAAGAAGGGAACCAGCGTATCTTTGTGGCCGATGTCGCCGTTGCCCAGGATTATGCCCGCAATATACACGCTCAGAAAACCGTTGCCGCCCAGCAGGGTAGGGGCTGCATAGGCCAGCAGCGCTGCGGCCACCACCAGAATGGTGTCTGACCCCGAAGCGGCAAAATGCAGCCGGCGCATCATCCACAATACGGCAAACCCCACCCCGAACCCGAAGGCCAGGCCAAAAGCCAGCTGCTTGACCAGCAGCAGCGCCGCCCCGCCCGGGGTGATGCCGGTTTCCATGGCGGCCAGCAGTACCGCTGTCAGCATATAGGCGAAGGGGTCGTTGCTGCCGCTCTCGACCTCCAAAAGAGAGTCGGTGTTTTCTTTCAGTGCCAGTTTCCGGGCACGCAGGATGGAAAACACCGAGGCGGCGTCGGTGGAGCCCAGCACCGCCCCGCACAAAAGACCTTGCAGGAGAGTCATGCCCAGCACCAGATGGCAGAACCAGCCGGTGAGCAGGGCGGTGAGCAAGGTCCCCGCGCTGGAAAGCAGGAGGGACGGCGCCGCCACTGGGCGGGCGGCACGCCAGTTGGTGCCGAAGCCGCCGTAGAACATGATGAACACCAGCGCTACCGAACAGATCTGCTCGGTGACGGCATAGTCGTCAAAGGCGACCTTGAACAGGCCGTCGGACCCGAACAGCATGCCCAGAAACAGAAATGCCAGCAGCGCCGGAATGCCCAGCCGGGCGCTCAGTTTGAGAAAGGCCGTGCAGGCCAGCATGACCACGGCAACGAACAGCAGCAAGGGTGTGAGCATGAATCCTCTCCTTTGTACAAGATGGTGATGTATCGGTTAGCTATAACTATATCACATCTGCCCGTTTGCTGCAAAGGGGCAGCGTGTCGGTTGTGCCCGGTTAATAATGTTCGGAAAATGCAGCCCAAAACCGAAGAATCTTAGAAATCGCCTTGGGAAAAGCCTTTCCTTCACTGCTGCGACCCTTTTAGACTTGCCCTTGGGGCGGGTTCGTGGTATCCTATACCAGGTACGCGACTCTGCTTTGAAAAGTCTTTATGGTGTAAGATACTGGAAAGGGAGAATGCGTGCGGCGGGCGACCGTTGCCCTTGACGGCCGTCCGTTTTTTATTGGCATTTTGCGGCTCACAGAGGCCGCAAAGGTGGACATTTGCTTCAAAATGGCATATACTTAAAAAATCCTGTGATGAATCACCCTTATGATACAATAGAGATGGAGGGAAAACCTATGTGTGGAATCGTTGGCTTTACCGGCCGTGTGCAGGCCGCGCCAATCCTGCTGGACGGCCTGGCGAAACTGGAATACCGCGGATACGACTCCGCCGGTCTGGCTGTGCAGAATGCCGCCGGCAAGATCGAGGTAGTCAAGGCCAAGGGCCGTCTGCGGGTCCTGAGCGAAATGACCGACGGCGGCACGGCGGTGCCCGGCACCTGCGGTATCGGCCATACCCGCTGGGCCACCCACGGCGAGCCTTCGGTGATCAACGCCCATCCCCATTACAGCCGTGACGAAAAGATCGCGGTGGTGCACAACGGTATCATCGAAAATTACCAGGAGCTGAAGGACTGGCTCATCAACCGCGGGTATGACTTTGTTTCCCAGACCGATACCGAAGTGGTGGCTCAGCTCATCGACTATTACTATACCGGGGAAGCCGCCGGCGACCCGCTGGACGCCATCACCCGCATGATGGTCCGCGTACGCGGTTCCTATGCTCTGGGTGTCCTCTTTGCGGATCAGCCTGGTGTGCTCTATGCGGCGCGCAAGGACAGCCCCCTCATTGTGGGCCGTGCCGAGGACGGTAACATCATCGCATCCGACGTGCCTGCGCTGCTCAAGTATACCCGTACCGTCTATTACATCGACAACCTGGAAATTGCCCGTCTGACCCCTGATTCCATCGAGTTCTTCAACATCGACCGCGAGCCGGTGGAGAAGGATTCCACCACCATCGAGTGGGACGCCGAAGCGGCGGAAAAGGGCGGCTACGAGCATTTCATGATGAAGGAGATCCACGAGCAGCCCGCCGCCGTGCGGGATACTCTCAGCCCCCGCATCAAGGACGGCAAGGTGGATCTGAGCGAACTCTCTCTGGACGAGGAAGCCATCCGCGCCGTGCGCCGCATCTATATCGTGGGCTGCGGCTCCGCCTACCATGTGGGCGTGGCGGCACGCTATGTCTTTGAGAGCCTGGCCCGGGTGCCGGTGGAAGTGGACGTGGCCAGCGAGTTCCGCTATCGTGACCCCGTGCTGGAACCCGACTCCCTGGCCATCATCATCAGCCAGAGCGGCGAGACCGCCGATACTCTGGCCGCCCTGCGCCTGTGCAAGGATCGGGGGGTACGCACCATCGGCATCGTGAACGTGGTGGGTTCCTCCATTGCCCGGGAAGCCGACGCCACCCTGTATACCTGGGCCGGCCCGGAAATCGCCGTGGCCACCACCAAGGCATACAGCACCCAGCTGGCTGCCTGCTACCTGCTGGCCATTGCCTTCGGCCAGCAGCGGGGCGTGCTGGATGATGACCGCGCCGCCGCGCTGGTGGAAGAGCTGCAGGCTCTGCCCGACAAGATCGAAAAGACCCTTTCGGACAAAGAGCGCATCCAGTGGTTTGCCAGCAAATACGCCAACGCCCGGGACGCCTTCTTCATCGGCCGCGGCCTGGATTATGCGGTGGCTCTGGAAGGCAGCCTGAAATTCAAGGAGATCAGCTACATCCACTCCGAAGCGTTTGCGGCGGGGGAGATGAAGCACGGCCCCATCTCTCTGGTGGAAAAAGGTACCCTGGTGGTGGGCATCCTGACCCAGCCCGAACTCTATGAAAAGACCGTCTCCAACCTGGTGGAAGCCAAGAGCCGGGGGGCGTTCCTCATGGGGCTGACCAGCTACGGCAACTATAACATTGAGGACACTGCCGGATTCACCGTTTATGTGCCCAAGACCGATCCGCATTTTGCCATCAGCCTGTCGGTCATTCCGCTGCAGCTGCTGGCTTACTATGTCAGCTGTGCCAAGGGCCTGGACGTGGATAAACCCCGCAACCTGGCCAAGAGCGTGACCGTAGAATAAGAATCGGACACAAAGAGACGGCTTGTTCAAATTGCCAAATTTTTTTGTGCGAATTTGTACGCCTTTTGCTCCGTTTGTCTTCTGTTAGTAGGGACAAACGGGGCAATTTCGTGTTATAATACAAGCCGAAGTAAAAATATTCTGTGCGGGGTGCCGCGTTGCAGACCGGCCAGCCCCGTCATATACTGTGGCGTGGGCCGCCGTTTTGGACCGGGCGGCCCCTTTCGCCGGAAAACAGGGAAGATAGAGCGAATGAAGAGATCCAACGAACAACTCATCAAGGGCCTGCCCCGGCGCATCCTGCTCATGCTGCTGGACTGCGGGCTGATCGTGCTGTGCTATTATATCGCCATCCTGCTGCGATTTGACGGCGAGGACGCTTTCCGCCGTCATGAAGTCATCGTGGCCATGGCGCCCATGCTGACCTATATCCTGCCCATTTATATGGTGGTGTTCTGGTTCGGCGGCCTGTACGAGATCATGTGGGAGTATGCCGGTATGCGGGACCTGGCAAGACTGACGTGTTTGTCGGGTCTGGCCACCGGTTTCAGCCTTCTGTTTGATATGCTGTTCCGCACCCGTACCATCAGCGGTACGGTGCTGATCATCGGCGCGGTGCTCAACACAGCGGCGGTGGCCGGGGTACGCTTTTTGTGGCGGCTCATGCGCACCGTGCGCCAGTACAGCCGCAGTTCGCCCAAGACCCGCACCGCCCGGGATACCACACCCTTGCTGATCGTTGGTGCGGGCAACGCAGGTGCCTGGGCCGTCAACCTGTGCAAGACCAAAAATTCCACCTTCGGCAACCCGGTGGTCATCGTGGACGATGACCTGACCAAAAAGAACCTGCGGGTGCAGGGCGTGCCGGTGCGTGGTACCATCTCGGACATTCCAGAACTGGTGCGCAAGTACCATATTGTGGAGATCGTCATCGCCATCACC
>CAJMLV010000040.1 GCA_905214345.1 uncultured bacterium
GCCTTATCGGGCAGGCCCACCAGTTCCAGCAGTTCCCGGGCCCGGGCTTCGGCCTTTTCTTTGGGCACACCGGCCAGCTCCATGGGGAAGCAGACGTTTTTCAGGCAGCTGCGCTGCATCAGCAGATTGAACTGCTGGAAGATCATGGCGATCTCCCGCCGTGCCTGGCGCAGTTCCCGGGCGTCCAGCGTTTCCATTTTGCGGCCGTTGACGATGACGCTGCCCTCGTCCGGCTTTTCCAGCATGTTGATGCAGCGCACCAGGGTGGATTTGCCCGCCCCCGACATGCCGATAATGCCGTAGATGTCGCCGTCCTGGATGGTCAGCGAGATGTCCTTGAGCGCGACAAACTTGCCTGCCTTGGTGTCAAACCGTTTGGTCAGGTGTTGCAGTTCGATCATGATGCTACTCCTCCCGCGGTCCGGCCGCGGAAAAAACCGCAAACGGACGGACCGTTTTTTCACAAAAAGGGGAACGCCGGGTCCCGGGCGTTCCCGCTTTTTATGCTACCATGTTTTTCAGAAAATGGCAACCACGGCGCCGCCGTAAGTCTCGGTGATGTAATCCTTCACCTTCTGGCTCTTCAGCGCGGCGGTGAGGGCCTTGGTCACATCGGTATCCTCGTTGCCTTCCTTCACAACCAGCACGTTGGCGTAGGTCTGGGCGGCTTCGCTGTCGGCGTCTTCGGCAGCCAGAGCGTCAGCGGCGGAAGAGAAACCGGCTTCGGTGGCATAGTTGCCGTTGATGACGGCCATATCCAGGGAACCGAGCTGACGGGGCAGCTGAGCGGCTTCCATCTCCACGATCTCCAGGTTCTTGGGGTTCTCGGCAATGTCGTTCTTGGTGGCGGTCAGGCCGGCGCCCTCTTTCAGGGTGATCAGGCCCTGGGCGGCCAGCAGCTGCAGGGCGCGGGCTTCGTTGGTGGTGTCATTGGGCACGCCGATCTTGGCGCCGTCGGCCAGTTCGTCCAGGCTCTTGGCCTTGCCCGGATACAGGCCCAGGGGTTCGTAATGGATGGAAGCCACGCTCACCAGGTGGGTGCCGTTTTCTTCATTGAAGTTTTCCAGGTAGGGGCCGTGCTGGAAGTAGTTGGCGTCCACTTCCCCGTTTTCGGTGGCCTTGTTGGGCTGGATGTAGTCGGTGAACTCCACCACCTTCAGGGCGATGCCGGCCTGGTCCAGGATCTCACCGGCCACCTTCAGGATCTCGGCGTGGGGCACCGGAGAGGCAGCCACCGTGATGGTGGTGCCCTTCAGGGCTTCATAATCCACCGAGGAATCGAAGCCGTCGCCGGTGAAGGAGGCGGCATCCGCAGCGGCTTCCTCGGTGGCGGCGGTGCTGCCGGATTCAGAAGGAGCGGCGGTGCTTTCGGAAGCAGGAGCGCCGCAGGCGGCCAGGCTCAGGGTGAAGGCGGCGGCCAGCAGGCCGGACAGAAGTTTCTTTTTCATGATGTTCTCCTTTGTGTTTTCTTTTGGGTGTTCTTCTTTTTTCGGGAACGGCGCGGAGCTCAGCGGCGGCACATTCGCACGCCGGGCTGGCGGCACTTGGGGCCGGTTTTCATGGAAGGGTCCTCCTTTTCTTGCGCAGGAACAGCGGACAACAAAAAAGCGGCAGGGCGCTTTCGGCGCCCTGCCGCTACTGTTTCCTGCCTTAAACCGAGAAAAACGGGCAAGGGGAAACATGCGCAGGTTGCCGAAGCCCACTGCACATGCACATCATCATACCATCACGGCGTTCATTGATCTTCATGACAGCATCCCCTTCCCGCAAAAGTTCGGTTTGAATGGTGACAGTATACCCCGTTTGCGGGCGGCTGTCAAGGCATTGAGCGCAAAAAATGGGGCGCAAAGAAAGTTTTCCTATATTTTTTCTATGTTTTGCTTGCCTGCGGGCGACAAACTTGGTATGATAGGGATATTGTTTTTTGAAGGGAGGGAATCGCATGAAATTTTCCACCAAAGACCGCTATGCCCTGCGCCTGATGGCGGAACTGGCCGACTGCGGACCGGAGGAGACGCTCTCGCTGAAAAGCGTGAGCGAAAGCCAGCAGATCAGCCAGAAGTATCTGGAGCAGATCGTCACCCCCTTGTCCCGGGCAGGGCTGGTTTCCAGCAGCCGGGGCAGCCAGGGCGGCTACCGTCTGACCCGCTCCCCCGGCGAGATCACTGCCGGGGACATCCTGCGGGCCATTGAGGGCGATCTGGTGCCGATCCCCTGCCTGTCCAGCCAGGCGGAAGCCTGCCCCCGCCGCGCCCAGTGCCACACCATCGGCTTTTGGGAAGGACTGCGCCAGGTGATCGACAGATATGTGGACGGCATCACCCTGGAACAGCTGCGCACCATGAAAGCGGATGACCTGTTGGTTTCCGACGAGGAATAAGCATAAAAACAGCCCCCGGCCATACGGTCGGGGGCTGTTTGCATGTATACGCGGTTTTCGTCACTCAGTGACGGTGGTTTCCTGACCTCCGTCGGTAGCGGTGGAATCAGCAGGCACATCCGGTGCGGGGGTGGGGTCTGCCGGAACGGGCGTGGGCGCAACTTCCGGCACAGGCGTCGGCGTCGGGTCAGGAACCGGGGTAGCCGTCGGTTCCGGAATCGGCGTGGCTGTCACCTCCGGCGTGGGCGTGGGTGTGGGTGTGGGTGTGGGCTCCGGAGTCGCCGTGGGCGCCGCCGTAGGCACAGGCGTCGGGGTCGGCGTCGCGGTGGGGGCAACCGTAGGTGTGGCAGTGGGTTCCGCAGTGGGTTCCTCGGTGGCCACCGTCTCGCTGGAAGAGGTGGCGGTAGAAGAAGAAGTGGTGTTGGTCACGTTGGAAGCGGTGGAGGAGCTGACATCCTTATCCTCAATGTGCTCGGGCACAGAGGTCAGGGTGGGACGGTCATCCTCGGTGATATAGCTGTGAGTGCGGATATACTCAAACAGGGCATCCATGGCGGAGCGGGTCAGGTGGATACCGTCGCTGCTTTCCACATAGCCGCTCTTGGCATAGCCGGTGGAGGAATCCTTGAGCACTTCGGCGCTGTTGAGGAACTTCCAGCCGTTGTCCTGGCACATCTGCACGATGGCCTGGTTGTATTCGTCCACCTGGGTCTGGGTCAGGCTCTGGTTGGAGTGCTGCTTGCCCAAAGGCGGGATGGCATTGATGATGATGTCCACACTGGGGTAGGCTTCTTCCACCGCCTTGATTCCCTTCTCATAGCTCTCGATAAAGTTCTCGGTGCTGTTGGAGGGGCTCAGGTCGTTGGTGCCGAAAGTGATGATGACCCGCCGGGGCTGCATGATCGCCACGGCCTCGGGCATGGTCTTGTAGCCGGAAAGACCTTCGAACTTCACACATTCATAGGTGGCCAGGGAACGGGCGGACATGCCAACCGAACCGATGGCGTTATCATATGTGCAATAATCAAACATGCGGTACATGCGCGCCGTGTTGGAGTCGCCCAGAAACAGGGTCTCGTCCACATACTCCTGTCCGGCATCCTCGGATTCTTCCAGAATGGTGGAGGTATACTGGGTGGTGTCGATGGTATTCTTGTCCTTGTCGTACCCTTCCTCATCCACCATTTCCTCGGTGGTCTGGCTTTCCGAGTCGGCATCAGTGCTGCTCAGCCCGTGCACGACCAAAAAGGCCGATACTGATGTGACCAGCACCACGGCGCAGCAGATGGCCAGCACAAAATACATGCGGCCTTTGCTGGTGAGCCGGGTCCAGAAGCCCTGTTTGGCGTTTTTGTTTCGTTTGCTTGACATAACGGTTCCTTCCTGTTTGGGTTGGCAAAGCGTGTATGCGGCATTTTTTATCTCATGAACCGTTCTATTTTACACCTTTTTTCGTCAAGATGCCAGTGGTTTGCGGATTTTTACATAAATTGCACAAAAAAAGAACGCTCCTTCGCACATGGCACAACAAAAAAGCCGCCCGTTCCCCGGCACTTGACCAAAGCCGGAAAACGGGCGGCAAATCGCGCAAAAAAGCAGAAAATTACAGTTCGATTTCCTGCAGGCGCAGCAGAGCCAGGATATAGATTTTCAGCGCTTCGATGAGCTTGTCGAAGTTGGCGCCCTCGTTGGCACCGTGCATGGGACCGGCAAATTCCGGCAGAGGCAGGTCGGCGTGTTCGGGACCGAAGCTGACCGCATAGGGGAAGTGGCGGGCGTAGGTGCCGCCGCCCATGGTGAAAGGCTTCTGGTTTTCGCCGGTGACCTCGTTGTAGGTATTGATGAGGGTCTGGATGGCCGGGCTGCCCGCATCGATATAGAAAGGCACACGGCTGGTGGTGTTTTCCAGTTTGGCGGCGGTGCCGCAGGCAGCCTGCATGGCAGCGGTGAGCTTGTCGGCATCGGTGTTGGTGGGATACCGGCAGTCAAAAGTCTGGTGCAGGCAGCCGTCCTTGAACTCGATGGTGCCGCCGATGATGGTCAGCGGGGTGAACAGTCCGTCATCCGCCGCAATGCCCAGGGCGCTGCCGTCGGTGGCGGCATGCAGCTTGGCCAGCACTTTCAGATAAGCGGTCTCGTTTTCAGAGCAGACGCCGCTGTCCAGCAGGCAGGTCACGATCATGCCGATGGCGTTGACGGTGCCTTCGGGCATGGCGGCATGGCCGCTCTTGCCCACGGCGTCGATGCGGGTCAGGCCGTTTTCTTCGGTGAAGGTCAGGCCGGGGGCCGCTTTCAGGCCGGCAGCAGACACGGCCACGGTGCAGGAAGCCCGGTCGGGCACGGCGTTGTGGGCCACACCGCCGGCAAAAGCGCGGATGACGCCGCCTTCCAGCACGGGCGAGACGAACTCGCCGTTGAAGCCGCCCTTCTCACCGTTGCATACGGGGAATTCGGCGTCCGGAGTGAAGCAGAAAGCCGGCTGCTCAAAATGTTCGGCGAAATAATCCACATCCAGCATGCCGGTTTCCTCGTTGGCGCCCAGCAGGGCACGCACGGGGTACTTCAGGGCTGCGCCGCTCTCCTTCAGATATTTCAGAGCGTACAGGGTCAGGATGGCAGGGCCCTTGTCATCGGCCACGCCGCGGCCCAGAAGCCAGCCGTCCTTCACCCGGACGGTGTAAGGGTCGGCGTCCCAGCCGTTGCCTTCGGGCACCACATCGCAGTGGGTGATGGTGGCCAGGTACTTCTGACCGTCGGCCACGGGGCCGGTCTCGGCCCAGCCGATATAACCGTCGGCATTATGGGTGGCCAGGCCCAGTTCGCCGGCGATCTCCAGCGCCTTATCCAGAGCGGCGCGGGGACCGGGGCCAAAGGGCGCACCGGGGGCGGGGGTTCCTTCCACACTGGGCACCGCCACCAGACGGGTGATGTCCCGCAGGATGGCCTCGCGGTTCTGCTCGGCAAATGTGTCAATGGACGCAAAACGCGGATCGTTCATGCAATATCCCTCCATGCTATCGGAATGGCAGCCCGGCGACCGGACCACCGAATCAGTACGGCGTCATTATACCACAAACGTCCGCAGTTTGCACACATTCATATATATTGAGCCGCAATTTTTATCCGGTAAAAGAAAAAGGATATTCAAACCGCTGAATATCTGCTATAATAGCAGGGTCAAACATAAACCTAACATGCAACGAGGTGCTTAACCATGAAAGCTGTCATCACCGTTATCGGGCAGGACACCGTGGGTGTCGTGGCCAAGGTCAGCGCTGTGTGCGCAGAACTGAACATCAACATTGAGGACGTGACCCAGAGCATCATGCAGAATATGTTCTGCATGATCATGCTGGTCAACCTGGGTGCCTGCAATGAGGACCCGGCTGCCGTGCGCGAACATTTTGCCGCCCTTGGTGAGCAGATGGGCATGCAGGTCACCTTTACGCGTCAGGAAGTGTTCGACGCGATGCACAAGGTGTGACGGAAAGGCGGCAGACAGATGAAAATTTTGAACAGCGGCGACATTATGGAAACCATCGAGATGCTCACCGCCGAGAATCTCGATGTGCGCACCGTGACCATGGGCATCAGCCTGTTGGACTGCATTGACCCGGACGGCAAGAAAGCCTGCGAAAAGATCTACAACAAGATCACCACCCGCGCCAAAGACCTGGTGAAGGTGGTGGACGGCATTGCGGCGGAATACGGTATTCCCATTGTGAACAAACGCATCAGCGTGACGCCCATCGCCATGCTGCTGGGCGCCGCCCCCGACGCCGACCCGGTGGAATATGCCAAGGCCCTGGACGCCGCCGCCAAAGCGGTGGGAGTCAACTTCATCGGCGGTTACGGTGCCCTGGTACACAAGGGCTTTTCCGCCGGCGACAAGCGGCTGATCGAGAGCATCCCCCGCGCTCTGGCCGAAACCGATATTGTGTGTTCCAGCATCAACATCGGTTCCACCAAGTCCGGCATCAACATGGATGCCGTGGCCCTGATGGGCCAGGTGGTGCGCCAGACCGCCGAACTGACCAAGGACAACATGTGCATGGGCGACGCCAAGCTGGTCGTCTTCTGCAATGCGCCGGAGGACAACCCCTTCATGGCGGGCGCCTTCCACGGCGCCGGTGAGCCGGACTGCGAGATCCATGTAGGCGTTTCCGGCCCCGGTGCGGTGCGCGCCGCCCTGGCCAAACTACCCAAGGACGCCCCCATGGACGAAGTGGCGGAACTGGTCAAACGTACGGCTTTCAAGATCACCCGTCTGGGTCAGCTGGTGGCCAACCTGGCCAGCGAGCGCCTGGGCGTGCCCGCAGGCATCATCGACCTGTCCCTGGCTCCCACCCCGGCCATTGGTGACAGCGTGGCCAACATCCTGGAAGAGATGGGCCTGGAAAGCTGCGGCTGCTGCGGCACCACCGCCTGCCTGGCTCTGCTGAACGACGCCGTCAAGAAGGGCGGCGTGATGGCCTCCAACCATGTGGGCGGCCTGTCCGGCGCCTTCATCCCGGTGTCTGAGGACGACGGCATGATCAAGGCCGCCGAATGCGGCAGCCTGACCCTGGAAAAGCTGGAAGCCATGACCGCCGTCTGCTCGGTGGGCATCGACATGGTGGTCATTCCCGGCGACACCCCCGCGGAAGTCATCAGCGCCCTGATCGCCGACGAAGCGGCCATCGGCATGGTGAACAGCAAGACCACCGCCGTGCGCGTGATCCCCGCCATCGGTCACCAGGCCGGCGACGTGCTGGACTTCGGCGGGCTGCTGGGCCACGCCCCCATCATGCCCATCAGCAAGTTCAGCCCTGCGGTGATGATCCATCGCGGCGGACGCATCCCCGCCCCCATGCAGGCTCTGAAAAACTGATTGCATAAAAATCCCCTTTCCGGCTCACACTAAGGGCGGAAAGGGGATTTTATCATGTTTCGTTCAATGTTTTCCAAAGTATTGCTGCTGCTTCTCATCGTGGGCGGCCTGAACTGGGGCGTATACGGCATTTGGGGCCTGAACGCCATCGGCTGGCTGCTGGGCGGCAGCCTGGGCTGGCTGGCCCGAACCATCTTCATTGTGGTGGGCGTGGCCTCGCTGGCGCTGATCCCGGCCCTGTTCTATCAGGAACCGGAGGCGCGCCGTGCCGGTCCCGAACCCCACGCGCCGTAACCGCGGCCGAACAAAAGCACCGCCCCGCCGGGAAAATTCCCTGCGGGGCGGTGTTCTTGTTTTCGATTGCCGCATCAGTCGATGGGTTTAGCCAGACCTGCGTTGCGTCGGGCAGTGATGCCCACGCTCATCACCAGGCCCACACTGAGGTAAACCATGACCACGCTGGACCCGCCTGCCGAGAAGAAGGGCAGCGTGACACCGATGACCGGCAGCACCTGCAGGTTCATGCCGATGTTGATGACGCACTGCCAGAACAGGGCGGCGAACACGCCGGTGCAGATCAGACGGCCCAGCAGGTCCACGCTCCGGGCGGCGGTGTGCAGGGTACGGGCCATGATGCCGAAAAGCAGCGCCAACACCAGGGTGGCCCCCACAAAGCCCACGGCGTTGGCCAGATAGCTGTAAATGAAGTCGTTCCAGGCGTTGGGGATGAAGATGCTCTCATCCTGAAAAAGTCCCTGCCCTGTCAGACCGCCGGTGCCGATGGCCATGGCCGCCTTGTTCTGCTGGTAGGCAATATCGGCCAGGGCGGGGTCCTCCGGCGTGAGGACGGCCAGAATCCGCTTGAACTGGTAGCCCTTGAGAATGTTGGGATGGGTGATGAGAAGCCCGGCGCCCCCCACCACGGCAGCCGCCAGGCCGCCCAGGGCCAGGGGGATGCTCAGGCCGCCGGCAAAGAGCATGACCATGCCGATGCCCGCAAAGACCAGCGCCGTGCCGTCATCGCCCTGGATGTGGATAGCCAGCACCGGCAGGGCCACATGAGCCAGCAGAAGCAGAAGATTCAGCGGCCGGTTGACCTTGCCCCGCACCCTGTCCAGGTGCCATGCCAGGGTAAGGATGAAGCTGATTTTGGCCAGTTCGGCGGGCTGGAAGGTCATGCCCCCCACCTTGTACCAGCTGTAGTTGGAGGTACCGCCGGCATCATAGCCGATGACCACAAACCCGGCGCGGACATTGCGGAAGATCAGGGTCGGCAGCACCCCCCCCCAGGCCACCACCGCGTGCAGCGGCCAGGCATGGGCCAGGGCGCGGTAGTCGATGGTGGAAAAGATCACCGCCAGCATAATACCCAACAGACTGGCAATGACCTGGACCGACGCCTTACTGTACGACCCGCCCAGCTGGCTGTGCTCCACCGACATCAGCACCACAACGCTGAGGGCGGAACACACCATGCACAAAGCAAGGTACAGGGCATCTGCGCGGCGCAGATACCGGCGTGTTAAGCTAAGCATACAAAGGGGCTCCTTTCCGAAAAGGGACGCAGAACAGCGGCAAAGCTGTATCTGCAACGGGTTTCGATGAGGTCTATTATAGCGCAGCGGCGCGATTTATGCCAGACACCACGCCAAAAGGGACAAAATTTTACAAATAGCCCCAAACGGTGTATAATGAATCAGTTTGAGTTTTCACCACAAGGAGTATGCGCGCCATGCAGGAATATATGACACACAGCCGCGAGGAAACGGTGGCCCTGGGGCGCACCCTGGCCCCCACTCTGGCTCCCGGCACCCTGATCGCCTTTACCGGCGGTCTGGGCGCGGGCAAAACTGCCTTCTGCCAGGGTCTGGCGGAAGGTCTGGGCTGCACCGACCCGGTATCCAGCCCCACCTTTGCCATCGTCAACTATTACCGCGGCCCCCGTCCTTTGGCTCATTTTGACCTCTACCGCATCCATACCGAAAATGATCTGGCCGCCGCCGGGTTCTACGATTATCTGGACAGCGGAGCCATTGTGGCTGCCGAGTGGAGCGAGAACTGCGCGGATATCCTGGCACTGGAGCACCCGCTGCGCATCCACATCGAACGGTTGGACGACACCACTCGCCGGATCACCATCGAAGACCCGGTCTAAAGGGAGGAAACCATGAACATTCTGGCCATTGATACCGCCGGGCGCACCGCTGCCGTGGCAGTGATGCGGGACGATGCCCTTTTGTATGAGTGCAACACCAACACCGGCCTGACCCACAGCGAGACCCTGCTGCCCATGGTGGATACCGCCCTGAAAGCCTGCGGGCTGCGCTGTGCCGACATCGACCTGTTCGGCGTGACCGCCGGGCCGGGCAGCTTTACCGGGCTGCGCATCGGACTGGCTGCGGTAAAGGGCATGGCTTTTGTGAAAGATGTTCCCTGTGCCGGAGTCTCCACCCTGGAAGCCCTGGCCTGGGGCATGACCGGCGAAGGCACCGTGGCAGGCGCTCTGGATGCCCGCCGCGGGCAGGTCTACTGGGCCGGTTTTGACCTGGCCACCCATGAACGGCTGACCCCCGATACCGCTGCCCCGGTGGAAACACTGGAAAATTTTGTGCGCGATTGCAAAAAGCCGCTGATTTTTGTTGGCGACGGCGCCGGGTTGTGCTACAATAGGTTTGGAAATGCCGACGGCGTGCTGGACTGCCCGGCGCCCCTGCGTGTGCTGCGCGGGGCCGGGGTAGCGCTGGCTGCCCGCCGGATGTGGGAAAGCGGGCTTGCGGTGCCCCCTGCTCAGCTCCTGCCGGATTATCACCGGCTGAGCCAGGCCGAGCGGGAACGGGCCGAGCGCGAAGCCCGGACACAGCAACATGTGTAAAAAGAGGAGTACAGAAAGTATGAAGGACATCCGCACCATTCCCGTGGCGCTGGCTGCCGACCACGGCGGCTTTGCGCTGAAAGAAGCCATCAAGGCCCACCTGGAAAGCCGGGGCATCCCCTACCGGGATTTCGGCACCCACAGCACCGACAGCTGCGACTACCCCGACCTGGCCGCTCCGGCCTGCGACGCGGTGGTGGCCGGCGAGTGCTCGGCTGCCATCCTGTGCTGCGGCACCGGCGTGGGCATGTCCATCTGCGCCAACAAGATCCACGGCATCCGCGCCTGCTGCTGCAGCGATGCCTTCAGCGCTGAATTCACCCGCCGCCACAACGACGCCAATGCCCTGTGCCTGGGCGGCCGTGTGGTGGGCGAAGGCCTGGCGCTGACCCTGGTGGACCTGTTCCTGGATACCCCCTATGAGGGCGGCCGCCATGCCAACCGCGTGGCCAAGGTCATGGCCCTGGAAAACCGCTGAATTCGTACCTCGACTGCCGGGCAGTTGAACATAACAATCACGAATAAGGAGCTACCACTATGAGCGTTGTAGAAATCGTCGATCATCCCCTGATCCAGCACAAGATCAGCCTGCTGCGTGACCGCAACACCGGCACCAAGGAATTCCGCGATCTGGTCAGCGAAGTGGCCATGCTGCTCTGCTACGAAGCCACCCGCGACCTGCCTACCGAGGAAGTGGAAGTGGAGACCCCCATTGCTCTGGCCCGCACCAAGGTCCTGGCCGGCCGCAAGCTGGCCCTGGTCCCCATCCTGCGCGCCGGTCTGGGTATGGTGGACGGCATGCTGAGCCTGATCCCCGCTGCCAAGGTCGGGCACATCGGTCTGTACCGCAACGAGGAGACCCTGGAACCCGTGGAATACTACTGCAAGCTGCCCAAGGACATTGCCGAGCGCGAAGTTCTGGTGCTGGACCCCATGCTGGCCACCGGCGGCAGCGCCAAGGATGCCATTGCGCAGATCAAGAAGCGCGGCGCCAAGCACATCAAGTTCATCGGCCTGCTGGCTGCTCCCGAAGGACTGAAGGCCCTGCATGAAGCCCACCCCGACGTGGACATCTATGTGGGCGCGCTGGACGAAAAGCTCAACGATATGGGCTACATCGTTCCCGGTCTGGGCGACGCCGGCGACCGCATCTTCGGCACCAAGTAAGCAACCAAATCCAACGGGCAGGACCCGTCTTTTTTCCCGCGGCGTGCCCCGGCATGCTGCGGGATTTTTGTTTTTGGGCAAGAGGTGTGCCATGATCTATCTCTCTACCTTCCACTTTCCCACCGAGGAAGCAGAGTGGCTGTTCTTTGCCGGGTTCCGGCGTACCTGCTATGATTCTTTCTATCCCTTCCAGATTTTTCCCCAGCGGGGCCTGCATGCTCTGGACCTGGCCGACATCACCATCCTGTACGGCGGCAACGGGTCGGGCAAAACCACGGCGCTGAATGTGATGGCCGAAACACTGCGGCTGCACCGGGGTGCCCCATTCAACGGCACCAGCTTCTTCAAGCCGTACTGCCAGCTGTGCAGTCCGCATCTGCTGCATCCCCTGCCTCCGGAAAGCTGCATTCTGACCAGCGACGACGTGTTCGACACCATGCTGGACATGCGGGCCATCAACGAGGGTGTGGACCGGCGGCGGGACGAACTGCTGGCCGAAGCCAAGGACGCCCGCAACGCCAAATTCCAGCTGCGCAGTCTGGAGGATTACGACCGGCTGAAGCAGGTGGCAGAGGCCCGGCGTTCCAGCCAGTCTCAGTATGCCCGCCGTCGGGTAATGCCCAACGTGCGCACCCATTCCAACGGCGAGAGCGCCTTTCTCTTTTTTACCCAGAAAATCCGCAGCGGAGCGCTGTATCTGCTGGACGAGCCGGAAAACAGCCTTTCGCCCCGGCGGCAGATGGAACTGGCCCAATTCTTGCAGGAATCCGCCCGGTTCTACAACTGTCAGTTCGTGCTGGCCACCCACTCCCCTTTCCTTCTGGCCATGCCGGGGGCCCGGGTCTATGACCTGGACAGCGCCCCGGTGCAGCCCCGCCGGTGGACCGAGCTGGAAAACGTGCGGGCCTACTACGACTTTTTCAAGGAACATGAGGAGGAATTCTGATGGCAGCCAAAACACGGCGGCAGGGTGAAGTGCTGACCGCCTTTGACCCCGGTCCCGAACTGCGGGACACCGGATTTTCGGACTGCACCTTTGAGAGCTGCCGCTGGAACGGCGTGCGGGTACAGAACTGCACCTTCAACAATTGCCGGTTTGTGAAATGTCAGCTTTCGGCGGTGGTGTTCAGCTTCTGCCTGATGAAGGACGCCGTGATGGAAGGCTGTGCGTTCCGCAGCATTGCCTGGGGCGGACTGCAGGGGCGCAGCGCCCTGGTACAGCCCTTTGCCCGGCTGAAAAACTGTGTGTTCCAGTACAACGAGTTCTCAGGCATGGCCCTGGCCGGGTTCGACTTTTCCGGCTGCGAGTTCCGGGAATGTGTATTCGACGATTGCAAGCTCACCGGTGCCGGATTCAACGGCGTGCCTCTGGGCCGCACCACCTTTTCCCGGTGTGACCTGCAAAGGGCGGATTTCCGCATGGCGGAAGCCTATGCCATCAATCCCGCCGACAACCGCATGAAGGGCGCACGGTTCAGCTTTCCCGATGTGGTGGCTCTGCTGGAAGGCACCGGCATCCAGATCGAATAAAAAGCGGCCCGGCCGGGTGGATTGCCCCGGTCGGGCCGTTTTCCTTTTTCCTGATTTATTTGGAGTAGTCCCGGGCACCATAAATCGCGGTGCCGATGCGCACGATGGTAGCGCCTTCCTTGATGGCGGCCACAAAATCACCGCTCATGCCCATGGAAAGGATGTTCAGGCGTACGCCATACTGTTCCCGGGCGTGGTCCAGCAGCTTGCGCATATCCTCAAAAAAGGCACGGGTCTGGCTTTCGGTGGCATCGGCTGGCGGAATGGCCATCAGGCCGCGCAGCTCGACGTTGTCCCGCTCGGTGGCCTGGTCCAGCAGTTCCCACAGTTCCCGTTCCCCGGCCACACCGCTCTTGGAGGCTTCGTTGCCGATGTTCACTTCCACCAGGATCTGCTGGCGGATGCCGGCATTGGCGGCGGTCCGGTCGATCTTATCCAGCAGGCGCAGGCTGTCCACGCTCTGGATCAGAGAGGCCCGGCCCACCACCTTGTTCACCTTGTTGGTCTGCAGGTGGCCGATAAAATGCCCCGGCTTGCCATTGTAGGCACCGGCGTCAAACTTTTCCACCAGTTCCTGCACATGGTTTTCCCCAAACACATCGATGGGCATATCGGCACTGGCACGGACTTCTTCCACCGTGCGGGTCTTGCAGGCCGCACACAGCAGAATATCGGCGGGGTCGCGCCCGGCCTGGCGGGCGGCCTGGGCCATCTCTTCCCGGATGCGGGCAATATTTTCGGCCATGCGGGCCGTGATTTCCTGACTGAGCATCTGTCTCACCTTTCCTGATAAACCGCACGGCTGCCGCCGATATAGGGCGGGCGGGTGCGGGCGCACAAAATGTTGGCACAGCCGATTTTGTTCAGGCTGAGCCGCACCGGCACCGCCACACGGCGCAGGTGCATGCCAATGAGGGTGCCGCCAATGTCGATACCGGCACCGGCGCACACATCCTCCACCAGAACAGGGTCGTCAAACTTCTGCCAGCAGTTGGTGGCCCAGCTGCCCCCGGCATGGGGCTGCGGAATGGCGTTGACTTCGGTGCAGCGGTGTTTTTCCGCCGCTTCCCGCTCCACCACAATGGCACGGTTCAGGTGCTCACAGCACTGGGCGGCCAGATACAGGCCGTGTTCCTTCACCACCGGCAGAATTCCCGCCAGAACGGCGGCAGCGGCTTCCATACTGCTGTCTTTGCCGATATGTCCGCCCACGATTTCGCTGCTGGAACAGCCTACCACAAAAATATCGCCTGGCCGCAGATTGGCCGCGGCCAGCAGTTCTTCGGCAGCCTGGCGGCTCTGGGCCGTGATGGCGGCCGGGTCAAAGGTTTGCATCATGGTAATATCCCTTCTTTCTGAATCCATTATACCACAGACGACAAATCCCTCACAACACAAAAGCCCGCTGAAAAGCGGGCCTTTGTGCATAGAGGGGTGGGAAAGTATATAAAGGTCAGTGAATGTCTTTGTTGTGTTTATAATTATACAGTTTTCAGCTGAAATGTCAAACGAACATCTTGTATTTTCTTTTTCTTTTTATTATAATTAGCCCAGAAATGCTTTAATAAATTCAGCGACAGTGGTCGAAAGGAGTCGTTTTCGACTTTTGTTGTTCTGCACAACCTACATTTTCTTCATTTTATTTTTTTGTGCGCATTGAACAAAGCACTGTCGGCAAGGAGGTCGCACATGGACGAACTGGACCGAAAAATCATCCAATTGATGCAGAAAAACGCCCGTATGCCGGTAAAGGAGATTGCCCAGCAGATCAGCCTGACCAGCCCGGCGGTTTCCAGCCGCATCCACCGCCTGGAACAGGAGGGGGTTATCGGCGGATATACCGTACTTTTGCATCGGCCGGACGAGTCCAACCGGGTACAGGCGCTGATCTCGGTGCAGACCGCCCCCGATGCCCGGGAAGAGTTTCTCTCGGTGGTGCAGAGCGACCCCGATGTGCTGCAGTGCTACCGGGTGACCGGTGTGTATAATTTTACGGTCAAGGTGAGCTGTGCCAGCATTGAGGAGCTGGAACATCTGCTGACAAAGCTGCAGCAGCTGGGCACCACCAATACCCAGATCATTCTGGCCACCCAGCTGGACCGCCAGCTGAACCCGTGACTTCCTTTTTTCGGATATGGAAGGAGATTTTAGTTCCGTGTTGATCTTTTGCAAGCATTGCGGGCTGCTGCTGCCCGCCGGTCATCATACCTGTCCCCGCTGCGGGGCACCCGCTCCCCAGCCGGTAACGCCGCCCGTCCAGCCGCCGCTGTACCAGGAGCAATCCTCCACGCAGACCATTCCCCCCGAAGGGCCGCGCTACAACGCCGCCCAGCCTAAGGAACGGGGCCCCATGGGGCTGGCCGGATACTTCGGCTCCCTGTGCCTGTTTGCCATCCCGGTGGTTGGTCTTGTCTTTATGCTCATCTGGTCCATCAGCGAGCGGGTGCGGCCGGAGCGACGCCGCCTGGCCCAGGCTTATCTGATCCGCAGCGTTATCATCTCGGCCCTGGTGCTGGTGGCGGCCCTGCTCTTCTCCGCGTATGTGAGCAGCATGACCTATCGGATGTTCTACTCCCCTTATTTTTATTGACCGGTAAGGAGCGTTTGGTGTGAAAGCAAGTATCATCATCCCCAACCTGAACGGCGCCGGGTGGCTGCGGGATTCCATCGAATCCGTCTGGGCCCAGACCGAACAGGATTTTGAGCTGATCGTCATTGACAACGGTTCCACCGACGAGAGTCTGGAGATTGCCCGCAGCTATTGCGGACGGGAAAACTACACCCTCATCGAGAACAAAAGCAACACCGGGTTTTCCCACGCGGTAAACCAGGGAATCGCCATCGGCAAGGGCGAGTACATGGTGCTGTTCAACAACGATGCCTTTGCCGAGCCGGACTGGCTGGCGGAACTCATCCGCACAGCGGACGCCGATCCCCGCATCTTTGCGGTGTCCAGCCTGATGCTGCGCTACTACGAGCCGGAACTGGCCGACGACGCCGGCGACTACGTCACCCTGCTGGGTTTTGCCTGCAAGCGGGGCGACGGGCTGAAAGCCAGCCGCTACCAGAAGCCCTGCCGCATCTTTTCCGCCTGCGGCGGCGCGGCCCTGTACCGCAAATCCATCCTGGACGAGATCGGCGTATTTGACGAGCTGTTCTTCGCCTATTACGAGGACGTGGACCTGAGCTGGCGGGCCAACAATTTCGGTTACAAGAACGTCTATTGCCCCACCGCCCGCTGCCGCCATATCTGCGGCGCTACCACCGGCGCGGTGCGCTACAATCCTTTCAAGAGCATCCAGAGCGGCCGCAACAGCATTTTGCTGCCCTACAAGAACATGCCCGCTCTGATGATCCTGCTGAACATCCTGCCCCTGGTGCTGGGCTATCTTCTGAAGGTGGTCATGTTCCGCCTGCGCGGGTTCGGCAGCGATTACGCCAAAGGCTTTGCTGAAGCCCGCGTTGCCCTGCCCAAACTGAACAAGCCCAAATTCCGCTGGCGTAACCTGCCCAACTACATCTGGGTGGAATGCAGCCTGATCGTGGGGCTGTTCCAGTACATTGTGTACCGCGTACAGCGGGCACTGAAGATGACCTGACCGGCTTTGCCAAAACAAAAAAGCCCGCCGCTGTGCAGCCACAGCGGCGGGCTTTTTGTTTTGCAGGCAGGGCGTATCAGCCCTTGGTTTCCTGTTTGTCGGTGTTGCCCAGGACCAGGCGGCGGAAGCCTTCGCCCTGGACCTCGTTGGCCTGGAGCATGATGGTGAAGCTGTTGGGGTCGATCTTCTTCACTTCCCGCTCGATCTCATACAGCTGCTTGCTGCTGCAGGCACACATGACCACATCCCGGGGGTCCTGGCGGTAACCACCGTAGGCTTTCAGGATGGTGGAACCGCGGTCCACCTTGCGCACGATGGCGTCACAGATAGCAGGGCCGTCCTCAGTAACGATCATGGCCAGCATACAGGCGTTGAAGCCGAACATCATGCGGTTGATGATGTAGGAGGTCAGGAAGTTGAGAATCAGGCCGTAGATGATGGTATCCACATCCCGGAACACCAGACCGTTGGCCAGGATGACCGCCAGGGCGGCGCCGAAGGTCAGGTTGCCGAAGGGCATATGGGGATGCTTGAACTTGATGGCCATGGTGATGAAGTCCATACCGCCGGTGCTGGAGTTCTGCATGTAGATCAGCGCATCACCGATACCGCTGATGACGCCGCCGCAGATGGCTGCCAACATACGGTCGCCGGAATACACCGGAAGCATGGGCAGCACAAAGTCGGAGAAGATGGCGAACATCACCATGCAGCGCACGCTGCGCAGGAAGAAATCCCGTCCCAGCAGCTTGTAGCAGAACAGAACGATGGGTACGTTCAGCAGAATGTTGGAGATACCGATGGGCAGGCCGAACAGGTGGTACAGGATGGCACCGATACCGGCAATGCCGGTGATGGGCACCTGAGCGGCCACGGCAAAGCTGTACATGCCCAAAGCGGAGATAAAGCAGCCCAGGGCTTCCAGCAAAAAGTTTTTCAGACGATTTTCGGTCATAAGGTCCTCTCTGTCATTTCATCTTTCGGGGTGGTTATTTTCTGCGGCGGCGGTAGGTACGGCCGTCATCTCCGCGGCTGCGCAGCACCAGCACGGCAGCGGTCACACCGCCCACCAGCACCACACCGATGCCGATATACAGCGGCAGCATGCTGCTGGTTTCCCGCAGATTCTCCTGCTTTTCCAGGGTTTCGGGGTCAGGGGTAGGTTCCGGCGTGGGGCTGGGCGTGGGCGTCGGTTCCAGGGTAGGTGCCGGGGTCTTGTCCAGCAGGCCTTCTGTGGGGTCCTTCACCGGGGCCGCCGTGGCTTTGGCGGTAGGCTTGGGGGTGGCGGCGGCGGCCGGAACAGGCGTGGAAGTGGGAACCGGCGTGGGGTCCGGATCATCCGGGCTGGTCACGGTGACCGTCTGCGGCGCGGGAGTGGGCGACGCCTCAGGTGCAGCGGACGCTGCCGGGGTGGCAGTAGCTGTCGGAGTGGCTGTGGGGGCCGGGGTAGCGGGCAGATCCTGCACGCAGCTTTCCGGCACATTGGCCACCGTTACGGCGGTGGCACCGACATCACCGGTCCCCACAAAGGTCAGATTGCTGAGATAGTAGGCCGGTTCCCCTGCCGCCATGGCAAAGGTATGGGCGCCGGCAGTCAACCCGGTAACGGTCAGACAGCCCTGGGCGTCGGTGGCAGCGGTGCGGGCGGCACCGTCCAGCAGGAAGCTGATCTGCTTGTTGGCACAAGCTTCGCCCAGCTGCACGACGGCATCGTAGGTCTGGGCCGCGGAAACCGGCAGAACACGGCCCGTGCTGCCGCCCCGGCTGAGGATGGCGGTCAGGGTCTCGGCATTCACATTTTGGGGCAGTGCGGTAACGGCGCCGGCCAGCGTCAGGCCCTCCTCCGTGAGGTAGTTGGTGTATCCGGCCTCGGCATTGACGCCGCAGCGGTCCAGCATGGACACGGGCAGCACCACCAGCAGGGTACTTTCATTGTCCTGGGCATCCAGCGGGATACCGTTCTCCCCTTCCCCGCCGGAGAGGGAAACTACCACAAACCGGGGTTCGTTGTCGGTGGTCTGATAGCAGGCACGCAGGCCGCTGACCTGCCAGAAACCGCCGTAGGTTTCGCTCTGGCTGTCATTCATCCCCTGCAGACCTGTATTCAGCATCTCGAACAGTTTCTGGGGCGTGACCTGCACCATGGCCAGTGCCGTATCCGGGGCCATGCAGGCAGCGGCATCCGCCAGGGTCGCCCCCGCTGCTGCGTTGCCGGTCAGGCTGCCGCCATTGACCAGCGCCACCCCCGGCAGACCGCGCAGGGCAGACACGGTTTCATCCTCCTGCTGCCACAGCCAGGCCGCAGCGGCGTTGGCGGCGGCATCGGCAGCCAGATCGCCCAGGTTGGTTTCTTCCCGGCAGGCAGGGTTCATGGTAGCACCGGCCACCAGCGTTACCTCCGCCCACTGCTGTACGCCCAGCGTACTGTTTTCCGCCGCGGCATCCGCACTGCCCTGGGGGTAGGCCACACCGGCCTGCACGGTCCCCTGCATCCAGGCAGCGGTAACAGCACTCCAGGCGGTTTCCGGCGTGACCTGCAGCAGATTGGCTGTTTCCGGGGTAGCGGTCTCGGCCGTGGCATTCTCAGACGTGGCGCTTTGTTCTGCCGCGGCGGTATCATCGCCGCCGGTGAACATCCGTACGATCTTGCCCAGGATGGGAACCTCCAGCAAGGTTTCCACCCAGCCGCTGCCGCCGGTGGCTTCAGCCGCCAGGACCGGGGCCGGAACCGCACAGAAAAGAGCGGCGGCCAGGGACAGGCTGAGCAGGCGCAGTTTCCAGTTGGTCATTCACTTTCCCCTCCTTTGAATTTGACAGTCCGTTAAACAAGAATGGGTATCCGAATAAAAAATAAAAACGGGGCGCGCGCTTTGGCTCGCGCGTGCCCCGCCCGGTTATGCGGTTGTCTTGATGTTGGATGCCTTATAGGTCTTCATGGCCGAAGCATCCAGGTTCTGCTCCATGGCGGCGCCGTCGGTGTAGAACTGTTCCTGCAGTTCATCGCCCTTGATCAGGTTCAGCAGATCGTAGGTTTCCTTGTAGCCTTCCAGGTCATCGGCTTCCAGCGGGTCCACATCGCAGATCACGCCGATGCTCATGCCCAGGTTCACGGTGGTCCACACGCCCTTGCCGGCAGCGTCCAGTGCATCGGTCAGGGTAGTGCCGTAGCTGGCCAGAGTGTCGGGGGTCAGCAGCTGGCTGCCCACATAGTAGGCACCCATGCCGGACTCGGGCGTGGCGCCCAGGATCTCCATGGCCTGGGGCACATACTCTTCGGCGGCTTCATACAGAGAGGTGAAGCGCTCGGTACGGCCGATTTCGGAAGAAGCCCACTCGTTCAGGGTAGCGGCACATTCATCGGCCAGGGCCTGAATCTGTTCGCTCTGGGTCTCGTCCGCAAACGCATAGGTGGAAGAGTCAAACAGCGGCAGCTGCACAACGTCCACGTAGCGGCATTCGTTGTTTAGGAAGTCGATGTACTCCTGCTCGGTGACCGGGGTCTGGCCGTTCTCACCGTACAGCAGTTCCAGGCAGGCATCCGCCTTAGCGCTGTTGAGGAGGTACTTTTCCAGGGTAGCCTGGCTGATACCGTTGGCGGCGTACAGATCACCGTCGGACTCCCACATGGAAGCGGCGTTCTCGGCGGCTTCGGCAGTGGCGGCGTCTTCCAGGGTAGCGCCCAGTTCGTCGAACTTGGCTTCCACCGCAGCGTAGAACTGCAGGCTGCGCAGGGTCAGGCGCTCGATGTAGTCGGCGCCGTCGGTGGTGACTTCCTCGTCACCGATGGTGCCGGTGCACTCGGCCTTGAGCACCGCCTTCACATCGTCGGCAGTCTCACCGGTAGCCAGGTCGGCCAGACCGGACACGGTGTCGTAGGCGTTGTACTGAGCCAGCAGGTAGATACCGGCCGGGATCTCCACACCGCCGATGGACCCCACCGTGGAAGGCGTGGTGATGGTGCAGCCGGTCACACCCAGCAGCATGGCAAATGCCAGCCCCAGGCTGAGGAATCTTGCATGTAAGGACTTCATCAGAAATAAACGCTCCTTTATACCTTTCGCTTGCGCGCTGGGCGCATATATGAAATGATTATACCGCTTTTTGGGCGTCTTTGCAAGCAAAAGGGCGGCAGCGGCGGTCAGCTTTCACAAAAAAGGCATAATCAGCCTTTGGCGCCAGGCAGCAGGGCCACGCCGTCCCGCAGAATGACCAGGGGGTCCTCCCCTTTCAGCACATGCAGGCTGATATACGGTCGGCCCACGCCGCTGTACAGCACCCGGTGAGGCATGGCATCCATCAGCGGGCCCATCTGGGCGGGTCCCACCACATCGGAGTACAGGATCAGGTCATCCCCGCGCTGCACGATCTCCACAATGCCCGCCCGGGCGGCGGTGACACGGATCAGCGACACATCCACCAGGCTCTGCACCGACTTGGGCGGGTCGCCATAGCGGTCGATGAGCTCATCCAGCACATCCTCGGCGTCCTCGGCGCTTTCGATGGCGGCGATCCGCTTGTAGGCTTCGATCCGGCCGGCAGCATCGGGAATATACTTTTCGGGCAGGTAGGCGTCGGCGGTCACATCCACCAGGCAGTCGCTCTTGTCCGGTTCCGGGGGCATGCCCTTGGCGGCGGCAATGGCCTGGTTGAGCATCTTGACATACAGTTCATAGCCCACCGCTTCCATGTGGCCGTGCTGGCTGTGTCCCAGCAGGCTGCCCGCACCCCGGATCTGCAGGTCCCGCATGGCGATGCGGAAACCGGAACCGAAGGCGGTGAACTCCCGGATAGCGGAAAGGCGCTTGGAAGCGATCTCGGTGAGGACAGCGTCCCGGCGGAAGGTAAAGTAAGCGTATGCCTTGCGGGAAGAGCGCCCCACCCGGCCGCGGATCTGGTACAGCTGGGAAAGCCCCATGTGGTCGGCGTTCTCGATGACCAGGGTGTTGCAGTTGCGCACATCCACGCCGGTCTCGATGAGGGTGGTACAGACCAGCACATCGATCTCGTTGTCCAGCAGCTGACGCCACACCACCGAAATCTGTTCCTCGGTCATCTTGCCGTGGGCAATACCCACCCGGGCACCGGGGGCCATCTTGCCCACCCGGGCAGCGCATTGTTCGATGTCGTCCACCCGGTTGTGCAGGTAGTACACCTGCCCGCCCCGGGCCAGCTCCTTGCGGATGGCCTCGGCAATGATGCCCTCGTCGTATTCCAGCACATAGGTTTCCACCGGCTGACGCTCGATGGGCGGCTGCTCGATGGTGGACATATCCCGGATACCGGACAACGCCATATTCAAAGTGCGGGGAATGGGCGTGGCGGACAGGGTGAGCACATCCACCCCCACAAAGTTTTCTTTCAGCTTTTCCTTGTGCTTGACGCCGAAGCGCTGTTCCTCGTCGATGATGAGCAGGCCCAGGTCCTTGAACTTGACGTCATCGGAAAGCAGGCGGTGTGTGCCCACCACGATGTCCACGGTGCCGTCCTTCAGACCGCGCAGGGTTTCTTTCTGTTCCCGGGCGCTGCGGTAACGGGAGAGCAGCCCGATGCGGATGGGAAACGCCTCCATACGAGCCATAGCAGTGTTGAAATGCTGCCAGGCCAGGATGGTGGTGGGGGCCAGGATGGCGCACTGTTTGCCGCCCATCACGCACTTGAAGGCGGCACGCAGGGCCACTTCGGTTTTGCCAACGCCCACATCGCCACAGAGCAGACGGTCCATGGGCCAGGTCTGTTCCATATCATGCTTGATCTCGGCAGCGCTGGTCAGCTGGTCGGGGGTCTCGTCATAGGCAAAGCGCTGTTCGAAATCCCCCTGCCAGGTATCATCCGGCGGGAAAGCATAGCCGTGGGCCTGCTTGCGGCGGGCATACAATTCGATGAGTTCCTTGGCCATCAGTTCGGTGGCAGCACGGACTTTCTTGCGGGTCTTGGTCCACTCGGCACCGCCCAGACGGCTGAGCTTGACGTTTTCGGCGTCGCCGGGGGCGGTGTAGCGGGAGAGCAGGTCCAGCTGGGTGACCGGCACATACAGCGCGTCGCCCTTGGCGTATTCGATCCGCAGGTAGTCCTTGATGACCCCCTGCACCTCCATGCGGCGGATGCCCACATACCGGCCGATACCGTGGTTCTGGTGTACCACCAGATCCCCCGGCGTGATGTCGGTGAGGCTGTCCAGCGCATCCTTGTTGCGCTTGGGTTTGCGCTTGGCGCTGCTGCTCTGACCGAAAGCGCGGGCGGTGAGCAGGGCGAACCTGGCAAAGGGCAGTTCGCACCCGGCGGAAAGCTGGCCGGGCAGCACCTGGACCAGACCGGGAGCGGGCGGAACGTCGGCATCCGTAGAAACCGTGCAGCCTTTGCTCCGCAGGTCCTGTGCCAGACCGGCGGCGGCACGGGCGGTGCCCGCCAGTACCGTGACCGCAAAGCCCCGGTCCCGCAAGGGGGTCAGTTCCTCCCACAGGGAGGCCACCTCGCCGTTCCAGGCGGGCAGGTTATGGGCGGGGGTATTGATCATCTCTTTCAGGGGCTGGTCCGGGATGCTGCGGGCAAAGTTTTCTGCCAGCAGGGTACGGCATTGGCCGGTGCGGGTCCAGAGCCAGCCCGGGTCGGCGTAAAGGTGGTCCAGCCCGGCACAGAGGACACCGTCCTCAAACAGGGCGGAGAGTTCCTCTCCCCGGCGGTAGTTGGCGGCGCGCTCGGCTTCCCGCACAGAGGCGGGTTCCTCCACGCAGAGCAGCGGGTCCTCCAGATAGTCCAGCAAGGTGGCGGGCTGGGGGTAGCGCACGTTCAGGTATTTATCCATAGATACCGGTAGAATGCCCGCATCCAGCTGGGCCAGGTCGGGGGCCATCACCTGTTCCATGGCGGTGCGCTTTTTGCCCCGCTGGCGCTTCCAGTAAGCGCGCAGGGCTTCCGCCGCCTGGGCGGGGGCACCGAAAAGCACTTCCCGGGCGGGGCTTAGGTAGATTTTTTCCACACTCTCATCCCGGCGCTGGGTGGCCAGGTCGAAGGTGTGCATGGTGTCGATCTCATCCCCCCAGAACTCCACACGCACGGGAGATTTCATCTCCGGCGCATACAGGTCCAGGATGTCGCCGCGGATGGAGAACTGACCCGGACCTTCCACCCGGTCCCGGCGCACATACCCGGCGTCCAGCAGCATGGTGTTGAGTTCTTCCCGGGGGATGGTATCCCCGGGGTGCAGGGTTCGGGTGTTGCGGCAGAAGTCCTCTTTGGGGGTAGTGAACTGGGTCAGTCCCTCAATGGGTACGCAGACCGCCCGCAGGCGTCCGCCCACAAGGTCGCCCAGCACAGCCAGGCGGCGGTACTCGTATTCACGGGCGGTGCCCTCAATGGGGCGCAGCACATAATCCCGGGCCGGGAAGACGGCAGCAGGCAGCCCCAGGGTGTTCAGATCGGCGGCAAAGCGGGTGGCTTCGGCCTCGCCGGGAGTGACGATGCACAGCGGCCGGTCCAGTTCCCGGGCCAGGGCGGTATACACCTGGGCCCGCCCGGCGCCGGGCAGCCCGAACAGCGCACTGGCCCCTTTGCCGGACAGTGCGCCGATCAGTTTCTTGTGTTCCGGAGTCTGGAGAAAAAGTTCGTAAAACATAGACGGGACCCGTTTTCAGTGTGTTTCTGCCGCCCCGGACAGGGTGCGGGCGGCGGGCTTATACCCAAAAATCCCGGCCACCACGGTGGCCAGGATCGGGAAAACTTGTGCTGTGCCCTGCCCCGCTGTCAGCGGTTGCAGCGGTTCTGGGCTTCCCCCAGTTTGCCGTCCATGATCAGGCGGCAGGCAGTCTCAACGTCGGGGTAACGGTCGGTCATGGCCTTGGCGGCATCGGGCGGGAACTTGCCCAGCACCCAGGCAGCCAGGTCATAGTCGGGATGGGGTTTGGCCCCCACGCCGATGCGTACCCGGGGGAAGTCCTCGCCCCCCAGGCTCTGGATGATGCTCTTGAGCCCGTTGTGTCCCCCGGCGGAACCGCTGGCGCGGATGCGCAGATGACCGGGTTCCTGGGTGATGTCGTCGCACAGAACGATGACATGGTCATGGGGAATCTTGTAGAACTGGGCGGCGGGAGCAATGCTCTGGCCCGAAAGGTTCATATAGGTCAGGGGCTTGAGCAGCACCACTTTGTGGGTGCCCACAGTGGTCACGCCGTACATTCCCTGCCATTTGGCCTTGGCGATGTCGCATTTCCACTGGTCGGCCAGATAATCCAGCGCGGCGAAACCGGCGTTGTGACGGGTACCTTCGTATTTGGGTTCCGGGTTGCCCAGACCGGCGATGAGCCAATCCGCCCCCGAAGTGTTGCTGAAAAATGACATAAAAATGCCGCAGTCCTCTTTTCCTTTATTAGTAATGGGGATCTCAGTTCTGATACACCACCTGGCTGCCGAAAGGCATCAGGGCCAGCTTGGCGATCTTGAAGAATTGCAGCCCGAAGGGAATGCCGATGATGGTGATGCACAGCAGGCACCCCAGCACCGCATTGCCGATGGCCATGGGCAGGCCGGAGATCAACAGCCAGAGGATGTTGAGCAGCAGCGTGGGAGCCCCGCCGCCGTAGACGATGGTCCTGCCGAAGGGGCACAGGGTCAGGGATGCAAACTTGAAGCACTGCAGCCCCACCGGAATGCCCACAATGGTGATGCACCAGAAAATGCCGGCCAGCACCCAGCACAAGGCGCTGACCAGCCCACCCAGCAGGCACCACAGGATATTGCCGATCAGGTTCATAAACTACCCTTTCTTATGTCCGGCCGGAGCCGCGGGCACAAGCGTTTATTTGCCGTGCTTTTCGGCTTCCAGCTTCTGTTTCTTTTCAATGTATTTCTGCAGCTTCTTTTCGCCCCAGGACGGCACGTTCATCTGGCGGGCACGCTCAATGCCCAGCGCACCGTCGGGTACGTCCTTGCCGATGGTGGAACCGGCTGCCGTGAAAGCATGGTTGCCCACCGTGACCGGCGCCACCAGGTTGGTGTTGCAGCCGATGAAAGCATAGTCGCCGATGGTGGTGTGGAACTTGCCTTCGCCGTCGTAGTTGCAGGTGACGGTGCCGCAGCCGAAGTTGCAGTACTTGCCCACGGTGGCGTCACCAATATAAGTCAGGTGGCTGACGGTGTTGCCCTCGGCAAAGTCGGCGTTCTTGGTCTCCACATAAGCACCCAGGTGTACGCCTTCCCCGGTCTTGGTACCGGTGCGCACATGGGTGAAGGGACCGATCTTGTTGTCGGGCCCCAGCACGCTGTCATAGCACTGGCTGGCGTTCACGGTGGAGTTCTCCCCTACCGTGGTGTTTTCCAGCAGGGTATTGGGACCGATGACACAGCCCGCCCCGATGACGGTATTGCCGCGCAGGATGCAGCCCGGCAGGATGGTAACCCCCGGCGCAATGATCACGTCCGGGTCGATGTAGACATTATCGCTGATGAATTCTACGCCGTTTTCCAGGTGTTTCTGGAAGGTTTCGGCAAACCGCTGCTTGGCGGCCAGGTAGTTTTCTCTCGCAGAAGCCATGGTAAAGGCCCTCCTTATCATGTTGGCCATACAGGCACTGTCAGGCACCGACGCAGGCGCGGCGGCACCGCGGCAGCAGAATGCTCCGCGGCTTCCATTATATCAGAGGCCACGGAAAATGGAAAGTGAGACCGCATTGCACCATTGCGGTGCAAAACGATGCTGCGGGAAACTTTTTCGAACTTCCCGCCCATTATAATTTACCTCATTTTTGGG
>CAJMLV010000041.1 GCA_905214345.1 uncultured bacterium
TCTTGTTATCCAGCCCTCCGGCTGTATCGGTTGAGCAAAAGTCAGCGTGGGATTGGTGTGGTATCTTTATCTAAGTGAACCCCGCGTTCCCAGCGGCTCACGGCTTTGTCTGTCACATGCAGCAGCTCGGCCAACTCGGCCTGTGTCAAACCTCGATTGCGACGTGCATCGGCCAGAAACGCGCCGAAGGTTTTTGCGTCCATTTGTTGCACCTCCTTTGCCATAACCATACCACGGTCATCCATAAAATGTAAATCGATGATTCGTTTACTTCGCTTTTGTCAAGAAAAAAGCCTCCTCCGACACATGCTTTGACCGTGTCAGAGGAGGCTTTTGGTGTTGAGACAAGGTTATTTCAGTGTTCCGTCCAGAATCTGCTGATAGTACCAGGGCTTTGGTGCGTGGAACACCTTGCCGGCCAGGGCGGCGTAGCGCTCTTCCCTGATTTCCCGGGGAAAGGCCAGTTCCCAGGCACACAGAGCCTGGTATTTCAGTTTCAGTTCACGGTTGGCGGTGTTGTTGCCGTATTTGCTGTCGCCCAGAATGGGACAACCGATGCTGGCCATGTGGGCACGGATCTGATGGGTCCGGCCGGTGACCAATCCCACCCGCAGCAGGGCCAGGCGGCCGCTTACGGCAATGGTGTCGTAGGAGGTGATGATCTCCTTGGTGCCGGGGCGGGGCGTGTCCACGACCCGTACCAGGCCTTTTTCCGCATCCTTGTAAAGGAATCCTTTCAGAGTATCCGCCGGGGGGACGGGACGACCGAAGGTGACGCAGAGGTAGGTCTTGCGGATATGGTGTTCCCGGATGGCATCGGTCAGAAATCGCTCGGTTTCCGGATTTTTGGCCAGCAGGACCAGGCCGCTGGTACCGGTGTCCAGGCGATGGCACAGACGGATGTCGCTTTCCCGGGAAAGCCGCTTTTCTTCCTGCAGGCGACGCAGGACCCGCGCCCGCAGAGTATCGGAATCATCCCCGTCCACCGGGATGCCGGCGGGCTTGAGGGCCACGATCAGGTCGTCATTCTCATATATCAGTTCTGCCGGGGCACGACAGGCCATAAACCAGGGGCCGTCCTGAGCGGTCAGTCCCAGCTGTTCGTCCAACAGATAAATGCGGATCACATCCCCGTTCTGTACACGGGTGGACAGCGGCTGCTTTTTGCCGTTCAGCTTGATTTTGTTTTCCCGCAGGGCCTTGTTCAGCCGTCCGGGCCCCAGAACGGGGAACTGCTGCATCAGGTATTTGTCCAGCCGCACCGGCAGTAAGGATCGTACTTTCAGTTCTTGCATGGAATCGTCTCCAGTTCCTGCCCCCACAAAACGGTGGCATCGTTAATATCCAGGGTGACCATCAGCCAGCCGGGGTCACTGTCATCCACTTCCAGAATGGTATAGGTCTGTCCGTTGGCGGTGATGGCTTCGGCGCTTTCCAGTTTTCTGCGCGCAAAGGGCGAATCGGCAAAGCAGACGGTTTTCTTGGTACTGTCCAATACGCCCCGGTTCCACAGCGCGTCGGTGTAATCGGCCAGGCGCAGGGGATAGTTCTCGTCGTAAGGCGTGCAGGCGTCATCCGGCACATAATCCTCCATGCCGGGAGCAATCACATACCAGCTGCCCTCGGCGCCGTCGATTCTGCCGCACCAGGCTCCGCAGTCTTTCACGGGTTCCACTGCCTGCAAAAAGGCGCCTTCATCGGCAAAGAGGTAAAGTGTATCCTGCCGCAGAATTCCCTCGTCCAGTTCCTGCCTGTACAGGGTGCGCTGCTCTTCCAGCGTCCGGGCATCGTAGCGTGCGGCAAACGGATCGTTGGTGGACATACCCAGGTCCGCTGTATACAGAGCCAGGTGCAGGGCGTCATTCTGCAATCCGTCCATGGAAGCAATGGTGGTATATCGTCCCGCTGCCTGCTGCCAGAAATCGCTGGTCAGCTGGGAGGGGAAGGCTTCACTCTGCTGTGCCAGGGCAAAAGCCTGACTGCGCTGGACAAGACCGGGAGCTAAGTCCAGCAACTGAACCGCTGCCAGAAACGCCACCGCGGCGGTACACAGATTTTTCCTCTTGAACAGGCGGGACACACCCACACAGGCAGCCAGTATCAGGAGATAGTATACCGGCCAGAACATCCGCCCACCGGAACGGAACACCGAAAACAACTTGATGAAAGCGGCAGGCAAAGGCAGGGTAACCAAAGTGACACCGTTGGCAGTAACCACATGGCTGACGGCAAACAGGGTCAGAACCATGCTTACCGCGGCCAGCGTCCAGTGGCGCTGCAGCAGGTTCAGAATCCGCCGGGGACGGCAAATAACCGAAACAAGACCACACACAACCAGGGCAAGGAGAACTCCGGCACCCAGGTAGGCAAAGGCGTCATAGTTGCCGCCTACCTGATTTTGCTTTGGCAGGAACAGGCTCCAGTCTACACCGTTGACTCCCCCGGGGTTCCACAGACTATTCAGGTTCATGCCGAAGTATCCGTACAGAGCATCGCTGCCCCCGGAGGCTGTGCCGTAAAAAAGCCCGAAAACCCATCCTGCCGCCAGTGTCAACGCCAGGTCGGCAGCCAGCCAGAGGGCAGGACGTACGAATTGCCGGTGGCACAAAGCGTGCCGAAGCAGCAGGGCAAAGGTTATGGCGTATGTCATGGGAAGAAAGTAGGGATGGACGGTGATGGCCAGAATGTTCAGGGCGAACAGTCCGCCGAACCGGAACCGACCGGTTCGGCATCCCAAAAAGTAGTAGTACAACGCAGCCAGCACAAAAAACTGGGCTGCCAGAGAGGTGTGCCGCAGCACGCGCTCCCACAAAACCGGGCTGAACACAAAAAGAAGGTCACCCAGCAGCGGCAGAGTATATCCTTGCATAAACAATCCCAGCAGACGGGCACCGAAGGCGCCTTGCAGCATCAGGCAAAGCAGGGTGAACCAGCCGAAATACTGGAAAGTGTCAGGCAGCAGGGGAGACAGCAGCCGGAAAAACGCGGCAAACAGGGGAATGGAATCGGTGTAAGCCACGCTGAGCCCCTGAGGGACGTTGATGTTGGTGGCAATGCAAAGGGGAAAGGATAATCCGCTTTGCCGGTAAAACAGCCAGCCGGCATAATGCTGCTGGATATCCTTTTCAATGTATCCGCCCCGGCAGAAGGCGTCGTTGGTCACATCCAGCGGCGAAAGACTCAGGACCAGAAAAAAGGCGGCGGCGCCCAGCACCGCGCCGAAAAGAAGCAGCAGACGGTCTCTGCGTTTGTCTGCGGCTGTGGGCATCTTGCTCATCACCTCGAAACTCTTGACGTTGCCCCCATTCTACCATAAAAAGCAGGGGTTGTACATCGCATGGCAGCCGTGACGGGCACCGGACGCCGCATTGACATTTTTTTGCATCTGCGATACAATATCGAGGTCAGGCATGTCCTGGACGGGCGTGCCGCCATGGTGGAATTGGCAGACACAAAGGACTTAAAATCCTTCGGAAGTGATTCCGTACCGGTTCGACCCCGGTTGGCGGCACCAGGCCGGAGCAGTTTTGCTCCGGCGCTTTTCTTTTTATCGGGCTTGTGCGATGCCAAAAAACAGGATGGATTTTTCAGTCGGCTTGCAAGGGCATCCGGATAAAAAAGACTGAAAAATTACAAAAACGCTTGTATATTGTTTCAAATTCGTTTATACTTATGTGTTGTATGTTCGGGTATCTGTATCCGAACATGCCGAAATAGAGGGGGTGCCCGCGGGGCGCTCAAGATCAAAGTCTGCAGGAGGGGAAGCATCTATGTCTGATTACCGCAAGATGACCAAAGAAATACTCCTGGCCGAAAAGGCCGATCTGGAGAAGGCTTACGGCGATTTCAAAGCGCTGGGCCTGAAGCTGAACATGGCCCGTGGCAAGCCGGGCCCGCACCAGATGGACCTTGCCATGAATCTGCTCAAGGTGAGCGACTACACCACTGAGGACGGCACCGACGCCCGCAACTACGGCAACCTGGAAGGTCTGGAAGAGGCCCGTGCCCTGTTTGGCGAAGTGATGGGTGTGAAGCCGGAAAATGTTTTTGTGGGCGGCAACTCCAGCCTGCAGCTGATGTACAACCTGGTTGCCATCGGCTATACTTTCGGTTTCCAGGATTCTCCCTGCCCCTGGTCCGCGGTGGAAAAGCCCAAGTTCCTGTGCCCGGTCCCCGGTTATGACCGTCATTTCCGCATCACCGAAGAATTCGGTATCGAGATGATCAACATCCCCATGACCCCGGAAGGCCCGGATATGGACATGGTGGAAAAGCTGGTGGCTGAGGATGACACTATCAAGGGTATCTGGTGCGTGCCGCAGTATTCCAACCCCGACGGCTACACCTACAGCGACGAAACGGTCCGCCGTTTTGCCAGCATGAAGACTGCCGCCCCGGACTTCAAGATTTTCTGGGACGAAGCTTACATCGTACATCATCTGACTGATGAGATCATCGAAACTCCGGTCCTGCTGGAAGAAGCACGCCGCTACGGCAACGAGGACCGCGTGTTCATGTTCACTTCCACCAGCAAGATCACCTTCCCCGGTGCCGGTGTTTCGGCCCTGGCCTGCAGCGAAAACTCCATGAAGTACGTCTGCAAGCGCTTCGAAGTGATGATCATCAGCTACGACAAGATGAACCAGCTGCGTCATGTCCGGTTCCTGAAGAACAAGGCCGGCGTTCTGGCTCATATGCAGAAGCATCGCCGCCGTCTGGTGCCCTGCTTCGACGCCGTCAAATGCACCCTGGACCATGAGCTGACTCCTTGCGGCGATATTGCTCACTGGACCAACCCCAAGGGCGGCTACTTCATCAGCCTGTATGTGATGCCCGGTTGCGCCAAGCGTGTGGCGGAACTGTGCAAGCAGGCCGGTCTGGTGCTCACCGGTGCGGGCGCTGCCTATCCTTACGGCCGCGATCCGGAAGATTCTCATCTGCGCATTGCGCCGACCTATCCCAGCCTGGATGAGGTCGAAAAAGCGTCTTTGCTGCTTACCGTCTGTGTGCGTCTGGCAGTGGTGGAAAAGCTGCTGGCGGAACAGGAGTAAGCTTCGGGCCAGGCAGCCCGGCATAGAAGTCCTGCCCCAGAGGGCAAATTTTGGAGGTACCTAATGAACAAAAGAGGGAAGTCATGGCGCTTTTTTGCCATGGCGGCGCTGATTATTGCGTTTTCGCTCTCGGCGCTCTTTGGCTTCAGCTATCAGTACGGTGATACCAAAACGACCTATGTGAAGGGCGCGGCGGACATCCGTTTCGGCATCGATATCCGCGGCGGCGTTGACGTAACGTTCATGCCGGCGGACGACATGGATGCCACCGACGCGCAGATGGCCGCAGCCAAGACGGTTATCGAAGATCGTCTGGTCGGCCTGGGCATCACCGATTACGAGGCCTATGTGGACAATAACAAAGACCGTATCATCGTTCGTTTCCCCTGGAAAAACGATGAAAGCGACTTTGATCCGCAGAGTGCCATCGACGAAATCGGCACCACCGCGCAGATGGTGTTCCGCAAGGGCAGCACCGCCGACGGCGAAGAGATCCTCACCGGTGACGATGTGGAATCCGCCATGGCAGGCTACCTGCAGAACGAGGGCAACGTGGTCCAGCTGAAGTTCACCTCGGAAGGCGCCACCAAGTTTGCCGAAGCCACCACCGAGCTGGCGCCGGAAAACGGCACTATCAGCATCTGGCTGGATGATGAGAACATCAGCACCGCCTCGGTGGAAACCGCCATCACCGATGGTGAGGCCATCATCAAGGGTGATTTCACCACCGAGGAAGCGGCTACTCTGGCCAATCAGATCAATTCCGGCGCGCTGCCTTTCGCGCTGTCCGCTGAAAGCTACTCCACCATCAGCCCCACTCTGGGTGCCCGCAGCCTGGAAGTCATGGTGCTGGCCGGCATCATCGCTTTCGTGGCGGTGGCCCTGATCATGATTTTCCGTTATCGCCTGCCCGGTGCCATTGCCACCATCTCTCTGTTTGGTCAGGTGGCGGCTACCCTGGCGGTGGTTTCCGGTTACTTCACCGTGTTCTCTGGTTCCACCCTGACCCTGCCCGGTATTGCCGGTATCATCCTGGGTATCGGCATGGGCGTGGACGCCAACGTCATTACCGCCGAGCGTATCCGTGAGGAACTGGGCAAGAAGAAGACCCTGGACGGAGCTCTGACCAACGGCTTCAAGATGGGCTTGTCTCCCATCATTGACGGCAACGTGACCATTGTCATTGTGGCTGCCATCCTGATGGGCGCTTTCGGTCCTACCGACGGCTTCTGGGCCAAGGTCTTTACTCCCGTGTTCGGCTGGTTTGGACCTTCCACCGCCGGCACCATCTATTCCTTTGGTTTTACATTGCTGACCAGCGTGCTGCTGAACTTCGTGTTCGGCGTGTTCGCTACCCGCGTGATGCTGCGCGGTGCGTCCGGCATCAAGGCTCTGCGCAATCCCTGGCTGTATGGCGGCGCCAAGACCGGCGAAACCCCGCCCTACAAGATTCCGCACATCAACTTTATGGGCAACCGCAAGAAGTATTACATCTTCTCCTCCGCGCTCATCGTCGTTGTCCTGGCGTACAGCCTGATTTTCGGCGTGTCTATGGACGTTGAGTTCAAGGGCGGCGTTGTGCTTACCCTGGGCTATGAGAATTCCATCGACCTAAATGCGGTGGAAGATACCGTCAGCGCCAGCGTGGGGCAGAGCAACCTGACCCTGCAGACCGGCAGCGACATCACCGGCCGCCAGACCCTGACCATCACCCTGCCGGGCAGCGAGAACCTGTCCACCGAGGAGATGGACAGCCTGCTGACCAGCCTGAACGAGCAGTTCCCGGAGAATTCCTTCGAAGAAAACGAGATCAGCAACGTCAACCCCACCATCGGTAAGGAATTCCTCTTCAAGAGCCTGGTTGCCGTTGTGACCGCCTGTGTGCTGATTCTGTTGTATGTAGCTTACCGTTTCCGCAAGGTGGGCGGCCTGCAGGGCGGTGCTACCGCTATCGTGGCTCTGCTCCATGATATGTTCGTGGTCTTTGGCGTGTTTGCCATTCTGCGTATTCCTCTCAACGGCAACTTCATTGCCGCCATGCTGACCATTCTGGGCTATTCCATCAACGATACCGTTGTTATTTACGACCGTATCCGTGAGAACACCGCCCTGTACGGCAAGCGGAACATGTCCCGCGCGGAACTGGTCAACCTCTCCATCAACCAGAGCTTTGGCCGTTCTCTGATGACCTCCATTACCACCTGCGTGGCCCTGGGCATTGTCTGCGTGGTGTCTGTGGTCTTCAAGCTGGACAGCATCTTCACCTTCGCTCTGCCGCTGCTGTTCGGTATGATCAGCGGTGTGTACAGCACGGTGTGCATTGCTACCCAGCTCTGGCTGGATTGGCAGGACAAGAAGCATCCTGCCCCCGCCAAGAAGAAAGTCTGATTTTCCTTTCGCAAGTCCGGCCATTGACCCCAGCATTGGGTTGAACCAAAGAGGAGGATTGCCATGAAATGTCCGTACTGCGGCGCGATAGATTCCAAGGTAATCGATTCCCGCCCCACCGAAGACGGTGAAAAGATTCGCCGCCGCCGCGAATGTCTGAGCTGCAAAAAGCGCTTTACCACCTACGAAATCGTGGAAACGGTTCCGCTGATGGTGGTCAAGAAGGATCATTCCCGTGAGGTGTTCGACCGCCAGAAGCTGCTCAACGGCATGCTGCGCGCTTGCGAAAAGCGTCCGGTCAGCTTCCAGCAGCTGGATGCTGCGGTGAGCCGCATTGAGCAGATGCTGCTCAACTCCTATGACCGGGAAGTTTCTTCCATCCATATCGGCGATCTGGCCATGGAACAGCTCAAACAGCTGGACGATGTGGCGTATGTCCGATTTGCTTCGGTATACCGTCAGTTCAGCGATGTGAATACCTTTATGGAAGAACTGAAGGATATGCTGGATACTCGTTCCCGGATGAACGGCAACTGAATCCGTCGGATCAAATGAAAAGGTCCTCTGTCATTGGCAGAGGGCCTTTTTGCATGTCGGTGTGATATTTGCGGCAACCATGGGGCAGACTGTGTGTGAAAGAGAGGGATGTGCATGCAGCGTCGGATTGTTGATGCCCTGGCAAAGGAGCTGGAAACCAACAAAAAGTTTCTGCAATCCAGCTTCGGTGATTCTCTGGATTTCTACTGCAAAGACCTGGTCATGGGGCAGGTGCGCTGCAGTATTGCGCTTTTTACCGGACTGTCTTCTCCGGAAAAGCTGACAGTGATGGCGCTGTCCCTGTTGGAACAGGAAACTGTCGACTTTCAAAGCGGAGCACAGCTTTGCCGGTATCTGCTGACGCAGAGCCGTATTCCCACCGAGAGCGCTCCTGTCACCACCCGGCAGATGCTGATCGAAAGGCTGGCCAACGGCCTGGCGGTGCTGCTGATCGACGGCTGTCCCTGTGCGGTGGGGATTTCTACCCAGGAGATGCCCCAACGCTCGGTGTCCAGTCCGGGCGGGGAAGGCAATATGCACGGTCCGCAGGAAGCTTTTACCGAACTGTTGCGCAACAATGTTTCCCTGTTGCGCCGTCAGTTCCGTACCGGTACCTTTGTGGCGGAACTGCATGTCGCCAACACCCATGCCCGGACAGAATACTGCCTGTGCTATGACAAAGACCGGGCGCCGGCCGATACCATCCGGGCGCTGCGGGAACGGCTGGAAAAGATCCACCTGCCGGTTTTGCTGGATTCCTCTTACTTTGCATCTTTTCTCAAGCAGGATAAACTCAACCTGTTTCCCGCCGGGGCCTATACCGAACGTCCGGCCACCGCCTGCGCCCGCATCTGTGAAGGCAAGGTGGTGATTCTGGTGTCGGGCAGTCCCTTTGCTATGGTGGTACCCAGTTTCTTCAGTGAACATTTTGAATCATTGGACGATTATTCCGCCGGGGCTGTCTTTGCGGGGCTTATTCGTCTTTTGAAATATATCGCGTTTCTGCTGGCGGTGTTCGGACCCGGCCTGTATGTAATGGCACTGACCTATGCGCCGGAGATCATACCCATACGGTTGCTTTCCACCTTGGCGAAGGCAGAAGCCCAGACACCGCTGTCACCCATGCTGGAAATGCTGACCGTGACCCTGTTGCTGGAAATCGTGCGGGAAGCGGGGCTGCGGGCGCCGAAATCCATCAGTCATACCGTCAGTCTGGTGGGAGCCCTGATTATCGGAGAAACGGCGGTGAGTGCGGGCATTGTGAGCGTTCCGGTCCTGACCATGGCGGCGGCTGCCACCGTGGCTACTTTGGCGGTTCCGTCGCTGTATGAGCAATCCATTCTTTTTCGCTTTGGTGTTATCCTGCTGACAGGAATATTCGGAGTTCCCGGCTTTGCCTGCAGCGCGCTGCTGATACTGGCCATGGCCTGCGGCAGTGATCCTTTCGGGTATGACTATCTCTACCCGCTGATGCCGCCTTGCCGTGCTACTTTGCGGGATGGCTTTGTGCGGACGATCTGGACCTCGCTGGCCAAGTCGAACGGGGAGGGACGGCTATGAAACGGGAAGCACCCAATCTCTTTGCGGCGCTGCTCCTGGGGGGGTTCGGCAATGTGCTGCTGACATCTCAGGTTGGATACAGTGTACGCCCTGGGATTTTGCTGCTGCCGATCAGTGCTGCAGGGCTGACCCTGGCAGCCTGGTCCTTCGCATGGGCGTGGCGGCTTCTTGGGCAGAATATGCTGGCGCGCTGGTCTTTGCTGGCACTTTTGGCCATGAGTTCCGCGGTGGAGATTCTGCGCCTTTGGCGGCTGTTTTCCTCGGCATATCCCGATGGGATGAGCATGTTTGGTATCTGCCTGATGATCGTGGCTCCGGTGATTTATCTGCGCCGGGTATCTTCCATTGCCCAGACGGCCAATGTGGTGCTGACGATACTGCTGGTCACAAGTGTGCTGCTGGTCATATCCATCGCGCCGGAACTGCGGCTGTTCAATCTGCAATGCACCGCCCTTACGGGACAGCAGGTCGTAACCACCCTTATGGCGCAGATGGTCCTTTTCCCGGAATATCTGCTCCCGGCACTCTGGCCCGGTTCTGCCCGTTTTGGAAAACACACCCTGCTTCGCCTTTCGGCATTCGGGGTGAGCTTCTCCGTGGCGGCACACTTTATCCTGGAACTCTTTTTCGGGGCGGACGCGCCGTTTCAGGAGAATCCTCTGCACACAGCAGCCCAAAGCGGGGCACTGTCCATTTTCAATCGATTGGAATGGCTGCAGCTCATCCTGTGGACCATGATTGTGACCATCAAGTTGGCAATGTATCTCTATGCAGGAATCCATCTTATGGGCGGGAATGCCTGCAAGAGCGAAAACAACGCCGTTGGTCTGGACCGGTTTCCGTTCTATTTTGGGCTGATGCTTTTTCTCTGCGCAATGTGGCGTTCCGCAGATATTGACCGGCTTGCAGCGGTGCGCAATTTTTTGCTCGCTGTATTCGCGGGTCTGATCGTGTTGGGAGGTGTGTTTCGTTGGCTGCTGGGCACAAGACCAAAGCCGGTGTGATGGCTGGAATTTTGACGGCTGTGCTTTGTGCGTTGTTGTGCGGCTGTTCACAGGCCCCGCTTTTATCACAGCGGGAAATCGTACACAGCGTGTTCTTTCAGACCCAAGGCCGGGAAACGCTGGCGCTTTTGCTGCTGGCGGATCAGCCAAAAGAACAGGAAGGGGAGGCCGGGTACAAGACTGTGGTTGGGGTGGGGCAGACCCCGGCCCGTGCATTGGAACAGGCCGAAAGCCGCCTGGATGGCCAGGTGTTTTATGGTTTGATGGATATGGCCGTGTTGCCGGCAGAAGGGGACTGGCAGGCAACTACCGAACTGGGCCGGCTTTTGTATGAGAAAACCAGGCCGGCGCCGCAGTTTACCCTGTTTCTCATGGAGCGTGTGCCAAGAAAACAATTGGAAGAAACGGCAGCGGATATCTACGAAAAGATGGAGAACGCTCTGGCAAAATACGGGATTCGCAATGGTTTGCAGTTGATGTTCTCCGCAGAAAAGGAATGTGCCCTGCCGGTGTGGCAGGGCACGGGTTACGGTTTTGTGTTTTTGCAAAAAGATCGGCCGAACACAGTCCTGAAAGAAACGCTGGTAGCCCAGCTGGCGGCCGTTCTCTGCGGGCAGGCGGATCGGTTTGTGTGCGATTTTTCCCACGGGACCGCATCGGTACAGACCAAGGTCATGGTCCAACATCGTGTGAGGGAAAACGGGAACGCGGCCTTGTATCTGACCCTGGATGACCCGGATTTACAAGAACTGGGAGAAGCCCAACGGCGAGAAGACCAGCTGCAGCAGGCGCTGCGCGATGAACTGGAACAAGCCTTTGGTCAGATCACAGCCGGATGCTGTGTTCAGGGCTATGACCCGCTCCGAATGAGCGTGTGGTTCTGGGCTGCCTGCGGTCCTACGGAGTCACTTCCTCAGCCCGGGCTGGAAGTCAGCTTCGAAGCGTAATCCTTATCCTTCGTCGGTGGTCAGGGTGGTGGGACGGTCCAGATAGACGACCCGCTTGTCCGAGATGAAGGTCTGGAAGTTGTACAGGACCAGCACCTCGTCGTATCCTTCGGATTCGATGGTGGTGTCCAGACCATAAGAGAAATTCCGCAGGTCCACCACACCGATCTTGGCATAGTTGGCTGTCAGGAATGGCACAAAGCAGTTGGCGTAACTGTCCTTTACCACCAGGATGCTGCCTTCGCCGTCACCTTCGATCACCGAGTAGCCGTTGTTCCCGTCCAGGAATGCGGCATACTTATCCCGGGTTTCCAATTTTTCGGTGTTGACTATGGGCTCGGTGACACGCGCGGTATACTGGGTTTCTCCGTTGATGTCATAGATGGTCATGGGATTGTCCAGCGGATAATAGGTGATGGTATCCGGCTGCACGTCCCAGCGTCGGGCAGCAGAGTAGTGGGTGCCGTAGAAATCGGTCACATTGACTGCTTCGTGGCTGGACAGATCAAAGGGAGTCAGCCCTTTCAGGGCACAGAGCTGTTCATAGGCCAGATAGGCACCCTCGGTGGTCCAGTGATGGTCGGTCTTGTAATACAGGTACCGGTCCTTTTCCCGGGTGAACACCTCTCGCAGGTCGATCACATCCGCGGTGGTGGATACCTGGGCGAAAATATCGTCCAGCATGGCGTTTTCGTCGGCCATGGGAGCGCCCAGCGGAAGCATCTCAGGGTAGATCACACTGGCGGAGGGGGCCAGCAGGAAAGTTACCTTGCCGGGATGCCGGGAAGCAAAATTGATGACCGCATCCAGGTTCTTGGTCAGCTGGGTCTGGCTGCTGGCAGGAATGTCAAACAATTTGGTGAACATCCAGCCGTCTTTGCCCAGCAAAATATCACTTTCCTCGACTTTGCCCAGGGCGAGGCTGTTGAAGGCGCTTTCCAGGTTGATCCAGTCGTCGCGGAAAGCGACCTGGTCCTGTACATAGGTGCCAAAATCCTCGAACCAGCTTCCGTCCAGCAGCGCCTTCACGGAGAAAGCGGGCATCTGGGCGAGCTTGCGGTTTTCCAGATCAGACATATCCCGTTTGGGCCAGAACAGATTCAAAACCGAAAAGCCAGCCACCATCAGGATGAACAGGACGGCCAATGCACCGGGACGGGTGCCGGGTTCCCGCCCGGCTTTGCGGTGAATATAGCGAGACATACAGGCACACCTCCCTCAGAAATCAGCATACAGAGCAGTGGAACCGGTGGCGCCAACCACAAAGGCGACGCACAGAACGGCAACCGCCGCAAAAAGCAGCATCCGTACAGGCTGGACCCGTTTGGTCTTGTTCCACAGCCAGGCGGGCAGCGGCGTGGAGCACAGGCAGCCCAACACCAGCAGAACCCCGTAGTTGCGGGCAAAGTACAGAGCAGAAACCCCGCCCTGGGGAATAAACATGCGGTTCAAAAGTAAGCCCAGAGGGGCTCCCGCCGCATTTGCGGTGAAGATACCCCAGCCCAGCACCACAAAGAACAGGGTATAGATGTGGGGCCAGATGCGGCCTTTCTTCAGGTGCTTGAGCAGGAAGTTCTTCTCGATCACCAGCAGGACAAAGTAATAAAGGCCCCAACAGATGAAATTCCAGTTGGCACCATGCCACAGGCCGGTCAAAGCCCAGACAGCCAGCATGTTCAGCACCTGGCGTACCGCACCGCGGCGGTTGCCGCCCAGAGGGATGTAGATGTAATCCCGGAACCACTGGGACAGGGTGATGTGCCAGCGGCGCCAGAATTCGGTGATGCTGGCGGAAATGTACGGCAGGTTGAAGTTGGCGGGACATTCAAAGCCCATCATCAGGCTCAGACCATTGCTCATTTCCGAGTAGCCGGCAAAGTCGAAATACAGCTGCAAAGAATAGGCCAGAACGCCCATCCAGACCAGCGGTGTGCTGGCGTTGGCCAGGCCGATGCCGTCGGTGGTGGAGATGATGTCCTGCCACAATGCGCCGATGGAGTCGGCCAGAATGACCTTTTTGGCCAGACCGAACACAAACATGACGGCACCGTTCTCAAACTGCTGCAAAGTGTAGCGTCCGGTGGTTTTGTGCAGGGCCGGAGCCATTTCCCGATAGCGGACGATGGGACCTACGATCAGCTGCGGGTAGAGAATCACGTAGGTGGCAAAGGTGATAGGGCTGTGTTCCGCTTCTGTTTTGCGGGTATACACATCCGCCACATAGCTGATCAGCTTGAAGGAATAGTAGCTGATGCCCAGGGGCAGTACATCCAGGAAAGACAAGGAGGAAAGCCCGGCACCGGAAATCTGGTTGATGGTATCGATCAGGAAATTGGTATACTTGAAAAACACCAGGGCGGCCGCACTCAATACGATGGCGGCAATCAGGACCGCGCGCCGTACGCCGGCGGCATTGCTGCGCTGGATGAGCAGGCCCGCTATGTAGTTGACCAGAATCAAAATCAGGATCAGCGGCAGCCAGGTGATACCGCCCCAGCAGTAGAACAGAATGCTTTCCAGCAAAAGAACCGCGTTTTTGGCACGGCCCGGTGCCAGATAGTACAGCCCCAGCGCCAGCGGCATAAAGCAAAACAGGAACACCACACTGTTGAATACCAAGGGGCACTCCTCCTTCCTCAAACCAAAAAATACGGCAGGTCGTTGGCCCGGAACGCGCCACCCTCTGCCGGTGGACAGAAGGCGGTAGGCATGGGGACAGCGGCCTGCCGTTTTGTCATTGCTTCACAGTACGGCCGAATTAGGCAAGCGCGCTCTCAATGGCAGCGTCGATGTCCGCATAATCCGGGCCGTTGATGCCGGAAATCACCATCACGACGAAATCGCCGCTCACGACGATACGGGCATCCTGCGCTTTGGCAACCTTATCGGCAAATTCAGCATACAGGTTGCTGCTGGCAGTTTCTTTATAAGCTTCCAGTTCGGTCTTGACGGCGTCCGCACAGCCGCTCTTGGCCTGGATAGCCAGCACCAGAGAGCAATCGGCCTGGTCGTTGGTCACATCGCCCTTGAAAGCCAGGATATTGTCCATGGTCAGGCCCAGCTCGTTCTCCAGCGAGAAGTCATCCAGCTCACGAGGATTGGAAATCTCATTGATGGCTTCCAGAGAGGAAACAATGGATTCCAGCTTGGCGGTATCGGGTTCAGCAGTGGTCTCTTCTGCCTGGCTCTCGTCCGCGGCGGAAGTGTCGCCGGTGGCGGACTCGGAGGAAGAAGTGGTGGTTTCGGGCTGGCTGCTCTCGGAAGAAGAGCCGGTGCAGGCGGCCAACAGGCTGGTCATCAGCACAGCGGCGCACAAAACAGCAATCAGTTTTTTCATGGTTGGTCTCCTTTTGTAAGTCTCCCTGATACAGGGTAGTATGCCACATAATGGCGCCGGTTTATTCAAACCGCGCAGGGCAGTCTTTCGATAAGGCTGCATGCTAATAGGATACACCATTCCAGGCGGTTTTTCAAGGCCTGCAAAAGGTCATTGTATGTTGATCTTTGTAAATTTTCCTGCCGTTTCTCCGGCCAAAATCGGGGTTGACAAGCACGGTATTTTCGCCGTACACTAACCATGAAATCAATGGAAGGATTCGGACGATGCAAAGCCAAAAAGCACAAACTGTGGCGCGCCTGGGCATGCTGTTTGCCCTGGCTATGGCCCTTTCTTTTTTTGAATCTGTCCTCACTCCGTTTCTGGGGCTGATGCCTGCCATGAAACTGGGTCTTGCCAACATCGTGGTCATGTATGCCCTCTTGTTCACCCGCCGCAGGTATGCCCTGATGCTGGTTGTGCTCAAAGCAGCATTTACCTTATTTGTCAGAGGCGCCACGGCAGGCTTTTTGTCTCTGTGCGGGGGAATGCTCTCCTGGCTGGTAATGTGCGCATTGCTTTGCCTGCCTTTTCGGGTGACGGGGTACATCTTTTCGGTGTGCGGGGCGCTGGCGCACAATATCGGGCAGCTGTTGGGGGCTTCGGTGATTCTGAGCAGCGCGCTGGCGTTGGGATACGCTCCCGTTCTGTTGGCAGCAGGCCTGGTTGTGGGCAGCCTGACCTGGTGGGTGGCGCGTGGCGTCTTTCCGGCGTTGAAACGCTTCTCCCGCGGGGAGGGACAGGGAAGGAATAAAATATTGTTTTAAGATTTTGTCTTAAAATTTTAAAACCCTATTGACATTACTATCTCGTCATGTTATCATGTAGGCAAGACACAAGACTGTGTCTTAAAAAATGATTCAACCAAAATGATTCGGAGGTAATAAACATGGCTAAATATGTTTGCACTGTGTGCGGCTACATCGCGGAAGGCTCCATCCCGGAATTCTGCCCGGTCTGCAAGGCTCCCGCTTCCAAGTTCATCGAGAAGAAGGACAACACCTACGTTACCGAGCACGTTGTCGGCATTGCCAAGGACGCTCCGGAAGATATCATCCAGGGCCTGCGTGAGAACTTCAACGGCGAGTGCAGCGAAGTCGGTATGTACCTGGCTATGAGCCGCGTGGCTGACCGTGAAGGCTATCCCGAAATCGCCGAAGCCTGGAAGCGTTATGCTTTCGAAGAGGCTGAGCATGCCTCCAAGTTTGCCGAACTGCTGGGCGAAGTGCTGACCGACAGCACCCAGAAGAACCTGCAGATGCGTGTTGACGCCGAGTGCGGCGCCTGCGCCGGCAAGATGGACCTGGCCAAGAAGGCCAAGGAGCTGAACCTGGATGCCATCCATGACACCGTTCATGAAATGGCTAAGGACGAAGCCCGCCATGGCCGCGGCATGCAGGGCCTGCTGGACCGTTACTTCAAGTAATCTGTCCGGCACTGCAATAAAGTAATGCCTGCCCCGGGGGAGCGTATGCTTCCCCGGGGCTTTTTGCATGGTTGACAAAGCATGTTCCCCAACGATATAATAAGGAAGCAATCGGCGATGTTGGAGGATTTCCGGCACCGCCTGTTTTTTCGCCCGGCTGTTCTCCGGGTACTGAGCAAAGGAGAAAACTATGCCTTATCGTCTGATCCGTCAGGAGGGGGCGGCCCGTCGCGGTGAATTCAAGACCGTGCACGGCACTGTACAGACCCCCGCTTTCATGAATGTTGCCACTGCCGCGGCCATCAAGGGCGGCCTGTCCGCTTTTGACCTCAAGGACATCCGCGCCCAGGTCATGCTGTGCAACACCTACCACCTGCATCTGCGTCCCGGCGACAAGCTGGTGGCGGATATGGGCGGCCTGCACCGCTTCACCCGCTGGGATGGTCCAATCCTCACCGACAGCGGCGGATTCCAGGTGTTCAGCCTGGCCAAACTGCGCCATATTACCGAAGAAGGTGTGACCTTCAACTCTCATCTGGACGGCCATAAGATTTTTATGGGCCCGGAAGAGAGCATGCAGATTCAGGCCAATCTGGGCTCCACCATCGCCATGGCTTTTGACGAGTGCGTGGAGAACCCGGCCGAGCACGATTATGCCGCGGCCAGCTGTGCCCGCACTGCCCGGTGGCTGCTGCGCTGCAAGACCGAGCTGAACCGCCTGAAGCACGAAGGCAAGGCTGTGAACCCGGATCAGCTGCTGTTCGGCATCAACCAGGGCTGTACTTACAAGGACCTGCGCGTGGAACACATGAAGCAGATTGCGGAATATGATCTGGACGGGTATGCCATCGGCGGCCTGGCAGTGGGCGAACCGGCGGAGGTCATGTATGATGTGATCTCGGCGGTGGAACCCTACGCCCCCAAGGATAAGATCCGGTACTTGATGGGCGTGGGCACGCCGGGCAACATTATCGAGGCGGTGTACCGCGGTGTGGACCTGTTCGACTGCGTCATGCCCAGCCGCAACGCGCGCCATGGTCATCTGTTCACCTGGAACGGCATCATCAACATCAAGAACCTGAAATACGAGCGGGACGAAAGCCCCATTGACCCGGAATGTGATTGCCCGGTCTGCCGCAACTTCAGCCGCTCCTATATCCGCCATCTGCAGAAAGCGGACGAACTGCTGGGTATGCGTCTGGCGGTCATGCACAATCTGTATTTCTACAACCACCTGATGGAACGCATCCGTGAGGAACTGGACAAGGGCACTTTCCAGCAGTTCCACGATAAGTATGTCAAACTTCTTGATACAAGAATTTGATAAAACACTTGCGCAATGGCGTTAAATTCGCTATAATCTTCTTATGTCTTAAAAACGCATATAAGGAGCCATTGAATTATGATTCAGTTTTTGGAAACCACTGCCAGCACCGGCAATATTCTCCTGACCATGGTTCTGCCCATGGTCCTGGTCATCGGCTTTATGTACCTGATCATCTACGTTCCGCAGAAACGTCAGGACAAGAAAGACGCTGCCATGCGCAACTCCATCGAGATCGGTGACGAAGTGACCACCATCGGCGGCATCATCGGCCATGTGGCCGCCATCAAGGACGACACCTTCGTTCTGGAAACCACCAGCGACCGCGTCAAGATCCGCTTCCGCCGCTCTGCCATCTCCTCCGTGGAAAAGCTGGATATGGGCAACGGCAAGGATGATTCCAAGAAGGACGCTCCCGCCAAGAAATAAATCGTTTCAAACGGTCACATAACAAAACGCCCCCTTGCATAAGGTTTACTGCAAGGGGGCGTTTTTGTATGAACAAAGCAAAAGCAAGAAAATTTGTGTTGCCGCAGCGCAAATCCAGGAAGAAAGCCAGACACTCCGGCAGCGGGACCCGGCTTCTGCCTGCCGTTTTGCGCAGCTTTGCAGCGGGTGTGGGCACAGCCACGGCAATATTGTGCCTGCTTTCGGTTGCGTTTGCCAACACATCGCTGCCGCTGAACTGGATTGGGCCGGCGGCTTGCGGGGCTGCTGCGGTGGGAGCGTTTGTGTCCGGGCTGCTCATCAGCCGGGCGGTTCCGCGCCTGAAACTCCTGGCCGGGTTGGGATTTGGCTGTTTTTACTGCCTGTGTACCATCATGGCCAGTTTGCTGGCATCCCGAATCCCTACCGTGGACAGTACCAACCTGTCTCTGCTGGCAGTGTTGCTGCTAGGTGCCCTGACGGGCAGTACAGCGGGAGCACTGCAGACTGGTAGCCGGGCGGCGGGGATGCACTGATGCGGGCCGCAAAGACAACTGCCGCCGGGGGCCTGCATCTTCCGGTGGGCAGAATGTTCACTTCAAAGCCGACAGCAGCGGTGCCCAGAAATGAAAATGCCCGCCCCCGGAATCCGGTCTGGCAGGCGGGCGCGGCATTTGGTGCCTTGTTCTTTCTGGGATACCTTTTCGGCATTTTCAAAGGGCGGCTGGGAGATTCTCCCTTCGGTGCTTCGCTGGCCGCCTATTACATGGATGCGGAGAATTTTTCTGCCGCGGGGACCCTGTTCTGCGACTTGTACAGCGGGGCTCTGCTGCAGGCCATTCTGGTGCTGGCGTGCGGGTTCAGTGCCCTGGGAGCGGTGTTTTTGGGAGGTTATTTTGCCCTGCGAGGCGCGGTGATGGGCCTTTGTGCGGCTGGTGTTTTCGTACAGGGCGGAACACGGGCACTGGTTGTGCACTGGATGCTGACCTGCCTGCCGGATCTTGGCATATTTTTGGTCATGCTCTGGCTGGCGGCGCAGTCCAATCAATGCGCAATGGTCATGTTCCGGTGCGCGTTTCAGGGCGGCGGGCACCTGTGCCGGAATCCGCCTCTGCGGCCACTGATGTTCCGCTTTCTGACGGCTCTTTTGCTGGCGGCTCTTGTGTGCCTGTTGGGGGCTGCATCAGGTGTTGTCTTCGCCGAGGTCCTCCTGTGAAATGTCCTGCTGCGGTGTAAACCGATGGCGGGAAAGGGGAGAGGCGGCTACTGCATCCCGCAGCTGCTGCTGATTGATGTGGGTGTAGATCTGGGTGGTGGAGACATTCTCATGACCCAGAATTTCTTTCAGCGCCAGCATGTCCACACCGCCCTGATACATTAAGGTAGCCGCGGTGTGCCGCAGTTTGTGGGGCGAATATCCGCGCCCGGACAGACCGGCGCTTTGCAGGCAGCGCTCTACAATCTGCTGCACCCGGCGTGCGGTCAGCCGCTTTCCGGTACGCTTGGATACAAACAACGCGTTGGAATCTGCCAGGTTGGGCAACGCAGCCCGGGCCGGCAGATAGTGGTCAAGAGCGTCAAGACAAGCACTGTTCAGATAAACCAGCCGCTCTTTGCCGCCTTTGCCGGTAATGCGGATGGTACCGTCCTTGAAATCACTGAGGTTGATGGTGATCAGTTCTGCCAGGCGCATACCACAGTTGAGAAACATGGTCAGGATGCAGAAATCCCGCTCATAGAAGTCACTTTGTATATTATTTAACAAATCGATGCTTTCATCGGCAGACAGGTATTTCGGCAACGACTTTTTGGGTGTGCCCAGACTGATGTTGGCAGTTGGATCGTCGCGGAGCAGATTTACCTGATTGCACAGGTATCCGAAGAAGCCCCGCAGCGCAGACATTTTGCGGGCGCGGGCTTTGGGGCCGTTTTCATTGGTGCGCACATAGTCCAGATAATTCAGTATATCCCGTTTTTGGATGTTCCTGATCTGGTCGGTGGTAATGTGGGTCAGGTCGATTTTTTCCGGCTCCGTTTCCAGGGTCTGCTGGCTGCACAGCGACCAGGTGACCATCATATAGCGGAAGAAACCTCGCAGGTCCAGATAGTAGCCGTTGACGGTGCGAGGAGAACGAAGCTTTACAAAATCAAGGTAATGCAGATACTCGATGACTGCATCCGGCACATCCAGATACGGAGCATGTCGTTCGGGGTGAGCCACGTCGATGTAACTGCTCATAAGCAAAACCGCCTTTCATAAGGTTTCTGGCATCGGAGAGCGCTATGGGAAAAGAGATGTCCACTAAAGGGCTTGAACGTATATAGCGCTGAAAAGCGCATGACCCCCTTCCCTATGTTTCGCTAAACTTACATTTAGCGAAATAGCATATATCGCTTTTAACTATACCATGGGTTTCCCTGCCTGTCAACCCAGTACCCGGCATGGTACGGTGTGTGGTGAACCGACAGATAAGTATAAGCCACTGTTCCGGCAAATACGAAATAAAAAACCAACCGCACCTGCGGGCGCCTGTACGGTTCTCCCGGTGCGGTTGGTTTTGTTTGATCAGCGGTTGATGGACGAAGCCATCCGGTGGTAGCTGTGGCGTTCACCGCGAATGGCGATGGAATATGCCAGGATGTTCTGCGGCAGAGCCATACCGGGTACGCCGGTATCACCGATGTGATGCAGGTCTGCCCCGGCCATCTTGCACCAAAGAGCGATCTGGCGGATAGTGGCGGTATCGGCACCTTCCTGCGATGTGCCGATAGCAGTCATCAGCAATGCACCGCGGCTGTGAACATAGCTGGCCAGTTCATGCACGGCTTCGACCGTAATGCCGGGCACTGTGCCGGGAGCTGGTACAAGAACAATGTCGGCACCGGCATCAATAAATTCCTGCGCATCCTGCAGCGTCATAATGGAGGCGCCGCTTTGAGACAGGATTCCCGCCCCATGCATCTTGCCGGCGGCCAGAATCAGTCTGTCCCCTGCTGCTGCCTTCATCTCCCGCAGAGCGGCGACAATGGCCTCGTTGGCCACACCGTTGCCGGGGTTGCCGGTCAGCAGTACCATGTCCACGCCCATATCGGCGGCTTTGACGGCGTTTTCTGATGTGGCCAGGCGTCCGGCGGACATCTGCCAAAGTGTGCCGTCATTGGAGGCCGCCAGCACCGGGTCCACGGGTTCCAGGTTGATGCCGATGACCCGGCCGGTCAGGCGTTTCAGTTCACGGACGGTTTCTTCCGGGGCGACTTTGGGCAGCGCCTGCACCACCGGCTGCTGTACATCAAACATGTTCAGCAGCAGCACGTCAGCGCCCAGAGCGGCGGCGTATTCGGCATTGGTCACGTCATTCAGAAGCGGCTGGGTGATGCCGATGGTCTCGCTGACCATTACCCGGCCTTCGCATCCGGCCATGGATTCCAGCAGGTCCTTTTTGCTGAAGGCAGCCAGTTCACTGGCAGTGCAGTCCAACAGACGCTTGGCCATAATCAATCGTCCTCCTCGTCCAGGTCATCCACCCGACCTTTGCCGCGGACATAGAAGGGCTCACTGTCCCGCATGCCCTGCTGACCAAGGGGCGTTTCGGAAGTGGTGATGTTCAGGTTGATCTTTTTGGCCTGATTTTCCGGCGAAGACATATACGGGCGTGCAGCCTGGGCAATGGCAGCGAAGAGCTTATCGTCCTTGGGGGCATCCAATACCAGAAGATAGAACCGGTCAGTCTCGTTTACCAGCATAATCTGCAGATAGGCTGCGGCGACCCCTTCCTGCTGGGCAAACAGCTCGCACAGCGGGTCCAACAGGGCGTCGGGATACACGGTGGGTTCCACGATGGTGACCTTGTCGCCGGGCTTGATCTGGGTCTGGCGCAAGCCGGCCTTGGCACGGGCCACGGCAGCATCTCGCTGCTGCTTGATGGAAGCCACCATCTTGGATTCAAAACGCAGGTTATCTCCGAAAGGGTCCACCACAAAACCGGCCACGCTGTCATTCTGCTGCAGCATGCGGGCATAGTCGTCAAAGCGCAGAGCCATCACCTGATTGGAGGCATTCTGTGTCCATTTGCGCATTTCTTCCTCGTTGGTGAACGCCGGGAAGAAGGAACGTCCGTCAGAGGCCTTCAGCAAAGAGAAGGTCACGCGGGTATCCTTGGGCATCTGAATGCGGCCGTTGGCATCCGGCTTGGGCAGCTGACCGTTCACTTCCACCTTGGCGGGAGCCAGGAAGATGGCGCGGGTCAGTTCGTTGATCACTACGTTCAGGTTCTGGGGATTGTTCTCCTGCCGCAGCTTTTTGGCAGCTGCGTTCAAAGCCGGATTGGCTACCGGCTGCTTGGTTACCGGGTTCATAATATGCCCGGCAGCCGGTTTCGGGGCGACGGGCTGGTTGGTCTTTTTCATGATTGCGCTCCTTCTTCTTTTATCCTTTACTGCTTGGTTCTGCAGATTCAGTCCTTTAATTTGATGGCATTGACGGCCTCCCGCAAGTAAGAGACCCCTACCAGACGCAGGCCCGGGAACTGGCGCTGATCCAGCATTTTCAGGTTGTGCTTGGGGATGATGGCGGTGTCAAAGCCCACGCGCTGGGCTTCCCGAAGACGGGTTTCCAGATGAGGCACGCTGCGCACTTCCCCGCCCAGGCCCACTTCTCCGATGGCCAGGGTCTTTTCCGCGATGGGCAGGTCCAGCAGGCTGGATGCCATGGCCAGACAAGCGGGCAGATCACAGGAGGTCTCGTCCAGGCGTAAACCGCCAACCACATTCAGATATACATCCTGGTTGCCGAAGAAATGGCCGGTACGTTTTTCCAGCACAGCCAGCAGCAGATACATGCGGTTGTAATCAAACCCACTGGCGGTGCGTCGGGGGCTGGGAAAAGAAGTCTTGGTCACAAGGGCCTGCAGTTCTCCCAACACCGGGCGGGTACCCTCCATCACACAGGCTACGCAGGTGCCGCTGATGCCCAAAGGCCGGCCTTCCAGCATGACCTGGGAGGGATTTTCGATCTGTTCCAGACCGCGGCCGGTCATATCGAACATGCCGATCTCGTTGGTGGAACCGTAACGGTTTTTCACCGCCCGCAAAACGCGGTACGGCAGGGTTTTGTCACCTTCAAAATACAACACCGTGTCCACGATGTGTTCCATCACCTTAGGCCCGGCGATGGCACCGTCCTTGTTTACATGGCCCACGATGAAGGTGGGAATCTCGTAGGTTTTGGCCACATTGAGGAAACGGGCTGTGCTCTCCTTGACCTGGGATACCGTGCCGGAAGAGGATGCGATATCGGTGCAGCGCATGGTTTGGATGGAGTCAATTACCACCAGGTCTGGTTTGAGCTGCTCGATCAGGCCGCAGATCTCATCCACATCACTTTCGGCCACCAGGGAGATATTGTCCTGGGGGACGTTCAGCCGAACGGCACGCAGCTTGATCTGGCGTACCGACTCTTCGCCGGTCACATACAGGACCGACCGGGTGCGGGAAACTTCGCCGCACAGCTGCAACAGGATGGTGGATTTGCCAATACCCGGTTCGCCGCCGATCAGGGTGACACTGCCGATGACGATACCACCGCCCAGCACACGGTCCAGTTCCCCGATACCGGTGACAATGCGGCTTTTTTCTTCGGTGGTACTGACCCCGCTGAGCTTGAGGGGCGTCAGGCTGGTTTGCCCGGGGGTACGAGCCGGAGCCGAAGCCTTGCCGGAAGAAGATTTGGAGGGTTCTGCCACCACATCTTCCGTCATGGTGTTCCAGGCACCGCAGGAAGGGCAGCGCCCCAGCCAACGGGGACTGGTTTCCCCGCATTGGGTACACACATAGATGGTTTTCAGCTTGTCTTTTGCCATGGCCTGTCCTCCCCTTTTGTATCCTGTTTATTATAGCCCAAAATAGGCACAGGGGCAAGGGTCGGGATTGGCAGCAAGCACCGGTGGAGGCTCATTTTTCGGCAGAAAAGCGGTATGCCTGGTGTACCCAGCCCATCAGTTCCTCGTCAATCTCGCCAACATCGGATACCAGAACGTGGTGGGTCCAGCGGCGGGGACTGGCTTCCACGGCAGCGTCGATGCGGGGCGATTCCAGCCGGTGGTCCAGCCCGAAGGTGATGACAATGTATACCGGCGGCCGCTGTTTGGCCTTGCGCACCTTCAGAAAGGACACACAGGCGAACACATAGCGGTTTGCATAGGTGATTTGGGTTTTCTGGACCCGTACGGTGAACTCCCCTACCCTTTGCCGCAGCTGCTCTTCAAAGGCCTCGAACAAGGGTAGCGCGGCGGGATTCTTATCGAAGAAAAACAATGCATCCGGATTGATCATGGAATCCCCTTCTTTGCTGCAGGATATGCGGATACAGCACAAAGCCGCCCCGCGGCATCTGAGCACGGAGCGGCTTTGCAGCGTGAAGCCGACCGCCTTTCAGCAGGCAATCACAGCATCACTTTATGGTAGACTTTCTTGCCCTTTTTGATCACAACGCCGGCTTTCAGGGCGTCCACGGTCAGGGCGGTGGCGGGATCGGTAACCTTTTCACCGTCAAGCAGAACGCCGCCCTGCTGGATCAGCTGGCGGGCTTCCCGGTTGGAAGAGCACAGTCCGGCAGCCACCATGGCAGCCAGCAGGCCCACCTTGCCGTCCTTCACCAGAGCTTCGTCCAGCACGGTGGAGGGCATGTGTTCCTGGTCGGCGGCACCGCTGAACAGACCGCGGGCGGTCTCCTGGGCCTTGGCGGCTTCTTCCTCGCCGTGGACCATCTTGGTCAGCTCGAAAGCCAGAATCTCCTTGGCCTTGTTCAGCTGCTCACCCTGCCAGTGGTCCATCTCGTCGATCTGTTCCAGCGGCAGGAAGGTCAGCATGCGGATGCACTTGAGCACGTCGGCATCGCCCACGTTGCGCCAGTACTGATAGAACTCGAAGGGGCTGGTCTTGTTGGGGTCGAGCCAGACGGCGTTGCCGGCGGTCTTGCCCATCTTCTTGCCCTGAGAGTCGGTGAGCAGGGTGATGGTCATGGCGTGGGCATCCTTGCCCAGCTTGCGGCGGATGAGCTCGGTGCCGC
>CAJMLV010000042.1 GCA_905214345.1 uncultured bacterium
CGATCTCGGCAAAGAACTTGGCGTCGGCGGATACCTGACCCGTTTGCGCCGTACCTCTGCTGGGTCTCGGGGGTCAGTTCGGCAAAAATCTCCGCCGCCAGATCCTTGGGGCACAGGCGGTAGAGAACGGGGAGTTTTTCCGGCGGCAGATCCTCAAAAACGGCGGCCACATCGGGGGCCGGCAGGGTCTGCAGCACATCACGCAGGCTCTGGTACTTCTTGGCGTCATCCAGGTGAGCCAGCATGGTCTTGATGGTCTGGATCGTGGTATCAGACATAAAAAAGCTGCCTCCTTTCGGCGGCAGCCTGCAGTTTCTGGTGCTTTTCAGCCCACGCAAAGCGTGGCCAAGCCCGGTGGGGCAAAGGTGCGCTTGCAAAACCGCACACTTGCCCCGCCGACCTTACCCAAAACGGCGGCTGCCGACAAATATTCACATCGGTTCACTGGACTACTGGGAAGATCCATTCGTCAACCACCATCCTTTCGGGTCAAAATTCGGGACAATGTCCCATACATATCTAATTTACCATGCCCGCCAAAGCAAGTCAAGTCCGGCACCGCAAAAAACACGACACGGCAAGCAAAATCGGGCGGCCCGAAGGCCGCCCGACAAGGCATTTTTTCCTGTTATGACCGGTTTACGCCATCAGTTCCTTGACACAGGCGGCGATCTTCTCGTCCTTGCAGGCGGGGAAGAAATACTCGGCAAAGTGCTCGCCGGCGAAAGCGCCCTTGACCAGGTCGCGGTCCAGATTTTTCAGGATGTCGCACAGGTCGCGGAAAGCCACAGCGCGCACGCCGTCCAGGATCTTCTTGTTGCGCTGTTCGGGCACAACGCGCTCCTTCGGGTAGCCCTGGCCATGACCGAAGCCGAACAGCTTCTCGAAGGTGTATTCCAGGTTGAGCTCACCGCCCCAGCCGAAGCCCTTGGCGAAGGGCATGGCCACGGCGTTGCCGTCGTTGACATGGGCAAAGGTGTAGCCGTCCACGGGGTCTTCCACATGGCCGCAGATGACACCGGGGAAGCTGTTCAGGGCCAGCATGGCGCCCTCGCCGGTGCCGCAGCCGGTGATGACATAGTCGGCAGCGCCGGAGTTCAGCAGCACGGCGGCCAGAATGCCGTTCTGCACATAGGTCAGCTGAGCGGCATCCTCGGCGGTGTACATGCCGTAGTTGACGACTTCATGGCCCATGGGCTCCACCACCTTGCGCAGGGTGGCTTCGATGAGGGCGTTCTTGGCGGCCTGGCTGTTTTCGTTGATCAGTGCGATTTTCATGTCGGTTTGCTCCTTTTGTTTGATACTTTTTTCTATATACGGTACGGAAACAAGGGATCACACAGGTTATTCCATCTCAAAAGAGAGGACTTCCCGCACAGCATGGAGTGCATCGCCGTGCAGGGGCTGTCCGGCCAGAACGGCCTCCCCTACCTGGTTGTCGTAGGGGTCGTTGCGCCAGGCTTCGTCCGGCGGGGTGAGCTGGGCGTAAAATTCCCGGTTGGCTACCATGCGCAGGGGGTCCAGATTGCCGAAATAGTGGCGGCGGCGGGCTTCGTCGCCCCGGCGATGAGCACCGGAGCCGAAAGAGCAATCCGCCCACAGCCACCCGTAGGGTGCGATGTAGAACTGGGCCCAGTCATGGCAGGAGGCACTCTTGGGGGTCACATACAATCCGCTCTGCCACCGGGCGGGAATGCCCGCAATGCGGCAGAGGGTGATGAACAGCAGGGCCATGACCCCGCAGTCGCCCCAACCGGATTTGGCACAGTTGTCCGCAATGGCTTCCAGGCAGGCATATGCCGGCTGGTAGCGGTAGTTGGTGTGGGTGGTCACATAATCATAGATGGCACGGGCCTTTTCCACCGGGCCATGGCAGTCTGCCGTGATCTCGGCGCACAGGCTGCGCAGCCAGGGGGTGAACAGGATGTGGGGTGCCTGTTCCTCGGTGCAGAAGGTGGGCTGCACCTCGTCCGGAGTCAGAGAATCCATATCCAGATAGTCGGCCCGGATGCGGTAACGGTAGGTCACCGAGAAAGGCGCCTCCCCTGCCCGGCCGCGCCAGAACACGGTGCGCTGTTCTGCGTCGCTGTGGGCAAATTCCGCCCCCGGCGCGGCATCCAGGATCTCAATTTCACTCTGCTGTTCGCAGGCCGCCGGAATGGGCAGCCAGGCCAGCAGCTCGGCATCCGGGTCGGTCACCATGGCCGGGTCCGGGCCGATGGTAGACCGGATGGTGATGTTGGCGGACAGACTTCCCTTCTCCCGCATGGCCTCGATCACCGGGCCGCGCACCCCTGCTTCGGGTTCGGCGGTCAGGCCCCGGGCGATCATATCGGGGTACAGGCGCAAAGCCTCCAGAAAGCGGTCCAGATAGTAGGGCTTTCCCTCGATATACCGCCAGTCGATGCGGTCGGCCTCCACCAGGGCATCGAATTCCGCCGGGGTAAAGTCGGGGATTTCTTTCTGTACCAGGGCAATAGCGGCATCCCGGTCCAGGGTATAGCTGGCGGGAATACGGTGCATGATCTGACGCAGGGCCAGCAGGGCGCCGCGCCCGGCTTCGGGCAGGCAGCTGTCGGCCAGAAGTTTCTCAATGCGGGCGTTGGCGGCGTCAAAGTAGCCCGCCGTGTACAGCCGCTGCACATCGGCGGGTACTCCCGCCGAAAGATGGGCAAAGACCGCGTTCTGGTCCATGCAAACTTCCCCCTCACATCACGATCTCACGATAATAGGTGGTGTTGACGCTCTTGTCTACATCTGCGATGGCGGCGATGCAGCCGTCCAGCGTCTTGGCCACATCGTCCAGGCTCTTCCACTGAGCGGCGGCGGGTTTGACCTTTTCCTCCAGATAAGGCCCGATGTCGGTATGGGAACAGGCCCCCTCAATGAGGTAAGCGCCTTCCCGGGCAGGCTGGGTCTGGGGCTCAAAGTTCTGGTCGCTGCCCAGGCTGGTGAGCAGGAAGCCGCCCTTGCGGCCCCGGCCGCCCACCAGAATCCGGACCCCCACCGGCTGGAGTTCCACGGTGCGGGCCTTTTCGGTCAGGACGCGGACCACCTTTTCCAGGGTGAGGTAGCGGGTATCATATTCATCCAGGGCGTTGATGATCTGCACGGCGGCCAGGGTATCCCCCGCAAAGCCCACCAGCACATTCTTGTTGACCTTGCGCAGCTTGGGCAGGTCATCGGTGATGACCTTGGGCTTGCCGTCCCGCACGGGCTCTTCGATCATTCGCCCGTCGCTGACCATGGCGCAGAACGCCTCGCCGCATACCGCCAGGATCGCACTCATATTTTCAACCATCCTTTACGCTTATGTTCCGGGACCATTGTAGCATACCGCCCCCAAAAAGAAAAGGGGGACGCCTGTGCGTCCCCCGCCCTTCCCGGCGGGAAGGGTTTGTGTGTACTGTCTCAGCCCTTGGTCACCTTGAGCATGTCGGCGCCCGGCTCCACATTGCCTTCGGCCACCAGGTCCACGCTGGCAAAGTCGTCGGTGTTGGTGACGACGGTGATGACCACGGCGGGATGGCCGGCAGCCTTGATCTTGTCCAGATCCATGGTCAGCAGCAGCTGGCCCTTCTTGATCTTGTCGCCCAGCTTGACCTTGGCGGCAAAGCCGTCGCCCTTCATCTCCACGGTGTCAACGCCCACATGGATCAGCACTTCCACGCCGCCGGCGCCCTGGATGCCCAGCGCGTGCAGGGTGTCGGGAGCCTGGGTGATTTCGCCGTCGATGGGTGCGTAAACTTCGCCCACAGCGGGATCAATGCCGCAGCACTGGCCCAGAATGCCCTGAGCGAACACCTCGTCGGGAATGTCTTCCATCTTGACAACGGTGCCCTTGGCGTCCGCCGCGACCATGATCGGCCCGGCCGGAACGACGGATTCTTCTTTCTTCTTGAACATGTCAAAAAATCCCATGATGGTCTCTCCTTCTTTGCTGGCCCGCGCGGCGGGCAAGTTGATAGCTTTATTGTACATGAAACCGCCGGCAAAATCAATGTATTTTCAGTCATTCCTCCGCGGCGATTTGACGTTGAACGGCGCGGATTCCCTGCCAGCTGATGGCAGCCATCTGCTCCACGGATTCCGGCTTGTTTTTCTGCAGCCAGAGGGCGATGGCGCCAAAGCACCCCTGCACCGCAAAGGCGGTGAGATAGTGCTGACGGGCGGTGCCGCCATCCGGTGCCATATATCCCAGGCAGCGCTCGGAGATCACCGTCTGCAGCCGCTGCACAAAGGCAGGGTCCCCGTTGGGGCCCAGCAGAGCGGTGCAGATGGCATCGTTCTGGTCCAGATACTCAAACAGGGCCAGGAGCGCGCCGGGGGTGGTATCACTGTCCAGCCGGGGAAGCAGCGCGTCCATGAACAGGTTCAGCTGGTCCACCTGCTCCTGTTCCAACCGGTCCAGCAGCTCGTAAATATCACGATAATGGAAGTAAAAAGTACCCCGGCTGACCCGGGCCAGGCGGGTGAGTTCCCGCACGGTGATGTCCCGCACCGGCTTTTGCACCAGCAAAGACACCAGCGCATCACACAGCCGGCGGCGGGTGGCGCGAACACTGCGGTTGCCTTCGCCCTTGCTGTTCATTTTACCCCCGTCCTTTCCCGGCCGTTTTCAACGCATTTTCTTACTTTTATAGTAGTGTGATACGCCTGATTTGTCAAGGAAAATCAAGCAATTTGTTCAAAAAAAGATGTGCAGAAACACGGATTTTGTGCATTGCAGACGGGTTTTCATTCCAGGCAGAGAGTGTTATAATGCAAAAAAGTCCTTTATACAGGAAAGGAAGGTCCCGCCATGGCTCTTGACCGTAACCGCGCCCGCCGCGCGTTTGCCGAATACGTCCGTGCCTACGACCCCACCGACCCCAAAGTGCGGCTGAAGATCGACCACACCTACCGGGTGGCGGCCCTCTGCGAGCAGATCGCCCGCAGTATTCCCCTGACGGAAGAACAGACCGACCATGCCTGGCTGGCCGGCCTGCTCCATGACGTGGGGCGGTTTGAGCAGCTGCGCCGGTACGGCACCTTTGAGGACGCAAAATCTATCGACCATGCCGCCTGCAGCGAGGAAGTCCTTTTTCTGCAGGGACACATCCGTGACTATCTGGACGACGACAGCAGCGATGAAGCGCTGCGCACCGCCGTGCGCTGGCACAGTGCCTACCGCCTGCCGGAAGACCTTGGCCCGGACACCCTGCGGCTGTGCCACATCCTGCGGGATGCGGACAAGATCGACATTCTGCGTGTGAACGTGGAAACGCCCCTGGAAGAGATCTATAACGTGACCACCGAAGCCCTGCGCACCGCCGCCGTGACCCCCGAGGTGCTGGAAGCCTTTTACGCCCACCATGCCGTGCTGCGCAGCCTGAAACGCACCCCCGTGGACAATGTGGTGGGGCATGCTTCCCTGGTGTATGAGCTGGTCTTTCCCGAAAGTTTGCGGGAGGTAAACCGCCAGGGCTATCTGTGGCAGCTGCTGGATTTTGAGACCCGCAATCCCGATACCGCCCGGACTTTTGCCGGTCTGCGGCAGCACATGCACACCTGGCTGGAAGAGGCCGCCCGCTGACACACGCACATAGCAAAAGCCCCCGGCACAGACCGTATGGCTGGTCCGTGCCGGGGGCTTTATTCATGCTTGCAGGTGCAGGGGAAATCAGAAGTTCTTGGACTTCAGCTCAAAGTAAGCCTGGGGATGGGCGCACACCGGGCACTTGACGGGGGCATGGGTGCCGATGTAGATATAGCCGCAGTTACGGCACTGCCAGACCTGCTCGGTCTCGCGGGCAAAGACCTTGCCGGCCTCAATGTTGGCGGCCAGGGCCTTGTAGCGCTCTTCGTGCTCCTTCTCGATGCCGGCGACCATGCTGAACAGGGCGGAAATCTCATCAAAACCCTCTTCCTTGGCTTCGGCGGCCATGCGGGGATACATGGAGGTGTGCTCCTCGTTCTCGCCCTGGGCGGCCATCTTCAAGCAGGTCAGGGTATCGGGGATCTCACCGTTTTCCATCAGGAGCTTGAACCAGATCTTGGCGTGCTCCTTCTCGTTGTTGGCGGTCTCATTGAAAATGGCGGAAATCTGCTCGTAGCCTTCCTTCTTGGCCTTGGAGGCAAAGTAGGTGTACTTGTTGCGGGCCTGGCTTTCACCGGCGAAAGCTTCCCACAGATTCTTTTCGGTCTTGCTGCCTTTGAGTTCCATAATACAATCTCTCCTTTATTATATGGTTGATGTCGATCACTTGTTTAAGATTTTGTCCTAGACATAGTATACACGGCGCCCCGGTGTCTGTCAAGCCCGTTTTTGCCGTTTTTTCGTAGTATAATTTGTGAAATATGCGCAAATGTGACAAAACAACATTGACAACGGCCAGCGGATACGGTAGAGTATTTATAGGATACAATCTTATTGTATTTGATAAATGAGACAGAAAGGACGGGACTGCCATGACACGCCAAAGACGCCTGATTCTGGACCTGATGCGCCGGAGTCCGGGCCACATGACGGCCGACGAGATTTTCGCCCAGGCCCGCCAGCAGATGCCCAACATCGCCCGGGGTACGGTGTACCGCAACCTGAAGCTGATGGAACAGGCAAAGGAGATCGCGCGGCTGGAAATGCCCCAGGGCCCCGACCGGTACGATAAGACGTCGGCGCCCCACGGTCATCTGTACTGCGACGGCTGCGGTGATCTGCAGGACATCCCGGTGGTGGGCCTTGTCAAGGAACTGGAAAGCGCCATCGGCACCGAGGTGCGCAGCTACCAGCTGACCATTCACTATCTGTGCCCTGCCTGCCGGGCCAAAAACGCACAATAACAGTATGGGCCGAAAGCCCACCGCCCAATCTCTGCGGAGGTTGGGCTTTTTCTTTATCAGGATATGCCGCACGCGGGCACAGGGTTCTCCCCTGTGCCCGCGTGCCTTTTCTCTTATTTAACCAAGTGCCTCCGCCGGAAACTCAGTCCAGGCCCTCCGGGCGTTCCAGAGTCTGTTGAAGCAGCTGCAGGAACCGGCGCAGACCGGGATTGCGGTTGCCCGCCAGATACAGCGCGCCGAAGGTCATGGGTTCAAACTCCGGCAGGTCGATGTAGCACAGCCCCTCCCGCCGGGCAGCGGGAAAGTCCGCCATCACCGCAAAGGCATACCCCGTTTCCACCAGGGTGCCCACCACGTCCTGGTTATCGCAGAAAAGTACCTGGTCCGGGGAGCGGGCTGCCACCGCCCGGCTCTGGATGGAAAAGAGGGCCGGCGGGCAGATGGGCGGGCGACAGACCGCAATATGCCCGGCATCGGCCAGCTGCTCCACCAGCAGGCTCTCGTTTCCCGCCAGGGGATGAGTTTCGCTGCAGACACACACCGCCCGGCAATGGGTCAGGGCGCGGAATTTCTGCTTGGGCTCGGTCTCGGAATCCCGTCCCGGTCCCCGGAAGGAGAACATCATATCCACGCCGCCGTCCTCCAGCAGATTGTGCAGCGAATCAAAGGGGATCAGCCGCAGCACCGGCATCAGGCCGGGTTCCTCCACCCGCATCCGTTCCAGGGCCGGGCGCAGCACCCGCAGTTCGGTGGTGTTGCGGCAGCCGATGACCACCCGCGAAAACACCTGTGCCCGGAACTGCTTCATCCGGGCTTTGGACAATTCGGACAGTTTCAGGATCTCCCCCGCATATTGGGTGAACTGGAACCCTTCTTCGGTCAGGCGCACGCTCTTGCTGGTGCGCCGGAACAGCTTGACCCCCAGCTCATCCTCCAGGGTGTTGATCTGGTGGCTGACGGCGGGCTGGGTGATGCGCAGATGCTCCGCCGCACGGGAAAAATTCAGAAAGTTGGACACGGCCATAAAACATTCCAGCTGTGTGGTATTCATAACAGAAATCCCTCCCAAACGGCGCCGTTACGACTTCCGGAGCATATTCAATTAACTCGGTTTATAAACATCTTTTATAGAATATAACAGATTTGAATTTCACATGCAAGGCTGATCGTGGTATAAAACTGTACGGAACGAAACTGTTCCGCTGCGAACAATTCTTCACAGAGGCGTAACTATGGCAACAGTAAACCGGGAATCTTTGGTGCGGGACAACCGCCGCATCAGCATACAGATCGAGCGGCTGGCCACCGAAGCACTGGCCGGCCATGATCTGACCGCCATGCAGGCCAACATGCTGCAGTACATCCTTTGCCACTCCGACCGGGGCACCTCCCTCACCGCCATACACCGGGAATACGGGTATTCCATGGCGGCACTTTCGGGGATGCTCAAACGGCTGCGGCGCAAGGGGTATGTGCGGGTGGAACCCTGCGACGATGACGACCGCCGCAAGCTGCTGTTCGGCACCGAACAGAGCGAGGCGCTGCAGGAGGACCTGAACCGGTCCATGCGCGCCACCGAACAGCAGCTGTACGACTGTTTTACTCCCGAGGAACTGGCCGACCTGGACCGCCTGCAAAAGAAGATGCTGCGGAACCTTTCGGCATTAAAAGAAACACAAGGAGGCATCTGAATCGTGAAAAACGTATTGCGCCAGCTGGGCCGCTACCGGCGGGACACATGGCTCTGCATCGCCATGACCAGCCTGGAAGTCATCATGGAGATCCTGCTGCCCTTCATCACCGCTCTGATCATTGACGAAGGCCTGGAGGCCGCCAGCCTGCCCACCGTCTACCGGTACGGCATCCTGATGGTGGTCATGTCCTTCTGCAGCCTGGCATTCGGCGCTCTGGGCGGCAAGTTTGCGGCCAGCGCTTCGTCCGGTCTGGCGGCCAACCTGCGGGAAGCCGTGTACAACAATATCCAGACCTTTTCCTTCTCCAACATCGACAAGTTCAGCGTTCCCGGCCTGGTCACCCGCATGACCACCGACATCACCAACGTACAGAACGCCTACATGATGCTCATCCGCGTGGCGGTGCGCTCTCCCCTGATGCTGGTGTTCAGCTACATCATGTGCCTGATCATCAGCCCCAAGCTGAGCCTGACCTTCCTGCTGGCGGTGCTGTTCCTGGCCATTGTGCTGGGCGTCATCATAGTGGTGACCATGAAGATCTTCACCGAAGTGTTCAGCAAGTACGATGACCTGAACGCCAGCGTGCAGGAGAACATCTCCGCCATCCGGGTGGTCAAGGCTTTCGTGCGGGAAGACTACGAAAACGCCAAGTTCAGCAAGGCTTCGAACAACCTGTACCGCATGTTCGTCAAGGCCGAAGGCCTGCTGGCCTTCAACAACCCCGCCATGATGCTGGCTGTGTATTTCTGCATCATCATGGTATCCTGGCTGGGCGCCCACTTCATCGTAGGCGGCAGCATGTCCGCCGGTGAGCTGACCAGCCTGTTCAGCTACGTTATGAGCCTGATGATGAGCCTGATGATGCTCTCCATGGTGGTGGTCATGCTCACCATGTCCATGGCCAGCATCCGCCGTATCAGCGAAGTGCTGGACGAGACCCCCGACCTGGCCGAGCCCGAACAGCCCGTGTACGACGTGGCCGACGGCAGCATCGACTTTGACAACGTGGACTTCTCCTACAAGCACGGCAGCGGCAAGAACGCCCTGTCCGGCATTGACCTGCACATCCGCTCCGGCGAGACCATCGGCGTGATCGGCGGCACCGGTTCGGGCAAGAGCAGCCTGGTGAACCTGATCTGCCGCCTGTACGACACCGACAAGGGCACCGTCAGGGTAGGCGGCCTGGACGTGCGCCGCTACGACATGGAAAGCCTGCGCAACCAGGTATCGGTGGTGCTGCAGAAGAACACCCTGTTCTCCGGCACCATTCTGGATAACCTGCGCTGGGGCAACCCCGACGCCACCGAGGAAGAGTGCAAGGCCGCCTGCCAGGCCGCCTGCGCCGATGAGTTCATCGACCGCTTCCCAGACGGCTACAACACCCGCATCGAGCGGGGCGGCAACAACGTATCCGGCGGTCAGAAGCAGCGCCTGTGCATCGCCCGCGCCCTGCTGAAAAAGCCCAAAGTGCTGATCCTGGACGACTCCACCAGCGCCGTGGACACCGCCACCGACGCCAAGATCCGGGCCGCTTTCGCCAAGGAGATCCCCGGCACCACCAAGATCATCATTGCCCAGCGTATCTCCAGCGTGGAGCACGCCGACCGCATCCTGGTGCTGGACAACGGCCGCATCAACGGCTTCGATACCCACGAGAACCTGCTCAAGACCAATGCCATCTACCGTGAGATCTACGAATCCCAGGTCAAGGGCGGCGGCGACTTCGACCAGCCCGCTTGAAAGGAGAGTTGAAACGATGAACGAAAAGCCTTCCCGCAGCGCATCGCTGGGTGTGCTGAACCGTGTGCTGGGCTATATGCTGCACACCTATAAATGGCCCTTTCTGGCGGTGGTGGTCTGCATCCTGATCTCGGCCAGCGCCACCGTAGCAGGTGCCTCCTTCCCCCAGACGCTGGTGGATGACTACATCACCCCCATGCTGGCCAGCGGCAGCAGCGATCACAGCCAGCTGGCCAGCTCCCTGCTGAACCTGATCTTCCTGCTGGCCCTGGGCGTGGTGGCCTCCTTCGCCTACAACCGCATCATGGTCACCATCTGCCAGGGCACCCTGAAACGCCTGCGCAACGACCTGTTCCGCAAGATGGAGTCGCTGCCCATCAAATACTTTGACACCCACGCCCACGGCGACATCATGTCGGTGTACACCAACGACGTGGACACCCTGCGCCAGCTCATGAGCCAGAGCATCCCTCAGGTCATCAACTCCGGCGTGACCATGGTGGTCACCCTGGTGACCATGCTGGTGCTCAACCCCACCCTGAGCGTCATCTCCATCCTCACCGCCGTGGTCATGGTGGCGGTGGCCAAGAATTTTTCCCGCCTGTCCGGCCGGTACTATGTGGAACAGCAGAAAAACCTGGGCATTGTGGATGGCTTCATCGAAGAAATGCTGGACGGCCAGAAGGTGGTCAAGGTCTTCTGTCATGAAGAAGCCGCCAAGGCGGACTTCCACCGTGTGAACGAAGCCCTGCGGGACAGCGCCGACAAGGCCAACCGCTACGCCAACCTGCTCATGCCCGTGAACGGCAACATCGGCTGGCTGAGCTACGCCATCGTGGCCGTGGTGGGCGCCATCCTGGGTATCAACGGCATGGCCGGGGTCACTCTGGGCACCGTCATCACCTTTGTGGGCCTGAACAAGAGCTTCACCCAGCCCATCACCCAGATCAGCACCCAGCTGAACTTCGTGGTCAACGCTGCGGCCGGCGCCCAGCGTGTGTTTGACCTGATGGACCAGACCCCCGAAAAGGACGAAGGGTATGTGGAGCTGGTCAACGCCAAGGAAAATGACGACGGCACCGTGCAGGAAAGCAAGGAACGCACCAACGTCTGGGCGTGGAAGCATCCCCACAAAGCCGACGGCACCGTGACCTATGCCAAGCTGGAGGGCGGCGTAGTCTTTGACGACGTGGACTTCGGCTACGACGAAAACAAGATGGTGCTGCACAACATCAGCCTGTGGGCCAAGCCGGGCCAGAAGATCGCCTTTGTGGGCGCCACCGGCGCGGGCAAGACCACCATCACCAACCTGATCAACCGTTTCTACGACATTGCAGACGGCAAGATCCGCTATGACGGCATCAACATCAACAAGATCAAAAAGCCCGACCTGCGGCGCAGCCTGGGCATCGTCCTGCAGGACACCCACCTGTTCACCGGCACCGTCATGGAAAATATCCGCTACGGACGGCTGGAGGCCAGCGATGAAGAGTGCATCGCCGCCGCCAAGCTGGCCAACGCCGACGGCTTTATCCGCCGCCTGCCCGACGGATACAATACCATGCTCACCGGCGACGGCGCCAACCTGAGCCAGGGCCAGCGCCAGCTGCTGGCCATTGCCCGGGCGGCCGTGGCTGACCCGCCGGTGCTGATCCTGGACGAGGCCACCTCCTCCATCGACACCCGCACCGAAAAACTGGTGCAGGACGGCATGGACGCCCTGATGTACGGGCGCACCACCTTCGTCATTGCCCACCGTCTTTCCACCGTGCGCAACGCCGACTGCATCATGGTCATGGACCAGGGCCGCATTACCGAGCGCGGCACCCACGACGATCTCATCGCCAAGAAGGGCACCTACTACCGCCTGTACACCGGCAACTTTGCCGACGAACCGGCCTGATCGCATACACAAAAGCCGTGGCGGCTCCGATTTTTTCGGAGCCGCCACGGCTTTTTCCTTTATATATTGCCCGATCCTCAGAAAGGGTGCACCATTTTCCCGAAACTGACCATCCAGGTCTCTTCGTCCGCCTTGGCCAGCCAGACGGTCACATCCCAGTTGTTCTCAAACCAGGCATCTATGGCCTCCTGCCCGTACCACTTGGGAGTTTCCTCCCCGTTCATGCTGACGCTGCCCGCCGGTTTATCCTCAAAGGATACGCCGTTTCCCTCATGCAGGGCCACAAATCCCTGCCGGAACCGCTCCAGCTCTTCCTCGTCCCAATCCTGGGACAAAGGCTTGGCGGAATGCCAGCAGATCAGATCTTGCGAGACGTAATCACTCTCCAGAGTTACCTCTACCTCATCAGGTATTATGTAAAATTGAGCGGGGCGATAACTGTCCACCGGGTCCCCCAGATAGGCGGTGAGCTTTTTCTCCATGGCCTCCTTGTCGTCGGCGTCCAGGTTCCACAGAACCCCCTGCAGCTCGCCGGTGAGGGAATCATAGTCGAAGGTCAGGTCGTACACCGGCAGATCAAAGAATTCCGCCTGCTCCACCTTGATCTTGTTTTCCTCCTCGGTATAGGCCATCCCTTGCTCGGTGAGCAAAACGGTCAGCTCTTCCGGGGTAGTGTCCCAGGGATACCCGGGCACCTCCATGGTCTCGGCGCCGGGGTGTCCGCCGCAGCCCCCCAGGGTCAGGGCCGCTGCCAGACACGCGACTGCCGGCAAAGTTTTCTTCATCGAAATCCCTCCTCTTTCGGGTACGTATCCGGCACCGCAGGGTCGGTGCTTGTTTTCAGTATAGTTTACCGTTCCTGTATTTTCCAGATGACAGACTGCCCAAAATCTTACAGTGGAAAACAGGCGGTTTCACGGTTCCATATCGATATTTTCTTCTGAATTTCTGTTGAGATTGCCGACTTTTTTTGGTATACTGTTGAAAGGATTTGTTTGCATCAGAGCGGCATACCGCGGAAAGGAGCGCTGACCGGATTTGAAAGATCTGGCGCAACTGCTGAACGGGCTGGTGTGGTTCACACAGCTCGGCATTTCGCTGGTTGTGCCGCTGCTTTTGTTTGTAGGCGGCGGCGCATGGCTGGTCAATGCCCTGGGCGCGCCCATGTGGGTCATGCTTCCGGCTTTTGTGCTGGGGCTGGGCACCGCCGGGGCTACCGCCCGCCGGTTCTACCTGGCGGAGTGCCGCAAAGCCGAAAAACACCGGCCGGACAAACCGGTCGGATTCAACGATCATCTCTGATGCCGTCCGGAAAGGAGTGTTACATGCGATGCAATTGCAGCCGGATGTGAAAAAGGAACTGGTCCACATCGGCACAGGCTGCGCGGTGGGCACAGTGGTGCTGGTGGCCGGCTGGGCGCTGGCTTCCGCCTTGGGTGCCCCCTTCGGCTTCGGCTGGGACGTACCCGTCAGCGCTGTTCTGGGTGCTCTGGCCGCCTGGCTGAACTTTTTCGGCCTGGCCATGACCCTGCAGAAGGTGACCGCCGCAGCCGAAGAGGCCCGCGGGCGCAGCCTGATGCGTACCTCGGAGCTGTACCGCAAGCTGGGTCTGGGTCTGTTCCTGATCGTCATGATGGTGATCCCGGCATTCAACTGGGTGGCGGCGGCGATCCCGCTGCTGTTCCCCCAGGCAACCATCTTTGTCATGTATGCGCTGCGGCGCACCCCATCCCAGAACAAGGGAGGCGAAACTTAACCAAATGGATGTAACCATCAACGGCGCACCGATATACACCATCCCCATCGGTCCCGGTATCCAGATTTCCGCCACCATCATCAGCAGCTGGATCGTCATGGCCATCATCACCGGGCTGTGCATCTGGCTGACCCACGACCTGAAGGTGACGGGCATCTCGAAACGGCAGGCGGCGGCAGAGTATCTGGTCAACCTGGCCACCAACTTTGTCCGCAACAACATGGGCGTTCGGTTCGATTCCTTCATCCCCTTTGTGGCGGCTTTGTTTGCCACCAGCCTTGTCAGCAACCTGCTGAGCCTGGTCGGCTTGTGGAGCCCCACGGCGGACCTTTCGGTGGAAGCGGCCTGGGCGGTGATGGTGTTCTTCCTCATCACCCGCGCCAAGATCCGTTCCGGCGGTCTGGGCGGATACCTGAAAGGCTTTACTGAGCCCATCTTCGTGCTGACGCCTTTCAATGTCCTGTCCGAGATCGCCACCCCCATCAGCATGGCCTGCCGTCACTTCGGCAACATCTTGTCCGGCACGGTCATCAGCGCGCTGCTGTACGCGGCGCTTTCCCTGGCCAGCCACGCCCTCTTCGGCCTGATTCCCGGCGCCGTGGGCGACCTGCTCAGCCAGATTCCCTTCCTGTCGGTGGGCATCCCGGCCTTTACCGGGCTGTACTTCGACTGGTTCTCCGGCTTTATGCAGGCGTTCATCTTCTGTATGCTGACCACTTTGTATATCGCCAACGCCGCGGGCGAGGAATAAGGATTCCGTCCCGCACCACAAACATCAAACACAATTTTTGGAGGTACTTGTTATGGATTTCGAAATTTTGGCTAAAGGCATCACCCTCGCCGGCTGCGCCATCGGCGCCGGTTGCGCTCTGATCGCCGGTATCGGCCCCGGTATCGGCGAAGGCAACGCTGTTGCCGCCGCCTGCCAGGCCATCGGCCGTCAGCCCGAATGCAAGGGCGACGTGACCAGCACCATGCTGCTGGGCTGCGCCATTGCCGAAACCACCGGTATTTACGGCTTCGTCACCGGCCTGCTGCTGATCTTCGTGGCCCCCGGCATGTTCATGAACTACCTGGGCTAAGACGCCATGACCAACAAACAGAGCAAGGAGGCTTGACGAACAGATGTTTCAGCAACTGGTAACCATCGTACCCTGGAACTTTGTCGCGGCCATCTGCAACCTGCTGATCCAGATGTGGCTGATCAAGAAGTTTTTGTTCAAGCCGGTGCAAAAAGTGCTGGCCCAGCGCCAGCAGATGGCCGACGCCCAGATTGCGGATGCCGAAAAGGCCCGCACCGAAGCCGAAGCCATGCGCACCGATTATGAGCAGCGGCTGGCCGACGCCAAGGAGGAAGCCGCCCAGCTGGTGCAGAATGCCACCCGCACCGCCCAGCTGCGCAGCGAGGAGATCGTGCGCCAGGCGCAGGCCGACGCCGCCAGCATCAAGACCAAGGCGGACGCCGACATTGCCCAGCAGCGCAAGAAGGCCATCAATGAGGTCAAGGACGAGATCGGCGGCATCGCCATGGACATTGCTTCCAAGGTGGTGGAGCGCGAGATCGACCCCAAGGTCCATCAGGACCTGATCGACGAGTTCATCAGGAATGTGGGTGACGCATCATGACCGACGTGGGCAAGATGTACGGCGGCGCGCTGTATGAACTGACCGCCGAAGAAGGGTGCGAAGAAGCGGCGCGCGGCCAACTGCGGGAAGTAGTGGCGCTGCTGCGCGATAATCCCGATTATGAGAAGCTGCTGTGCACCCCCAGTATCCCCAAAACCGAGCGCTGCGCTTTGCTGGACGAGGCGCTGCGCGGCCGGATCGAACCGTATGTGCTGAATTTTTTGAAGATCCTGTGCGAAAACGGCACCCTTCGGCAGCTGAGCAGCTGCGAGAAGGAATTCACCGCCCGCTTCAACCAGGCCCGGGGCATTCTGCCCGCCCGGGCAGTGAGCGCGGTGTCCCTTTCGGACAAGGACGTTGCCCGCCTGAAGGAAAAGCTGGAAAGCCTGACCGGCAAGACAGTGGACCTGACCGTGGCGGTGGACCCCGCCTGCCTGGGCGGCATCCGCCTGGAAATGGAAGGCGTGCGCTTTGACGGCACCGTGGAAGGCCGCCTGGAGCGGCTGCGGCACGATCTGGAGAATATCGTATTGTAAGGGAGTGAGAGCATGCAACTGAAACCCGAAGAAATCACCAAAATCATCAAATCGCAGATCAAGCACTACGAAGCCCAGATCGAGCAGAGCGAGACCGGCACCGTCATTCTGGTGGGCGACGGCATCGCCCGGGCCAGCGGGCTGGAAAAGTGCATGAGCGGCGAATTGGTGGAATTTGAAAACGGCACCTACGGCATGGCCCAGAACCTGGAGGAAAACACCGTCTCCATCGTTATGCTGGGCAGCGACGACGGCGTGCGGGAAGGCAGCGTTGTCAAGCGTACCGGCCGCGTGGTCAGCGTGCCCGTGGGCGAAGCCATGATCGGCCGCGTTGTCAACGCCCTGGGCCAGCCCCTGGACGGCAAGGGCCCCATCGACGCCGCCGAGTACCGTCCCATCGAAAGCCCGGCTCCGGGCATCATCGACCGCCAGCCGGTCAATGTACCCCTGCAGACCGGCATCAAGGCCATCGACAGCATGATCCCCATCGGCCGCGGTCAGCGTGAGCTGATCATCGGCGACCGCCAGACCGGCAAAACGGTCATTGCTACCGATACCATCCTGAACCAGAAAGGCACCGGCGTCATCTGCATCTATGTGGCCATCGGCCAGAAGCAGAGCACCGTGGCCCAGCTGGTGAACACCCTGGAACGGGGCGGCGCCATGGACTACACCATCGTGGTCAGTGCCACCGCCAGCGAACTGTCCCCCGTGCAGTACATTGCACCGTACGCGGGCTGCGCCATGGGCGAATACTTCATGCAGCAGGGCAAGGACGTGCTGGTCATCTACGACGACCTGTCCAAGCACGCCGTGGCTTACCGTGCCCTGAGTTTGCTGATCCGCCGTCCTCCGGGACGTGAAGCCTACCCCGGCGACGTCTTCTACCTGCACAGCCGCCTGCTGGAACGCGCCGCCCGCATGAACAACGAAAAGGGCGGCGGCAGCCTGACGGCCCTGCCCATCATCGAGACCCAGGCCGGTGACGTTTCTGCCTATATCCCCACCAACGTCATCTCCATCACCGACGGCCAGATCTTCCTGGAGAGCGAACTCTTCCACTCCGGCGTCATGCCCGCGGTCAACCCCGGTATCTCGGTGTCCCGTGTCGGCGGCAACGCCCAAATCAAGGCCATGAAGAAGGTCTCCGGCACTTTGAAGCTGATCTACAGCCAGTACCTGGAACTGCAGAGCTTCGCCCAGTTCGGCAGCGATCTGGACGACGACACCAAGTTCCGTCTGGCCCAGGGCGAGCGCATTGTGGAGATCCTCAAGCAGGACCGCAACGCCCCTGTACCGGTGGAAAAGCAGGTCTGCATCATCTACGCCGTCACCCACAAGTATCTGCAGTCCATCGCGGTGGAGCAGGTCAAGGAATACGAGCAGGGTCTGTATGAGTATCTGGATACCAACAACGACGCCCTGCTGCGCTCCATCCGGGAGACCGGCAAGCTGGAATCCGCCGATGAAGAGACCCTGAACAACGCCCTGAAGGCGTACACCGACCAGTTCGTGCGGTCCCATTAAGCGTAAAGGAGGAACAAACGCATGGCTGGTTCCATGAAAGACATCAAACTGCGCATCAAAAGCGTAGAGAGCACCATGCAGATCACCAAAGCCATGGAGCTGGTGGCTTCCTCCAAGCTGCGTCACGCCAAACAGCGGGTGGAGCAAAGCCGCCCCTGCTTTGAGGTGCTGCATCAGACCCTGGCTGACATCGCGGCCAGCAACACCGATTTTTCTTCCCCCTACACCGTGGCACGCCCGGTGAAACGCACCTGCTATGTGGTCATCGCGGGCGACCGCGGTCTGGCCGGCGGCTACAACACCAACGTGTTCAAGGCGGCCGCCGCCCACATGCAGGGCCGCGACTGCTGCGTGCTGCCGGTGGGCAAAAAGGCGCTGGAACAGTACCAGCGCCAGGGGGTGGATATCCTGAGCCGGGAGTTTGCCCAGGCGGAGGATGTTTCGGTGGGGCACTGCTTTACCATGGCCCGCACCCTGGCCAAGGGATTTCTGGACGGCGAGTTCGACGAAGTCTATGTCGTTTACACCAATTTTGTTTCCATGCTGACCCAGACGCCCGCCGTGCTGCGGCTTCTGCCGCTGAACGCACCCAAGCGCACCGAACCCGGTCCGCACCAGCTCATCCTGTATGAGCCGGACTGCGAATCGGTATACAACGCCATTGTGCCGGAATATCTGGCCGGCCTTGTATACGGCGCTTTGTGCGAGAGCGTGGCCAGCGAAATGGGCGCGCGGCGCACCGCCATGGACGCCGCCAGCAAGAACGCAGGCGAGATGATCGACACCCTGAGCCTGCACTACAACCGGGCCCGCCAGGCCGCCATCACACAGGAGATCACCGAGATCGTGGCGGGCGGCGAAGCGTAAGGCTTGCCGCGTGATGACCCGGGATTCTAAACGAAGGAGAGACAACCATGTCCAATAAAAATGTGGGAACCGTGGCCCAGGTGATCGGGCCGGTACTGGACATCCGCTTTGCGGACGGGCAGCTGCCCGCGCTGCGCAACGCCATTGAGCTGGACAACAACGGCCAGCGTCTGATCGTGGAAGTGGCGCAGCACATCGGCGACAACGTAGCCCGCTGCATTGCCATGAGCAGTACCGACGGCCTGGTCCGCGGCGCCAAAGCCGTGGACACGGGCAGCCCCATCACCGTGCCGGTGGGCGATGCCTGCCTGGGCCGCGTGTTCAACCTGCTGGGCGACGCCATCGACAACAAGCCCGCCCCCGAAGGGATGGAGCGCTGGCCTATTCACCGCGACCCGCCCAGCTATGACGAGCAGGAGACCACCACCGAGATCCTGGAAACCGGCATCAAGGTCGTGGACCTGATCTGCCCCTACGCCAAGGGCGGCAAGATCGGCCTGTTCGGCGGTGCCGGCGTGGGCAAGACGGTTCTGATCCAGGAACTGATCAACAACGTGGCTACCCAGCACGGCGGCTACTCGGTCTTTACCGGCGTCGGCGAGCGTACCCGTGAGGGCAACGACCTCTACGGCGAAATGAGCGAGAGCGGCGTTATCAGCAAGACTGCCCTGGTCTACGGCCAGATGAACGAGCCGCCGGGAGCCCGTATGCGGGTGGCCCTGAGCGGCCTGACCATGGCGGAATATTTCCGCGATGTGCAGAACCAGGACGTGCTGCTGTTCATCGACAACATCTTCCGCTTTACCCAGGCGGGCAGCGAGGTTTCGGCTCTGTTGGGCCGTATGCCCTCCGCCGTTGGTTACCAGCCCACCCTGGCTACCGAGATGGGCGCTCTGCAGGAGCGCATCACCTCCACCAAGCGGGGTTCCATCACCAGCGTGCAGGCCGTCTACGTTCCTGCCGACGACCTGACCGACCCCGCCCCGGCCACCACCTTCGCCCATCTGGACGCCACCACTGTTCTGAGCCGTGCCATCTCGTCCCAGGGCATTTACCCTGCTGTTGACCCGCTGGAATCCTCCAGCCGTATCCTGTCCCCCGACGTGGTGGGCACCGAGCACTACGAAGTGGCCCGCAGCGTGCAGAAGGTGCTGCAGCGCTACAAGGAACTGCAGGACATCATCGCCATCATGGGTATGGACGAACTGAGCGAGGAAGACAAGCTCACCGTCAACCGTGCCCGTAAGGTACAGCGTTTCCTGAGCCAGAGCTTTACGGTGGCCGAACAGTTCACCGGTATGCCCGGCCAGTATGTGCCGCTGAAAGAGACCATCCGCGGCTTCAAGGAGATTCTGGAAGGCAAGCACGACGACGTGCCCGAAAGCGCCTTCCTGTTTGCCGGCACCATCGACGATGTGGTGGCCCGCGCCAAGAAGGGTGATGCATGATGACCTTTCCCATTCAGATCGTGACGCCCGACGGCCTGATCTTTGAAGGCCAGGCCGAACGGCTGTTCTGCCGCACCATTGCGGGAGACGTTTGCATCCTGGCCCGGCACTGCGATTATATGACCGCGCTGGGCATGGGCGAAGCACGCCTGACCCTGGAGGACGGCACGGTACGCCGGGCCGCCTGCATCGGCGGTCTGCTGGCCGTGACCAACGGTGCCGCCCGCCTGGTGGCCACCACCTGGGAGTGGGCCGAAAACATCGACAAAGCCCGCGCCGAAGCCAGCCGCAAGCGTGCCGAGGAAATGCTGGCCCGCAAGGAGCTGGACGCCCGGGAACTGGAAATGGCCCAGGCCCGCCTGAAACGCGCCCTGGTGCGCACCAGCGTCGCCCGCTGAACTGCGGTAACCCCGATAACAAAAACCGCCCCTGTCAAGGCACTGCCTGACAGGGGCGGTTTTTATTTGTTTTATTGCGGGTCTTTCAGGCGGCGCAGGTCGCCGCTCTCCCGGAAGTCCTCATAATCCAGGGACAAACAGGGGTTGTAGTAGGGGTCGCGGAGGATGCCCTCCCGGCCATGGACCTCGTACAGGCGGGCCTGTTCCTTGGCGAAGCGGGCCTTCTTGGCGGGGTCCTCCTCGTCGGAACCCCGGGACTTGCTCTCGTGGTGGTAGAGCTCGGCGTAGGGCGTCCAGACGATGCGCCAGCCCGCATCCCGTACCCGCAGGCAGAAGTCCACGTCGTTGAAAGCCACGGTGAAAGCTTCGTCCATGCCTCCCACCGCATCGAACACAGCGGTGCGCACCAGCAGGCAGGCCGCCGTCACGGCGGAAAAGTCCTGCACGGTGGACAGGCGGAACATGTAGCCGCTGCCGCCCCGCTTGTGGTACTTGTGGCTGTGCCCGGCGTAGCCCCCCAGGCCGGTGATGATACCGGCATGCTGGATGGTGTCGTCGGGGTAGTACAGCATGGCACCGCAGGCACCCACACCGGGCTGGCAGGCTTCGCCCACCATCTGGGTGAGCCAGTCTCCCCGGATGATCTCAATATCGTTGTTGAGCATGAGCAGGAACTTACCCTGGGCAAACTTGCGGCCGAAATTGTTGATGCGGCTGAAGTTGAACCCGCCATTGAAGCCCACCACCCGGCAGCGGTCATACCGCTGGGGCAGGGTCTTGTAATAGGCGGTGGTGGCGGGGTCGGTGGAGTTGTTCTCGATGACGATGACCTCGAAATTGTCGTAGAAGGTCTTGGCATACAGACTGTGCAGGCACTTTTCCAGGTCGTCGGTGTGGTCCTTGTTGGGGATGAGGATGGACACCAGGGGCTGGGGTTCCGGCAGGTCCCACACCACATGGCAGGTGCCGGGGAAAATCCCGTCCTCCACCCTGCCCTGCCGCCCGGTGGCGGCCAGGTGGTCGGCCACCGCCTTGCGGGCGGCCGCCTGCACATAAGGCTTGGCGTCGGTGCCACCGCTGGTGGACGCCGCATGCACCCGCCAGTAATACAGCACCTGGGCCACATGCAAAGGCTTTGCTTTGGGGTCGGTGCGCTGCATCTCGTCGATGAGGCGCAGGAAAAGGTCGTGGTCCTGGGCGCCGTCACATTCCGGACGCTCGCCGCCCACCGCCTCGAACAGGCTGCGGCGGAACACCGCCAGGTGGCAGATGTAGTTCACCGCCATGAGGTATTCTGGGGCGTAATCCGGCTTGAAATGGGCCACATGCGCTCCCGACGGGGTCTTCTGGAAGAGGGCTTCGTCGCTGTAAGCGAAGTCGGCGCCACTGTTGGCCAGGGCCTTGCCCATGCAGTAGATGGCGTGGGGGGCCAGCATGTCGTCGTGGTCGGCCAGGGCCAGGTATTCCCCGGTGGCCAGTTTGGCGGCGGTGTTGGTGTTGGCCGCGATGCCGCCGTTCTCGATCTTCTGGTAGAGGATGCGGGGGTCCTTGGCGGCCCGTTCCCGGACCAGCTGCCCCACTTCGGGGTGGGCATCATCCGAGGCATCCACCAGCACCAGCTGCCAGCGGGGGCTGGTCTGGGTCTGCACACTGTCCAGGAACTGTTCCAGGAACCCTTTGGGGGTGTTGTACAGCGGTGTCAGGATGCTGATGACCGGGAACGCCGAGGTATCGGCTTCCCGCTGGGCAGCCAGGGCTTTGGGGGAAGGCAGATACCGGGCCCGTTTGCCCAGGAACCGACGCTTGAAAAAGCCCGCCGCCCGGCCCGCCATCACGACGGGGCCCTGTTCTTTGGTCAGGGTGGCGGCATAGCCGAAGAGCTCCTTCATCCGTTTGGCTTGCAGATTCATGGCAATGCTCCTCACTTCAGGCCGAAGTTTTCAAACAAATTGTTGAAATGTGGGTTATAATACGGATCGTAATTATCAATATACGCCTTGTACTTGGCGTAAAAAGCCGCTTTCTCCCGCTCATAGCGGCGGGCGTTCTCCGAAAGGGTATCCAGCCCGCGGCTCTTGCTCTCGTAATGGTAGGCTTCCGCCCGGGGGGTGTAGACGTTGAGCAGACCTTTCTGCCACAGTTTCAGGCAGTAGTCCACGTCATTGTAGGCCACGGCGAAGTTTTCCTCGTCCAGGCCCCCGGCTTCCCGGTAGAGGCTGGCCTTGGTCATGAGGCAGGCGCCGGTGACGGCCATATAGTTCTGGGTGGTGACCAGGCGGTACAGGTCTCCCACCGCCTTGCGGGGGTAGCTCTTGTGGCTGTGCCCCGCCGAACCGT
>CAJMLV010000043.1 GCA_905214345.1 uncultured bacterium
CAGGCAGATGCCAAAGTAGGGAATGTGCTGTTCCCGGGCAAAGCGGGCAGCCTGGATCATCCCTTCAATGCCGCGGTCACCAAAACCGCCGGGCAGGATGATGCCGTCCACGTCGGCCAGTTCCTCGGCGCAGCGTTCCTGATCCACCAGCAGTTCGCTGTCCACCCAGCGGATCTCCACCTTGCTCTCGTTCTCGAACCCGGCGTGATACAGACTTTCCATCACGCTGAGATAGGCGTCGTGGAGCTTGACGTATTTGCCCACCAGCGCGATGGTGCAGGTCTTGCTGCGGGTGGCAATGCGGGAGAGCATCTCTTTCCACTCGGTCAGATCGGAGGGCGGGGTCTCCAGATGCAGCTGGCGGGCGACCACGTTGGTCAGGCCGGCAGCTTCCAGCATCAGGGGACATTCGTACAGGCTGGGCATGGTCAGGTTTTCAATGACGCAGTCCGGGCGCACGTTGCAGAACATGCTGATCTTGCGCTTGATGTCGTTGCCCACGGGGCCGTCGGCGCGCAGCACGATCACGTTGGGGATGATGCCCATGCCCTGCAGCTCCTTGCAGGAATGCTGGGCCGGTTTGGATTTGTATTCGTCCGAACCGGAAATGTACGGCACCAGCACCACATGGATGTAGCAGCAGTTTTCCAGGCCCTGTTCCAGCCCCACCTGGCGGATGGCTTCCAGGAAAGGCTGGCTCTCAATATCGCCGGTGGTGCCGCCGATCTCGGTGATGACCACATCGGCCTCGGTGCTCTTGGCCAGGTTGTAGATGTAACTCTTGATCTCGTTGGTGATGTGGGGGATGATCTGCACCGTCTGCCCCAGATAAGCGCCCTGGCGCTCCTTGTGCAGTACGTTCCAGTACACCTTGCCGGTGGTCAGGTTGGAATACTTGTTCAGGTTTTCATCGGTGAACCGTTCATAGTGGCCCAGGTCCAGGTCGGTCTCGGTGCCGTCATCGGTCACGAACACTTCGCCGTGCTGCAGCGGGCTCATGGTGCCGGGGTCCACGTTGATGTAGGGGTCCAGCTTCTGGGACGCCACTTTCAGTCCCCGGGTCTTGAGCAGCCGCCCCAGGCTGGCTGCCGTGATGCCCTTGCCAAGACCGGACACCACACCGCCGGTCACGAATACATACTTTGTTGCCATTCTTCAGCCTCCAGATAGTCTATCGGAAAACGGGCCCCGTCCAGACAGGGCCCGGCGTGCAAACTTGCTGTTGTCAGTCGTTGTCGGGGGATTCGGCTCCTTCCAGAATCTCCCGGGCCACTTCGCCCCGGCTGCGGCGGGTATCCATGGCCTGCTTTTCGATCAGGCGGTGGGCGTCGGCCTCGGTGCAGCCTTTGTGCTCGATGAGATAACACTTGGCCCGGTCCACCAGACGCAGCTGGGCGATTTTTTCGGTCAGGCGGGCGTTTTCTGCCCGCAGAATGTCCAGGCGGCGGTAGCAGCTGGCCGCGATCTGCATCGCCTGGCGGAACTGCGGGGCCGAAAAGGGCTTGCCCAGCACCAGTACCCCGTGTTCCTGCAATTTTGCGCCGATCTGTTCGGCGTTGCCGCTTTTGACCAGAAACAGCACCCCGGCGTGGCTTTTTTCCACCGCGTGGAGCGCCAGTTCATGGCCGAATTCATCCGGCAGCGGCGCGTTGATGATGACCACTTCAAAGTCCTTGTCACCCAGGCGGCGGCGGGCCTCACCGCCGCTGGCCACGATCACCGGTCTTGTGTACCCCAGCTCTGCGGCATGCCGGGCCAGGTACTCGTTGGCGTTGTTACCCGCCGATGCGATCAATGCCAGACCCAATGCCATTCCCTCCTTTTCTGCGGTGGCGCGCTGTGTGACTTACAGAACCAGGAAGCAATGTTCCCGCTCCCAGGCAGCGGGATCACGGGCGGTCTCGCTGGCAATGCAGAGCTGGGTCTGGTATTCGAAGTATTTGTTCATCACGGCCAGGGGCAGTTCCTTGGCGATAAACTCGCTCTGGGCCGCCACCGTGATGGCTTCCCGCAGGGTGCGGGGCAGGCTTTCCAGCCCGGCCGCCGCATCTTTGTGGAAGAGGTTGCGGTTGACCGGTTCCGGCAGAGGCAGCTTGCGCTCGATGCCGTCCAGCCCGGCGGCCAGGATCAGGCCGATGACCAGGTAGGGATTGCAGGAGGGGTCGGGGCTGCGCAGTTCCAGACGGCAGAATTCACCGCTGGCCGAAGGCAGCCGCACCAGCTGACTGCGGTTCTGGCGGCTCCAGCTGATGTACTGGGGCGCCTCGCAGGAACCGAACCGGTTGTAGCTGTTGGGCATCGGGTTGCAGAAGGCGGTCAGCTCCCGGGCGTGGGCCAGAATACCGGCAATGAAGTGCCCTGCTTCGCTGTCCGGCTCGAGCTCGCCCGCAAAAAGGTTGCGCCCGTCCCGGTTCAGCGAAAGATTCACGTGCATGCCGCTGCCGGCCTGGTCGGGCAAAGGCTTGGGCATGAAGGAAGCAAACAGCCCGTTGCTGCCCGCAATGGCCTTGATGGTGCTTTTCAGGGTGTTCACGTTGTCGGCGGTGCGCAGGGGCGCGTCATACAAAAAGTCGATCTCGTTCTGGCCGTGGCCGCTCTCGTGGTGGCTGTGCTGGGGCTGCAGACCCATATCCTCCATGGCAAAGCAGATCTCCCGGCGGATGTTTTCGCCCTTGTCCAGGGGTGCCATGTCAAAGTAACCGCCGTGGTCCATGGGGATGCGGGTGGGGTTGCCGTGCTCGTCCGTTTCAAAGAGATAGAACTCGCACTCGCACCCTACCGTGCAGGAAAGCCCCTTGGCCCGGATGCGCTGTACCACCGACTGCAGGTAGCCCCGGCAGTTGCCCTCAAAAGGTTTGCCGTTGGGCAGGGTGATGTCGCAGTACATCCGCATGACCCGGCCTTCCGCAGGGCGCCAGGGCAGGATGGTCATGGTATCCGGGTCCGGCCACAGCACCAGGTCGCTTTCCTCGGTGTTCATGAACCCGGCAATGGAACTGCCGTCAAAGCAGATGCCGTATTCAAACACCCGGGGCAGCTCGCTGGAATAGACCGAGATGTTTTTCTGGTTGCCGAAAATATCGCAGAAGGCCAGCCGCACAAACTTGACGTCGTTGTCTTCCACGTAATTCAGGATGTCCTGGGCGGTGTGTTTCATACAAAAACCTCCGGGGGCTAACCCCAAAACTCGAAAGGCCCGCCGTAGGTGGCGGGCCTTTCGAGCTGGTGTAAGAATTTAGGAAAGGGAAAATCTTAGTGACAGCGGCGGCCCGTTATTCGGTGTAGAACAGCATGCGGCTGTAGCAGGGCAGGGGCCAGTACTCTTCGTCGCACATTTCTTCGGCCACATCGGCGGCGGCGCGCAGGCGAGCCATGGCGGGCAGGACCTTGTCGTGGAAGGCATGGGCCTTGGCGGCTTCGTCTTCCATGGCGCAGACCTCGTCGGTCAGGGCCTTCAGAGCATCGGCAGCGTCGGACATCTCGTCGGTGTACTTGGACAGCTCGGTCAGCAGCTTGGTCTCCGCATGGGTGGAGATGGCTTCGGACACCGAGGACTTGGCGGCGGCGGTGGCGGCCACATCACCCATGTAGCTGGTGGCGGCGGGGATCAGCTGCTTGTTGGCCATCTTCAGCATGGTGCGGGCTTCGATGTTGATGATCTTGCTGTAATGCTCCATCTCCACCTCGTAGCGGGAGAGCATTTCCGTCTTGGTCAGCACGCCGAACTCTTCCATCAGGGCGATGTTCTTGGGAGCCTTCAGGGCGATCATGGCCTCCGGGGTGCTTCTCAGGTTGGGCAGGCCGCGGCGCTCGGCTTCTTCTTCCCAGGCGGCGGAATAACCGTTGCCATTGAAGATGACCCGACGATGGTCGTTCAGGGTCTGCTTGACCCAGGCAGCCGCAGCGCACTCAAAGTCGGCGGCGTTCTCGGTGGCAGCGCAGAAATCCTTCAGTTCCTTGGCCACGGCGGTGTTCAGGATGGAGTTGGCGTCGGACAGGTTCTCGGTAGAACCGGGCATACGGAACTCGAACTTGTTGCCGGTGAAGGCGAAGGGAGAGGTGCGGTTGCGGTCGGTGGTGTCCTTGCTGAACTTGGGCAGAACATCCACGCCCAGGTCCATCTTCATCTTGACGGGACCGGCGTAGGGAGAATCGGAGCAGATGGCGTCGATGACGGCTTCCAGCTCTTCGCCCACAAAGATGGAGATGATGGCCGGGGGAGCCTCGTTGGCACCCAGACGATGGTCGTTGCCGGGGGTGGCCACAGAGGTGCGCAGCAGGTCGGCGTATTCGTCAACCGCCTTGACCACAGCCGCCAGGAAAACCATGAACTGCAGGTTCTCCATGGGGGTGTCGCCGGGGTCCAGCAGGTTCTCGTCCTGGGTGCTCAGGGACCAGTTGTTGTGCTTGCCGCTGCCGTTGACGCCTTCAAAGGGCTTTTCATGGAGCAGGCAGACCAGGCCGTGCTTGGCGGCGATCTTCTTCATCATCTCCATGGTCAGCAGGTTGTGGTCGATGGCCACATTGGTGGTATCGTAGATGGGGGCCAGCTCATGCTGGGCGGGGGCCACTTCGTTGTGCTTGGTCTTGGCGGGGATGCCCAGCTTCCACAGCTCTTCGTCCAGTTCCTTCATGAACTCGGAGACAACGGGGCGGATCACGCCGAAGTAGTGCTCTTCCAGTTCCTGGCCCTTGGAGGGAGCGGAACCGAAGAGGGTGCGGCCGGTCAGGACCAGGTCCAGACGCTTTTCATAGTCTTCCTTGCGGACCAGGAAATATTCCTGCTCGGGGCCAACGGTGGTGCTCACGCGGTCCACGTTCTTGCCGAACAGCTTCAGCACATGGCAGGCCTGGTCGGAGATGGCCTGCATGGAACGCAGCAGCGGGGTCTTTTTATCCAGCGCCTCGCCGGTGTAGGAGCAGAAGGCGGTGGGAATGCACAGCACGTCATCCTTCACGAACGCGTAGCTGGTGGGGTCCCAGGCGGTGTAGCCGCGGGCTTCCGCGGTGGCGCGCAGGCCGCCGGAAGGGAAGGAAGAGGCATCCGGTTCGCCCTTGATGAGCTCCTTGCCGGAAAACTCCATGATGGCGGTGCCGTCCTTCTGGGGGCTGACGAAGCCGTCGTGCTTTTCACTGGTGATGCCGGTGAGCGGCTGGAACCAGTGGGTGTAGTGGGTGGCACCCTTCTCGATAGCCCAGCGCTTCATGACGCTGGCCACGACGTTCGCCACATCCAGGTCCAGGGGCTGGCCCTTCTCAATGGTCGCCTTCAGGCTCTTGTAGGTGGAACTGGGCAGACGCTCACGCATTTCATATTCGTTGAAGACTTTGCTGCCGTAGATTTCCATAACGGTTGCTGCCATACTTCTTTACTCCTTTACCCTGCAGATTGTTGCCCCACCCCGGGACGAAAAGCAAGAAAAAAGCGCTGCGAAAACCTCGCAGCGCCCTTGCTGTATGCAATTATTATACGGGGGAAAAGCCCAAAATGCAACTGGCGGTTTGAACAAATCGAAAACCCGCCGCACGGTGGAAAACCCACGTTTTGGCCAGAATCTTTGCCGGAGTGCACAAAACAGGAATCCTGTTTTTGTATGAAACGCCCGGTTGCGTGTTAGACTTCGGCCACCTGACGGCGGCAACGCACCCAGAACACCACGGTGGCGGCGATGCCTGCCAGGCTGATCAGGTCGAACACCCGCCAGTACCGGAATCCGGCCCAGCGCACGGTGACGGTGCCGCTGTATCCGGCGGGCAGCACCACGGTCAGGTAGCCGTCCTGGCGGCTGAGCTGGGCGGTGCCGGCGGTGTCGGTGATCTCATAGCCGGGATAGGCGAAGAGCGGCACCACCACGGTGGATTCGGTGTCGTTGGTGTTGGTGGCGGTGAAGGTTACGCTCAGCTGGACCCGCTGGGTGGACTCGGCCTCCACGCCCTCGTCAAAATAGAAGCTGACATCGTTGAACTGCATGGGGCTCAGCTCGTCCGAAAGGTCATAGGGCAGATATTCGCCGCCGGCCAGCTGGTCCTCTTTCAGGGGACGGCCCACACCCATGGAACCCAGGCTCATGTAGGTGACCACCACACTGTTGGTGCAGCAGTCGTACATCTGGTAGCCGGCGGGGATCAGGGTCAGCAGTACCAGAACAATGGCGATCTGTTTGGAAAGTTCCCGCCGTTTGTTCCACAGCATGGCCAGCGCCCCGGCGGCACAGAAGGTCAGCAGCAGGCTGGCCGGGCTCAGGAAACGCCAGGCGAACTGCAGTTTGCCCAACAGGGAGGACAGGGCCTTGATCAGCGGGTTTTCGCTCAGAAATACATCATACCAGGGGAACACATCGCTGGCCATCCAGACGCACAGCGCGCCGAAAGCCAGAGTCCACACGCTGATGCGGGTGACCGTGCGGTTCTCCTCCCGCACGGCAGGGTCCATCAGGGCAGCCACCAGGGCCAGAGCACCCAGACCAAGGGCGGTGCCCAGGGCCAGCGGCATCTCGCCGTCCATGCCCAGGGCGATGGACTGAGCGGTGCCGGTGCCCTTGCCGAAGAGCATGAACATCTGACCCACCATGACGGCGGAATCCTGCAGGTAGGAAGCATCGTAGCGGCCGGCAATGTGGCATACGCCCTGGATCATATACTGGGCCAGAGGGACCAGGAACCACAGATTCCACACCACGGCCACGCCGGCGGCCTTGCACAGGCTGAGCAGGACCGGGCGGCGGAAGGTGCGTTTGGCGTACAGGATGCAGAAAATGGCGGTCAGAAAGCCGGTCATCACGCTGGTGAGCAGATGGGTCTGCAAAAGGCCGGTAAAGCCCAGTGCCAGGGAGAGCCAGCACCAGGGTCCCGCCTTTTCGCCGGGCTTCTGGCGGTAGATGCGCCACAGCCCGTACACCACCAGGGGCAGGAACATCATGGCGGAGTATTCACCCACCGAAGCGCGGACATACACGTTGGTCAGGCGGTAGGGCGCCAGCAGATACAGCGCCGTGCCCGCCAGGGCCACGATCTCGTTGTTGAACATCCGGCGCAGCACATACCGGGTGATGAGGGCGGTGGCCAGGGTGATGCCCGCCACATACAGCTTGTACACCGTCTGCAGGCTGAAACCCAGAATCCGCAGGATGGCTGCCGGGTACAAAAGCAGGTCGGCGTACATCAGGCTGAAAGGATAGCCCTTGCCGCTGACGATGTCGGGGTCCATCCGCACCGGGAACTGCCCGGCCAGCAGACCGGCTTTCAGCCCCTCGATGCGGGTCAGGTGTACCGTCAGGTCGTGGCCGTAGGTGATGTAGCCCAGGCCCAGGGGCAGGCAGGCCACCGCCACCAAAGCCACGATGGCCATGGCGCTGTACCGGGCTTCCAGCGTACGCCAGGGCAGGGCCACCCGCCGGGTCAGCACCAGCAGCAGCCAGTCGATGGCGGCAAACAGGGCCAGCACGGTGAGAAAATGCACATAGGCGAAGGAATGGGTGGGGATGATCTGTACCCCGGTGATGAAGGTGACCTGATTTTCGCCGCAGTTGGCGTAAAATTGCAGCTGAGCCACCTCGCAGCCGTGTTCCATCCACAAGGTGAAGGTGGAGGAGGTCCGCCCGGCGGGCAGGCTGGCTACGTCATACTGGGCGGTGGGCATGACCTCGTCCAGGAACCGCACCGTGCCGGTGCCGCCGTTGTTGGCGTAGGTCACCACGATCTGGTAGCTGCCGGCTTCAATGTCCAGCCAGCGGGTGGTGGCAAACTGCCCCACATAGTTTTCCACCTGGGTGCCGCGGTCATCGTTTACCGCTTCCTCGGTGTAAGGAATGATCAGGTCGGGGGTCACGTCGATGGCCGTGCCGGCCCCGTAATCCGAAACGAACCGGGTCAGCAGAAAGATCACCTGCAGGGCGACCAGCACCAGGAACCACAGGTTCTTGCGGGTACAGAATTGTTTCAAATGCTGCATGAAATAAACTCTCTTTTCTCGATGGTGTTTTGCGGCGTGCCGCGGCTTTTCTACCATTATACCCGCTTGCCGGGAACGGCGCAAGCGTGGTATACTGTTCCCGACGGCACAGCCGCCCGAATTTGTATCAAAGTGAGGGATGCGGGATGGAGATCGAGCGCAAATGGATGGTGGCCGGATGGCCCCGAGACCTGGAACCGGTGCGGGTACAGCAGATGGACCAGGGGTATATCAGCGTGCGGCCCACCGTGCGCATCCGGCGGGAAGCGGTACAAGGCGGGCCCACGGCGCTGGTCCTCTGCTTCAAGGGGGCGCCCGACCCCACCGGTATGAGCCGACAGGAGATCGAAACCGAAATTGACGCCGACCTGTTTGGTAAACTGGAATCCCTCATCGGCAAACCGCTCATCAAAAAGGAGCGCCGGGACTATGACCTGCCCGGCGGGCTTCATCTGGAAGTGAACGACGTGGACCCGGGGCAGCCGGGGCACTTCATGTATGCTGAGGTGGAATATCCCGACGAGGACACCGCCCGTGCCTGGAACCCTGCGGACGCCGGGCTGGAAAACTACCTCACCGATGAGGTCACGGGACAGAAAGGCGCCAGTATGGGAGAATACTGGGAGCAGACCCGGGGCTGACGACCAAAACAGACAAAGCAAACCGGCGCGGAGAAGGCCAAGCAGCTTTCTCCGCGCCGGTTGTTGTATGTCGGTTTATTCGATGCCCTTTTCGGCGGCGTATTCCTCGATGAGTTCCCGTTCCAGGAAGGGGGTCTTGACACCCTCCCGGTCGCGGTAAGCCTCGTGACCCTTGCCGATGACCGCGATGAGGTCGCCCTCCTGGGCGTGGTCGATGGCGTAGTGCAGGGCATCCAGGCGGTCGGGAATTTCCACATAGGGCACGTCGGGGTTGCCCTTGGCGATGCCTTCCTTGATGTCGGCGATGATGTCCTCCACCTTTTCAAAGCGGTTGTTGTCCTCGGTGAGGATGAGGAAATCCGCCATCTTGGAGCAGACCTCGCCCATGCCGTACCGGCGCAGCTTGCTGCGGTTGCCGCCGCAGCCGAACACCACCACCATACGGTGCGGGTTGTAGGCTTTCAGTGTCTGCATCAGGCTTTCGGTGGCGGCCTCGTTGTGGGCATAGTCGATGAGGATGGTGAACCGGTGACTGATGGGCACCAGCTCCACACGGCCCTTGACCACCGTGTCCCGCAGACCCTGGTGGATGGGCTCGTCGGGCAGGTTCAGCGCCTTGCCCACCCCGATGGTGGCCAGGGCATTGTAGATGCTGAACCGTCCCGGCATGGCCACCTGCACGTCCAGAGTGTGGCCGTCCGGCTCGGTGAGGGTGAACTCCACACCCAGCATGGTCTTGCTGCGCAGCAGGCGGTATTCCTGCCCGGCGCGGTAATCCGCGGGCTTCTCGATGCCGTAGGTGATGAGCTGGCAGGTGTGGCCTTCCAGCAGGGGCTCGGTGTTCTCGTCGTCGGCGTTCACCACGCCGATGTCGCAGCGCTGGAACAGCTTGCCCTTCCAGCTGCGGTATTCCTCAAAGCTGGAATGTTCCCCGGGGCCGATGTGGTCGGGGTAGAGGTTGGTGAAAACGCCCACCCGATAATGGATGCCCGCCACACGGTCCATCATCACGCCCTGGCTGGAAACCTCCATCACGCAGGCGTCGCAGCCCGCATCGGCCAGCTGGCGCAGGATCTTCTGCAGCTCGTAGCTTTCGGGGGTGGTGTTGTTCAGGTCATAGTGGTGGCCGGGATAATACACACCATTGGTGCCGATCATACCGGTCTTGTGCCCGGCGGCGGTGAGCACCGACCGGATCATGTGGGTGGTGGTGGTCTTGCCCTTGGTGCCGGTCACCCCCACCATGGTCATTTCTTCGGCGGGATGGCCGAAGTAGGCGGCGGATAGCATGGCCATGGCGTAGCGGGTGTTCTCAAATTTCAGCACCGTCACATCGGGCATGCTTTCCAGCACGCCGTCGGCCAGGTCATGCTGGATCACCAGCACCGAAGAACCCTTTTCCGCCACATCGGCGGCATAGTCGTGGCTGTCCCGCTGGGTGCCCACAATGCAGACGAACAGGCCGTTTTCGGTGACCTTGCGGGAATCATAGAAGATGTCGGCCACTTCGGCGTTCAGCGTACCCTGCACCAGTGTGTAGCGCAGGCCTTTCAGCAGTTGTTTCAGCAGCATCGGCTCTTCACCTCTTCACAAAATATTCGTCGTACCAGACAAGGAAGATAAACACACACCACAGCTGGCGCCAGTTGTCCCGCTTGCCGCTGACATGCTGGTCCAGCATGCGGTTCAGTTCGCCGGTGTTGAAGAATTTCTCCGCCGCTTCGCTGTGGAAGGCTTCCCGCAGCACGGCGGCGTATTTTTCTTCCCGCAGCCAGGCCCGCACCGGAACGGGGAAGCCCAGCTTTTTCTTGTCCGCCGTCTTGGCGGGAATGGTCATTTCGGCGGCGCCCCGCATGGCGATCTTGGTCTGCTGGGCGTTGACCTTGCACTTGGTGGGAATACGGCAGGCCAGTTCAAAGACCTTCCGGTCCAGGAAAGGCACCCGCAGTTCCAGCGAATTGGCCATGCTCATCTTGTCGGCCTTGAGCAGGATGTCGCCCACCATCCACAGGTTCAGGTCGCAGTATTCCATCCGGGTCACCGGGTCCTGACCTTTGGTCATCTCAAAGAAGGGGCGGGAGATGTCGGTGGGCTTGCAGTTGCCGGTGTAGTTCTTCATCAGCTTGCGCTTGCGGCGCTCGCCCATGAGGTTGGTGTTGCCGATATACCGCTCTTCCAGCGGCTTGCCCCGGCGCACCAGGAAGTTCACCCCCGGTACCGGCGGCAGCAGGTTGGCCACCGCCCCCACGCTGCGGCGAAGCCACAGGGGCAGCCGGTCGTACCAGCTCACGGTGAAAGGCTCTTTATAAATGTTGTACCCGCCGAAGAATTCGTCTGCACCTTCGCCGGACAGGCAGACCTTCACCTGCTTGGCGGCTTCCCGGTTGACGAAGTAGAGCGCCACGCTGGCGGCATCGGCCAGGGGTTCATCCATGTGGTACTGGATGCGGCCCAGGTTGGCCCAGTATTCCTCGGGGGTGATGCGGTAGGCGTAGTTCTTGACACCGATATGCTTGGAAAACTCGGTGGCATAATCGGTCTCGTCGTACTGCTTGTTGGCAAAGCCCACGGTGAAGGTCTTATCCACCTTGGCCAGGGCGGCCATATAGCTGGAGTCCACGCCGGAAGAAAGGAAGCTGCCCACCTCCACGTCGGCAATCTTGTGGGCGAAAACGCTCTCCTTCATGGCGTCGCTGATGGCCTTCTCCCACTCTTCCAGGGAAGGGCCGTTGTCGGGGGTGAATTCGGGGCGCCAGTAGCGCTGCACCGTCACCTCACCGGCCTTCCATTCCAGCCAGTGGGCGGGCATCAGCTTTTTCACGCCCTTGAAGAAGGTGTTTTCCCCCGGGGAGAACTGGTAGGACAGATACAGGGAAAGCTGGTCCTCGTTCAGTTCCTTGTGAAAGCCCGGGTGGGCCAGAAAACTCTTGATCTCGCTGCCGAAGAGCAGTTCCCCGGCTTCGTTCTGATAATAATACAGCGGCTTGATGCCAAAATGATCCCGGGCCAGCAGCAGGGTCTCTTCCCGGCGGTCCCACAGAGCAAAGGTAAACATGCCCCGCAGCCGGTCCAGCAGACCCTTGCCCCATTCCTCGTAGCCGTGCAGGAGCACTTCGGTGTCCGACCGGGTGGCGAAGGTATGCCCGGCGGCTTTCAGCTCCTCGGTCAGGGGCTGAAAGTTATAGATCTCGCCGTTAAAGACCACAACAAGGTTTTCATCCTCGTTGTACATGGGCTGGCGGCCGCCTTCCAGGTCGATGATGGAAAGCCGCCGCTGCCCCAGGGCTGCCGGGCCTTCCACAAACTGGCCCTGGCCGTCCGGGCCGCGGTGGGCGATCAGGTCCATCATGGCCTGCAACACATCGCGCGCGTCATTCCGCGCGCCCACAAAACCAACGATTCCGCACATAAAATTTCCCTTTCCTTAGGGTGCCGTAAGATTTTAATACCCTATATTATACACACCTGACCCCAAAAAGAAAAGCCCGCCCCGCCCAAAAAGGATGTAAAAGTATGGCGCTGCGCCGTCCGGGGTGATACCTTCGGGCCGTGCGGCGCATACTGTAAGGGCGGGCGGCTGTGGGGGACTGCAGGGAACGGGCGGTGTAAAAGATTGACAACGGGGCCGCTTTGGACGTACAATAATCAGGAATATACCATCTGTATGAACAAAGAGGCTTTGTTATGCTGAACTTTCAACCTGTGCTGCTGGGCAGCGACGCCAATGTCTACGGCATGGCCCGCAGTTTTTATACCGAATACGGCGTGGTGAGCGACGCCATCTGCAAGGGTGTGCTGGCGGCCACCCGCAACACCCGGCTGGTGAACATCGCCGTTGTGGAGCCGGACCTGGAAGACGACGAGGTCTTTGTGCGTACCCTGGTGGACTACGCCAAAGCCCACGACTACCGCGATCGCCCGCTGCTGCTGGTCTCCTGCGCCGACGGCTACACCATCCTCATGGCCCGCAACCGGAAAGCCCTGGAACCTTACTTCCATTTTGCCTGCCCGGAACTGCAAACGGTGTTGGATCTTGACATAAAAGACAACTTTTATAAAGCCTGTGCCGCCCATGGTCTTTCTTACCCGAAAACGGCCACCTGCACGGCGCAGAATTACAAGGACGCCGAATTCCCCTTCGATTTCCCGGTCATCATCAAGGCCAGCAACTCCCCGGCCTACTGGAACTGCTCCTTCCCCCACAAGAAGAAGGTTTTTCTGGCCCATGACCGGGCGGAATACGACGCCATCACCACCGCCATCTACGGCAGTTCCTACCAGGATGACCTGATTTTGCAGGAGTACATCCCCGGCGACGACAACTGCATGCGGGTGCTCAACGCCTACTGCGGTCTGGACGGCAAGGTCCATCTGATGGCCCTGGGCCGCCCCCTGCTGGAGGAACAGACCCCCGAAGGCATCGGCAACTACGCCGCCATCCTTTCTTCCCCCGCGATCAACGACTCCGCCCTGTTGGAGCGGATGCGGGCGTTCCTGGAGGACATGGGCTGGGTGGGCTATGCCAACTTTGATATGAAGTACGACGCCCGCACCGGGGAGTATAAGCTCTTTGAGATGAACCCCCGCCAGGGCCGTTCCAGCTACTTTGTCACCGCCGCCGGCTACAACCTGGCCCGCTGGCTGGTGCAGGACGTGCTGGAAGGCAAGGACACCGGCTTTACCATTGCCGATACCGAAAGCCTGTGGATGATCGCGCCCTACGGCGTCATCCGCAAGTATCTGAAAGATGAAAAACTGCTGGCTGCCGCCGCCCGGCTGAAAAAGCAGGGCCGCTGTGCCCACCAGCTCTACTGCAAGGAAGACCGCAGCCTGAAACGCGGGCTCTGGTACCTGCGCAGCCAGCTGAACTACTACCGCAAGACCGCCCGTTATTACGGCAACAAGGGTCTGACCGACTGACACAGAGGAGGATAACATCCATGTGTGGCATCACCGGCTTTGCCCAGCGCAAACACGACGCCGAAACCGCCCGGGCCACCGTCAAGGCTATGGCGGACCTGATCACCTACCGCGGCCCCGACGGCGAGGGCTACTATGTGGACGACCAGGTGGCTCTGGGCCACCGCCGTCTTTCCATCATCGACCTGGAAGGCGGCCGCCAGCCCATGTACAACGAGGACGAGAACCTTGTTGTGGTTTTTAACGGCGAGATCTACAATTTCCAGACCCTGCGCGCCGAACTGGAGGCCGCAGGCCATACCTTCGCCACCCATTCGGACACCGAGGTGCTTCTCCACGGCTATGAGCAGTGGGGCAAGGACCTGCCCGCCAGACTGCGGGGGATGTTCACCTTCGTGATCTGGGACCGCAAGAACAAGACCTTGTTCGGTGCCCGGGACATCTTCGGCATCAAGCCCTTCTACTATTACAATGTGGATGGACTGTTCCTCTTCGGCAGCGAGATCAAGTGCTTCCTGGCCCATCCCGGCTTCAAGAAACAGCTGAACGAAAAGCGCCTGCCCGAATACCTCAGCATCGAATACATCCCCAACGAGGAGACCATGTTTGTGGATGTGTTCAAGCTGCCCGGCGCCCATATGTTCACCTGGAAAGACGGCGAAATGACCATCGAGCGGTACTTTGACATCCGCTACCATATCGACGAGACCAAGACCCAGGAAGACTGGGAGAAGAAGATCACCGAAACCTTTGCCGAGAGCGTGGCTGCCCACCAGATCGCCGACGTGGAGGTGGGGTGCTTCCTCTCCTCCGGCGTGGATTCCAGCTTTGTGGTCAACGAGGTGGCCAAAGGTACCCCCCATGTGAAGAGCTTCTCGGTGGGCTATGCGGAGGAAAAATACTCCGAGCTGCCCTACGCCCAGGCTTTCAGCAAGGAGATCGGAGTGCCCAGCATCGCCAACAAGGTGGATGCGGACCAGTTCTTTGAGGCCAACCGGGTCATCCAGTGGTATCTGGACGAACCCATGCCCAACCCGGCGGAGGTGCCCCTGTACTTCCTGGCGCAGAACGCCCGCAAGTATGTGAAGGTGGTGCTGTCCGGCGAAGGCGCCGACGAGCTGTTCGGCGGCTATCCCATGTACTGCCAGGCTGTCCACTTTGAGGATTACGGCCGCAAGGTGCCAAAAGCTGTGCGCAAGTTCCTCTCCCGCACGGCGGAAAAGATGCCCCAGTTCAAGGGCCGGCATTTCCTGGTCCGGGGCGGCCGGGAACCCTGGCAGCGGTATATGCGGGCCAACTATGTGTTTGAATCCCCGGCGGAACGGGACCGTTACCTGAAAAAGAACTACGGCAACCCCGCCCCCGAGGCTTTCTTCAAGCCTTACTTTGATAAGGTCCAGGGTCTGGACGAACCCACCCAGCTGCAGTGGGTGGATATGCACACCTGGATGCTCTATGACATCCTGCTCAAGGCCGACCGCATGAGCATGGCCAACTCTCTGGAACTGCGTGTGCCCTTCCTGGACCGGGAGATGCTGGACGTGGCTCTGAGCATTCCCCGCCGGTACCGCTGCGACAAGGAACACACCAAGATCGCTTTGCGGGGCGCGGCGCTGAAGCAGCTGCCCGAAAGCGTGGCCCAGCGCAAGAAGCTGGGGTTCCCGGTGCCGCTGAACGACTGGCTGCAGCAGGATAAATATTACGGGATGGTGAAGGAAAAGTTCACCGGCCCGGTGGCGGAACAGTTCTTCAACGTGCCGGAGATCTGCCGCCTGCTGGATGACCACAAGGCCGGTCATGCCAAAAACATGACCAAAATCTGGAGCATCTACTCCTTCATTCTGTGGTACGAGCTGTATTTTGTGAACAGCGAACCGCCGGTGGGGGTATATTCCGCAAAAGTTTGATATTTTTTGTAGATGGGGCTTGACTTTTCAGGTTGCGTATGGTATATTAACAAACGCAGCTTGTTCCCGTATAAGGGGGTCAAGAACCATGCGCGCCCGTAGCTCAGCTGGATAGAGCAACTGCCTTCTAAGCAGTGGGCCGGGGGTTCGAGTCCCTTCGGGCGCATATGTATGGTGCCTATGGCGCAGTTGGTTAGCGCGCCAGATTGTGGCTCTGGAGGCCGAGGGTTCGAATCCCTCTAGGCACCCCACCAAAGACCGCACAGTCCTTAAAAAGCTGCGCGGTCTTTTTTCTTAGGTTTTCGGCGGCCCGCGCCGCCTTTTGCTGGGCCGTAGCCAAGTGGTAAGGCAGCGGACTTTGACTCCGCCATTCGTGAGTTCGAACCTCGCCGGCCCAACCAAACATGCCCCCGCCAATACGGCGGGGGCATGTTTTTTTGCACCGGTGTGATTATCCCGGCGCGATCCGGGCATACTTTCTGTGCAGGGCGGAAACAACCGCCCCCACAGGGAGGTGAATCCAGATGGAAAACTGCGGTGTCTTTTGTGATGTGAGCGCCTGCGCCCACAACATCAACTGCCAGAAATGTGATCTGAGCCAGATCAAGATCACCCACCACACCGACGGCGCGTCGGGCGTGGACACCCCGCACTACTGCCAGAACTACGAGCAGAAGTGACACAGCCCTTTCCGGGCAGCAAAACGGCCCCCTTGCGAAGGTGCTTCCTTTCGCAAAGGGGCCGTTTTTATATGACTGTGCGATCAGCCGGTATGTACGAACTTGGGGTAGATCTGCTTCATCCGGGCGTCGTCAAAGTGCTCGTCCAGATATTCCTCGATCTGGTTCCGGGGAGGCTGTCCTTCGATGCGGGCGGTGTAGCGGGCCAGGGCGGCCGAGCTCACCGCCATGTTCACGCACATGAACACCACCAGACACCAGGTGATGACCGTGCCCAGGCGGATGGGCAGTTTCTCGATCCAGGCAGACAGCGGGGGATAGAAGATCTTGAACCAGGCCACCGCCGCAAAGCCCCAGAAGAAGCAGTACAGCAGGTTGATACGGCCGCCCAGGTTGAAGGGGATCTTGCTGTAATCCCAGAATACGGCGCCGAAGACGAGCTCGGTAAAAACGCTGCACAGGTATTCATAGGCGCCGCCCAGCAGGGTACCGGCCACAAACAGCCAGCTGGCGCTTTTGTCCTTGTAGCGGTACATGAGCAGGGTCACCAGGGCAATGGCCAGGCCCCACACGATGGAGAAGGGACCCCACACCAGGCTGGAACGGCTCATCCATTCCCCGGCGGTGATGCGGCAGAAGATGGTTTCGGTCACGTCACCCAGAAAAGCACCGATGACAAAGAGCAGGAACAGCTTGTAGAAGCTGCAGCCCTCGGCAAAGACGACGCTTTTTTCCTTTTTGGGACGTACGAAGTTGGCCTGGGGATAAGCCTTGACCATACGGCTTTCGGTGCGGCCCAGCACCCACATGCCCATATCCAGGGTGAGGGCAGCCAGCCGGTTATGGACCGCCCGGGCCTGGGCAAAGCGGTGGCGGATACCCGCCAGGGTCAGGATGGTGCCCAGGCCGTCCAGGGCCAGCAGGGCCAGCAGTACCCAGATGACCACATGACCGGCCAGGGGCGGCAGCAGGTCGAAAACCTGCAGCAGCAAAGGCGCCAGCCATTTGACGGCCACCAGGCCCAGCGCGCCCCAGAATACCGAGGCGGACAGGCAGATGTAGCCGTCCAGGTTGAATTTACGGTTGGAGTAATCCCACCAGCGGGCGTCGCTGAACCGTTCCAGGATGTGCCCGCCGATCCATTCCACCGCCGTGGCAATAACGGCGCTGAACAGGAAGAGGAAGAACCAGCTGGTGGTGGCCAGTTCGTGGAAGCCCACGGTGATGATGCTGCCTGCCACGCCGTAGATCAGGCACAGAGGGCCGCCCAGCACGCCGCGGTCCTGATAGCGGCGCCGGCGCACGGCGGTGAACAGGACTTCGGCCAGCCAGCCTATAAAGGAGTAGCAGAAAAACAGCCAGACAAGATTATAAAATGTCATACATGAATCCTCTCGGTATCAAAAGGGAGGGGCGGAAGGCCGCACGGCGGCCGGGGGTCAGTCGTCGGGTTCACAGCGCAGCCGCTGCCCGGCGGTGTCGCTGCTCACATAGCGGGTACTGCGGGACACCTGGTTGTCCAGCACTTCGCCGTTCAGGTAGTGCCCCAGGTTGCGGGCAAAGATGTCCACGATGTTGTCCAGGGTGCGGGGGAGGCTGAACCGTCCCGAGATGTGGGGAGTGATGATGACGTTGGGCAGCTTCCACAAAGGATGGTCCGCGGGCAGGGGTTCCGGGTCGGTGACATCCAGCCCCGCGCCAAACAGGTGTCCGCTGCGCAAGGCTTCGGTCAGGGCATCGGTGTCCACCGCGCTGCCCCGGCCCACGTTCAGCAGGATGGCACCCGGCTTCATCCGGGCGATGCGGGCGGCGTCAAAAAGGTGGGCGGTCTCGTCGGTGCCGGGCAGGCTCAGGGCTACCAGGTCGGCTTCGGGCAGCTCTTCATCCAGAGCGTCCTGTCCAACCACCCGCAGGCAGTAGGAAGGACAGGCTTCGGGGGCGCGGCGGCGCACGCCCACCACCTCGGCGCCCATGGCGTGGGCCCGGCGGGCAAAGCTGGAACCGATGTCACCCAGCCCCACGCAGAGCACCCGGGCGCCGGCCACACCGCGCACCGGCCGTTCGATGGCGTCCCATTCACAGCGGTTCTGGCGGTCGCGGTAGAGGAACAGGTCCTTGCACAGCCCCAGCCACATGCCCAGCATCCATTCGCTGATGGCCAGTCCGTAAGCGCCGGTGGCGTTGGTCACGGTGCAGCCTTCGGGCAGGACCCCTGGCTGCAGATACCGGTCCGGCCCGGCAAAGTTGCTCTGGAACCATTCCAGATGGTCATTCTTGCGGATGCTCTCCACCGGCACGTTGCCCATGATCACGTCCGCCCAGAGGATGTCCTCTTCCTCCGGCTGGGCGGTGATCCGCATTTCGGTGCCCGGGGCGGCCCGGTGCAGCCGGTCGCATTGTTCCTCGTTCAGGGGCAAAGCCACCAGGATACGTTTCATTCTTCTGCCTCCTTCCGACGGGCCGCCGCCTGGCGTTCCCGTTCTTCCTTGCTGAAAATACACCCGCAGTATTCCTGCCGGTACAGTCCGTATTCGGTGCTCAGGGTCAGGCTGCGCTTGTAGCCGTCCTTTTTGCGGAACTCACTTTGCAGATACCGCACCCCATACTGCGCCGCCAGCTCGGTGCCGATGGTGTTCAGCCGCACCGGGTCCTTCATGGGGGAGATGGACAGGGTGGTGGTGAACCACTCAAACCCGTGCTCGGCTGCGTAGCGGGCAGCCTGTTCCAGCCGCAGACGGTAGCAGACGGTGCAGCGTTCCCCTTTTTCCGGCTCGTTTTCCAGCCCGCGCACGGCGGTGTAAAATTCCTGGGGGTCATAGGGCAGACGGATGACCTCAACCCCCTGACCGGCGTATCCGGCGTCCTGCACAAAGCGGTCCAGTTCGTCCGCCCGGCGGTGATACTCCGTCGGCGGGGCAATGTTGGGGTTGTAATACAGGATGGTCACCTGAAAGGTCTGGGCCAGCCGTTCCAGAGTCGCGCTGGAACAGGGGGCGCAGCAGGCGTGGAGCAAAAGGCGCGGGCGCCGGCCTTCGGCGGCCAGGGCGCGCATCGTCTTTTCCATTTCCAGTTCATAGTTGATGCGGTTGGGCATAGACGGTCCCTCTTTGGATGATTCTGAGTTATTCATAGAGTTTTTGAAGTTCTTTCGTATTTTCTTGAAAGAACTGTCACTTTTCTGTCACATCTTCCGGGTATTCTTAAATTGTTCCCAAAAGGAACATCCGGGAACAGGGACCCGGATCAAAAGTCCGCTGGGAAGCAGACAAACTTTTTCATCCACTCCTCTTTCTCTTTTCTTCTTTTCGGGAACGGCGTGCCGGAACAGGGACCGGCACGCCGTTTATTTTTGTGCGGCGCTGCCGGAAAATGACCCAAATGCAAATAAAAAGCCCCCCGGCGGCTGCGTCGGGGGGCTTTGTGTCTGTTTCGAGCGGGTCGGAAACGTCCGCTGTGAAAAGGCGCGGCCCGGCGGCTTTCCGGTACGTTCCCTTAAAAAGGAGATGATACCTGAATTGTACCGTTTCCCGGGGGCATTGTCAAGGCGCGGGGCCTTGTCTTAGCTGTCGCTAAAGAGGCATCACGTCTTCGCAGAACGCAAGGCTGTCTGCTATTCCAGTTCTTTCAGGCGGCGGAATTCCCGGGATACCAGCAGGCAGGAGACCACAAAGGCGATGAAATCCGCAATGGGGCCGGCCAGAAGTACCCCGAAGATGCCGAATTTCAGTGGAAGGATCAGGATGAGAGGAATCAGGAAAAACACCTGGCGCGTCAAAGAGAGCAGCAGTCCCAGAAGCGCTTTGCCGATGGCGGTGAAGAAGTTGGAGGACAGCAGCTGCACCCCGTTGACCAGCACCATGAACAGGAATACCCGCATAAACAGAATGGCAAATTCATAGTACAGGTCGTTTCCCTTGCCGAACAGGGAGATAATAGGCCCCGGGGCAAACTGAAACAGGCAAAAACCCACCGCCGAGACCACAATGTTCCATTGGATGGCCAGCTTGTAAGCCTGGCGCACCCGGGCATATTGTCCGGCGCCGTAATTGTAACCGATGATGGGTTGTACTCCCTGGGAGATGCCAACGATAATGGACAGCAGAATGGCATTGGTTTTCATCACAATGCCGCAGGCAGCCAGGGGAATATCCGAACCGTAAATGGACAGAGCCCCATAATAGGTCAGAGAATTGTTGAGCACGATCTGTACAAAGGTGATGGCTACCTGATTGATGCAGCTGCTGATGCCCATATACAGCGTGCGCAGAGTGTCCCGGAAGTCGATACGGAAACAGGCGCGGGTCAGACGGATGGTTTGGAACCGGGGCAGGTACCCCAAAGCCAGGAAAAAGGAGAGGAACTGCCCCAGAATGGTGGCCAAAGCGGCGCCACGTACACCCCAGTTGCACACAAAGATGAAAATGGGGTCCAGAATGGTGTTGACGATGGCACCCGCCACCATGCAGGCCATGGAATACCGGGGCTTGCCGTCTGCCCGGATCAGGTTGCTCACCCCGTTGGTGAAGATGAGGAAGGGCATGCCCAGCAGGGTAATGCCCGCATACTCCTGGGCGTAGGGCAATACTTCGGCGGTAGCACCGAATACCCGCAGCAAAGGCGTGAGGAACAGTTCTCCCACGGTCAGATATACCGCACCGGCCACGACCATCAGCGAAATGCCGCTGCCCGCGATGCGGGCGGCCTTGTCCGGCTCCGCTTTGCCCAGGCACAGGGAAAAACGGGCAGTGCTGCCGATGCCGATGAGCAGCGATATGGCCAAGCAGATGGTGGACAGGGGATAGGAAACGTTGGTGGCGGCATTGCCCAGGTATCCCACACCCTGGCCGATAAAGACCTGGTCCACAATGTTGTACAGCGAACTGACCAGGGTGGCGGTGATGCTGGGCAGTGCAAAGCCGCGCAGCAGTTTGGGGATACTTTCACTCCCCAGGGGATTCTCATTCATCAAACTCATCCTCCTTGCGTTCTACGCCCAGTTCAGCGGAAATATGCCGTCCAGTCTGCACCAGCATCCGTTCAAAAGCGGTACGGTCCGCTTCATCCAGATCCTGCAGCAGCAGGGTCTCGGTTCTTCGGCAGGCCATGCGCACTTCTTCCACAATGCCGATGGCTTTGGGGGTGGGGTACAGACGGCAGGTACGCTTGTCTTTGTCGTAGGGTTCCCTGGTCAGGAACCCTTTCTTTTCCAGGGCGGCGATGGTTCGTACAATGTTGCTGGGATGCAGGTAGAAGCTGTCCAGCAGGGAATCCTGCAGGCAGCCGGGATGATCGCAGATTTTCAGAATATACATGTGCTGGCTGCTGTTGATGCCCAGGGGAGCCAGCTGCTCATCCAGATAGCTTTTGGCGAAGCGGTCGCATACGGAAAGCCATTTCAGCAGTTTCATAATCAATACCTCCCGGCGGTGTACTTTTGCAGGCACCGCACAAAGAACAGTATACATCAAATTGTGTGCGCACGCAATTAGTTTGGCGAAAATTGACCCGAAAAAACCCCGGCAGAGAAGCTGTTGCGGCTGTCTCTGCCGGGGACTTATGTTACAGGTCCGCGTCTTTCAGTTCGGTCACCATCTTGATGTATTGATCCACCACGTCCCAGGTCTGACCCCGGCGGCGCAGAGGCCGGCGGCGGAAGTCCACTTCGTCCATGTGGGAAACACCCCGCCCGCCGATACCCCGCCATTCGGTGCGGAAGCCGGTCCACTGGGCGGAGGCGGCGGTCACCAGACCGTCGTTTTCCCCTTCCACCCGGCCGATGATGAGGTTCTGCCACCACATGAAGACATCGCTGCGGCAGCTGGACATGACCCCCGCATAGCTGCGGTAGAATACACCGGGGATGTCCGGGTTCTCCCGGTTGAATTTTTCCGCCCAGGTGGTGGTGAACTGGTCACAGGTAGAAAAGAAATCCGGGTGCTTGTCGCCCAGCAGGCGGAACCAGCCGTTTACAAAGATGGCGGCCAGCCGGAACAGCCACCGGGGTGCCCGGAAAAGAGCGTCCATGGTGCGGGACCCGTGGTGCGGCGCGGAAATGGTGGTCACCGACGCCACATAGGGGGCCATGCCCAGGGAACTGACCAGATACCGGGCATCGAGCCCGCCCTTGGAATGGGCGATGAGATGGACCTTTTCACAGTGGGTCTCGGCCAGGATCGCCTCCACCCGCTGCTTCAGTACGGCGGCATTGTGTTCCACCGTGCCCCAGCCGTCCTGACCGCCGAAAAACACCCGGGCACCGTGGGATTCCAGTGCTTTGGGGATGCGTCCCCAGTAGCCGATGCTTTTCCGGTCCCGGAACCCGGTGCCGTGTACCAGCAGGATAGGGTAGCGGGTGCGGCAGCTGTCGCTTTGCGGATTCTGCAAAAGAACGCCCCCCTTTCTGATGTGTTTATGGTATCACAAATCCCCGGCAAAGTCGATGCATCCGGCTGTACACAATAAAAAAAGCGCCGGAGCAAGGCGAACCTTGCTCCGGCGTGGTGCCGGTGGAGCGGCACCAATCGTGGTTATAAATTCGTTGGCTGCAGTT
>CAJMLV010000044.1 GCA_905214345.1 uncultured bacterium
TACACTCCCCGGCATAGCCGGGGGTTGTCCTTACGCTTAAGCTAACAACACAAAAACCGCCCCCGTGCCAGGCACGGGGGCGGTTCTTATTTGCTGTTCAAGCCGTTGCGGTGATCAGATCAGGCAGCGGTCTTGGTGGCATGATGGAAGTACTTGTAGCCGAAGGCGTTGGTGTAAACACCCTCAACATTGGACTTCTGCATGTAGGGGTCGTTGTAGTAGTACAGAGGCACGACAGCCCAGGTCTCCATCAGCATGTCTTCAGCCTGGTGCATCAGAGCAACACGGGCAGTCAGATCAGTCTCAGACTTGATGGAAGCGATCAGCTCGTTGTACTCATCCCAGTTCTGCGGAGCATAGGAAGGAATGGTGCCATCTGCACCGGGACGGCCGAACTGAGCGTCGTTGTTGCCGGAATCGGTGATCCACATCTCCAGCATGTTGATGGGGTCATCGAAGTCAGCCAGCCAGCCCTGACGGCAGACGTCGTAGTTACCGGCCTTGCGCTCGTTCAGGAAGACGTTCCAGGTCTGGGTCTCGATCTCCACGGTAGCGCCGATAGCAGCCATATCCTGCTGGATAGCAGCACCGATGGCTTCGTTGCCGGCGCCCTCGTTCACCAGGTAGGTGAAGGACAGCGGGGTCTCAGCGCTCAGCATGCCAGCGTCGTCAAAGACGTAGCCAGCGCTTTCCAGCAGCTCGATGGCCTTGGCCAGGTTCTCTTCGTAAGCATCCTCGCTGGGATCGAAGTAGCCGACGGCTTCCTCGTCGGGGTAGGTGTAGCTGTCGGTGTTCTGACGGAACTCAGCGCCGTTGGAGTCGCTCATGCCGGCGGGCACGAAGGTGTTGGCCACTTCCTGGCCGGTCTGACCGATGGTGTCAACGATGTACTGACGGTCGATCAGCAGGGTGATGGCTTCACGCATAGCGTTGGCCTGTTCAGGAGTCTTGCCCTCGAACAGGGTGGAGTTCACGTTGAAGCCAACGTAGTAGGTGCCGATGTTGGCAGCAACATAGAACTCGGGGTCAACGTTGATGTGGTTGGGAACTTCTTCGGTGGGAATGGTATCGATGAAGTCCAGGTTGCCGGCCATGTAGGCGTTGTAGATAGCGGTGTCGTCAGCGCTCAGCATGAACTGCAGGGTCTCGATGGTGACGCTGTCGGCATCGTAGTAGTTGGGGTTTTTGGTATAGGTCATGCTTTCGTCATGGTTCCAGGCAGTGCAGGTGTAGGGACCATTGCAGACAAAGCCGGCCTCCAGAGCCCAGGCGCCGGGGTTGGTGCCTTCGGGATCAGCAGCCTCAACAGCAGCCTGCGGCACGGGGTAGAAGGTGGGGAAAGCGCACAGGCTCAGGAAGTAGGGGCAGGGGCTGACCAGGGTGACGGTCAGGGTGTAGTCGTCGGTAGCCTCAACGCCGACCAGGATCTCGTTGGCAGCCTGAGCAGCCAGAGCAGCCTCGCTGTAAGTTTCCTCGGGGATGGTGTACTCTTCACCGGCGGCTTCGGCAGCAGCAGCGGCCTCGGCATCATACTCGGGGTTGGCGACCATCTCGTTGGCAACCTCGTTCTTGGCGATCAGGCCATCGTACAGGTAGCTGTAGTCGGAAGCAGTCATGGGGTTGGCAGCACGGTTCCAGCTGTAGACAAAGTCGTTAGCAGTCAGTTCGGTGCCGTCGCTCCACTTGCTCTGACGCAGATGGAAGGTGTAGGTCATGCCGTCTTCAGAGACGTCATAGCTTTCGGCAACGCCGGGGACCAGCTGGCCGTTTTCATCGTAGGTCAGCAGGCCGACGAAGCTGTTGACAGCCAGAACAGCGCCGTCAACGGTGGAGTTGAGGTGCGGGTCCAGACGGTCAGGCTCGGAAGCCAGGTTGATGTACAGCGTGCTGGTATCGGTGTTCAGAACCGAAGTTGCAGACGCGCTCTCGGTGGTTGCAGACGCGGAGCCGTTGCCGCTGGTAGAGGCGGAACCATTGGAACCACCGCAGCCAGCCAGGCTGACGACCATGGCGGCAGCAAGCGCAGATGCCATGAGCTTTTTCATTGTTCTTTCCTCCTAGAGATCTTATCAGAAACTCACGGAAAAAGGAAAAAACTCTTTCCGTGAACTCCTCCTGATACAACGCCCATTATACGGTCTGCAGTTTGCATTTGCAAGGAAGATGGAAAAGCTGTTGCTTTTCAGTCACCATTTTTAGACAATGTGCTGAACATTGCGCACACTAATTTGTTCAGCACTATGCAAACTTGCGAACCATCCCTCTGCCCATGGGCGGCAGGCAGAGGACGATTCCCCTTTATCGGGACCGCAATGTCACTTGTTCCAGCAGGCGACAAAGTGGCCGTTGCCCCGGTCGGTGAAAGGAGGCATGGCCTTGGCACACTGTTCAGTGGCGTAGCGGCAGCGGGTGCGGAAGGGACAGCCGCTGGGCATATGCAGCGGGCTGGGCACATCGCCTTCCAGCACGATACGCTTGGAAGCACGAGCGGTGCGCGGATCGGGCACCGGCACGGCGGAAAGCAGGCTCTGGGTGTAGGGATGGATGGGGTTGTCGTTCAGTTCATCGGCATCCGCCAGCTCCATCATCTTGCCCAGATACATGACCGCAATACGGTCGCTGATGTGATGAACGACCAGCAGGTCGTGGGCAATGAACAGGTAAGCCACACCCAGCTTTTCCTGCAGGTCCTCAAACATGTTGACAACCTGAGCCTGAATGGAAACGTCCAGCGCCGAAACAGGCTCGTCGCAGACGATGAACTTGGGGTTGACAGCCAGCGCACGGGCGATGCCGATACGCTGACGCTGACCACCGGAGAACTCGTGGGGGTAACGCATGGCGTGCTCGGCGTTCAGGCCGACCAGCTCCATCAGTTCCATCACGCGGTCATGGCGCTCAGCCTTGGTCTTGCACAGCTTGTGCACGTCCAGAGGCTCGCCGATGATGTCCTCAACGGTCATACGGGGATTCAGAGAAGAATACGGGTCCTGGAAGACCATCTGCATCTGCTTGCGCAGAGGCATCATATCGTCCTGGACTTTCTTGCCCAGGACGGGTTTGCCGTTGGCATCCACCTTGAGCTGGCCGTTTTCGTCGTACTGTTCGCCGCTGTCATACACTACCTGGCCGTCAAAGGTGATACGGCCGCCGGTGGGCTTGTACAGCTGCAGCAGGGTACGGCCGACGGTGGTTTTGCCGCAGCCAGACTCACCCACCAGACCCAGCGTTTCGCCGGGACGGATGGCGAAGGACACATCGTCCACCGCCTTAAGCTGGATGGTCTTGCTGAAGCCGGTACGCACGGGGAAATATTCCTTCAAATGCTCGACTTGCAAAAGATATTCGCTGTTTGCCATCTTACTTGCCCTCCTTGGCGGATTTGACGTTGCACCAGCAGGACGCCAGGTGATCTTCGCCCACCCACAGTTCGGGCGGCTGCTCCCGCAGGCAGATCTTCATGGCGGATTCGCACCGGGGGCAGAACGCACAGCCAGCCGGCAGGTCCAGCATGTTGATGGGGGTGCCGCCGATGGGAACCAGGCGTTCCTTCATGTTGGAGCCGGACGGGATAGACCGCAGCAGACCCTTGGTGTATTCATGCGCGGAATGGTAGAAGATGGCGTCGGCAGTGCCGCGCTCACAGACGCGGCCGCCGTACATGACGATGATCTCGTCGCACATGGATGCAATGACGCCCAAGTCATGAGTAACCATGATGATGGCCATACCCATCTTCTTCTGCAGATCCTGCATCAGTTCCAGAATCTGGGCCTGGATGGTCACGTCCAGCGCGGTGGTGGGCTCGTCGGCAATCAGGATGTCAGGCTCGCAGGCCAGGGCCATGGCGATCATGACACGCTGACGCATACCGCCGGACAGCTCATAGGGATACTGCTTGACGCGCTTTTCCGGTTCGTTGATGCCCACCAGTTCCAGCATTTCAATGGCGCGGGCCTTAGCCTGCTCCTTGTTGCGGTCGGTGTGCAGCATGATAGCTTCCATCAGCTGGTTGCCGATGGTGAACACGGGGTTCAAGCTGGTCATGGGATCCTGGAAGATGATGGAGCAGCACTTGCCGCGGAAAGAGGCCATCTTCTTCTCGTCCCACTTGGTGATATCCTCACCGTTGTACAGGATCTGGCCGCCGGTGATGCCGCCGTTCTCGGCCAGGATATTCATGATGGAATAGGCGGTAACGGACTTGCCGGAACCGGATTCGCCCACGATGCCCAGGATCTTGCCGGGCTCCAGGGAGAAGGAAACGCCGTTGACGGCGTTGACCTTGCCGCCCTTATCGGTGGAGAAGGTGGTGTGCAGGTCCTTGACCTCCAGCACATACTTCGGCTTATTGCCGTTTTTCACTTCACTCATACTCTTTTACTGCCCCTCCTCAGCGCTTCAGTTTGGGGTCAAACGCGTCGCGCAGGCCGTCGCCCAGCAGGTTGAAAGCCAGAACGATCAGGCAGATGATCAGCGACGGGAAGACCAGCTTCAGCGGATAGCTGTTGATACCCGCACGGGCTTCATTGGCCAGAGAACCCAGCGAAGGCATGGGGACCTTGACACCGATGCCCATGAAGGACAGGTAGCTCTCGGTGAAGATGGCCGAGGGGATCTGCAGGGCCACCGAGATGATGATGACCGACAGGCAGTTGGGCAGAATGTGCTTGCGCAGGATGCGGCCGCCGGAAGTACCAATAGTCCGGGCGGCCAGAACGTACTCGTTCTGCTTGATGGTCAGGATCTGACCGCGGACCAGACGGGCCATGCCCACCCAGTACAGCAGACCGAAGACCAGGAACAGGGCGATCATGTTGGTGCCCAGGGACTGCAGCGCGGGAATCTTCTCGATCACAGGCTTCAGGGTCTCGTTCAAGACCACCGAGAGCAGAATGATCATCAGTGTATCCGGCAGACTGTAAATCACGTCTACGATGCGCATCATAATGATGTCCACGATGCCGCCGCACCAGCCCGAAATCGAGCCGTACAACAGACCGATAATCAGAACCATGATGGAGGCCACCAGGCCGACGGACAGAGAAACGCGGGTGCCGTAGATCACGCGGATGAAGTAGTCACGGCCCAGGCTGTCGGTGCCCATGATGTGGGGGAACAGCTTTTCGCCGGTTTCTTCCATATACTGCTGCTCACGCTGGGACCATTCAAAGGGAGCCAGGTTGGTGGCAGTCTTGTCACGGCGGCCATCCACCGTGATAATGTCAGAATAGCCATAAGGCACGAAGAAGGGGATCACAATGATGGAAATCAGCAGCAGGACCAGCACGATGATGCTGCCCACGGCCAGCTTGTTCTTCAACAGGCGGCGGCAACCGTCTTTGAAGAAGGTCACGCTTTCGCCCATGACCTCCTGCTGTGCCTTTTCTTCTTCGGTTGCGGGTTCAAAGTCAGCGGTGCTGAATTTGGAAAGATCGATCTGGGCCGAAAGAGGGTTCTTTTCGGGCATTCCGTTTTCTGCGTAGGTCATATTCTCTCCTCCTTCTTACTCCAGCTCAATACGCGGGTCGATCAGCTTGTACACCAGGTCGGTGATCAGGTTTGCCGTAACCATCAGAATACCCAGGAACAGGGTGGTAGCCATGATCATGGGGTAGTCGCTGTTGGTAATGCTGGTCACGAACTGGGTGCCCAGACCGCCGATAGTGAAGATGCTCTCAACGACCATAGAGCCGGTGAGAATGTAGGCAACCATGGGGCCGACATAGGTGACAACAGGAATCAAGGCATTACGCAGGGCATGCTTGAAGATGACCTTGACCTGAGGCACGCCCTTGGCGCGGGCGGTGCGCACATAGTCCTGGCCCAGAGCATCCAGCATGCTGGTCTTGGTCAGACGGGTGATGTAGGCCATGGGGTACAAGGACAGCGAGATGACCGGCAGCACATAGTTGGGGTTCTCAGCGCTCCACACCGGGAACACATTCAACTCCACGCAAAACACCAGCAGAAGCAAGGTTGCCAGAACAAAGCTGGGCACGCCGGTGAACAGGGTGGTGAAGAAGATGATCAGGCGGTCCGGCAGCTTGTTGCGGTTCAGGGCCGCAATGCTGCCCAGCACCAGACCGAACACAATGGCCACCACCGCAGCCTTCAGGCCCAACTGGGCAGAAACGGCAAAACGGCTGGTCAGCGTAGAAGCAATATCACGACCGGTTTTTAGGGAAACGCCCCAGTCACCGTGCAGGATGTTGTTCATATACAGGACGTACTGCTCTCCCACGGGCTTATCCAGGTTATAGCGTGCTTCCAGCACGGCCTGGACCTGCGGGCTGGTGGCCTTTTCTTTGTTGAAAGGGCCGCCGGGGATGGCGTTCATGGCAAAGAAGGTGATCATGCTGATGACCAGCACCGTCACAATTGCCAGCAACACACGCTTTACGACATATCGGGTCACGTTCGTTCACTCTCCTCATTTTTGGACGGGACCCTGGGGGACCCGCGCTGGCCGCGTGTTTTGACCGGGCCGCCGCCCGGTCCCCTGCCCGGACCTTATTTTGGCCGATGGTGAGGCCTTGGAACACGTTTGTGCTCCTTTGGCGGACACCATTTTGCAAAAAAAGGAACGACAGCGTTTGATCAAACGCCGTCGTTTGAGCAAAGGAATCTTTAATAAAATATCACAAAACTGTAACGTTGTCAACTTTTCAAAATACCACCGTCCACCTGCAAATTGTGAAAATTTACCCGGCGTCCGAAGACGCCGGGTAACAGGCTGACGTGATTTTCTTTCAAGAGAAAAGGGGTGGCAGAGTATTTTTATTCACATTCCCGCTGCCGGACCGGCATCTCCCACCCCAGATGGTCTGTGTGGAGCCATTCTTCGGCCGTTTCGCTGCCGGGCGCTCCTAATGCCTCCCGGTACAGGGCCTGGATGGCCGGGTTTTCGTGGGAGAAGCGCAGGGCGCTGCCCTTGTCGATGCCGTACAGCATCTGTCCGCGGCTGCCGGCCAGTTCTTCGTCGTTGGGGCTGTGGGGCTGTCCCCCGCCGCCGGCACAGCCGCCGGGGCAGGCCATGACTTCCACAAAGTCGTAGTGTACGCGGCCGGCACGCACCGCTTCCAGCAGCTTCCGGGTGTTGCCCAGGCCGCTGACCACCGCCGTTTTCACCACGGAACCGCCCAGGTCAAATTCCGCTTCGGTCCAGCCGGGGGTGCCGTCGGCAGCCCCCCGCACGGCGGTAAAGGCTTCCGGCGGCGGGTTCTGACCATTGACCAGATAGTAGGCGCTGCGCAGGGCGGCTTCCATGACGCCGCCGGTGGCGCCGAAGATGACCCCGGCGCCGCTGTACGGCCCCAGAATGGAATCAAAGGATTCCTCCGCCAGGGTCTCGGGGTGGATGTGCTCCGAGCGGATCATCCGCACCAGTTCCCGGGTGGTGAGCACCAGGTCCACGTCCCGCCCGGCTTCGGTGTGCATGGTGGGCAGGTCGCACTCGGCCTTTTTGGCCACGCATGGCATGATGGACACACTGAAGATCCTGCCCGGTTCCACCCCCAGCTTTTGGGAGAGGTAGTTGCGGACCACCGCGCCGAACATCTGCTGAGGACTCTTGGCGGTGGACAGCCGGGCGGTCATGTCCGGGTAATGCCCTTTGAGATACCGCACCCAGCCGGGGCAGCAGCTGGTGAACATGGGCTGGTACTTGGTATCCCCTGCCTTGAAACGCTGGAGGAACTCGGTCCCCTCCTCCATGATGGTCAGGTCTGCGGAGAAAGAGGTATCGAACACATAATCAAACCCCAATGCCCGCAGGGCGGCGGCCATCCGGTTGACGGTGGCCTTTTCCGGGGGCAGACCCAGGCTTTCGCCCCAGGCGGCGCGCACAGCGGGGGCGATCTGCACCACCGTGATGCGGTCGGGGTCTGCCAGGGCGGCAAAGGCTTTTTCGGTGTCACTGCGTTCCCGCAGCGCACCGGTGGGGCAATGGGTGATGCACTGACCGCAGAGCACACAGTCGGATTCCTTGATGCGGCGGTTATGGCTCACATCCACCCGGGTGCGGCTGCCGGTGCCGGACAGGTCCCAGACGTTGACCCCCTGGACCTTATCGCAGACCTGGATGCAGCGCATACACTTGATGCACTTGTTGGTGTCCCGGTACAAGGGGAAATCCCGGGGCCACAGGGCACGGACACCGGTGACCAGGTCCCTGGGATAGGGATTTTCCAGGATGCCCAGGTCGTTGGCGATGTTCTGCAGGTGACAGTTGCCACTGCGCAGGCAGGTGGCACAGTGGCAGTCATGCTGGGAAAGGATCAGTTCCACATTGATCTTGCGGGTGCTGCGCACCCGGGGGGTGTTGGTGCGGATGACCATCCCCTCAAACACGGGATTGTTGCAGCTGGGCACCAGGTTGCGCTCCCCTTCGATCTCCACACAGCAGACGCGGCAGGCGCCGATCTCGTTGAGACCTTTCAGGTAGCACAGGTGCGGAATATCCACCCCGGCGGCCTTGGCGGCCTCCAGAATGGTGGTATGTTCGGGCACGGCCACGGCCTTGCCGTTGACGGTGACGTTTACCATTGGCTGGTCCTCCCTCCCTTGAAGATGCCGTAACCGAAGTGGTCACACCGCAGGCAGCGGCTTGCTTCCTGCATGGCTTCCTCCTCGGTCATGCCGCAGGTGGCCAAGGCAAAGTCGCCCCGGGCTTCCAGCGGGTTGCGGGCTTTGAGCTGGATGCGCCCGCAGGGGGGCGTGTTGGACAGCCGGGCCGGGGGGATCTGCACATCGCAGCGGATGGTGTGAGAGAAGCCCAGGAAGCTGTCGATGTTGGCGGCGCCCACCTTGCCCGCCGCCACCGCACGGATGACAGTGGCTGGACCGGTGACAGCATCGCCGCCGGCAAAGACATTGGGGGTGCCGGGCACATAACCGGACAGGTCGGCCTTGAGGGCACCCCGGCTGGTGCCGATGCCGCCCTTTTCAAAGTTGTCGGATTCGATACGCTGACCAATGGCGATAATGAGGTAATCGCAGGGGATGCGGAACTCTCTCTCGGCGGCGTCCCGGGGCCCGGGACGGCCATCCCGGCCATAAGACCCGATGATCTGGGGCTTGGTCCACAGAGCCGCCACCTTGCCGTTCTCGTCGGCTTCGATGCGGTGGGGCGCCTGCAGGGGCAAGATCTGGCATCCTTCCGCCTGGGCGTCCTCGATTTCTTCGGGCAAGGCGGTCATATCGTCGATGCGGCGGCGGTAGACACAGGTCACGCTCTCCGCTCCCAGTCGGATGGCGGTACGGGTGGCGTCCATACTCACGTTGCCGCCGCCGATGACCACCACCCGCTTGCCGGTAAAGTCCAGGGGGCGGCCCTCGCCGCAGTCCCGCAGGAATTCCACCGCCGAGAGGACGTTCTCGCTGTCCTCCCCGGGCAGGCCCAGTTTCTTATCGGCATGGGCACCGATGGCCACATACAGAGCGTCATACTCCCGGCGCAGCTGTTCCACCTGGATGTCGGTGCCGATGCAGACGCCGGTGCGCACTTCCACGCCGGTCTTGAGGATGTAATCGATGTCCTTCTGCAGCACTTCCGGGGGAAGGCGGTAGTCGGGGATGCCGTAGCGCAGCATACCGCCCAGGCGTTCCCGCTGCTCAAACACGGTAACGCTGTGGCCCATGAGCTGCAGGTAATAGGCAGCCGTCAGACCGCTGGGACCGCCGCCCACCACCGCAATACGCTTGCCGGTGGCTTCGGCGGGTGCGGGGGGATTCTCGTCCCCGCAATGGTCCACCGCATACCGCTTGATGCCGCAGATGTTGATGGCATCGTCCACCAGACGGCGGCGGCACTGCTTTTCGCAGGGATGTTCACACACATAGGCGCAGGAATACGGGAAAGGATTGTCCTTGCGGATCAGGTCCACCGCATCCTGGAAGCGGCCTTCCCGCACCAAGGCAATGTAACCCGGAATATCCACATGGGCGGGGCAGACGGTGACACAGGGCACCGGCTGTTTGAGGGAACAGATGCACCGTCCTTCTTTGGCGTGGAGCTCATAATCTTCCCGGAAGCCCCGCACGCCCTCCAGAACCATGGCGGCGGCTTCATAGCCGATGGCACAGTCGGCGGAATCCGCGATGGCGGCGGCGGTGGATTCGATGAGGTCGATGGTGCCTTCGGGGGCGGTCTGGTCCAGCACGCTTTCGATGAGCGTTTCCAGCTGGGACAGCCCTATGCGGCAGGGCACGCATTTGCCGCAGGTCTGGGCGTGGCACAGGCGCAGGAAATTCAGCGCCAGGTCCACCGGGCAGAGTCCCGGCGGGTTGGCGGCCACACGGTGCCCCATATCGCGGCAAAGGTCCTGTACGACCTGCTGGGCGCGGTCCGGGGTCTCGATGGACAATCTTCGCATAAGCAGTATCCTCCGTTGGGGACCGGCACTTTCCGGTCCGTGGGTCAAAGGCGGCACAGCCATGGCCGCCGTCATATTGTTTCCAGTATAGAGGATTTGTGCAAGAAGTTCAATAAACTTTTAACAAGTTCATAATTATTTTGCAATATGCGAAGCCCGGTTTCACGCGCTCTTTCCGCCGCTGCCAAAAGAAAAGACGGCGGGCACCGCCTTTTCTGGCCTGTGCCGCCGTCTTCTTCATTATAATAGGAAGAGAACGCAGTTACTCTTCCGCTTGCGCTGCCAGTTCCTCTTCCCGCCGGGCCTGCACCACCACATGGAGAAACTTGTACATCAGCGGGATATAGGTGGTGGCAAAGACCACCAGCGCCCCAAAGGCGATCTGCCGGCGGCGGCTGCGGGGCACCGCCAGCCCGATGAGCACCCCCACGGCGCACAGGCAGAACTTGACCAGAGCCAGGTCCTTCCAGCTGCTTTGTTTCAGATACCGGTCCGCATAGGTGAACAGTTTCATGGCATTGACCTCCCGCGCGCTTGCCGCGCCTGTATTGCCCCATGACAGGGGCTTTCTGATTTCAGTGTAGCACACCGGGCAGGCGGGTGCAATGCCGCCGGGGATACAAGCTGAAAAAAGCCCTGCCGGGGCGTGGGTCCGGCAGGGTCTGTATCAGCCGGGGGCAGTCACGCCGCACCCAGCTGCGCTTTCAATTCTTCGTATACGGCCAGATTGTAGGCATCGAACTGCACATACGGAGCGCTCTCATCGTCGACGCACAGCACAGTGACAAACCGCGCTTTTTGCGAGAAGTCATCCCAGTCCTCCGCCTTCATGTCGGTCTGGTAAATGGGCCAGTTTTCCCGGAAGAATCCGGCGTCTTCTTCCCCGATGGCCGTTCCCACCGTATCGGTGCCCCAGATTTTCAGGGTATCGGATGCCTGTTCTTTCTTTTCCTGCAGCTCGCCTGTATCCAGCGCGTTATAAAGGGGGTACAGCGTGACTTCGGAAAGGGAGCTGCCGCCGTACAGCTTGTCCAGCTCTTCCGCCACCTTGGTCATGTCGGTTCCCTCGGGATACATGACCCATACCTGTGCCAGCACTTCCTGTCCGCCCATGGATTCCTCGTCATAGCTCTGCAGGTCCCGACTCTCGTCCAGTTTCAGATTAACGAAGGAGAAGGCAACGCTCTGGGCTTTCTGCCCGAACACTTCCCTGTCCCCCAGGGTAAAGGCGGGGCCGCGTCCGGCGTCGGAATAGACCTGGGTCTCTTCCGCCGCAACACCGTAAGCCGCCATGACCTCATCCATATTCATCTCCCATGTCGTATCGGGGAAAGCCAGGTTTTCTTTTCCCCCACCGCTTCCCGCCGGGGAACAAGCGCCAAAGAGGACTGTAAGGAGCACCGCCGAAAGGATCACACAAAGCCGCTTTTTCATGGATACCGTCACTCTCCTTTTTCCGATGGGACCACATATTCTTTTTCTATGTAGTTTCTATTTCTATTTTACTTTTCGGCTCTTTCAGGGTCAACGGTTTCCGGCATGATACAGTTGTAAAAATTCCACCGGGCAAATGCAAAGCCCGGAACGCTCCCCCAGACGGAGGAAGGTTCCGGGCTTTTTCTGCCGGGTAAAAAGCAAAGAACCGAATCTGCTTTGAACAGATTCGGTTCTTTGTTGCTGGTGCGCCGGAAGAGACTCGAACTCCCGACCTTCTGATTCGTAGTCAGACACTCTATCCAGCTGAGCTACCGGCGCAAGTGCGAGTATTATATTACCAGACGACCTAGCATATGTCAAGGTTTTTTACGCACTTTTTTTGTCATTAAATATCAAAATCGTTCATTTCTTGTCATTTTCCTTTTCTTTTGCGCTTTTTCCCCTCCGGGGAGCCCGTTGAAAGGCATTATTCTCCGGTGTATGCAGCCGATACGTCAGCAAATAGCCATCGTGCTCGGGGCGGCGGTAGAATTCCGCCCGCACACGCTCCATGGGGCTGCTGCCGTCGGAAGCCAGCCCCCCCAGCAGCAGCACAAACCGGGTGTCGCTGTACCGGGCCACCACGTCGCTGCTGCGCAGGGTGCGGCAGAAGACACTCTCCAGCACGCGCATGACGGCAGCGGTACGCCCCGCCCCGGGGCGCGCCACCGGCGGCACCACGCTCACCGTGACAAGGAACAGCGAGAAGTCATACCGGGCGCGCATACGCAGCTGTACCCGGCAGATGCTGCGGAACGTTTCGTATCCGCAGAGATAGGCGCCGTCAGTCTCGTACTCCCGCACATCCTTGAGAATGTGCTCCAGGTCAGACTCCATGGCCAGCTCGCTCTGCTGCATACGCTTGTAGCTGCCGTTCAGGTTGCGGGTACGGCCGTCGCCGTGCAGGCAGCCCGTATCCGCCGCCTTGCGGGTGATCTCTTCCGCTTCCTGGCCACGGCCCAGGTTTTCCAGTGCCAGGATCTGCTCTACATACAGGCGCTCATCAAAGGGGTCTGCCCACAGGCCACGGCGGCTGAGCTGCACCACCTGTTCCAGGTCGCCGTTTTCTTTGCAGAGTTCCATCAGCGCAAACAGCGTGTCCTTATACAGATTGTGCAGCCAGACCCGTTCCCGCTCCACCCAGGGCTCCCCTGCCGAATCCGGCAGCAGGCGCCCGGTGTACAGAGAGATGATCCGCCGGTACAATTCGGCCCGCGCCGCGGGGTCATTTTCGCCCTCGGCTTCCTCGGCCAGATTGCGGATGGTGAAAATATCTACCTCACAGTCCAGGGCAGTGTTCCACACATACGCTCCGCGGCCGGTAAGGATGCAGTTTTCCAGCACGGGGTCCTCTTTGGCGGCCATGGTGCGGAACCGATGCAGCACCGCCCGCAGGGACATATCGGCATCACCGGCATTGCCCCACAGCGCGGCGGTCAGCTCCGCGTGGGTGGCGGGACGGCCGTACTGCAGCAGCAGGTATTGCACCAGCAGCTGGATTTTGCGTGACTGCGCCATGCCGGCCAAAACAGGGCGGCCGTCCAGGGCAATTTCAAACTTTCCCAGCAGGGTGATCTGGATTTTCGGCTGTGTCATGAAACAGGCACTCTCCTCTTCTTTGCCTGTGACGGCAGGGGCCGTACAAGATCAGGATGTAAACAGTATAAAGAAAAGCGGTGGTTTTTTCAAGCGAAGCCATGCAAAAAAGCGCCTGTTCCGGCAAAAGAACAGGCGCTTTTTATTCCACAATGCACTTTATTCCTGAAAATGCAGTCAACCAACGTACAGATATACCAGAGAAAACACCTTTACCAGGGCGCCGGGATAGGGGTCCTGAGAGCGCACGGTCCCCTCAGTGGAGCCGGAAGGCCGCACCACCGCGGTGAGACCCCGTTCCTGCAGGCGGCTGCGGGCCTCTGCCAGGGAAAGGCCGACAAGGTCCGGCACCTGGCGGTTGGGGTCCGGGATGGGACGGACCACCACCGCTTTGACGATCTGCCCCGCTGCCAGCTGTTCCCCGGCGGCAGGTTCGGTTCGCACGATGGTGTAGGGTTCGATAGTGTTGTCGTGGAGGAACTCCACCGCCACCGAAAAGCCCTGGTCCCGCAGGGACTGCAGGGCTTCGTCCCGGTTTCGCCCGGTAAGGTCGGGGACAGTGAGCCACTGGGTGCCCAGGCTGACGCTGACCGTCAGGGTCTGGCCCTGTTTGACAGTGCGGCCCGCAGCAGGCTGCTGGGCACAGACCTGCCCGGGGTCCACCGCTGGGTTATAGACTTCTTCCCACAGGATGTTCAGGCCTTCCTCCTTCAGGGCAGTTTCGGCTTCCTCCTGTGTCAGGCCCACCAGTTCAGGCACTGTCACATCCGCCCGCCGGGAAAACAGCGGGTTGGTGCTCTGGCCCAGAATATACCACACACATACCGCCGACGCCAGCACCGAAAGCAGGGCCAGCAGAGCCAGCACCCGCAGCACCGTCAGCCGCGGCAGGCGAATTTGAACAGCGGGCATGAGGTTTCTCCCCTTTCCGTTTTTCAGTCATTTTCCATTGAGCCACAGGGTGCGGAAAGCCGCCGCCACCGCTGCGGCCAACAGCACCAGCCCCAGAACGGCCAGTCCGGCCCCGGCGCTGCCCGCCGCATCCCCGATCCAGCCGGTGATGGGCGAGGCGGGAATCATGAGCAGGCTGTACGCCATGCTCTCCACGCTGATAAGGGTGGCACGGCGGTCGCTGGGGAACCAGTCGTTCAGCCGTTTGCGGGCATGGAGGGACCAGATGGTACCGAACATGGCAAACCCGGCACCGCCGGCGATGGCTCCCGCCAGGGGCGCGGTGCCCATTGCCAGGGTACACAGGCCGCAGCCCGCCATACAGAAAGCATACAGGCCCCCCAGACGGCTGAGCCGCAGCCGTTCGCCCAGCCAGCAGCCCAGGGGATAGCCCACCTCACAGAGCATGAGCACCACCCCCAGCCAGGCCGTAGGCAGGCCGATGTCGGTCAGGCGCTGCTGGAGATACATCAGGGTAAGGAAGGCGGGCAAATCGATGAGCGCCCCTGCAAAGATATACCGCACCACCCGGGGACTGCGGCGGAGAAAATCCACCGTTTCGGTCACATGGGTGCGCAGGCTGGCAGGCAGTTCGGCCAGCAGGATACGCAGCGGCGCCGCCTGCCGGGCGGCCTGTTCGGGGGTGACGGCGGGTTCCCGCAGGCCCATGGCTGCCGCGGTGCGCAGCAGACCGATGACGGTATCCGCCAGATAGAATCCGGTAAAGCTGAGCACTCCGGTAAGCGCCCCCGCCAGCTTTCCCAAGGCGGCACCGGCGGTCTCCACCTGGGTGGTCACCGTCTGCACATGGAAAAATTGGTCGGTCTGGTCGGCTTCCTTCAGACTGTCATACACCAGGGCTTCCTGACTGCCGGAAACCAGATTGTAGGCCAGGGCGGACAGCCCCATGGCCACGCAGACCCACAAAAAGTTCTGTTCAAAGGCCATCATCAGACCGGACAAGGCTGCCGCCACGCCGGACAACGCCAGCACCCGGCGGCGCCCCAGCAGGTCGGCAGCCATGCCGCTGGGCACTTCGGCCAGCAGGCTGACCACATGGAAAACGCCCTCGGCGGCGCCGATCTGCCACAGGCTGTATCCCCGGGCGGCCAGCAGGGCCACCCAGACAGCGCCGGTGATGTTGAGGGTCAGGACAAAAGAATAAAGATACGAGCACCGCAGCTGACGGCGCAGAGAATGTATATTCATGATACGGAACACCCTTCATTTTCAGATACGAATTGGACAGGTGTTCCCTTTTATGCCGGAACGGATAAACAAAACGCGCCCCGACCAAACGCCGGAGCGCGGAAAAGTTCCGTCACAGCGTCTGCCGAACAGGGCGCGGCAGACCGCACCCGGCTAAAAAAGGGTACACTTCCAGACGGAACTGCTTATTTGCAACCTTTTACCTGGTACAAATTGCACAGCGCCCATCCCATGGGTGTACTCCTTTCCGCCAAAACGGCAAACTGAAATCCTGTATAGTATATCACGCTTTCCCCGCCCTTGCAAGGGAAAAGCTCCGGACTCAATAATGTTCCTGCTGGGCCTGCAGGGCGGCCATCAGCGGGGGGATCAGCTGCTTTTTGCGGCTGACCACGCCGGGCAGAACAGCCTTGCCGTCCTGGGGTTCCACACCGAAGGCATCCCGCACGATGTCCTCGGCTCCGTGGCCGCAGAACATCAGGTCGGTGGCCTGCTTCTGCATATCGGTGAACATATAGAAGATCATGGGCAGACCTTCCCGGCCGATGGCGTCGGGCAGGTAGGGGCCCACCAGCGCTTCGGCGGCAGCGCGGGAACGCTCGGTCATATAGCTGGACTGGCCCACACCAAACTTGACATCGCCGCGGCTGAACACCTTGAAGTCGGAGAGGAACACATCCTCGGCGGTGCGGCCGGTAAGGTCGGCGCCAGCTTCAAACATCTGCTCGGCATAGGTGGGAATATCCACCTCGGCAATGGCAGCCAGAGCTTCGGCGGCGGCCTTGTCCAGCGGGGTGGATGTGGGCGAGCGGAACATCAGGGTATCGGACAGAATGGCCGACAGCAGCAGCCCGGCCATCTTCTTGGGGGGCTGGATGCCGTTTTCGCCGTACATGCGCCAGACGATGGTGGCGGTGCAGCCCACCGGCTCGTTGCGGAAATACACCGGGCCGCCGGTTTCCAGGCTGCCGATGCGGTGGTGGTCGATGATTTCCAGGATCTCGGCCTGTTCCAGGCCGTCCACCGCCTGGGTGCGCTCGTTGTGGTCCACCAGAATGACCTGCTTGCGGTGCAGGTTCAACAGGTTACGGCGGCTGACCACACCGCAGTAGCATCCCTTTTCATCCAGAATGGGAAAATAGCGGTGACGCACACTGGCCATGATCTTGCGGGCGTCCTCGATGGGCGTGTTGACACTGAATTTGAGCAGGTTGTCCCGGCGCATGAAGTGACGCACCGGCGCAGCGGTGGAGATGAGCCGGGCGGCGGCATAGGAATCATAGGGCGTGGTGATGACCGAACAGCCCTTCTCCTTGGCGCGGGCCAGGATGGTGCGGGGCACCGCCGCGCCGCAGCAGACCGCGATGCACCCGGCACCGCAGTCGATGGCGCACATCTGGGTCTCGTACCGGTTGGTGACCAGAACCAGGTCGTTCTCGCCCACGTTGTCCTCCATGACTTCGGGGCTGGAACCGATGAAGATACGCCCGGCGGTAATGCGCCCGTCCGGGTCGCCGGCCAGCATCTCCCCTTCCAGGGTCTCCAGCACGTTGCGGTAGCTGGTGTTGGCGGAGGCCAGGACCCCGGTATCGAACAAGTCCATGTTGGCGTTGGCGATGTCCTTGACGGTGATGAGACCCAGCAGTTCACTGTTTTCGTCGGCGATGCACAGCGTGTCGATCTCGGTGTCGCGCATCATGTTCCAGGCGGCACGCACGCTCATCTCTTCCCGGATGGCGGGCTGGCGGCGGATATCAATATCCTTGATCTGCGGGCTCACATCGGTGCACAGACGGGGCGGCTGCACGCCGAAATACTTGAGCACGAAGGAGGTTTCCCGGTTGGGCACACCGGCCCGGCGCGCCTCATAGGTGGCGCCGCCCAGCTGGTTTTTCAGCCAGGCATAGGCGATGGCGGAACAGATGGAGTCTGTATCCGGGTTCTGGTGGCCGATGATATTGACCTTGCGGCGGGTGTTTGCCATAGTGTGGTCCCCTTTCCCTGTTTCCCTTATCCCTGCGGCGCGCCGCTGACGGCGCCGCCGCTTCCCTCTATTGGGTTTGTTATGATTATAACACGTCAAAATCTTTTTTGCGATTCTTGACAACAAACGCGTGCTGACGTACAATTAAAATGTGTGTGCATGGGGTGGGTGTTCCTGCCCCATGCTGGATTTGTGAACAGACGAAAAAGAGGGATACAATCATATGATTCGGGAAAATCTTCGCAACATTGCCATTATCGCGCACGTTGACCACGGCAAGACCACCCTGGTCGACCAGATGCTCAAGCAGTCCGGCGCGTTCCGCGCCAACCAGCAGGTGGCCGAGCGCGTGATGGACTCCGGCGATATCGAACGGGAGCGCGGCATCACCATTCTGGCCAAGAACTGCTCCTGCGAATACGAAGGCGTCAAGATCAACATCGTGGACACTCCGGGCCACGCCGACTTCGGCGGCGAGGTGGAACGCGTTCTGAAGATGGTCAACGGCGTTCTGCTGCTGGTGGATGCGGCCGAAGGCTGCATGCCCCAGACCCGTTTTGTTCTGCAGAAGGCTCTGCAGCAGAACCTGTCCCTGGTCATCGCCGTGAACAAGATCGACCGTCCCGACGCCCGCATTGCGGAAGTCATCGACGAGATCCTGGAACTGCTGATGGACCTGGGCGCCACCGACGAACAGCTGGACAGCCCCATGGTGTTCTGCTCCGGCCGTAACGGCACCGCCAGCTACGACTGGACCAAGCCCGAAGAAGGCAAGGACCTGAAGCCCCTGTTCGACACCATCCTGAAGTACGTTGCTCCGCCGGAAGGCGATCCCGACGCTCCCATGCAGATGCTGGTTTCCAGCGTGGACTACAACGAGTTTGTGGGCCGCATGGGCGTGGGCCGCGTGCAGAACGGCGTGATCAAGGTGGGCCAGAGCGTGCAGGTGTGCGACTGGCACAACCCCGATGTGCGCATCAACGGCCGCATCACCAAGCTGTTCGACTTCAAGGCCAACGGCCGTGAGCCGGTGGACGAAGCCGGTGCCGGCGATATCGTCGCCTTTGCGGGTCTGCCCGACATCTCCATCGGCAACACCGTGTGCGACCCCAGCAAGGTGCAGCCCCTGCCCTTTGTGAAGATCAACGATCCCACCGTGGAAATGACCTTCAGCGTCAACGACTCTCCCTTTGCCGGCAAGGAAGGCAAGTACGTCACCTCCCGCCAGATCCGTGACCGCCTGATGCGCGAACTGCTGAAGGACGTGGCTCTGCGCGTGGAAGATTCCGCCACCACCGACTCCTTCCGGGTCATGGGCCGCGGCGAAATGCACCTGTCCATCCTCATCGAGACCATGCGCCGGGAAGGCTACGAACTGCAGGTTTCTCCCCCGCACGTTCTGACCCATGAGGAAGACGGCAAGGTCATGGAACCCATGGAGCGCGTGGTCATCGACGTGCCCGAAATGTATCAGGGCGCCGTCATGACCGCTCTGGGTGCCCGCAAGGCCATCCTGATGAATATGCAGATGATGAACAGCCGTTCCCGTCTGGAGTTCCGCATGCCCAGCCGCGGCCTGTTCGGTTACCGCAGCCAGTTCCTCACCGATACCCACGGCGAAGGCATCATGAACACCATCTTCGACGGTTACGAAGAATGGTGCGGCGATATCTCCACCCGTTCTTCCGGCTCTCTGATCAGCTTTGAGACCGGCGACGCCGTGACCTACGGCCTGTTCAACGCCCAGCAGCGCGGTACCCTGCTGGTGAATGCGGGCGAGAAGGTCTATGCCGGCGAAGTTGTGGGCTACACCCCCACCGGCGAGGACATCACCGTCAACGTCTGCAAGACCAAGCACCTGACCAACACCCGCGCTTCCGGCAGCGACGATGCCCTGCGCCTGGTGCCCGTTTCCAAGTTCAGCCTGGAAGCCTGCCTGGAATTCCTGGCTCCCGACGAACTGCTGGAAGTCACCCCCGAAAACCTGCGTATCCGCAAGCGCATCCTGGACCACGACCTGCGCATGAAGGCTGCCAGCAAGAAGAAGTAATTTCTTCGGCTGCCCGCTGAAATAGAAACCGCCGCCCGCAAGGTATCTGCCTTGCGGGCGGCGTTCTTTTTGCTTTATTCCGGCTTGCGGGCCGGGCGGTGATAGGCCAGGCGCGGGCTGCCGTTGGCCAGCAGGATACGGCCGCAATAGACAAAGCCGTTCCTGGTCACCAGGTCCTGCATCACATGGTTGTCGGCGTGGGTATCGATGCGCAGGGCCATCCCCTTCTTTTCGCAAAAGGCAAAGCAGGCCCTGCCAACGCCTCTCGCCTTACCGTTGGAAGCCAGGCGGTGGATGGTGATATAGGGGTCATCATCCGGCCAGGCGCCGTCGTAGATCACCTTGTAGGTGGGGTCCTCGCCGGGAATGGCGCAGAAGGTGCCCACGATCTCGCCCTTTTCCTCCACCACATAGCATACACCCCGGGCGATCTCCTCTGCCATAAGCTCCGCCCCGGGATAGCCGGGGCCCCACTGGTTGGGGTTGCCGGTACGGGCCATAAAGGCTTTGGCTGCCTCGAACAGTTCCAGCAAAGCGGGCAGGTCCCGGGGTTGGGCGGGGCGGATGGTCATGACAAAAAAACTCCTTTTGGCTTATTTGCCGGAATCACCGTAGTTTTTCAGCACACGGGCGCTGGGGTCATCCACATCGCAGCCCGGCCATGCTTTGTTGGGCATCCAGAAATCCCCGATCATACCGGCCTGACCGGGATAGTACTTCTCAAACAGTTCCCGGTAGAGCAGGCTTTCCTTGGTGAAGGGACGGCAATAGGTGTAGCGGCCGGAACGCTCGGCAAACTCCCGGTCGGTATACTTCTCCTCGGCATACTCTTTCAGGATGTCCACCATGGAGTGGCCCACCGCGTCGGAGAAGGCGGCCTTTTCCCGCCAGAGGATGTTTTCGGGCAGCCAGTCACCCTCAAAAGCTTTGCGCAGCAGGTATTTGCCCTTGCCGTAGGTGTTCAGCTTGCGGGCAGGGTCGATGGACATGACGTACCGCACAAAATCCAGGTCACCGAAAGGCACCCGGGCTTCCAGGCTGTTGACGCTGATGGAGCGGTCCGCCCGGAGAACGTCGTACATATACAGTTCCCGCACCCGCTTCTGGCTTTCGGCCTGGAAGGCGGCGGCGCTGGGGGCGTAATCGGTGTATTTGTAGCCGAAAAGTTCATCGCTGATCTCGCCGGTGAGCAGCACCCGGATGTCGGTGTGCTCATGGATATACTTGCAGACCAGATACATGCCCACCGACGCCCGGATGGTGGTGATGTCCCAGGTGCCCAGCATGGCCACCACCTCTTCCAGGGCACCGAGGACGGTGTCCTTGTCGATGATGACGTCGGTGTGGTCGGCCCCCAGGTATTCGGCGGTCTGACGGGCGTATTTCAGGTCGATGGCATCGCCGCTCATGCCGATGGCAAAGGTACGGATGGGTTTGCCCAGCTTTTTGGCCGCGATGGCGCAGACCAGGCTGGAATCCAGACCGCCGGAGAGCAGAAAGCCCACGGGGGTGTCGGCGTCCAGGCGTTTTTCCACGCCGGCCACCAGCTTTTCCCGGATGTTTTTCAGGATAACGGGCATCTCGTCCCGATTGTAGGCCGGGGTGTCGGCAATATCACAGTACCGCACAAAGCGGCCGTTGCAGTAGTAGCTGCCGATGGGGAAAGGATAGATCTTCTTGCACAGCCCCACCAGGTTTTTGGCTTCGGAGGCAAAGGCGATGGCGCCGCTCTCGCTGTAACCGTAGAACAGGGGCCGGATGCCGATGGGGTCCCGGGCAGCAATGAGCCACTTTCTCCGGGCATCGTACAGGATCATGGCAAATTCCGCATCCAGACGGCGGAACATGTCCAGGCCATATTTTTCATACAGGGGCAGGATGATCTCGCAGTCGGAATCCGACCGGAAGGTATAGCCTTCCCCTTCCAGTTCGGCGCGCACCGGGCGGAAACCGTACAGTTCGCCATTGCACGCCACCAGGCTGCCCTCCCGCTCAAAAGGCTGCATCCCCTCGGGGGTGACGCCCATGATGGCCAGACGGCCGAAGCCCAGGAACCCGAACTCGGTCTCCAGCACGCGGTGATCGTCCGGACCGCGGGAAGCGGTCCGCAGCAGGTAAGCGGTAAACTCTTCGCGGGTCAGATCATGCCCCGCATATCCCATGACACAACACATTTGGCAGCACTCCTTTTCTTGCCGTTTGATTTTGAACAAATGGCAAAAAAAGTGACAGCCCATTCGTCCCCGACTTTTTAGGACGAATCGCTGTCTAGATCCGCGGTGCCACCTAAATTACCGCACGCCAACCAAGGCATACGGTCACTTTCCGTATACGTTCACCTTTGAAACGCTGCCGCTGTAACGCGCGGCCTGCGGCGCCCATACTGCCCCGAAGCGGGGGTTCCGTTTGCAGCTTGCGGGTGTTCTTCCCTGCCCCGGCATCGTCCCGGCTTGCAGCATCTGCCAGGCTCTCTGTGCGGTGCGTTCTGGGCGGTACTTTTCCCGTTCAACGCTTTTAACAGGTTTATGGTAGCACCTGCGGCCGCCCGTGTCAAGAAAAAATCCCTTCCTTCTTTTTGTAGGAATGCACAAAAAACCTCCACTTTTAATTCCTACTATTTTACAAGGAAATGTCTTGTGCTTTCTCCGCCTTCATGGTATAGTATTAGCCGTAACAAAACTTACCAACAATGGGATTAACCCATTTTGATTCGGAGGAAACCCATGCTTGAACTGAGACACGTCGGCTATGAGACCGACGATAACAAGGAGATCCTGCATGATGTAAACCTGGTGGTGAAGGACCGCTTTGTGGCCATCACCGGCCCCAACGGCGGCGGCAAGTCCACTT
>CAJMLV010000045.1 GCA_905214345.1 uncultured bacterium
CTCAGGCCCCCCAGGGCCTGAGTAGGCCGTCGTAAGGTGGCCGCATCTTGGGGTCTGGGGCCGCAGCCCCAGCCGGCGGCCGCCGCATCGGAACGGCGGGCCCTTTTCGCTTCCTTTTCGGGCACGAAAAGGAAGGACTATCCGGCTGGCAGCCGTTTGCCAAGAAGCCAGAATAAAAAAACAACAAAAAAGCCCTGGCTTTCCTCAAAACGGAAAACCAGGGCTTTTATACAATCAAACGATGGGGTCCGGGATGCCGATGGTCACCTGCATGCGCAGCAGCTGGCTCACGCCGCTCTTTTCATAGCGGCTCAGCAGACGGTCGCGGACGATCTTATAGTCGTCGGTGTTCTTCACCGACAGCATCAGTACGTACTGGTTGCGGCTGTACCGGGCAAACACATCGCCCTTGCGCAGCATGTTCTTGATGAGCTCTTTCACCGAGAGCATCCCCCGGATCATCTCCTGTTTGGGAGCCTCCAGCGGGACCAGGGTCACCAGCAGCAGGATCACGTCCTCGGAGTTGCGGGTCGCACTGCGCACCACCATGTGGTACATGTGCTTGAACACCTCATAGGGGCAGAAATACGCGCCCCGGATGGGCCGGTCGTCCCGGGTGATCTCGTCCAGATCTTTCTGGATGTGGCGGATGTCCTCCATGGGCAGGTTGGCGCCCTCGGCGGCCCAGCGGTAGATCTCCCGCACCGATTCGGGCAGAGGCTGGCCCACTTCGTCCAGGAACATATTGGCTACCACCGGGTAGTAGCTCAGCACGGCGGCCTTCATGTCCAGCTTGCGCATGGCGGTGAAGTCCCGCAGATACACATCCTCGCTCAGGGGTTCCAGCAGCAGCGCCCGGGAGCACAGGTTCATCACTTCTTCGGGACCGGAACGGTCGTCGGATTCCAGCAAAAGGTCGCTCAGGTGCAGCACCATGCTCAGGTACCGCTGGCGCAGGGTGCTGGAACGGGCCATCAGCCAGTAACGGTCGTTCAGAGCGGGCAGAAAGTCCCCTGCGTACAGGGCCAGCGCTTCCCGGCAGCTGGACATCACCGTTTCCTGGCTCACGCCCGGGGTGAGCATGGCCGTCTCATACAGATGATTGAACTGGTCCACGTCCAGGTCCACCGGCACGTCCGGGTTCCAGGCGTACTGCCGTTCCTGGGTGATGATGCACTCCTGCACCAGACCCGCCTTGGTCAGCTGGCGGCGCAGAGAATAGGCGGCGTTTTTCAGTGCGCCGGCGGGGTTCTCCACCTCGTCGTCACCCCAAAGGGCTTCCATGATCTGCTCGTTGGTGATCTGGGTGCCGCGGTTCAGCAGCAGGTATACCAGCAGCTCGATGGGTTTGTTCACACGGCCGCCTTTTTCCACCAGGTACCGGTCCCCCACCTGGATCTGAAGCCCGCCGAACATTTTGGCCTGCAGGCACTTGGTTTGTTGCATGAGGGGTTCTCCTCCTTTTGCGATGGGCAGCGCTCCGGCACAGGTTTGTCCTTCCGGGGAGGGCAAACCGGCTGAATATACCGGAATGATTCTCTTAATTGTATCATGGCCCCTGTGGAAAAGCAAGCCCCCACATATGGGCCCCAAAAGGGTAAAAATGACGAAAAAACACCAAAAAAAGCGAAGGAAAGGTTCGCTGTTCCGAACCTTTTTCCGGTTACGGTATCACGGCGGAGGACGTGCCGGCTGTTACAAGATAACCGCTTTTCCGGCCGTGTTCACAGCGGGCGCGGCCCTGTTGCCGCCGGGGCAAAATTGTGTTATCATAAAAACCGGAATCACCCTTCAAAAACTACCCCAAAACCACGAACAGCCGTAAAGGAGGACAGCCGTGCTGCGGATCGCCATTGTGGAGGATGAGGCGCAATGCGCCGAACAGCTCAAGGAATATATCCAGCGCTACGGCCAGGAAAACGGCCGTGGGTTTGAGGTGCTGCATTTTAGCGACGGAAGCGAGATCCTGCAGGACTATCAGCCCCGGTACGACATCATCCTGCTGGACATCGAGATGCCCAAGGTCACCGGCATGGACGCCGCCCGGGCCATCCGGGAGCAGGACGACAACGTGGTATTGATGTTTATCACCAACATGGCCCAGTATGCCATCCGGGGGTACTCGGTGGGGGCGCTGGACTTTGTGATGAAGCCGGTGAGCTACTATACCTTCCAGCTGAAATTCTCCCGCGCCATCGAGCGGGTGGTCAAACGCCGCAACGAGGAGATCCTGCTGGCCTTGCCCGACCGTCTGCAGCGGGTGGGGGTGCGCAGTATCTATTATGTGGAGGTACAGGACCACATGCTGCACTACCACACCGAACAGGGCGAGTATGTGCTGCGGGGCACGCTGCAAAGTGCCGAAAAGCAGCTGGCACCCTACAATTTTGCCAAGTGCAACCACTGGTACATCGTCAACCTGATGCATGTGGAGCAGGTGCGCAAGGACACGGTGGTGGTGGCGGGGCACGAGCTGGAGATCAGCCGGCGGGCCCGGGGCGCCTTCCTCAACGCTCTCACCGACTATATGGGAGGCAGCAGCTGATGGGCGGCGCCGTTCTGATGGTGCAGTCCATGGCGGTGGTGCTCATGCACGGGCTGTGCGCCGGGCTGTACACCTGGCCCCTGGACCACCGGCCCCATTACCGGCTGCGCCTGGCCCTGTGCCTGGCGGTGAGCCTGGTGCTGGGGTATGCCTACTGGTCCACCGGCCTGGCTGCCGCCCACCTGCAATGGTGGCAGCTGCTGGTGGTGTTTGTGTATGTGGCATCCATGGTGTTGTTTCTGTGCGACCAGCCGGTGTTCGGCAGTCTGTACTGTGCCACCTGGATGATGATGACCCAGCAGTTCTTTGTACAGCTCTACAATACCTGGTACACCTGGATGAACGTCCACTACGGGCAGGCTCCCCTGCCCTGGCTGTGCGTGGTCTTTTTTGCCGGCGCCCTCAGTTCTCTGGTGTATATCTTTGTGGTGCGGGGCATGGCGGCGGATGGCCGGTTCCATGTGGGACCGCGGCAGACCATCTCGGCGCTGCTGCTCTTTGTGGTGTTTGAATTCCTCACCGCCTCCATCGTGGTGGATTTCCGCATCGTGTCCCTGCGGGGCAACTGGGTGGTCATCCTCATGTGCGAGTTCTACTGCCTGACCATCCTGTTTTTGCAGAACGCCCTGTTCAAGAAAAGCGCCATCCAGCACGACCTGGATGCTCTGGACCTGCTGTGGCACCGCCAGAAGGAACAGTACCTGCTGGCCCGCAAGAACATCGCCCTCATCAACCGCCGCTGCCATGACCTGAAAGTGCAGATCTACGCCTTGCGGGATATGGCGGACAGCGGCGAGCGCCGCCGTTACCTGGACGAGATCGACGATTCCATCGGCATCTACGATTCCATCGTCAAGACGGGCAGCGAGGTGCTGGACACCATCCTCACCGAAAAAAGCCTGCTCTGCCGGGACCGGGACATCCACATCCAGTGCGTGGCCGACGGCAGCCGCATGGGCTTTCTGGACCCGGCGGATACCTACGCCATCTTCGGCAACGCCCTGGACAACGCCATCGAGGCGGTGCAGCAGTTTGCCGACAAGGACAAGCGGCAGATCGACGTGCTGGTGCATGTGAAGCAGCAGTTCCTCATCATCAGCATCACCAACCCTCTGGGCAACCCGCCGGTGTTCCGGGACGGTCTGCCCGTCACCACCAAGACCGGCGGCGACTACCATGGCTTCGGTCTGCGGGGGGTGCAGCGCATTGTGAAAAAGTACGACGGCCACCTGACCGTCAGCACCGAAAACGACTGCTTCGCCCTCAAGATCCTCTTTCCTCTCCCCCAGAACAACGGATGATTCTGTGCGGCGTGATAGGCCGGACAGTCCGGGACCCCCGAAATTCGGGGGTCTTTTTTCTTTGTGCAAAACATACAAAATAGATTGTTTATTTCGTGACAACTTGACGGAAGCGTTTTCCAGATGGTTCACAAAAACGACCACTTCCGCCAAACCCATTGTGAATAAAGTGTGACTAAGTTATGATGATGGCATGATAAAACATGAAATGGGCCCCTGCCCGGAAAAGAGGTCGTGAACCGATGAGAAGAAGCCTTCCCCTTGACCAGCCCTGGCAATTTTCCCAACCCGGGCAGCCGGACACTGTTGTGACCCTGCCCCATACCTGGAACAACATCGACGGTCAGGACGGCGGCAACGACTACAAGCGCTGCGCCTGCACCTACCGCACCACCTTCGACATCCCCGCGTTTGACGCCGCCGCCCAGTGCGTCTACCTCCAGTTCGAGGGCGTCAACTCCTCCGCCCAGGTCAGCCTGAACGGCGCCGAGGTCTGCCGCCATGACGGCGGTTACTCCACCTTCCGCGCCGACATCACCGCCCTGCTGCAGGCCAAGAATGAGCTCACCGTGGTGGTGGACAACACCAAGAACGACACCGTCTACCCCCAGAAGGCGGACTTCACCTTCTACGGCGGCATCTACCGCGCCGTCACCCTGCTGGTGGTCTCCAAGACCCACTTTGAGCTGGATTACTTCGGCGGCAACGGCCTGAAGGTCACCCCCAAGCCGGAAAACGGCTACAAGGACGGCAGCGTCCAGGTGGAGACCTGGCACAACGGCCATGACAACGCCCAGGTCAGCGTGACCCTGCTGGACGCCGAGGGCAAGACCGTGGCCGAAGGCACCGGCACCGACCAGACCCTGACCATCAACGGCGTGCATCTGTGGGACGGCATCGAAAGCCCCTACCTCTACACCGCCGTGGCCACCCTGACCGTGGACGGCACCCCCGTGGACGAGGTCCGCACCCGCTTCGGCGTGCGTGACTTCAAGGTGGACGCCAAGACCGGTTTCTGGCTCAACGGCCGCCAGTATCCCCTGCACGGCGTCTCCCGCCATCAGGACCGCAAGGGCATCGGCAACGCCATCACCAAGGCCATGCACGACGAGGACATGGAACTCATCAAGGAGATGGGCTGCAACACCGTCCGTCTGGCCCACTACCAGCACGACCAGTACTTCTACGACCTGTGCGACGAAGCCGGCATGGTGGTCTGGGCCGAGATCCCCTACATCTCGGAACACATGAACAACGGCCGGGAAAACACCATCAGCCAGATGAACGAGCTGATCGTGCAGAACTACAACCATCCCTGCATCGTCTGCTGGGGCGTGTCCAACGAGATCACCATCTCCACCAAAGACAAAAAGGACATGCTGGACAACCACCGGGAACTGAACGATCTGTGCCACCGCGCCGATCCCACCCGTCTGACCACCCTGGCCTGCTACGCCATGTGCGGTCCCTTCAACCCCGTGGCCCACATCACCGACCTGGTCAGCTGGAACCTGTACCTGGGCTGGTATGTGCCGGGGCTCTTCCTCAACGATCTGTGGATGGACTTCTTCCATCTGGTCTACCCCAACCGGCCTCTGGGCTTCAGCGAATACGGCGCCGAGGCCATGCCCAACCTGCACAGCGCCCATCCCCGCCGCGGCGACCACACCGAAGACTACCAGGCCAAGTACCATGAGTACATGCTGCGCTGCTTCGACCGCCACAAATGGATGTGGGCCACCCATGTGTGGAACATGTTCGACTTTGCGGCCGACGCCCGCGACCAGGGCGGCGAGCCCGGCATGAACCACAAGGGCCTGGTGACCTTTGACCGCAAGATCAAGAAGGACAGCTTCTATCTGTATAAAGCCTGGTGGAGCAAGGACCCCTTCGTCTACATCGCGGGCCGCCGCTATGCCGACCGCACCGAGTCCACCACCACCGTCACCGTCTACACCAACCAGCCGACCGTGGCGCTGTACGCCAACGGCAAGAAGGTGGCTGAGCAGAGCGGCGACAAGGTCTTCCGCTTCAAGATGCCGCTGAACGGCGAAGTGGAACTGAAGGCCGTGGCCGGTGACTGCATCGACCAGACCACCATCCGCAAGGTGGCCACCCCCAACCCCGCTTACAAGCTGCAGAAGGGCAAGAGCCAGAGTGCCAACTGGGTCTGATGCCCGCCTGAACAAGGTTTGTCCCCGGGCGGTTCGCTGCCCCGGGGTGAGATACAGGGCTGGGTTTTGGCAGCCCCCGCCGGCAATGCGCGCAGCCGGCAAAAGGCCGCAGGACCCCTGCCCCGCACGCCGCGTTTTGTCACCGCTCCCCTGCCGGGGACGGGAGCAGAGCGCAAGACAAACGGAAGAGAGGAAAACAACATGCAGAAAAAGCCCAAAGTTGCGTTGTGGTCCGGTTTGACCGCCGCAAGCGCGGTGCTGACCGCCGCGGCCATGGTCGCTACCTTCGTGGTGGCCCCCATGTACGAAACCACCATCAACGTTGCCACCAACGCGTCCACCTACAAGATCATCAAGGGTGAGACCGAAGAAGACACCAACTATTTCACCAGCGATTTTGCCTCCGACGAAGAGCGCGAAAGCTATGAAGAAGAGCTCTGCGCCACTGTGGAATCCGAAGGCGCCGCCCTGCTGAAGAATGACAACAGCGCCCTGCCCCTGGCTTCCGGCGCCAAGGTCAGCCTGTTCGGCCGCGGTTCCGTGGATCTGATGTACGGCGGCACCGGTTCCGGCGCTGTCGATACCTCCTCCGCCCCCACCCTGAAGGACGCCCTGACCAGCGAGGGCATCGAAGTCAACGAGACCCTGTGGAACTGGTACACCAGCGAGGACATCGCTTCCAAGTACAGCCGCGTCACTCCCGACGCCATTGCCGACGCTCTGGCCGCCAACAGCCAGTACGACGTGAACGAAGCTCCCTGGAGCGAAGTGGAAACCGCCAACTCCTCCAGCTTTGCTGAGTACGGCGACGCCGCCATCATGGTCTTCTCCCGCTCCGGCGGCGAAGGCGCCGACCTGCCTTCCGGCGACAACGGCTCCGGCGTGGAATGGACCGGCACCACCAACTACCTGGAACTGAGCCAGGAAGAAAAGGATATGCTGGCCGGCCTGAAGGCCCTGAAGGACCAGGGCGTGTTCAAGAGCATCGTGGTGCTGCTGAACACCTCCAACTCCATCGAGCTGGACTTCCTGAATCCCGAGATCTGCGGTGTTGACTACGGCATCGATGCCTGCATGTGGATCGGCGACGTGGGCCAGACCGGCGCCAACGGCGTGGGCTGGCTGCTGTCCGGCAAGGTCAACCCCTCCGGCAGCATCGTCGATACCTTCTGGTACGACAACCTGGCCAACCCGGCGGTGACCAACTTCTACTCCCGTCCCTACTCCAACAATGCCGACTACGGCTACTCTCTCAACGAGAACGACAACGACAACGGCAACCAGGGCTTCTACGTGGTCTACCAGGAAGGCATCTACCTGGGCTACCGCTACGCCGAGACCCGCTATGAAGACGTTGTCATGGGCACCGGCAACGCCGGCGACTTCGACTACTCCAGCGTGGTTGCCTATCCCTTCGGCTACGGCCTGAGCTACACCACCTTCGCTTACAGCGACTTCACCGTGGGTGAAAGCGCCGACGCCTTCACCGTCACCGTGACCGTCACCAACACCGGCAGCGTGGCCGGCAAGAAGACCGTGCAGGTCTACTTCCAGAGCCCCTACACCGACTACGACAAGCAGAACGGCATCGAAAAGGCCAGCGTTGAGCTGTGCGGCTTCGACAAGACCGACGTGCTGGAGCCCGGTGCTTCCGAGACCGTGACCATCACCGTGGACAAGAGCGAACTGCGCGCCTACGACGCCAACGGCGCCAAGACCTACATCCTGGATGCCGGCGACTACTACTTCACCCTGGGCAACGGCTCTCATGAGGCTGTGAACAACATCCTGGCCGCCAAGGGCTACACCACCGAAAACGGCATGACCGCTGAAGGCGACGCCACCCTGACCTGGAAGTGGAACAACCCCGCTCTGGACACCACTTCCTTCGCCACCAGCGAATCCACCGGCAACGCCATCACCAACCTGTTTGACGACTCTGACCCCAACAAGGTCAGCTACTCTCCCGGCACCGTGACCTGGCTGAGCCGTTCCGACTGGACCGGCACCTACCCCGCCGGCACCTTTGATCTGGCCCTGAACGACGAACTGGTGGCCGCTCTGGCCAATACCCACTACGACGGCAGCCTGGCCGACAGCGTGGAAATGCCCACCATGGGCGCCGAAAACGGCCTGACCCTGGCCTCCATGATCGGCAAAGAGTTCGACGATCCTCAGTGGGAGACCCTGCTGGACCAGATGACCTTTGACGAAATGAACCTGATGATCACCCAGGGCTTCCACAACACCAAGGCCGCGGCTTCCATCGGCAAGACCGCTACCAAGGACGAGAACGGTCCTCAGGGCCTGACCGCCGCTCTGACCGGCGGCGCCTCCGCCATGTGCTACACCTCCGAGGACGTGATGGCGGCTACCTTCAACCGTGACCTGATCAACGACGTGGGCCGCTGCATCGGCGAAGACTGCCTGGCCATGGGTTACTCCGGCCTGTACGGCCCCGGCATCAACATGCACCGCACCGCTTACTCCGGCCGTAACTTCGAATACTACTCCGAAGATCCCTTCATCGCCGGCGAGATCTGCGCCAGCGAAGTGCAGGGCATCCAGTCCAAGGGCGTGTACGTCTACCTGAAGCACGTGGCCCTGAACGACTCCGAATCCAGCCGTATGGGTGTGAACACCTGGCTGAACGAGCAGACCGCCCGTGAGGTCTATCTGGAAGTGGCCGACAAGGCCGTTGTGGACGGCGGCGCCTGGTGCACCATGTCCGGCTTCAACCGCTGGGGCGCTACCTGGTGCGGCAAGTACGAAAACCTGCAGACCGGCTACCTGCGCGATGAGCTGGGTATGCGCGGCATGTCCATCACCGACTACTCCGGCGGCAGCCACTACATGGATGTCTGCGACGCTATGATCGCCGGCACCGAGATCTGGGACAGCCCCACGCCGCTGCACACCGAGATCCTGAACAACTACGAGGATGACGCCTACATCGTCACCGAAATGCGCGACGCCGTGCACCTGATCCTGTACACCGTCGTGAACTCCAACGCCATGAACGGCTGGTCCAGCGCCGACCGTCTGGAACTGATCACTCCCTGGTGGAAACTGGCTGCCTGGAGCCTGTGCGCTGTGCTGGCTGTGCTGACCGTGGTCTGCGTGGTCATGCTGGTGCGTTCCATCAAGAAGAAGAAGGCCATGAACGGCTGATTCTTTCACCCGGGAACACATCATTAACCCTGTAAGACATTCCCCAGCGGGTCCTTCCATGTGAGGAGAATGCCCGCGACCTGCCCAACAACGGGAACCCCGCCCCCTACCAGGGCGGGGCTTCCCCGTATTTATTGGTCACTAGCAAAGGAGAGGTTTCTATGAGCGAAAACGCCGCCGCCAGCGCGCACAACGGCGGGCTGAACCGCGCCAAGCTGTACCAGCTGGTGCTGTTCCCCTTCAACAACGGCGCAACCAACGTCTATTACATTCTGACTTCGGCTTACATCGCCTACTACGGCGGCGTATTGGGCCTGGCGCTGGTCTTTGCCAGCACCATGGTCACGATCATGCGTCTGTTCGACGCTGTCACCGACCCCATCATCGGCGCCCTCATCGACAAGACCAACGGCAAGTTCGGTAAGTTCCGTCCCTTCATGCTCATCGGCAACATCATCATGATCATCAGCTCCATCCTGCTGTACTTCTGCACGCAGCTGGTGCCTGAGACCATGATGCCCCTGCGGTATGTGCTGTATGTGGTGTTCTACGCCATCTACGTCATCGGCTACACCTTCCAGACTTCCGTTACCCGTTCCGGCCAGACCGTTCTGACCAACGATCCCAAGCAGCGCCCCCTGTTCACCATCTTCAACCTGGTGGCCAGCATGGTGGGCATGGGTGCCATCCAGTTCCTGGCCCCCATCCTGCGCTCCATGGTGGGTGACTACACCACCCAGAACTTCTTCAACGTCATGGTCCCCCTGGCCATGGTCATCTCCCTTGCCCTGACCGTCCTGGCCATGATCGGCATCTGGGAGAAGGACCGCCCCGAATACTTCGGCATCGGCGGTGAGACCCAGCAGAAGGTCAAGGTCCGTGAGTACATCGCCCTGATCCGCGCCAACCAGCCCCTGCAGCGGCTGATGGTGGCCGGCGCCGGCTGCAAGCTGGCCCTGGCCATCGCCACCAACACCGCCGTTCTGTGCATGCTGTACGGCGGCATGATGGGCAACTACGACGCTTTGTACCTGCCCATGATGGTGCTGGGCTATGTGTTCAGCGCTCCCTTCTTTGTGCTCACCGTCCGCACCAGCCAGAAGTACGGCCAGAAGGCCAGCCTGATGCGGTATGTGGCCGTGGCCTTTGTGATGTATATCGGCGTGCTGGTCCTGCTGCTGCTCTGGAATCCGGAGAACCCGGCCCTGAACCTGGCTCTGTTCAGCAACGAGGGCGGCTTCCACCTGACCCTGAACCTGTACACCATCCTGTTCATCATCTTCTTTGGTGTGGGCTACGGCGCCTACTACGCCACCGCCGACATGCCCATCCCCATGGTGGCCGACTGCTCCGACTATGAGACCTACCGTTCCGGCAACTACGTGCCCGGCATCATCGGTACCCTGTTCAGCCTGGTGGACAAGCTGGTCTCCTCCCTCAGCTCCACCATCGTGGGCCTGGCCGCTGCGGCCATCGGCTTCACCACCACCCTGCCCGGCGGCGATGATCCCTTCCGTCCCGGCATGAACTGGGTGGTCATCATCCTGTTCTGCATCGTGCCCATGGTCGCCTGGGGCGCCACCCTCATCGCCATGAAGGGCTACAGCCTGACCGGCGACAAGATGAAGGAGATCCAGGCTGTGAACGCCGCCCGCCGCGAGCTGGTCGCCGAAGGCAAGACCATCCAGCAGGCCATGGCGGAAGTCACCACCCTGGAACAGGCCCAGGCCATCACCGGCGAAGCCTGATCTTTCGCCTGACGGTATCCTGACCCGGTAATACCCCGAACCCCGCACCCGAAAAGGTGCGGGGTTTTTGTTTGCCCCGGCGCCGGGAAATCCCGGTTGGACACGATTGCTTTTTGCGGCGGGTATGGTACAATAGTTATATTGCGCGGCGGCCGCTTCGGCGGCCGCGCGCCATTTTTCTGAAAGAAGGCGGAACTTTTATGTCCTCAGCCGCAGTCTCCAAAAACATGGCCGAAGGCAGCATCGTTCGGTGGATAGTCAGCCTGGCCGCCCCGGCGGTGGTGGCCCAGGTCATCAACCTTTTGTATAATGTGGTGGACCGCATTTACATCGGCCACATGCCCGGGGTGGGCGCCACCGCCCTCACCGGCGTGGGGCTGTGCATGCCCATCCTCATGCTGGTCAACGCCTTTGCCATGCTGGCCGGGGCGGGCGGCGCACCCCGGGCGGCCATCGCCATGGGCCGGGGCGACAACGAATCCGCCGAGCGCATCACCGGCAACTGCCTCACCGTGCTGCTGGGCATCGCGGTGGTGCTCACCGCCGTGTTCTATGCCTTTGCGCCCCAGCTGCTGCGGCTTTTTGGCGCCAGCGATGCCACCCTGCCCTATGCCCTGAGCTACACCCGCATCTATGTGCTGGGCAGCGTGTTCGTGCTGGTGGTGCTGGGCATGAATCCCTTCATCACCACCCAGGGGTTTGCCAAGTTCAGCATGCTCACCACCGTTATCGGCGCGGTGTGCAACATCATCCTGGACCCCATCCTTATCTTCGGTCTGAACATGGGGGTGTCCGGCGCGGCGGTGGCCACCGTCCTCAGCCAGGGGGTCAGCGCCGTGTGGGTCATCCTCTTCCTCTGCGGCGAGCGCACCCGGCTTCGGCTGCGGCTGCCCAACCTGCGCCCCCGGCTCAAGGTCATCCTGCCCTGCCTGGCATTGGGCGTTTCCTCCTTTGTGATGATCTCCACCGAAAGCCTGCTCAGCATCAGCTTCAACGCCAGCCTGTCCGGCTACGGCGGCGACGTGGCCGTGGGCGCCATGACCATCATCACCAGCGTCAGCCAGCTGATCTCCATGCCCATCCAGGGCATGTGCCAGGGCGGCCAGCCTCTTATAGGCTACAACTTCGGCGCCGGCAAGGCCGACCGTGTGAAGAGGGCTTTCGCCTGCCAGTTCGGCATCTGCGTGGGGTACGCCTTCCTCTTCTGGATCGCCGTGATGTCGGTGCCCCAGCTCTTCGTCAACATCTTCAACTCCGACCCCGAACTGGTGGAGTACACCGTCTGGGGCATGCGCATCTACATGGTGGGCATCTTTGCCAGCGGCTTCCAGACCAGCTGCCAGCAGGCTTTTGTGGCCCTGGGCCAGGCGAAGGTCAGCCTGCTGCTGGCCTGTGAGCGCAAACTCATCCTGCTCATTCCACTCATTTTCATCCTGCCGTTGTTCATGCCGGACAACAAGGTGTTTGCGGTCTTCCTGGCCGAGCCGGTGAGTGACATCCTGGCCGCCGCCACCACCGTCACCGTCTTTATGACCCGGTTCAACAAGATTTTGAAAAACGGCCCGGGCAAAGCCTGAATCTTTTGCCCAAAACCCGCCGCCCCATTTTCAAAAGTTCTGTCGCTTTGCACAGCTTTTGGAAGCGGGGGCGGCTTTCGTCTTTTCACGGGGGCATGGGTATGGTATACTGTCAGAAAGCCCGGCTCGGGCTGTGTTTTTTCGCTAAAACGAAAGGATTTGTTATGGAAAAGAATCGTCCCAACGGGCTTCGCGTTCTGCTGCGCTTTCTGCAGGGCATGCTCATCGGCGTGGGCGCCGTGCTGCCGGGTATCTCCGGCGGCGTGCTCTGCGTGGTGTTCGGCATCTACAAACCGGTGATGGAACTGCTGGGTGACCCCCTGCACAAGTTCCGCACCCATGTGCCCAAACTGCTGCCGGTGATCGTGGGCGGCGCGGCGGGCTTTCTGGGGGTGGCCAAGATCCTGGCCTTCTTCCTGGAAGCCTACCCTGAACCCTCCGTCTGCCTCTTTATCGGCCTCATCACCGGCATGCTGCCTTCCCTCTTCCGGGAAGCCTGCGAACAGGGCCGCCCCAAGGGCTGCGGCGCGGCGCTGGGCATCGCTTTTGCGGTGATCCTGGCCCTGCTGGTCTCGCTGAACCTCTTCTCGGTGACCATTACCCCCAACTTCGGGTGGTATCTGTTCTGCGGCTTCTGCCTGGCGCTGAGCGTCATCGCTCCCGGCATGAGTTTCTCCACCCTGCTCATGCCCCTGGGCCTGTATACCCCCTTCGTGGACGGGCTGGGCAGCCTGAAATTCGACATTCTCATCCCGGCGGGCATCGGTGCGGTGGTCACGGTGATCTGCCTGGCCCGGGCGGTAGACGCCCTCTTCGACCGGTTCTACCCCTACGCCTTCCACGCCATCATCGGTGTGGTGCTGGCGGCCACCCTGATGATCGTGCCCTACCAGAGCTTTACGGTGTCGGTGGGTTCGGCGGCGGTGAATCTGGTCTGCCTGGCCGTGGGCGTGGCGGCTGCCCTGGCCCTGGACAAGTTCAATTCCAGTGTCCCCAAACAGGACGACTGACACAAACCTCAAAAAAGCGGAGCACCCCAGGGCGGGGCGCTCCGCTTTTTGTATACGAAAAGGAGAAGGTCACAGCAGCTTGGGGGCCAGTGCCTTGGAGGTGCGCTGTTTGGCGATGGTGGTCAGCTCCAGGTTGTCCATGGTAAAGCGGAGCACCAGCACCTCGGTAACATACAGCATGGCGATCTTGGCGGCGATGCTGCCCCCCTCCAGGGGGCTTTCCTGGGCGCCGCAGAGCAGCACCACGTCCGCCAGGGATGCCCCCGGGGAATCGGCATAATGGGTGAGCAGAATGATCCGGGCGCCGCAGCTTTTGGCCAGGCGCAGGGTCTCCAGCATATCCCGGGTGGCGCCGGAATAGGACACGAAGAGCACCACGTCCTCGGGGCCCATCAGGCTGGCGGTGAGCGCCTGCATGTGGCTGTCCCCGGCGGTATGGAACTTGGTGGTGACGGTGGCGAAGCGGGCCCAGATATCGTTGGCCAGCACATGGCTGCCCCCCTGCCCGAAGCAGTATACCTGCCGCGCCCGCTGCAAAAGGGTGGCGGCGGCGTCGATGGCGGCGGGGTCCAGGGTATCCCGGGTGCCGGTGATGGCTTCGGTGCTGACGGCGGCGGCATAGGCACACAGGGAAGCGGTGTCGCTGCCCGGTTCCGGTTTGCCGGTGGCGGCCGGCTCGGCGGCGTTGGCCTGGGCCAGCGCGATCTTCATCTCGTTGTAGCCGTCAAAACCCAGGGAGCGGCAAAACCGGAAGATGGTGGCCTCGGCCACGCCGCAGGTTTTTGCCAGGGAGGAGATCGACAGATACTGTGCTTCTTCCGGGTGCTGGACCAGATAGGCGGCCACCAGCCGTCCGGATTTGGTCAGGTCGTTGTGCTTGTCGCGCAGCAGCTGCCAGAAGCTCTGCTCTTTCATTCTCGGGATCGTTCCTTTCTGCAGGCGTTCCTGCCCGTTGTATCCGGCAACGCCGGAAGGTGAAAAAATTTTTCTATATTTAGTATAAAAGAAACTTCGCCGTTTGACAAGTGCAACAAGTTGCCCAATATGGATATTTGTATTTGTATATAATACCGAAAAAAGAAAGAAAGCATGAAAACCTCTCCCGATTTTTCGTCGGTGTAAGGAAAGAAGACCTTGCGAAGGGAAAAAAAGACAAAAAGAAAAAACCGCGAAAAATCGACCGGAACAGCCGGAAACGGCAAAACGGAAGGAAACCGCGGGGGAGGGAGCGGTTCTTCCAAAAAAGAAAAAATCTTGCATTTTTCGCCTTTTTGTAAAAGAAAGGGATTTGTGGGCGAAGAGGGGGAAAGAAAGGACAGAAAGGGTGCCTGAAGGGAGATGGGGGCAAAAACTCGGCAAAACGAAAGGAATTTGCCTTGCTTTTGTGTAAAACGTTCAAATTTTGATGGGAAGATTGGTGAAAGAGCACCTAGACAAAATGAAAATAATTTTCTAAAATGAAATCAGTGAAAGGGCGATGGCTCCACCGCCCGCAAACGGAACGCAAGACAAAGGAGAACACTATGAAGAAGCAGCTTTCCATGTTGCTGGCGGCCGGCATGGCCGTGAGCATGCTGGCTGGGTGCGGCGGCACTTCCAGCACCACCACCTCCTCCGGCAGCACCGCTACCGGCGACACCGGCTCTTCCGCCGCGGCGGAGGCCACCGGCGATTCCACCGCCATCACCCTGTGGACTTACCCCATCGGCAGCTTCGGCGACGCCGCCACCGTGGACGCTCTCATTGCCAAGTTCAATGAAAAGCATCCCGAGATCAGCGTGACCGTGGAATACCTGGACTACACCAACGGCGACGACCAGGTCACCGCCGCCATCGAAGCCGGCACCACCCCCGACATCATCATGGAAGGCCCCGAGCGTCTGGTTTCCAACTGGGGCGCCAAGGGCAAGATGCTGCCCCTGAACGACCTGTGGACCGATGAGGCCGTGGCCGACATCTCCGCCACCAGCGAGAACGTCGTCAGCGCCTGCAAGTGGACCGACGGCAACTACTATGAATACCCCCTGTGCATGACCACCCACACCATGGCCATCAACAAGGAAATGTTTGAGGAAGCCGGCGCCCTGCAGTACATCAACGAGGACGGCACCTGGACCACCGAAAACTTTGAAAAGGCCCTGCAGGCCCTGAAGGATTCCGGCGTTTCCACCACCGCCATCGTCTACTGCGGCGGCCAGGGCGGCGACCAGGGCACCCGCGCTCTGGTGAACAACCTGTACAGCGGCCAGTTCACCAACGCCGACCACACCGCCTACACCGCCGACAGCGACGCCAACAAGCAGGCTCTGCAGCAGCTGGTCGACTGGGTCGACGAAGGCCTCATCACCTACGACGCCGCCGCCCAGGCCAGCGACGAACTGCAGCTGTTCGCCAACGGCAGCGTGGCCATGACCCTGTGCTGGAACGCTTCCAACCAGGCCAACTATGCCGAATCCGTCACCTTCACCGCCATGCCGGTGGCCTTCCCCTCCGACGACGGCGTGCCTGAACTGTGCGGCGGTATCTGGGGCTTCGGTCTGTTTGACAACGGCGACGACGCCAAGGCCGCCGCTGCCAAGGAATTCATCAAGTTCATCTGCGACGACGCCGAGCAGGGCCCCGAAAGCGTCCGTCTGACCGGCTTCTTCCCCGTCCGTGACTCCTTCGGCGATGTGTACGCCGGCACCGAGGACGAAGAGCGCATGGCTCAGTTCGCCAGCTTCATGCAGTACCTGGGCGACTACTACAACGTGGCTCCCGGCTGGGCCGAGCAGCGCACCGCGTGGTGGAACATGCTCCAGCAGATCTTCAACGGCGTGAGCGTGGACGACGCCACCGCCACCTACGTGCAGAGCTGCACCGACGCCATCAGCGCCGCGGCCTGAACACACTGATACGCAAACAATGGCGGCAGGACCTGCCGCCGGGGACACCCTGACCCGGTCCCGATGGCCGGGCCAGGGCAGCCGCCCCCGTTCCATCGGGTCAAACAGGTGGGGCGGGGGTCTATTTTTTTCCACGCGCTTCCCATCCGGGAGCTGATTTCAGTAAAGGAGGGCCTTACCATGGCTTCCAAAACCAAGGCGGCCGCTGCCGGCGGCGAAACCCTGACCTATAACCAGGGTACCTTCCGCAACTCCGCGCTGGTGCGGCAGCAGACCCTGGCGGCATATCTCTTCCTGCTGCCGGCGCTCGTTTTCTTTGTCCTGTTCGTCGTGGTGCCCATGGTCATGTGCCTGGTCACCAGCTTCCTGGACTACCGCATGGGCAAACCCCTCACCTTTGTGGGCTTCGCCCAGTATATCAAGATGTTCCAGGACCCCGTTTTCCTCAAGGCCCTGCAGAACACCTTCATCCTGGTCATCGTGGCCGTGCCCGCCGTCACCGCCTTCTCGCTGTGGGTGGGCTCTGTGGTGTACAAGATGTCCTCCTTCAAGCGCAGCTTCTACCGCTGCGTGTTCTACCTGCCCGTGGTCACCGGCACCGTTGCGGTGGCTGTGGTGTGGAAGTGGATGTTCAACAAGTACACCGGCCTGATCAACTACGTGCTCAACGCCGTGGGCATCATTGACGAAAACATCAGCTGGCTGGGCGACGCCCGCTTCGCCCTGGGGTGCATCACCCTGATCCTGTTCACCACCTCCATCGGCCAGCCCATCGTGCTGTACATTGCGGCCCTGGGCAACGTGGACCCCTCCCTCATCGACGCCGCCGAGGTGGACGGTGCTTCCAACCTGCAGGTCTTCTGGCACATCAAGTGGCCCCAGATCATGCCCACCACCCTGTACATCCTGGTCATCACCACCATCAACACCTTCCAGTGCTACGCGCTGATCCAGCTGTTGACTTCCGGCGGTCCCAACCACGCCACCGACACCATCATGTATTACATCTACTACCAGGCCTTCAAACTGAATGACTACGGCTACGGCAACGCCATGGGCGTGGTTCTGGCCATCATCATCGCCATCCTCAGCGCCATTCAGTTCAAGTTTGCCGGTTCGTCTGACTAAAGGAGGGTCACACTATGGAATCCAGCGTCAAAAGCAAAGCCCTGACCCCCGGTAAGGTCCTGACCAATGTGGTTCTGGTGCTGCTGGCGGTGTTCTTCATCTTCCCGCTGTACTGGATCGTCACCGGTTCTTTCAAGGACCGCATCGCGGTCAACGCCAGCCCGCCGGTCTGGTTCCCCACCGAACCCACCCTGGACAACTACATCCGCCTGTTTGAGAATCCTGCCCTGCGCTGGCTGGGCAACACCGTCTTCATGGCGGTGGTGGCCATGGCCCTGACCTGCATCACCGCCGCCATGGCGGGCTATGTGCTGGCCAAAAAGCGCTTCCCCGGCCGCAAACTCATCTTCAGCATCATGATCTGCGCCATGGCCCTGCCCAAGCAGGTCATCCTGATCCCCCTGCTGAAGGAAATGAGCTTCCTGCACCTGCACGACAGCCTGTGGGCCGTCATCTTCCCCACCGTGGGCTGGCCTTTCGGCATCTTCCTGATGAAGCAGTTCAGCGAGACCATCCCCGGCGAAATGATCGAAGCCGCCCGTATCGACGGCGCCGGCGAGGTGCGCACCTTCACCGACGTGGTGCTGCCCATGGTCACCCCCGGCATCGGCGCGCTGGCCATCTTCACCTTCATCAACAGCTGGAACGACTACTTCCTGCAGTTGATCATGCTGAACTCCAGCAACAACCTGACCATCTCCCTGGGCATTGCCAAGATCCAGGCGGAAATGTCCAACGACTTCGGCCTGATCATGGCAGGTGCCGCTCTGGCTGCCATCCCCATTATCGCCGTGTTCCTGATGTTCCAGAAATACTTTACCCAGGGCATTGCCATGGGCGCCGTCAAAGGCTGATACTTGTATAAGGAGTGCTTGCAATCATGAAAGACATCACCAAATACCGGGGCGTTATCCCGGCTTTCTATGCCTGCTACGGGCCGGACGGCTCTATCTCCACCGACGGCGTGCGGGCGCTGACCCGTCACCTCATTGCCAAAGGCGTGAAGGGCGTGTATGTGGGCGGCTCTTCCGGCGAGTGCATCTACCAGCATGTGGATGAACGCAAAGCCGTGCTGGAAGCGGTCATGGAAGAGGCTGCCGGCAAGATCACCGTCATTGCCCATGTGGCCTGCAACAACACCGCCGACTCCGCCGAGCTGGCCGCCCATGCGGAAAAGTGCGGCGTGGACGCCATCGCGGCCATCCCGCCCATCTACTTCCACCTGCCGCCCTACGCCATCGCCTCTTACTGGAACGCCATGAGCGCCGCGGCCCCCAACACCGAGTTCGTCATCTACAACATCCCCCAGCTGGCGGGCACCGCCCTGACCATGCCCCTGCTGGCCGAGATGCTCAAGAACCCCAACGTCATCGCGGTGAAGAACTCCTCCATGCCCACCCAGGACATCCAGATGTTCAAGGATGCCGGTCTGGCGGCCCGGGGCGACGACGGCTTCGCCGTCTTCAACGGTCCCGACGAGCAGTTTGTCTCCGGCCTCGCCATGGGTGCGGACGGCGGCATCGGCGGCACCTACGCCGTCATGCCCGAGCTCTTCCTGAAAATGTACGACCTGGTCAAGGCCGGGGATGTCCCCGCTGCCCGCAAGATCCAGTACCAGGCCGACCGCATCATCTACAAAATGTGCGAAGCCAAGGGCAACCTCTACGCCGTGCAGAAAGAGATCCTGCGCCGCATGTACGGCCTGGAACTGGGCGGCGTGCGTGCGCCCCTGCCCAACCTGGAGCCCGGGGATGAGGCCGTGGTGGCCGAAGCCCAGGCCATGATCGAAGCCGCCGTCAAGGCGCTGTGACGCCCGGCGGACTGTTTCCGAAAGGAGCTGCGCCATGATCACCGATACCCTTGCTCATCTTTCCCGTTACCGTGGACTGCACAAGAACCTGGACACCGCCATCGACTGGCTGGCCGCCCATGATGTGACCGCCCTGCCCAACGGGCGCACCGTCATCAACGGGGACGCGGTCTTTGTGAATGTGATGGACGCCGAACTGCGGGACGCCGAGGAAGCGGCCTTTGAATATCACCGCCGCTACGCCGATCTGCAGATCGACCTCACCGGGGCCGAGCGCTGGGACTGGGCCGCCGAGGGCAGCCCTCTGGTGGCAAATGCCCCCTACGACGCCGCCTCCGATGCGGGATTTGTGGCCGGGCCGGAACAGGCTTCCGGCAAGCTGGGGGAAGGACGGTTTGTCCTCTTCTTCCCCGGGGAACCCCACAAACCCAGCTGTCAGTGCGGGGTCTGCACCCACCTGCGCAAGGCCGTGGTCAAGATCGAGATGGGCTGAAAGGACGCTATGATGGAAAAAGAACAACTGTTGAAACAGATCGAACACGGGCTGATCGTTTCCTGCCAGGCGCTGGAGCATGAGCCCCTGTACACCCCCGAAGGTGGCATCATGCCCCTGATGGCCAAGGCTGCCGCCATGAGCGGGGCGGTGGGCATCCGCGCCAACACGGTGCGGGACATCACCCAGATCAAGGCGGTGGTGGACCTGCCGGTCATCGGCATCATCAAGAAGGATTACCCCGGCACCCCCATGTACATCACCGTCACCATGGACGAAGTGGACGCCCTGGTGGGCTGCGGGGTGGATATTCTGGCGGTGCAGGGCACCAGCGCCCTGCGCCCGGACGGGTCCACGGCGGCGGATTTCATCCGTGCCGTCAAGGCCAAGTATCCCCACCAGCCGGTGATGGCGGACATCGCCACCTTTGAGGAGGCCATGGCCTGCGCCGAAGCCGGGGCCGACTTTGTGGGCACCACCATGCGGGGCTACACCCCCGAGACCCAGGGCATCAACGACATCGACTTCGAGTTCGTGGCCAGGCTGGCCAAAGAATGCCCCGCCAAGGTCATTGCCGAAGGTCACATCCATTATCCCGAACAGGCCCGCAAGGCCCTGGAAGCCGGGGCCTTTGCCCTGGTGGTGGGCGGGGCCATCACCCGCCCGGCGGAGATCACCGCCCGGTTCACCGCGGCCATCCGCGACCTGGGCTGAGAGGAGGCCCCCATGGACAAGGTCTATCTGGGCATCGACATCGGCGGTACGGCGGTCAAACTGGGCCTGGTGAACACCCAGGGCCGGGTCCTGGCCCGCGCCGAGGAGAGCGTCAGTTTTGACGGGTACAAGACCCCCATCCTGGACACCGTGACCAGGGCCGCTGCGGCTTTTGTGGCCGCACAGAGCATCACCCCTGCGGGGGTGGGTGTTTCGGCCACCGGCCAGATCGACAGTGTGCAGGGCGTGGTGGCCGGTACCTGCGGCAGCCTGCCGGGCTGGGACGACGCACCCATCCGAGCCACCCTGGAAAAGGCTCTGAGCCTGCCGGTGACGGTGGCCAACGACGCCAACTGCATGGTGCTGGGTGAAGTCTGGGCCGGGGCGGCCAAAGGCTGCACCGATGTCATAGGCATCACCATCGGCACCGGCGTGGGCGGCGGTATCCTTACGGGCGGCCGGTTGCTGGAAGGCGCCCGGGGTCTGGCAGGGGAGATCGGCCACTACCGCACCCATGTGCGGGACGGCGTGGCCTGTACCTGCGGGGCTGTGGGCTGCTGGGAGCGGTACGCCGCCACCACCGCCCTGGTCCGTGCCGCCAAAGAAAAGAACCCCGCCTGGGACAACGGCCGGGCCATCTTTGCCGCCGCCGAAGCGGGGGACCCCGCCGTGCGGGAACTGCTGGACGCCTGGACCGATGAGATCGCCCAGGGTCTGGCGGGGCTGGTGCACATCTTCAATCCCCAGCGCATCCTGGTGGGCGGCGGTGTGTCCGCCCAGACCGACCTGCTCATCCGTCCCTTGGCGGAACGGGTCAGAGAGTCGGTGATGCCTGCCTTCCGGGTCGGACTGGACCTGCGGGCCGCCGACCTGCAGAACGACGCCGGGCTGGTTGGCGCGGTGTATTATCTGCGGCAGCATAAACCGGAACTGGTATAAGAAAACGGCTCCCCTTGAAAAAGGGGAGCTGTTTTTTGTTTGGTTTTTCTTGCTTCTTGGCAGACGGCAGTCTGCTTGTATGCCTTCCTTTTCGTGCCCGAAAAGGAAGCGAAAAGGGCCCGCCGTTCCGATGCGGTGGACGCCGGCCGGGGCTGCGGCCCCGGACCCCAAGATGCG
>CAJMLV010000046.1 GCA_905214345.1 uncultured bacterium
CGGTGCCGCCCAGCATGTTGGACCACTGGTCATCACCGCCGAACTGCATGTTGCAGCCGTAATGCTGGTACAGATGATAGAAGTCGTAGCTCTGCATGATCATGTAGTTGAACTCCAGGAAAGAGAGCCCCTTCTCCATGCGCTGCTTGTAGCATTCGGCACGCAGCATGTTGTTCACACTGAAGCAGGCGCCCACCTCGCGCAGCAAATCCACATAGTTCAGTTTCAGCAGCCACTCGGCATTGTTCAGCATCATGGCCTTGCCTTCGCCGAACTCAATGAAGCGCTCCATCTGGCGCTTGAAGCACTCCGCATTGTGGGCGATGTCTTCCATGGTCAGCATCTTGCGCATGTCGGTACGGCCGGAAGGGTCACCGATCATGGTGGTGCCGCCGCCGATCAGAGCGATGGGCTTGTTGCCCGCCATCTGCAGGCGCTTCATCAGGGTCAGAGCCATGAAATGACCGGCGGTCAGGCTGTCGGCGGTGCAGTCAAAGCCGATGTAGAAGGTGGCTTTGCCGTTGTTGATGACGTCACGGATTTCGTCCTCGTCCGTGACCTGCGCGATCAGGCCGCGCGCTTTCAGTTCTTCGTAGATCGTCATGGGTTACAATACCTCCCGTTTTTTGCGGCAAGAGCAAAAAAGAAAACGCCCCTGCCAAATGTGAAATTTGGCAGAGGGCGAAAATTACGCGGTACCACCTCTGTTCACCCGCCCCTCACGGCAGCGGGCCTTCGCGGGTGCGGAACGGCAGTGTGACCGCTCGACACCCCAAACGCTGTAACGTGCGCACACGGCACAGCCTACTGCCGCACAAGCGGGTTCAGCCTGCTGCTCCGGGATGTATTCCCCGCCATTCCTGTCAGCTTCTTGCACCAACCGAAGCCTCTCTGACACAGTACAGGGCGGGTACTGGTTCCCATCAACGCATTTGAACATGTTTTACCCTATCACAACCGGCGGAAAAAGTCAAGAGCACCGCTCAGCGGGACTTTTCGATCAGTTCCCGGGCACTGGCCAGACTCAGTTCAGAAACCTTGTCGCCGGAGATCATATTGGCCAGTACTCGGACACGGCCATCCATGTCCAGGGTGTGAATCTCGGTGAACGTGCGGCCGTCCCGCACGTTTTTTTGAATCAAAAGCTGGTTGTCTGCAAAGGCGGCCACCTGCGGCGTGTGGGTGATGCACAGAACCTGATGCCCGTGGGCGGTCTGATGCAGCAGCTGGCCGATACGACCGGCTGCCAGGCCGGAAACACCGGTGTCGATTTCGTCGTAGATGACAGTGGGCAGGGCATCCCGGTCTGCCAGAGCACTCTTGAAGGCCAGCATGATGCGGGAAAGCTCGCCGCCGGATGCAATCTTGGCCATGGGTTTTGGCTCTTCGCCGGGGTTGGTGGAGATGAGGAATTCCACCTGGTCCTGCCCGTGGGAAGAAAGCGGCCCCTTGGCATGACGCAGCGCAAAGCGGATGCCGGGCATGTTCAGGAACTCCAGAGCCTGCTTCATCTGCCGGTTCATGGCGGTGAACCCTTTCAGACGGCTCTGGGTCAAAGCTTCGGCCGCTTCCTTTGCCTGGCGGTACAAGACCTGGGTCTGTTCCTTGTACTCCGCAATTTTTTCGTCGGAAGTCTGGATGGTTTCCAGTTCCTGTTCATCCGCTTCCTTGCGGGCCAGCAGGTCCTCCACCTCCAGACCGTAGCGCTTTTTCAGCCGATAGATGGTATCCAGGCGGCTTTCGATCTGGTCCAGTTCGCCTGGATCAAAGTCGTAAGCATCCAGGCGGTCGGCGATGTCGGTGGCCAGTTCACGGGCACCATAATACAATTCGTTCAGACGTTCCGCCAGCGGAGCCAGGCTCTCGTCCAGGCGGGCACTTTGCAGCAGCCCGCCTACGGCCTCGCCCAAAAGGTCGGCAGCACCGGCACTTTCCCCGGAGTCATCCCCCGAAAGGGCCGCGTGGGCACCGCTGAGGCCTTCCAGAATGCTCTGAGCGTGGGTGATGATGGTTCGCCGTTCGTCCAGAGATTTTTCTTCTCCTACCGAAAGCCCGGCAGCGCCGATTTCCTCGATCTCGGCGGTCAGACGGTCGATACGCAGTTGTTTGTCGGCTTCCCCGGCCTGCAGGGCGTCCAGCTTGCGCTTGACCTCCACCAGCTTGCGGTAGCGGGTATAGTATTGGTCGAACAGCTCCTGGTTATGGGCATACTGGTCAAGCAGCCCCAGATGGGTGGCAGGGTTTGTCAGGCTCTGGCTGTCATGCTGGCCGTGAATACTCAAGAGCCCTGCGGAAATGTCCCGTACCACAGCCGCCGTGGCGGGCATGCCGTTGACGCGGCAGGAACCTTTGCCGTCGGCGCCGATTTCCCGGTACAGAAGCAGATCATCGGCGTCTTCGTAGCCGAATTTTTCCAGCTGTTTGTGGACCGAAGCCGGAATCTTCTCAAAGGTGGCCCAGATGGCGGCCTTCTGGGCACCGCTGCGAACCAGTTCCCTGGATGTACGGTTGCCAAGAATGGCGTTGATGGAGTCGATGAGGATGGATTTGCCCGCACCCGTTTCGCCGGTCAGCACGTTCAGGCCGGATGTGAACTGCACCTCGGCCTTTTCGATGACCGCGACATTTTCAATTTTCAGTTGTGCCAGCATGTGGACACTCCCCTTTTACTCAAGTGCGGTGCGCGGTGTATTGCTGAAGCTGTCGGCAGATGTCGGCGGCGGCTTCCTCCGAGCGCATCAGGATAAAGAAGGTGTCGTCCCCCGAAAGAGTCCCCACCACCTTGTCCCAGGTGCGGGAGTCGAACACTTCGCAGGCGGCGTTGGCCATGCCGGAAAAGCACTTGACCAGAACCATGTGTCCGGCGTAGTCCACCCCGATGACGGATTCCCGGAAAATCGTTTCAAACCGGCTGGCCGAATGGGCGCTTTTGCCGTTGCCGGTGGCTGCCATGTACCGATAAGTACCATCGCCGGATGCGGTTTTGATGAGCCGGAGCTCCCGAATATCCCGGGATACGGTGGCTTGGGTGACGTCGAAGCCTTCCCGGCGCAGGTGGGCCAGAAGATCCTCCTGGCGGTCAATGGGGTAGGTTTCGATCAGATGCAGAATAGCCTGGTGGCGTGCACTTTTCATAAATGGGCTCATCTCCTCATCAGCTTAGTTTCAATGGCGCGGAACTGCTCTTCACGGCTGAATTCGATCAGCCCCAGTTTCTGCGGTGCGGTACGGATCTCCACCGATGACCCCGGTGAAAGCAGGCAAGGTGCCTGGCTGTCGGCACAGACCGTGGCGGTGGAACGGTTCTGGGATTCTACCAGGATGCGCAAGGTACGGTTGGCGGCGAACACAATGGGAGCGCTGCGCACACCGTGGGCGCAGATGGGCGTCAGGACCATGACGGGTGCCTGGGCGTCCAGGATGGGCCCACCGGCGGAAAAAGAATAGGCGGTGGACCCCGTGGGGGTGGCGGCAATCAAACCGTCGCCGCGGAAACGGCTTACCGGCACACCGTCACAATAGACGGTGAAATCGGAAGGATGCAGTCGGGATGTGCCGAATACCACAATATCATTCATGGCGATTTTCTGCCACTGGTCATCGCCGGTTTTGGCTGTCAAAAAGGAGCGGGAAACCACCGTGAAATTTCCGGCAGCCAGGCGGGCCAGTTTTTCGGGCAATTCGCTGACCTCACAGGTGGCCAGAAAACCGGTCCGACCCAAGTTGACCCCCAGCACCGGTTTGCCGGCATTGAGGCAGAATGGCGCGGCCTGCAGAAGAGTGCCGTCACCGCCCACTGTCAAAACCAGGTCTGCCTTGGCAAAGGCTTCTTCCTGGGGCAAAAATTCAACGGGCAGTTTGTCCAGGTCCGGCTGCAGGTCCGGCAGGGCCAGCAGCGGAACACCCAGATCGCGCAGCAATCGCGCCGCCCGCTTTGTCACGGTCAGCTTGGCGTCTTTGGTTCGGTTGGAGTACAGAAGCACCGCCATGTTTATATCCTCAAGTTCAGTGAAGGTTGGGAGCCTTGTCCAGTGTTTCATGGGCAGCGGCCACGGTCTGTTCGATCAGGCCGTCTGGCAGCGGTTTCGGGGCCTGGTCGTGGCGCACAAAGAGCAGAAACTCGATGTTGCCTTCGGGACCCTTGATGGGCGAGAAATCCAGACCTGCGCAGGTAAAATGGTTAGCCATGGCGTATTCCTGGGCCATCTGCAGCACTTCCCGATGGGTCTGAGGCTCCCGCACAACGCCTTTCTTGCCGACCTTTTCCCGGCCGGCTTCAAACTGAGGCTTCACAAGGCAGACACCGCAGGCGTCGGGGGTGCAGATGGCATCCGCCACAGGGAAAATGTGTTTCAGAGAAATAAACGAAACGTCTACGCTGAAAAAGGCGATGGGTTCGGCCAGGTCATCCGGGGTCACGTTGCGGATGTTGGTACGCTCCATATTGACGACCCGCTCATCGGTGCGCAGGCTCCAGGCGAGCTGCCCGTAGCCCACATCCACGGCGTATACTTTGACTGCGCCGTTTTTCAGCATACAGTCGGTGAACCCGCCCGTGGAAGCGCCGATGTCCATGCAGACCTTGTTGTCCGGGTGCATAGGAAAGACCTGCATGGCCTTTTCCAGCTTGAGGCCGCCCCGGCTGACATAACCGATGTCATGTCCGCGCACTTCCACACGGGCATCTTCCTTGATCATCTCCCCGGCTTTGTCCACCTTCTGTTCGTCCACAAAGACGATGCCGGACATGATCAGGGCTTTGGCCCGTTCCCGGCTCTGGGCGTAACCGTTCTGGCAAAGATATTGATCCAGACGAATCTTCAAGATTGTACCGCCTTTCCTGTCTGTTGGATGGCATGCACCAGCGCAGCCGCATCCAGCGCCTGGTCGCGGCGCAGCTGCGGGACGTTGGCATGCAGCAGATGGGTGTTATCCACACCGTGCAGAAGGTATCTGCCCTGCCATCCGCTCTGCTGCAAAGCGAAGGCCAGCTGCTGGCCGATACCGCCGGTCACGACGGAATCCTCGGCAAAGAGGATGGTTTCGTAACGCTGCAAAGCCTCATACAGGCTCTGAGGCAGAGGATAGACCTGCACCAGCTTGCAGCAATCGACCTTGATGCCCTGCTGTGCCAGCAGATCGGCGGCCGCGATGATCTCTTCGCTTTCGGCACCGTAGCTGACCAGGACGATTTTGGATTCGGCATCCGTATGGATGAAATCATAAGGGTTGCCGGTGCACTCCAGCGCTGCCAGGGCGGGGCTTTCCTTGCCGCGGGGATACCGGATGGCACGGGGACCGCGGGGCTCCCGCACAAGCTTGCCCAGCCAGTAGCGCAGTTCGGCATAGTTGGCCGGTGAGTAGGTGGGAATCCCAATCTGGCTGAAATAGCCGGTATCGTAGATACCCTGGTGGGTCTCGCCGTCGCCGGGGACCAGACCGGCACGGTCCACCGCAAACAGCACGTTCAGACGCATCAGGCTCACATCGTGAATCATCTGGTCGTAGGCGCGCTGGAAGAAAGTGGAGTAGATGGCCACCACCGGCAGCAGCCCCTGGCTGGCCAGACCGGCCGCGAAGGTCACCGCGTGCTCTTCCGCCATACCTACATCAAAAAAGCGCTTGGGGTGGTCTTTCTTGAAGAAGTTCAGGCCGGTGCCGTACTTCATGGCCGCGGTGATGGCACAAAGGCGTTTTTCCGTATTGGCCAGACGGGACAACTCATTGCCGAAGCAGGCGGAAAAAGAGTCGCTGGGGGAAACTTCCGGGTTGGTCAGATGGTTCAAATCAAAGGCGGAAACGCTGTGGAATTCTCCGGGGTTTTCCTCGGCGGGTTTCAGGCCCTTGCCCTTCTGGGTCACGACATGCAGGAAGACAGGGGCATACTGTTCCTGCAGATTGGCAAAAAGGCGGGTCAGTTCCAGCACGTCGTGGCCATCCACGGGTCCGATATACTGGAACCCCATCTCCTCGAACATGGTGGAGTGATAGATGCCCCGGCGGATCAGCTGTTTGCCGCCCTGCAGGGCCTTTACCACGCCGCTGCCCACCACGGGAATGCCTTCCAGCATGTTTTCCATCTGGGCTTTTGCGTGGAAATACTTGGGGTCGGTGCGCAGCTTGGTCAGATAGTTGGCCATCTCCCCTACATTCTTGGAGATGGACATTTTGTTGTCGTTGAGAATCACAATCAGGTTATTGAGCATGCTCACATTGTTCATGCCCTCATAGACCATACCGCCGGTAAAGGCACCGTCGCCGATAATGGCGATGACCTTGCCGGGTTCCCCTTTGAGCTTTTTGGCCCGAGCCACGCCAATGGCGGTGGAAAGGGCCGTGCTGCCGTGGCCGGAAACAAAAGTATCGCAGATACTCTCTTTGGGGCTGGGAAATCCGGACAGGCCGTCCTTGCGGCGCAGCTCGGAAAAACCGGCACGGCGACCGGTGAGCAGCTTGTGGGTGTAGCACTGATGCCCTACGTCGAACAGGATCTTGTCCCGGGGCAGGGTCAGCACACGGTGCAGGGCCACGGTCAGTTCCACCACGCCCAGATTGGAAGAAAGGTGTCCGCCGGTGGCGGAAACACTGTCGATCAGAAAATTACGGATGTCGGCACACAGAGCGGGCAGGTCCTGCGCCGCCAGTTTTTTGACGTCTCCCGTTTGCTTGATCTGATCCAGCAAAGGATATTTCATTTCATCCACCTCAAATTATACCATCGGCATGATGAAGCCGATCAGGCAGCCGAACACGGCGCCGGTCAGCACCTGAATGGGGGTATGGCCCACCATTTCTTTCAGCTTTTTGTGGCCGAGAATGGGCCAGACTTCGGATTCCTGGTCCATCCATTCACTCAGCAGATGGTTGAGGACTTTCGCCTGTTCCCCGGTTTCCCGCCGTACGCCCATGGCATCGTACATGACGATGATGGAAACGATCAGAGCAATGGCAAACAGGGTCGAATGAACGCCGCAATAGCGTCCGGTGGCCACCACCATAGCGCAGACGGTGGCGGAATGAGCGCTGGGCATGCCGCCGGCACCCCACATGCGCTCCGGTATAAACTTGCCCACAATGATCAGGTTCAGAATTACCTTGATCAGCTGGGCGGAAAAAGAACTGAGCAGTGCCGTGACCAGCACGTAATTCCAGCTCAGGGCCTCTCTCAGTAAAGCCATACGGTTCCAACTCCTTGCGGCGCCAGACGGCCCCGCTTTGTTATTTTCTGCGCTGCAAGAGTTGCTGCGCCAGTTCCCGCAGGAACCATCCGTCCGCGCCCAGCGGATCAAGGGCCTGCAGGGAGTCCTGATTGTTTTGCTTGGCCAGTTCTTCGGCACCGCCCAGGCCGTACAAGGTCACAAAAGTGGTCTTGTCGTTGGCTTCATCACTGCCAACGGGTTTGCCCAGTTCCTCAGTGGTGGCAGTCACGTCCAGTATGTCGTCCACGATCTGGAATACAAGACCGATGCCGGCGGCGTACCGGTTCAGAGCATCTTTCCGGTCTGCCGGGGCGTCGGCGGCGATGCAGCCCAACTCCGCGGCGGCCACAATGAGGGCACCGGTTTTGTGCCGGTGCAAAGCAAGCAGCTGCTCTTCTCCTGCTTTCTCCTGCTCGTATTTTTTGTCCAGTTCCTGACCGTACAGCATGCCGCGGGCACCGCCGGCCTTGGCCAGGCATGCGGCAGCACGTACCCGGCTTTCGGCGGAAAGAGGTGCGTTTGCAATCACCTCAAAGGCTGCCGTCACAAGGGCGTCCGCAGCCAGAAGGGCGGTGGCTTCATCGTACTGACGGTGGCAGCTGGGACGGCCGCGGCGGGTGTCGTCATTGTCCATGCAGGGCAGATCGTCATGAATCAGCGAATAGCAGTGCAGCATTTCCAGGGCGCAGGCGTAATCCAGCGCCAGGGCCGGGTCTTTGCCGCAGACCTCGCAGGAGGCCATGGTCAGAACGGCACGGACCCGCTTGCCGCCGCCCAAAAGGCTGTACCGTGCGGCCTGTCCGATGCGGGCAGAGTCCGGAAGATATTGGTCGCACAGCTGCAGAAGGCGCTGTTCCACGGCGGAAACATACCCCTGATACCGTGCCTGATATTCGGTGGCTGACATACAAACTCACTCCCCTGCCGGCTGCTTGGCGGCCACGGCGGCGTCGATTTCCTCAATCTGCAGCTTGGCCTGTTCCAAGGTGGTGTTGCAGTATGCGATCAGCTGGGCAGCTTCGGCATACAGTTTGACGGATTTATCCAGGGTGGTTGTCTGGTCCTGCATCTGGCGCAGGATCTCCTGAAGGCGAGCCAGACCGTCCTCAAAGTTTTTTGGTGCTTTCATCGGTATCCTCCCGGGAAAGATGCTCTACTTGCTCAACAATGCAGCGGGCGGCAGCCTGATCACCCTGCAAGGTGACGGTCTGACCCGCTTTCAGCTGTTCGGCTGTGCGGCAATTTCCCTTTTCATCCCGAATAATGGTATACCCGCGGGCGAGAACGCCGTAAGGATTCAAAGATTCGGCCACGGCAGCCGCACTTTGCAAGGCCTCCGCTTTTTGACGCAGCTGCGCGGTGTTCGCGCTTTGCAAGGCGGATTCCAGATCCTGTAAAGCCTGCCTGCGGCTGTCCAGTGCCATCTTGTGGGCGTCCAGCGTCCGCTGCGGTGCCATCATACTGAAGCTATTATAACACATTTGATAGCGGGACTGTATATTTTTTTGAATATTTTGTCCCAGAATGAATAAATCCTGTCGAATCTGGCGAATATCGGGCACACAGACCTCCGCCGCTGCGGAAGGCGTGGGGGCGCGAAGGTCCGCCACATAATCCAGGATGGTATAGTCGATCTCATGCCCTACGGCGGAGACCACCGGCTTGCGGCAGGCGGCCGCGGCACGGGCAATACGCTCGCTGTTGAACACCCACAGATCTTCCTTGCTGCCGCCGCCGCGAGTGACCAGGATCAACTCGGGGCGCGGGTCAGAATCCAGGGCATGGATACCGTCCACGATGCTCTGTTCCGCTTCCAGTCCCTGCACATTCACGGGAGCCAGCAGCAGTTTCGTCATGGGCCAGCGGCGGGAGATGACGTTGCATACGTCCTGCAGTGCGGCGCCGGTGCGGGATGTGACCACGCCGATGCAGTGGGGCATGCGGGGCAAAGGGCGCTTGCGGGCAGGATCGAAAAGTCCCTCCCCTTCCAGCTTCTTTTTCAGGGCGTCAAAAGCCATCTGAGCGGCACCGGCGCCGAAAGGCCGCATGAATTCTACGTAGACCTGAAAGGCGCCATCCCGCTCATACAGGGTGGCGCGGCCGTAGGCCAGCACCAGCATACCGTTCTGCGGGGCAAATCCCAGCAGGCGGGCCTTGTCGCGGAACATGACGGCCTTGACGCTGGACTGTTCATCCTTGAGGGTGAAATACAAGTGTCCGCTTTTGCTGTGGCGGGTAAAGTTGGATACCTCCCCGCAGAGAATCAGGTTGTTCAGCGGTTCGCAGTTTTCCAGTACCTGGCGGGCCAGGGCGTTCAGATCTCTTACACGGATGTATTCGGCCATGCGCCCACCTCCCTTGCAGCCAGGATGGAAACACCGATGGCGTTGTCGGAGGCAAATTTGCCGGGGACAAAATAAGCGCCGGGCACACGGGGGATGATGTACTGGCGTACCAGATCGCTGCTCATCACGCCCCCCGCAAAGACCACCGGCAGGTCGGGATACTGGACACGGGCGGCTGCGCACATGCGGCGCAGGGTTTCAGCCACACACAGCAGGCAGTATTTGCAGACATATTCAGGGGGACGGCCTTCCGACAGGAGCTGCTCACATTGGTTTTGCAGGCCGGAAAGACTGCAGTTCATTCCTTTCACACTGGCACGGGGATGCACAGACTCTTCACAGCGGGCGGCCAGCTCGCTGACCTGGACCCCGGCAGGAAAGCCAAAGCCCAGCCGTACGCCCAGGCGATCGACAGCCTGCCCGGCATACAGGTCGCCGGAGGTGCCCAGGCATGTCAGCTCACCGTGTGCATCACAATGGAGGAGGTCGGTGGTCCCGCCGGACACATGGAAAACCAGCAGCTCCCGCCCGAACAGATCAGCTCCGGCGGCGGCAAACATGGCTGCCGCCGCGTGCCCCTGCTGATGGGTGGTCTGGACAAGAGGGATGCCCCTGCCCAGCGAAAACGCAGTGGCTGCGTTGACTCCCACCAGAAAACAGGGCATGTAGGAACCTTCCGCGTTCCGCGGCCGGGCCGAAACGCCTACGGCACCAATGTCGGTCAGATCTGCCTGGGCGGCGATGGTCTGCATGAGCTGGGGCAAAGCGGCCGTATGATGGAATACGGCATCGCTTTGGCGCAGACCGAGCTGCCCGGGTTTTACCGGCAGAAATTGTTTGCAATCACAAACAACCTCTCCGGCTGTGGTATCAAAAACCGCCAGAGAGGTTGCATAGTTGCTTGTATCGAAACCGAGGATCAGCATGATTCGCCTTCGGGGTCCGGGGACAGGCCCTTTTCCCGCGCAACGGATCCCAGCAGACCGTTGACAAACTGATGGTCGTTGTCGGCGCCGTATTTCTTGACCAGTTCCACCGCTTCGTTGATGGCGACGGCGGGCTTTTTCTCCTCGCCGTACAGCATTTCCGCCAGGCAGATGCGCATGGCGGTCAGGCTCACTCGGGGCAGACGGGACAGGGTCCAGCCTTTCAGGTGGGAGGAAATCATCTCATCGATCTCCTCGCTGTGGGCGGACCAATCGTCCAGCAGGCGCTTGGAGAAGGAATCCAGCACCAGTTCCCCGCTTTCGCCGCCAGCCTGCAGAGTGTCCTGCATCAGGTCTTCGTGAAAGGTCAAGGTGAACGCGGCCAGAAACGCAGTTTCACGGGATTCGCGTCGGGTCATTGATTTTTGGGTCATATTCTCTGTTTCCTAACTTTCCGTTTGATTTGTTCGTTCCCCGGGCCGGTTCAGGCTTCGGTTTCTTCTGCGAGACCGCAGACGATCACGTCCACGCGGGACACGGTGATGCCGCACATGTTCTGAATGGTCTGCTTGACGTTTTCCTGCACCTTTTTGCAGACAGGCATGATCTTGCAGCCATACTTGGCAACGACGTGCAGGGTTACCATGGCAACGCCGTCTTCAATCTCCACGTTCACGGGCTTGTGCAGGCTGGTTTTGCTCAAAAGTCCGCGCACGCTCTGCATTCCGCCGGAAGCAACAGCGTCCACGCCTTCCACTTCCAGAGCGGCCACGCTGGCGATCTTGGCAACAACATCGGTCGATATCTGCAGGCTCCCCGCCACGGTATTGCGCACATCCATGGGTCTTACCTCCTGTTAATCCGGAAACGCACAGCACGCTCCGGTATTCATTGTTTAATTAAACATACTATACCATAGATTACTTTTTTTGTAAATATCGGCCACGGGCTTTACTTCACTTCGGTAATGGTGATGTCCTGGGCTTCCAGACCCTTGCAGCTGGTCAGCAGTACATCCCGGATCTGGGTCACTTCATCGGCGGTCAGGGCATCGTTTTCGGTCATGACGGTCACATCGGCACGGCCGCTGCCCAGGGTGACCACGCAATCGGCAAACCCTTTGGCCTTGATCTTGTTTTCCAGACTGGATTCAGAGGTGATGTTGCTTACCTGCTGTTCCAGCTCCTGGGTGAGGGTTTTTTTCTCTTCATCGCTCAAACTGGTGTTTTTCAGGGTCTTCTGGATGGAATCCAGAGCTTCGTCCCGGGCCTTGCTGCGGGCAAGACGGGCGGATTCAAAAAACTCCGTGCCGGAATCCTGGCTGGCGCTGACCAGCTGGGCTTCCCCGTAGTTTTTATTGCCGGTTTCTTCCGCCTGTTCGTTGCTCAGAGAATCGTACACGGCGGTGCTCTCCCCTTCTTCCGCAGAGACGGAAGCCGATACCGCCGGTTCCTCTGCCGTCACGGCCTCGGGGGCACTTTTGGCAAAATTCCAGTTCATATACACGGCCGCGCCCAGGGCCAGCACCAGTGTGGCCAGGGTCACGCCGCGGCCCTTATGCTGTGATTTCATCATACATTGCCTCCTTTTATTGCGATGTGACCATCTTGGTAACGGTGATATGATTGCTCCCGATCCCGGTCAATGCCTGGACCAGTTGAGTCACGGTGTTCTGCACGGAACTGCTGCCGCCTCCCTCGCAGACAATGGCCACGCCCTGAATTCCTGGGCATTGGACCCGCTCCACAAGCGCCTGGTCGTTCAAAAGCACATGTTCGCTCCGGGAAGAGGTTTCGCCCTGCTCGGTGTCGGTGGCGTAGACGGTTTCTTCGCCGGAAGAAAGTGTTACCATCACCCGACAGCGGCCGGCACCCTCCACTTCGGCAATCAGCGACTCCAGCCGCTGCTCCAGCTGTGCCGCATAGGATTGTGAAGCATCCGACTTGGAAACTTCGGCGGCCTGTGGGGCGGTTTGAATGGATTCTTGTGAGGGCAGCCACTCGGACAGGCAGAGCAGTGCCATACCGGCAAGGCCCAGAAGGACAAGAAGATTGAGCCGGACTTTTTCTCCCTGAAGGTGCGCCTGCAAACCGGCCAGGGCGGTCTTGAGTTTCTCTTTCCAGTTCTGCGGCATCATTGGTTGCCTCCTTCCGTTTCCAGCCGGAAAGGCAGTGCGCCGCTGTTTTCTTCCAACAGTTCCCGCGCCTGGTCCAGCTGCGAAGCATCCGACAGGTTGATGCACAACGTATCGCCTTCCCAGGCAAAAGCAGCGGCGATGCCGTTTTGCTGCAAAATGCTTTCCAGCGCCTGGGCTGAAACCTGCCGGGCCAGCTGCTCCTCGTAGTCTTTCAGGTCGATGGTATCGGCCAGGTCCGGGCTGAACCGGCTGATTTCGGCGGCCGCGTCATCCCAGTCCGCGCCTGTACCGGTTTGCAGTACCGACGTTAGAATATATAGCAGCAAAACTGTATTTATGACCGGCTTGAAACGGTTATCCGGCCAAAAGATACGAATCATGCCCGCTGCGGCACACAAAAGGCATACGCCCAGTGCCATCTGACGAATGACTTGCATGGGGTTATCCTCCTCCTGTTCCGGTAATGAGCAAAAGTGTGGTGGACAAGAAAACCATGAAGAAATACAGGGTCAGGATCGAGCCGCAAAGGCGGGCACCCTGGGCAAAGTTGCGGCAGATCTGCCAGCATTGTTTTTGCCCGCTGCCTGCCGCTACGATCCCGGCCACCGAAAAACTGAGATAAAACAAAAGGCAGCGCAGAAACACAGGCAGAAACAATCCGCCCAGCACTAAAACGGCAGCAAGAGTCAGGGAACCTTTCAGGAGCTGTACGGCGCTGACGGCACCGGTCAGGGCAGCGGCAGCAGCATCCCCCACTACCGGAATGGCGCCGCTCAGGACGCCCCGCCCCATACGGATGGCGGCATTGTCCACACTGCCGGCCAGAATGTTCTGCAGCCCCAGTACGAAACTGAACAGAGTGCCGCAGAGCTTTAACAGCCAGGACAGACATTTGGCAAAAAGACCGGCGGCCTCAGCCACACCGGCATTGCCCCATACCGCCGCCGAAACGCCGAAGCAGAAGTAAATCTGCATCACAGGCATGAGAATACTGCGGATCGCCCCGGAAAGAAAGCCGGACATGGCGTAGAACATGGTGCTATACACGGCGGCGCCGCTGGTCTGCCCGCCTGCCACGGCTGCAGCGGTATAAACCGGGACAAAGCCGATGAGGTACGTCTGGCATTCCTGCGCCGTCTGCCCGACCTGGCTTACCAATTCCATCATTCCGGCCAGGCTGATGGCGCCAAATCCCAGCACCGCCACCGCGTCAATACATTTCTGCCATCCGCTTTGCCCTGCAATCAGCCCGGCGGTGCAGGAAAGTATCAGGAATGTGATGGTCTGGGTGGCCAACCGAACCGGTTCCCCCACTGCCTGCCGTGCCGCATCGAGCAGTATCTCCCACAGGGTGGACAGGTCCCAGTTCAGTGCGGCAGAAATATCTGCCCCGGCGTCGGAGCTTGCTTGTCCGGTACCGGCGGCAAAGGCAGCGGGCGCAACCAGGCAGAAAAGAAGCATCACTGCAAGAAGGAGGAAAGCGAACCGACAAGGCTTTGCAGAAGCGGCAGCGCCTGCAGCATCGCCAGCATTCGGCCGCAGAGCTCCACCATCCCGGCGGCGGCACTCATGCCCGCTTCCCGGCAAAAATCGGCGGCCAGTTGTGCCACCAGGGCGATACCCAGCACTTGCAGTACGCAACCGAACGTTTGGCCATCGCCCAAAGACGTGTAGGCAGACAATGTTCTGACCAGATCCAGCAAGGGGGTAATCTGGCGGAAAGTCAGTGCCAGAATGGCGCCGGCGCCACAGACCGATACAAGGAAAGAAAAGGCAGGCTGCTCTTTTTTCAAGGCCAGGACCAGCAGCCCGCCCGCCAGGACCAGCGCCGCAATTTTGATAATGAGCATGATTCATAATCACAAGTCAAAGAGTGCTTTGATCAGTACGAAAAGATTACTGATCTGCCGCACCAGCATCGTAAGTACCACGATCAGACCGGCCAGTGTCGTCATCATGGCCTGGTCCTCTCGTCCGGAACGGATCAGAAGCTGATTCAGAACAGCCACAATGATGCCGATGGCTGCTATTTTGAATACCAGATCGATGTCCATGGTTAAGGCTCCTCTATTGGTTTCAGGCCAGCAGTATGGCGATGAGCGATCCCAGGCAGATGCCCAGCCGCGGATACAGCCGCATGGCCTGGCAGGCGGATTCCTGCACCCGCTGCCCGTTCCGGCGACAGAGTTCGGCCAGATGATCCAGCGTGTCGCAGGCTGTTTGGCGCGGGGCGATTTCCAGTGCGGAGAGACCGGCATGCAGCTCACCTCCAAGGGCGGAACACAGACAATCCGGCGGCTGTATCTGAGAAAAGGCGGCGGCACCCTCTGGGAAGAACGGCGAATACTCCGCATACCGTGCGGCGGCAGCCAGTACTACTGCTCCCGGCAGAGTGCGGTAATAAATCGATTCCCGGATGTACTGCAAAAAACGGATAAAGGCTTCGATTTGCCTGGCTGCACGTCTTTTTTGGCATGCCAGAAGCCAGCCGATTCCCCCGCCGCAGCAGGCCAGCAGACATCCGCCCACAAATTTCAATACAAACGCGGTCATGTCAGATTTACCATGCGGGTGACCAGCCCCGGCTTGTCCCGCCCGGACAAAAACACCCCCAAAGAAAAGGCTCCGGTTTTGAGAAGGCGTGCCAGTAGAGGTTTTTGGTAAAGGTGTTCCGGGCTGTCACAGTGGACGGAAGCGATAAACACCACCCCGGAAGCCAACCCGGCTTCCAAAGCGGTTACGTCGGCGGTGGTACCCAGTTCATCACAGATGATGGCCTGCGGGTTCATGCAGCGCAGTGCCATACCAATTCCCTCGGTGCGCTCCACCCGGGTATATATGTCGCAATTCGGACAAAGCGTGTCCGAATCTGGATTTATACCGGCAGGAGCCAGTTCTCCCCGCTCGTCCACTACACAGAAGATACGGTCCCAGCGGGTCAGTTCCAGAATGACGCTGCGCAGAAAGGTGGTTTTGCCGCTGCCCGGCACACCGGCTACCAGAATCCCGCCGTCCAGGTGCTGCAGCGCCTGCTGTACCCGAGTGGGCAGCGGGCAGACCACCCAGCGGGCGATCCGCAGATTCAGTGCCCGGACCAGGGCAATGCCCTCCCGGGAATAGATTCCGGCCACACCCACGCGGCAGCCGTTATCTGCCGTAAAGTATCCGCGGGCCAGTTCTTTTTCATAGGCGTAGGTACTGTGTCCGCAAAGATGCACAAAGCATTTCTGCAGCATGTCCTGCGTCAGGTTCCGGAGTACGGCAGATTCCGGAACAATCGACGCGGCAGGGACCAGACGGCCCCGGATAGTGAACTGTACAGGCTGGCCGGTGCGCAGACGAAGTTCTTGTATGGCCGGGGCCTTTGCCCGGGGCAGACGCATCAGTTTATCGCGCAACGGTTCCGGTAAAGTTTGTATGGCGGAATAATACTCGTCCATTCCATTCACCTCACACCATCACTGTATGTGTGTCAGTGGGAAACTAGAACATGGCGGCTGACCCGGGGACAGTCTTGCGGGATCAGGAATATTCGGGCCGGGACCCGGCACACTACAAAAGGACGAAATCTGCAGGATGCCATCGGGAGAAAAATAATGCGGCGTTTGGGAAGTCTGATTCTGATGACAGTGATGCTGCTGGCTGTTGTAGTCGGCAGCTTTTATATCTATGTCTGTCTGCGCAGTGACAGCGGGGCGGTGCCTTTTGCACTGCTGGCGGGCATTACCTCCATCAGTCCCTATCATGTGAGCTATGCCGGACCGGAAAGTCAGGAAAGCTGCCTGGCTGCTTATCGCTATGTAAAGCAGCATACCGCTGTGCAGTGGATAGAGGATTCTGCTGACAGTCGTTACGTCAGCAGTAAAAATACGGTATACCTGACCCGGGATGCTTTCGCACAGGATACGGTGGAAGCGGTACACGAATATGGACATGCCCTGGACCGGTACCTGCACGGGGAAGAAAACGGGTATTTCTCCCGCCGGGAGGCCTTTGCCGATGCTTATGCTGCAGATTGTGCCGCTATGCAGAAAGACTTTCAGCCGCAGGAACTGTTTTGCGGCGAAGCGTATCGCAATCTGGCGGTAAGTGATATGTTGTTTGCGGTTTTTCGGGATGATTCGGAGATGACACAGGTCCTCTTTGCCAGTTACAACGCCACCGGGGTGTCTTACTGGTATCATGAGACAGAGTATCTGTCCCGGCAGGAAAACCGGCAGACAGAGGTGTTTGCCGATATCTTTGCCGTGCTGCTTTCCGATGATGAAGAGGCAAAACGTTTTTTGAAATATTGGTTTCCAGCAAGTACGGCGCAGCTGATACAGGCAGTGGAAGAGAAAAAATGGAATTTAACGCTTTAAAGGGGTTGCATCCTTTTAAACATGTTGTATAATTGGGGTAATAGGCCCGACATATATCGTTGCAAACCTGTATGGGGAGCGGCAAATCGGACAAAGCGTCAGGGGCGACTCGTTTGAAAAAATGAGCCGCTTTTGTTTTGTGTTATGGCACAATATGGTCTTGTCTGCGCCCAATACTTTCCTGCCCGTCAAGGGCGGAAGGCCCTGTGTACTCGAAGGGATGAAAACGGAAAATCGTCCGGCGGAAGTGAGAGGATGGCCGTCATGGCAGTATTCAAGTTGATCTACAATATTCTATGGGGAGACCTGATCCGGATTCAGCTGCCGGGCGGCAGCACGCTGGGGCTCTCCCTTCTGGTTCTGATTCTGGTCCCGGCAGGTATCTACTTTACCATCCGGACCCGGTTCCTGCCTTTTCGGCTGTTTCCGGAAATGATGCGGGTGACCCTGGAGAACAACAAAAAAGGACCCCGGGAAGGCATTTCCGGCGTGCAGGCACTGATCGTTTCCACTGCCTGCCGGGTGGGTATGGGCAACCTGGTGGGTGTTGTGGCGGCCATTTCCGCCGGCGGCGCCGGGGCGGTTTTCTGGATGTGGGTGCTGGCACTTCTGGGGTCCTCCACCGCATTCATTGAGGCTACGCTGGCCCAGCTGTATAAAGAAAAAGACCCGCTGTACGGCGGGTATCGCGGCGGTCCGGCATACTATCTTCATAAGCTGTTTATCAAAGAAGGCAGTACCCGAAAACATTCTGTGATCGCCTCTCTGTTTGCGTTGTCCGGCCTTGTCTGCTGGTGCGGCATCAGCCAGGTGACCAGCAACTCGATCACTTCTTCCTTTGAAAATGCCTTCAACATTCCACCGCTGTACACCGATATCGCGCTGGTGATTGTGGCTGCGGTGATCGTGCTGCGGAAGAACGCTACTGTTAAGGTGCTGGATGTGATGGTCCCCATCATGGCGGCCTGCTATTTCTTCATCACCCTCTTTATCATCGCCACCAATGCGGGGCAGCTGCCTTCGGTGTTTGCCCGCATCTTTACCGAGGCTTTCGGCATCCGGCAGGTGGTGGGCGGCGGTATCGGTGCCGTGATCATGAACGGCGCCAAGCGCGGACTCTTCTCCAATGAAGCGGGCTCCGGCTCATCCCCCTGCGCGGCGGCTGCTGCCGACGTGAGTCACCCGGCCAAAGCAGGGCTGCTGCAGGCGCTGGGCGTTTTTATCGATACCATTGTGATCTGCAGCTGCTCGGCCATGATCATGCTGCTGACCCCGCAGGAACTGACCGATGGGCTGGAAGGTATGGACCTGCTGCAGACCGCCATGCGGTATCATCTGGGTGAATTCGGCATCATTTTCATTGCCGTGATTCTGCTGCTGTTCAGCTTGTCTACCTTCCTGGGAATTCTGTTCTATGCCCGTTCCAATGTGGCGTATCTCTTTGGCGATAACTGGCTCTCGCAGACGCTCTATAAGCTGCTGGCGCTGGTGATGCTCTTTGTGGGCGGTCTGGCTGCATATCAGTTTGTCTGGGACCTGGGCGACGTGGGCGTCGGCCTGATGACCGTGTTCAACATGATTGCGTTGTTCCCCCTGGCGCCCAAGGCGTTGGCGTCCTTGAAAGATTACGAAGAACGGGTCATGCACAAAAAGTGATGTGACCGAAAGAAAACCGCAGGACCCGGAGAGCCTCTTCAAAAGAGCTTCTCCGGGTCCTGTGATTTTTCTGTATGGCGGAAGGAAATGAGCGGGATTACAATACCCGGCAGTGTACCTGCGGCAAAAGGGCTTCTATCTGGGCCAGATCGGCGGCCTGGGTGCCGCTGCACATCACATTGGCAGCTCCTGTGGCGGTGGCCAGGGCCAGGGTTTGTTCCGGGGACAACCTCTGTTCTTCTGCCAGAGCCAGGGCGGCTACCACACTGTCGCCGGCCCCCACCGTGCTGCCTACCGGAACCGAAAGCGCCGGTGCATACAGGCAGGTTTCACGGGTGACATACAGCGCCCCCCGGCCACCCATGCTGACAACTACTTTGGTAATACCCCGTGCAAGCAGGGAATCAGCTGCACCGCGTATCTCTTCCAGCGTCGTCAAGGGAGTGCCGACAAAGCGGCTCAGCTCATCCTGATTGGGCTTGATGAGGTACGGGGCGGCCTGTACGCCCTCGGCAAAAAGCGCACCGTCGGCATCCAGAAAAACCTTGACGCCGCGGTCACGGCAGACGCGGATATAGCGGGCGTAGATGTCATGAGGAACACCGGCGGGTACGCTGCCGGCCAAAACCGCCAGGTCCCCTTCCTGCAGCTGTTCCGTAAAATGCCGGAAAGCTGCTTCCGTTTGTTCCGGTGTGAGGGGCTGCCCGGATTCGTTGATGTCGGTATTGGTCTTGGTTTCGGGATCGATGATTTTCAGATTGGTGCGGGTCTGTCCGGGAACGGAAATGACATCCACCTCAATTCCCTCATGTTCCAGCATTTCCTGTATCTGCCGGCCGGTGCTTCCGCCCAGCAAGGCGGTGGCACGGCTGATGCCGCCCATTTTCAGGATGACTTTGCTGACATTGATACCTTTGCCGCCGGGGTCCAGACGCAAGGTCCGGATGCGGTTCACCGTGTCTGTCTGAAAATGCGGAATGATTACCGTCTTGTCCAGGGCCGGGTTCAGTGTGAGGGTATGAATCATGAGGCCGCACTCCTTTTCTGTCTGCGCTTCAGGGATTTTATCTTGTCTTCACAATAGCAGAGGCGGCGAGTCCTGTCAATGTTGCGTATATTCCGATGGAGGATTGTACAAAGTAACGAAATGTGGGTGCCGGCAACTTTTTCCTTTCCGGGATTACTTGACTTTTTGGGGTTTGGGGGATATTCTTTACAGGGGTTTGGCCCGGCGGGCCATTGTTTGTTGTACGAAAGGAAGGAAACTGTGAATACAGAGGTAAATACCAACCAGGTATGGAAAGGGCTGCGGCAGCAGCTTTCGCCTGAAAATGCCAGAAAAAACCTCAACTTTTTTCTTTTACTGAATGCGGGCCTGTTTATCACGGCAGCGGGCATCCACTTTTTCAAAACGCCGAATCATTTTGCTTTCGGAGGGACGTCCGGCCTTTCCATTATTTTGTCCACCCTCTTCCCTACTTTCCCGGTAGGCACCTTCATGTGGATCGTGAATGCGGTTCTGGTGGTTTTGGGATTCGTTTTTCTGGGTATACGGGCTATGGGATGGACGATCTATTCCTCCTTTGCCCTCTCTTTCTTTGTTAGCTTATGCGAAGGTGTCTTTCCGCTGCAGCAGGCACTGACCGATGATACTTTTCTGGAACTTTGCTTTGCGGTGATTCTGCCTGCGGTGGGCAGCGCCATTGTGTTCAATATCGGGGCGTCCACCGGCGGCACAGACATTGTGGCCATGATCCTGAACAAGTATACCAGCCTGGAAATCGGCCGTGCCCTGATGGTCAGCGATCTGGGCATTGTTCTGGTGGCGGCTTATCTGTACGGGCCAAAAACCGGTCTGTATTGTATCCTGGGTATGATTTTGAAATCCACCGTGGTGGACAGCGCCATTGAAAGTTTGAACCTGCGCAAGGTGTGTACGGTGGTGACTCATCATCCGGAGCCTGTACGCAACTTTATTGTGGAGAAGCTGAATCGTTCGGCCACCGAACAGCTGGCCAGCGGCGCCTATACCCACGAGGAAACCCATGTTCTTATGACGGTTCTCACCCGTCACCAGGCAGCCATGCTGCGGAATTTCCTGCGCGCGACCGACCCCCATGCCTTTATCACCATCGTCAACAGCAGTGAAATCATCGGCAAGGGCTTCCGGGCCATCTGAAAAGCCAGTTCCAACATTTCGCATACACCAAAACACCGCAGACAGCTTCGGGCTGTGCTGCGGTGTTTTGGTTTTATTCGTACTTTTTCCCGGCAATCATCAGGGGGATGAACAGGCTGCCCAGTACCACGATCAGCAAGATCCAGTGGATGGCAGCAGCAGGCAGGAAGGCTCTCCCGAACAAGTATAGTGCCAGATTGAACCAGGGAAACAATCCCAGCGAGGCGATGGCCCATGTTTGGGCAGTGCGGAGAATATGGGGCCAGTTACGATTATTGAAATGCACACCGGGCAGATTCATCCGTACGGGACCGTCGCTCATAAAGGATATGGGAGCCTGGTCATAGATGCCCGGCAGTGTTTGCCGGGCGAAAAGGCAGAAATAGGCGCCGAAAAAGGCAATCAGCCCTGCGTAGGTCAGATAACTGCTGTCAAGCAGATGAAACCGGCCTGCCACAACGCAGGACACGGCCGCAGATACCAGAGCCGCAGCATACCACAGGGCGGCCTTTTTGTTTCCCTGCCAGACCCGTCCGGCAGGAGCGCTGTATCCGATGGCGGTCTGCACAGCCTTCTCCGCCTCGGAGCAGGACAGGCTTTCTCCCCCGCTCTTGCGGCACAGAAGCAATTCGGTTACGGTGACATCCAGAAAATCAGCCAGGGGTATCAGAAGAGCAGTATCCGGAAGACTGGCGCCGCTTTCCCTTAGTTAAAGATATGAACCCTCTTTATCAGTCTACTTTTCCAATAAATC
>CAJMLV010000047.1 GCA_905214345.1 uncultured bacterium
GGCCAGCATCAGTTCCGGGATGCGGGAAAAATCAATGCCGCCGTACTCCATCTGTTCCACCACGCTGGTCTCGCTGCCCAGCACGCTGTTGCTGTATACCCGCACCTCCACCCGGCCGTCGGTGCGCTGGGCCACCAGGTCCGCAAAGGCGTAGGCGGCTTCGGTGGTGGGGTAGCCTTCGGGCTGGTTCTCCGCATAGCGCAGAATCAGGTCGGGGGTGTCGTCCTTGTGGGTGCCGGTGGGGGTGGCCCCGGCGGCGGAAAGCACCGCGGCACAGCACAAGACCAGCGCTGCGGCCAGGGCCGGCACCCGCAGACGGCGGCTCACAGGGGGGCCTCCGTTTTGCTGCGGGCGGCCTGGATGTGCACTTCGGTGAGATAGTCCAGAAAGCCCACGTGCAGGTATTTCTTGAACTGGGTGGACAGGTAGGCGGGGCTGATGTGCAGGATGTCCCCGATGCTGTCCAGGGAAAGCTCGTACATGTAGTTCTCCCGCAGGTACTTTTTCACCTGGGCCATGAGCTGGCCCATCTGGGTGTTGGGCAGGTCGTCGTCGGCGGGGTCGGTCTCCACCGCGGCGGGGGCCATGGCGGTGAGGCGGCGTTCCGCTTCGATCTGACCCAGGGCCCGGCGGATGGCTCCTTCGACCTCGTCGGGCACCACCGGTTTGAGGATGTAGCCGCAGGCCCCCAGGCGCATGGCCTCGTAGGCATACTGGAACAGGCCGTAGGCGGTGACAAAGATCACCTTGCATCCCGGCAGCCGGGAAAGCACGGTGCGGGCGGCTTCCAGCCCGTTGACGCCGGGCATCTCGATGTCCATGAGGATCAGGTCCGCCCCCCCCACAGCAGGGCGGTCTCCACCGTGCGGCGGCCGTTGTCTGTGGTGTGGATCTCGGCTTCGTGCTCAAAACGCCGGGCCACCAGGTCGGCCAGGGCCTCCCGTTCCATGGCTTCGGTCTCCCGCCGGTGCAGCTGGCGTTCGATCTCGTTTTTCTCCCGCAGCATGTTCACCTGCCGGGCCATGGAGTGCTTCATGGTGTTGAAAGCCCCCGCCAGCTGGCCGGTCTCATCGGTCTGCTGCACGATCACATCGGGGGTGTCCAGCTCGCCCCGGCCGATGGCCCGGGACGTCACGATCATCTGCTGCACCGGGTCCAGCAGATGCCACACCGTGCGCACGAACAGGGCGCCCAGCAGCACGCAGAGCAGGGTGGTCACCGCCTGCACCCATTTCAGCCGCTCGTTCAGGGCCGAAAGCCGCAGGTAGGTGCTCTGTCCTTCGGTGATGGCGGTCTGGAGCAGGTCATCGGTGTACTGCTGCAGATACCCGCCGCACAGGGTCACTTCGCCGAAATACAGGGCGGCGGCTTCCTCGGTGTCGCCCCGTTTCAGGTCGGTCTGCAGCTCGTCCATGAGCCGGTCGTAGTTTTCGTAGGTGGTGCGCACCGCCTGGGCCAGCAGATACTGCTCCTCGCCCACCTCCCGCAAATCGCCGTCGATACGCCACAGCCAGGTGTCTGCGGTGGTGGAACCGCTCTGCAGATTCTGCATCAGGGCGTTGGCGTCGCCGTTCTCCCAACGGAAATTTTCCAGGGCGGTGAGCTGGCGGCTGATGCCGGAGGAAAACTGGCTGATGGAATGGAAGTTGCCGGTGTGGCGGCCCAGCTGGTCCAGCACCACGTTGGACTGGTAGTGGTTGACATACATCTGCACCATCAGCGCAGCGAAAAAGGCGGTGAGAAACAGGATGATGCGTCCCTTCAGTGTCAGGTGACGCTGGAACCAGTGCATAGGGGACGCCCTCCTTGCCGTAAAAATGCCATCCCATTGTACAGCCCGGCCAAAAAATCCGCAAGTCTTGCGAAAATATTTGTCAGACCCCGCTTGCGGCCCCCGGGCGGGTCGTGCTATGATAGGGGCAAATCGCAACAGGCGGAGGAACCAGTATGAGCGGCAAGTCCAAAAACAAGGAAAGCACCATCATCGTGCCGGTGCGCATTGACAGGAAGATTTTTCAGGATTTTTCGGTGTTTGATACGCTGGTGCGGCAGCGGCGGTGGCAGCGCCCCCTGGTGTTTGCCCTGATCCTGCTGTTCTTTGCGGTGCTCTGCTTTGCCCAGGTGGGCAAGCGGGAAGGCGCCATCCTGCTGGGCAGTGTTCTGACGGTGGTAGGCCTGGGATTGCCGGCGGTGTACTTCGGCATGTTCTTCTACTCGTTGCGTCAGCAGGCGGGGCGGATGGGACTTTCCCGCATGAAGGATGCCTACCGGGTGGAACTGGGAGCCGACGGGGTGTGCATGCACCCGGCGGGCAGCCAGGACAAGACGGAACAGGCGGAGCGCCATGCCTGGGCGGAGGTGTTCGGCGCCTGGCGCACCGACAACGCCGTCTATCTGTATGTGGGCCCGGCCCGGGCGTTCATCCTGCCGGAGGACCAGATCCCCGGCGGGGCGGATGCTGCCTGGAAACTGCTGGGGACGGTATTGCCCTCAGAAAAGCTCCACGGCGGCAAAAAAGCATAACAGCGCGCAAAAAATGAAAAAGCAGGGCGGGGACTTCCTGGGAAGTTCCCGCCCTGTCGGCGTATTTACGGTTTTTTGCGACCCCGCCGCAGCAGAAGCAGGGTCAGCCCCAGGCCCAACAGGCTCAGCAGGCACCCGGCACCGATGCCGGGCTGGGTGTAGGTCAGGGTGAGGGTGTGGGACCCGGCGGGGACCTCTACCCCCAGCAGATACCCCGCGGCCTGGGCCTCCACGGCCTCGCCGTCCAGTTCGGCCCGCCAGTTTTCGTCGTAAGGCAGGGTCAGCACCGCCATCCCGTCGGCGGTGGCTTGGGTCTGCAGGGTGACGGCGCCGTCCCGCCAGCTTGTCACAGCGGGGGCGTCGGCGCGGATGGCCTCGCAGGCGGCGGCCAGGGCGTCCTCGTCCAGGATGGCGAAGGCGGCAGAGTCCATCTCCGCCCCCAGGGACAGTTTCACCTGGTCCCCGGCCTTCACCCGGCCCAGGTCGACGACCGCCCCGGAGGAGCGTTCCAGGCTAAGCACCGTGCCCGCGTCGGTGCCGTTCACCGTCAGGGGCACATCCGCCGCCGTGCCGGTAAAGACCGCATAGAGGATGCCGTCGGTCTCCGCCGTGAGGGAGAAAGCGCTGCCCGCACCGCCCGTCAGCCGGGTGAAAAGGGTGGTTTCCTGCCCGAGAAGGGCGGAATACAGGGGCTCGGCGGCGGTGAAGGGGTCGGTGGTGTCGGGCAGGGCAAAGTCTGCGGCACTGCCGGGGCTCCACAACGCCCGGGGCAGGGCGTTGTCGTTTTCGTATACCTGCCAGGGGGTGTCCAGATCGCTTGCGGTGAAGTGGGTGGGCACCCGCCCGCCGTCCCGGTCCAGGAAATACCCGATGGAGAGCAGGCTGTCTGCCGCGGCGGTGCTGCCCCCCAGATACCCGTAGCTGGCCCCGTAGTTGCAGTAGCCCAGAGCCATGAGCAGCATGGTGCCGGTGCCGTCCTGCACGCTGCTGAAGTGGGTCAGCCCCTCAAACCCCAGCAGCATGGGGTCGTTGAGGGTGCGGAAAAAGGTCTTTTCCACGCGGAAATTTCCGGTGTTGGCGGCTTCCGCCGCCTGCACGGTGGCGCGGCCGTCGGCCACAAAGGTTTCGTAATCCGCCACCGGGTAGGCTTCAAACTGGCGCAGGGCCCAGGCGGCGTTCAGGGCCAGTTCCCCGGCCGCCAGCACTGCCAGCGCCCCGGCGGCCAGACGGCGGCGCTGCCCTTTGCTCTGCTGCCACAGCCAGGCAAGGCCCAACGCGGCCAGCAGCAGAACGCAGGCCAGGGCCCAGCGGCGGCGGCCGTAGGTTTCGGCCCGGGTGAGGAACACCACCGCCGCCAGAACCAGGGCAAGCACTCCGGCGGTGAAGGCCCGGCGACGTGTGAGGGCCGATGCCAGCGTCCCGGCGCCCAGGGTCAGCAGCCAGAACACCAGCAGAAAGCTCTGCCGGTAGGGGAACCAGTTGGGGGGCGAAAAGCCGTGCCACACCAGGTCCAGGGGCTGCCACCACATGCTGAGCACCAGAAGGGCGGCCAGGGCGGCAAAGGCCAGCTTTTCCCGGTGGGGGCGGGCGCTGACCAGATAGAGCAGCAGTCCCGCCAGCCCCAGCATACCGCAGTAGACGGGGGGCAGGCCGTTCTGTACGTCCGCCCACACAAAGTTGCCGGTGAAGAATTTCTGGAAAAGGTCCAAAAGGGAGAACTGCACCCCGCCGTTCCATTCCAGGCCGGTGTTTTTCACCGTCAGGATCTCGGTGACGGCCGGGACCAGCACCACCCCGGAAAGCGCGGCGGCAGTCACCCCGCCCAAGGCGAACCGCCCCAGCAGACGCAGCACCGCGTTCCGCCCCCCGGCCAGGGGGCGGGCTGCCAGGTGCACAAGAATATACAATACGGAGAATATGCAGAGCATATACCCCATGTAGAAATTGGCGAAGATGGCCGCTGCCAGGGCAATCACGAACCGCAGCCCCCGCCTGCCTTCCAGCAGGTCATCCAGCCCGGCGGCCACCACCGGCAGCAAGATCACCGAGTCCAGCCACAGCACGTTCTGGGCATAAGCCACCGAATACCCCATGAGCCCGTAACACCAGCCCAGCGGCACAAACAGGGCGCAGGGACCCCAGTGCCGCCGCAGATACCACACAAAGGTCACGGCGGCCAGGGTGATTTTCAGCGCCCAGACCACACAGCACAGCCAGCCGTAGGTTTCGGGTGCGGCAAAGAGGTACAGCCAGGCAAAGGGACTGGCAAAGTAGTAGGCAAAGAGGGCGAAAGCCCCGCCCCCCGGGCCCATATCCCCGGCGTAGAAGAGGCTGCCGCCCTCCCGGGCTGCATCATAAAAATGGGCGTAGAAGGGGATATACTGGCTGTTCAGGTCCCCGGTCATCACCGAGTTGGGCCCGAAGGGCCAGTACCCGCAGAGGGCGTAGACGGCGCAGAGGATCAGCGCCATGCCCCCCGCCGTGAGCAGGAAAGGCGGGGCGCCTTTGTTCGGTTGGATTTTCCGTTGCGGCAGATTTGCCATGAAACTCTCTCCCGATTTCATACAAGAAAAGTCAGCGGCGCAGGCGGGCGGCCCAGAAGGCCAGCAGGTCCCACAACGCCGCAAAAACGGCAGGCAGCACCGCCAGGGCCAGGCCCTGTTCCCCTATGGGCAGGAAGTACCGCCACAGGGGCAAAGGTGCATTGACGGTGAGGGTGGTGTCGGCACCGCCCAGCACCACCCCTTCGCCTCCGGCGGGGTCGATGCGCACGCTGCCGCCGCCCAAGGGAAAGATCAGCGTGACTTCCCCGGCGGCGGTCTCCGAGGCCCACACCCGGCGGCGCAGGCTGGCGTCCTGGCCGGATTTTCCGTAATAGCCCTCAAACCCGGAGGCCGGGGCGGCGGTGGTCAGGGTGACGCTGCGCACGTCCTGGTCCGGGTCCAGCAGCAGCTGGGGGTCGCCCCCGGCGGTGATCCATTGGCCGTCCTCGGTCAGCAGGATGTCCTGCATGGGGATGTCGGCCAGGGCCAGGGTCTCGGTGTGCAGGCGTCCGGTGGCAAAGCCCAGGGCATCCCACCCGGCACAGAAAAGGGCATACAGCACCCACAGCACCAGGGCCAGGGCGTACAGGGTGATCATGCGGTGACGGCCGCAAAAAGCAAGATGTTGTTTCATGCGGCCCCTCCTACGTTGCAGACAAAATCGAACAGGTCGGTCCCGGCGTTGTACGCATACACCGCCGCCCCGGCTTCGCAGCCGTCCAGTTCATCGCTGAACAGGCTGGCGTATCCTTCGGCAAACAGATCATCGGACTGCTCGATGAAGATATAGGTGCAGCCGCTGTCCAGAATACAGTCGTGCAGTTCCTCGGTGGTGTAGGGGTGGTAGTAGAGGGTATCCTCCGGCAGAGCCCCCGGCAGCGCAAAGGTGCCGCCGCCGCCCATACCGGTGGTGCCGCTGTAATCCAGGTACCAGGGATAGAACTCATAGGTGTACAAAAACCACCGGCTGCCGTCGTCCCCCTGGCTCACAAAGAAGATGTGGGCGGCCGCGGGCACCACGGCCTGCACTTCCTCTGTCACGGCCTGGGTCTGGCGGCGCTCGGCGTAAGCGGCGTCCCCGCAGCCGAAGACCGTGAGGGTGAACGGTACCCGCAGCCAGACCAGCCCGGCCAGGCCCAGGACCAATACCCCGAACCCGGTCTGTACCAGCCCGGCGGGGCGTTCTTCGTCCATGGCGCGCAGGGCCAGCGCCCCGGCGGCCAGCAGCCAGCCCAGCAGATAGGGGTAGATGTACCGCTCAAATCCCACCAGGCCGTCGGACACTTCATCCCGGAAGACATACACATAGGTCAGCCCGATAAAGAAGTAGTAGGCCGCAAAGCCGCCCAGCCCCAGCACCGCGAACACCCCGGCCTGACGGCGCAGGGACTTTTCCCGGGTGAAGAGAGCCGCCGCCACGGCCAGGACCATGGTCAGCGCCACCACCACGATAAAGGGCCCCACCATGGTGGTGGTCATGGTGAAGAGGTTTTTCACCATTCCGCCCATAATTGTGGAAAACTTTTCCGTCCGGCCGATGCCCAGCAGCTCCTTGCAGCCGGTGATGACCATTTCGGCCTGGCCCATCTGCTGGGTGCCGCCCACGTTGGAGGTGTCCGCGGTGGTGACGGCGGACAGATAGTACTGCCAGGGCAGGAAAGCGGCCACGCAGGCCACAAACAGCCCGGCGGCCTTGGCCAGGGTCTTGCCCGTCGCGGGGGCGGGGGCTCTTTCGGCCAGGGCGCCCAGGAAGGCGTCCGCCCCGATGATGCCCGCCGCCACCAGGGCCATGGCGAAGCCGGTGTCCTTTTCCATGCACAGGGCGGCCAGGGCCAGGGCGGTGGGCCACAGGGCCCGGCGCTTGTTCATGTAATACACCGCCATGGCCCCGCCGAAGGTCAGGCCCAGAGGAATATCCGAAAGGCTGGAAGCGTAGAGGTCGGTGGTGCGGGTGATGTTGCCGTACAGGGTGATGAGGAAGGGCAAAAGGAACCCGAAGCCCAACGCCGGCACCACCCGCCGCCAGGCCCCTTTGGGGGCACCCGCCGTCAGGGTGGTGAAGATGGACAGCAGCAGGATGTCATACCCGGCCAGCACCCGCCATTCGGCGTAAGGGCCGAAAAACTGGAAGAAATATCCCAGCATGATGAGCCCCGGGCGGTGGGAACCCACCCAGTCCCAGCCGATCTCGGCGTTGCCGTACAGCGCGCCGGAGGTCTTGACGATCTTGGCCGCCGTGCCCCAGAAGGAGAACTCGTCCCAGGTGGAGTACATGGGCTGCCGCCAGGCAAAGAACACCAGCAGCGCCGCAGCCAGCACCCAGAAGGCCACAAAGCCGGGAGCCGCCAGCACCGAAACGGGGCTCTTGCGCCCCACCGGGGCAAAGGCCAGCACCCAGGCCCCGGCGGCCAGGGCAAAGCAGAGCCAGCCGGTGGGGGCCAGCAGCCCCGCCATGCCCCCCAATGCCAGCAGGATCATCACGCCGCACAGGGCGGTAAAGGGGGCCAGCGGCGCGGGCAGGGATGTGCGCCGGGCCAGCAGCACGGCAAAACCCGCCAGCGCCGCCAGCGAAACCAAACTCAACAAAAGCTCCATAACAACTCTCCCAAAGGGGTATCAGCGGGCGGATTCCCACCGCAGGGTCAGGGCGCAGCCCGCCAGCCCCGGCAGTACCGCCAGCCAGAACAGCTGGGCCGCCCCCGGCACAAAGTAGGTGTACCAGGCGTCGCGCTCATTGAGGACGATGGCGGTCACGGTCAGGCTGACGCCGGCGGTGTCCGCCAGGTCCAGCCGCAGGTTCTGCCCCGCCGTCCGGGGCACGGTGTACACCCAGCTTCCGCCGTCATCGGCGGCGGTGGGCCACACCCGCAGCCGGGAGGTGTACCCCATGCCCGGCAGATGATAATACAGGTCTTTTTCGCCGCCGTCGCCCTCATAGTCCGCCACCAGCCGCAGCCGCCGCACCAGGGTACCCGGTGTCAGCAGCAGCTGGGCGTCGCCGGTGGTGCTGGTCAGCACCCCGGGGGCGGTCTCCTCCATGTTCACCAGGGTATACTGGTCGGTATCCCCCAGGGTGACGGTCTTTTGCTCGTACACCCCCAGGGCGTAGAGAAGGCTGTCCAGGGCCAGGCTGCCCGCCATGGAAAGCAGGAGCAGCACCGCCCCCAGCAGGTAAAGGGCCGCAAAGGGCCTGCGCCGGGCGTCGGAAAACCAATGTTTCAGTTTCATGCGTTCCCCTCCCCGGTCAGGGCCCCGGCGGGGGCATAGCCTTCCGCCGTGACGCGGTACAGGGCCGGGCCCTGTTGGGCGGCGGCCAGCTCATCGGTGAAAAGCGAACCGTAACTGTCGGTGAAGGTATCGTCCACATGAGCCACCAGCAGCCAGGTCACCTCTTCTTCTTGCAGCATGGCGGCAAATTCTTCCGCCGTGTAGGGGGCAAAGTAGGGGTCGTCGGTGTCGGTCAGGGCCGGGTCGCCGTAGGTGGCGCCGCCCTCCCCGTACACCAGGTCCAGGGGCCGCAGGGTCTGGTTGTAAAGGAACCAGTAGAAGCCTTCGTCCCCCTGACGGATGAGAAACACCCGCTCCCCGGGGGAAATCTGTTGGGCGGCGGCGTTGGCCACGGCGCGCTCGGCGCGCACGGCGGCATATTCGCCCTCGCTCACCCCCAGAATGGTGAACTGGGGTTCGGTCTGTAAGGCAAACACCAGGGCAAAGGCAGCCCCCGTCACCAGGGCCGCCGCCCGGCCGAACACCGCCCTGGGGGCATCTTCGCAGGCCAGGGCCAGCAGGGCCAGGGCAATGAGCAGCCAGCCGCTGTAATAGGACCCGAAGTACCGGGCGTAGCTGGCCAGGTTGTCGGGGGAGGAATCCTTCAGCAAAAAGGCATAGCTGAGCCAGAGCATGAGGTAGTACCCCCCGAAGCAGAGGGTGCTGCCCAGTCCCAGCACCAGAACATGCACACGGGCCCGGGCGTTTTTGCTCAGCAGGAGGGCCAGCACAAACAGGACCAGCACCAACACCATCACCGCCACCCCGGTACCCAGCATGGACACGTTGCGGGTGAAAAAGGAAGATTGCATGGCGGCGCCGTAATCGTTGAACAGGGTGCGGCGGGCCTCAAAGTAATCGGACACCGGCAGACCCAGCAGCATCTTGACGCCGTTGACGGCCACCTCCGGCAGGGACGCCCCCGCCGTGTCCCCCATGCCGCCCTGGGTGGCGTTTTGCAGCACCAGGGGGGTGGTGTGGGCGCTCCAGCAGAGATACTGCACCAGCGGCGCCGCCAGACAGGCCAGGGAAAAGCCCAGCCGTTTGAGGATGGACTTTGCCCCGCGGGAGCCATGACCGGCGGGGAAAAAGACACAGTCCAGCGCAATGAGCCCGGCGGCCGCCAGAGAAAGCACCAGGGTGTTGGTCTTGATGTTGGCGGCCAGCAGGACCACCGGCAGGGTGAGCAGCCGGGCGGGCAAAGGCGCGCGGCGCACCCCCAGCCAGAAGGCCACCGCACCGCCGAAGAGCATCCCGGCGGGCATGTCGCCCAGAAATTCCAGCCAGGCGGTGCTCAGCAGGGCGGTGTGCCCCGCCACCGAGAGCAGGGTGGGCACCAGCAGCGCTCCCAGAAAAAGGGGCAGGGCGGTGCGGGCTTTTTTGGCGCAGCCCGCCACCGCGGCGCAGGCCGCCAGCATGGCAAAGTCCGCCGCATAGATGGCCCGCCAGGGGGCAAAGTCCCCGAAATACTGGAAAAAGTAGCTCACCAGGGGCAGCCCGGCCAGTTCGGTCATCTGCCAGGGCAGGCCCGCGTCACACAATGTGTACAGCTGGTCGTTGTCGGCGGTGAGCTTGGCGGCGGTGCCCCAGGAGGAATATTCGTCAAAATTGAGAAAATCCGGCTGCAGCCGGGCAAAGTACAAAGCCAGCAGCACCGCCAGCACCCAGAACACCTTGGCGGCGGGATGATCCAGCGCCGCCCGGTCGGGGTCGGAGCGGCCGGCACGGCGGGCCAATGCCCCTTCCGCGGCCATGCCCCAGACGCCGCCCAGCAGCAGGACCAGCCCGGCCAGGGGCAGCAGGTTCAGCAGCCCGCCGACCAGCAGCACCAGGGCGGCCAGAGACAGAGCCGCCAGAGGGGCGGCGGCAGGCCCCACCCCGGTGCGGCGCACCAGAATAACGCTCAGGCCAAAGAGGGCCAGCAGCATCAGAAGCAGCCCGGAAAGTGAGCCGAAGGCCATGGACAGGCCCTCCTTTCGGGGGATAAGATACAAAAACGCCCCGCCCGCGGCCCGGCGGGGCCGGGGGTGGACGGGGCGGCAGATTTGCTCAGAATCAGTATACCCCATTCAGGGGTTGATTTCAACAACGCCCCCGGCAAAAGGAAACGGCCGCACCCCCGCCGAGGGGCACAGCCGTTGGTTGACGTTGGGCTTACCGGCAGCCGTTCAGGCCGCAGGAACGGTGTTCCGCGATTTCCTCCTCCCGCACCGGGGGCTGGCCCAGCCAGGCCAGGGCGGTGTCGAGGTCAAAGGTCTTTTCTCCGTCCTCCCGCACAAACAGGGGCACACCGATGCCGCCGTGCTCCCGCACGGGGGCAAAGACGGGGTCGTGGTCCCGCAGGGCCAGAAATTCCTTCAGGTTGGCCGTGCTTTCGGTGATGTCCACATACTCCGCTGCAAAGCCCCGGGCTTGCTGCAGGACTTTGTAGTTGCGGCAGTCGATGCAGATGGGGGTTCCGTATACTTTCATGAGTGAGATTCCTTTCTGTGCAAAAGCCCCATCGGGGTGGAGCCGGGGTCAGGCGTTTTCCAGCTGCCGGGCAAAGAACGCGCAGTCCTGGGCAAAATGTTCGGGGTCGGATTCCTCCAAAAGGCCGATGATCTCCGGCTTGGACGCCTTGATGTTGGCCATGAGGGCATCGTAGCAGACAAGACCGGTGCCGGGGCGCACGCATTTCTGCACGCCCTGCTCGTCAAAGACGCAGTCTTTCAGGTGCAGCACCGAGATGCGGTCGCCGTACAGGTCAAAGGCTTTGTTGATGAGGGCGTTCTGCTCTTCCGGCGCAGCGGCCCAGGGGGCCACCAGGTTGGCAGCGTCCAGAATGACCTCCACCGCCGGGGAGGCGATGTCCTTGAGGAAGCGGTCCATCATTTCGGGGGTGCGCAGGGTGTGGCTGAACACGCTCTCCACCCCCACCGTCACGCCCAGGCGTTCGGCGGCGTCCACGATGGTGGAAAAGCTGTCCAGCAGGGTGCTGTAACACTCGGGACCGTAGGTGGCGTCGGTCACCGACATGTCGGGGCTGAACCGGCCGGTCTCGGTGCCCACCATGTCGGCGCCGCAGTGTTTGGCGTAGCGCAGCCGCTCCACAAAGCGGGCGACCTCAGCGGCGCGGGCGGCATCGTCGGGGTGTACCGGGTTGATGTAGCAGCCCAGAACCGCCACATGCAGGTCCCGTTTGGCCAGTTCCCGGCCGATTTTGTGGGCAAAGCCCGCCGAGTAGTGGCCGGTGGTGAAATCATAGTCGGAAAAGCTCTTCTCAAAGGCAAGCTGCAGGTGTTCCAGGCCCTGGGCCTGCATGGCGTCCAGGGCCTCGGTCATGGGCGCGGGACGGCAGGCATCGTGGGCACGCATACCAAATTGGATCATAGCACATCCTCCTGACGGGTAACAACAGGCCCTCTCCGGCCTGATGGACGGCACGCGCGGGGTGCCGGGCGGTCTTTTGGTCACAGTATACACCCGCCGGGGACCGGGGTTCAAGACTTTGGCGGACGGTTCCCGGATACAAAAAACACCGGGACCCCAAAGGGTCCCGGTGTGGTGGCTGTGTTCAGACTCAGCCGGTCACGGTCATGTTGGTGATGTGGGGGTTCACGCCCTCATACCAGTACAGGAAGCCTTCCATATCGATGGTCTGGCCGACTTCCAGGTTCTTCACCGCGTTGTACACATCGGTGGTGTTATCGCACAGGTAGCTCTCGATGGTGAAGGTGTAGGTCTCGCCGTTGTAGGAGGCATTGAAGTACAGGTCATCGCCGTCGGTGCCGGAGCCGTCCCAGTTGTACAGGAAAGCGTACTCCTCGTCGGAACCTTCCACGGTGGAGGGTTCCACGGTCAGGCCCTTGAAGCTGACCAGCTCGTTCTGGTGGTCGATGAGTTCATCGGTGCCCAGCAGCTCGGTCACGTCCAGAGGTTCGGCCACATAGGTGTCGGCACCGGCCACGAATTCAAAGGTGCCTTCCATGATCTCCACTTCGCCGGACCACTCGGCCTTGTAGCCGGTGACGCGGATGCAGGTGCCCGGGGTCAGCTTTTCATAGTCTTCCTCGGAGCAGGCCATGTCGTACATGAAGTAAGCGCCGTCCGGGCCCTGGGCATAGACGGTGGCCTTGTCCTCCCACCAGGACTGCTTGGCCTGGACGTAGGTCTCGATGGTCACCTGGGTGTCCACATCGGCGGCCATGTACTCGTCATGGGTCATGACGGTGCCGGTGGCGGCGGTCTCGGAGGTATCTTCCGCCGGGGTCTCGGTGGTTTCGGAAGCGGTAGACTCCGAAGCGGTGGATTCCGACGCGGTGCTGTCGGCGCCGCCGGCGCAGGCGGTCAGCGCGGCAACCATGCCGAACGCGACCAGAAGGCTCAGAAGTTTCTTCATTATTATTCCCTCCTAATGGTAGGCCGGGGCATCCCTCGCGCCCCGGATAGTACCATTATAGCCCCTGGGGGCGAAAAATCAACCGCCCGGGCGCTCTTGTCATTTTTTGAAAGAATTTCCCTTTATCTGCGCCGGGCCCGCACCTTGCGCAGGATCACGCAGGCCAGAATGCCCGCCCAGGCTACGGCCAGCGCCGCCAGCAGGACCACGGCGGTGGTGGGCAGGGGGCCCAGGTCGGCCTTGCCCGCAGTGGCGGAGGTCTGGTCCAGGTGGTACAGGGCCACCGTGTCCTCGTACAGCTGGGCGATGGTCCCTTCGTCCACCGGCTGGCTGCGGCGCACCGATTTGGTCACGCTCTCGATGAGGGAGCCCGCCGCGTCACGCAAGGACGCCGACCCGTTGAATACCGGGGTGACAAAGGTGTTGTCCAGGTTGTCCAGCAGCAGCTGCACCGCCGCCAGCTTCACGTCGTAGTAGGTGCTGTTGTCCTCCCCGGCGCGGGAAAGATAATCCTGGTAGCCGGGGTCGTTCTGGGCCTTGGTGGTCACGGGAACGTAGCCTTCTGTCTGGGAATAGGCGATCTGCACATCGTTGGTGAGCAGATACTGGGCGAAGAGCCAGGAGGCCAGCACCTCCTGGGGGTCGTCCTTGTTGAAGATACACACCGACGGCCCCTGGGAGATCATCTGGGGGTGGTCGGGGTCAAACTGGGGCACGGGATAGACGGCGGTCTCAAAATCCACCACGTTCTCCTCCGCAATGTCCATCAGGGGGGCGTCGCTGCCCATCCAGGTGGACCCGGCGGTGGAATCCACCGCAAAGACGCACTGCCCGGCGTTCAGAAAGTTGGCCGGATAGCCCGAGATCTTGAAGGTGGAAAAGGCCCCCGCCGCCGTCAGGCCGGCAATGTCCAGCAACAGGCCGGTGGTGGTGTCGTTGAAGAGCTGGATCTCGCCGCTCTCGGTGGAATAGCCCGCGCCCTTCTGCTTGAGCATCTGGATCATCATGTTGTCGGTGGACTTATAAAGGAAGGGCACCAGCACATCCTGCCCGTTCAGGGCATAGGTGCCGTCGGCGTTCTTTTTGGCCGCCGCTTCGGATACCTCCCACACAAAATCCCAGGTCAGCACGTCGGGCAGGGTGTAGCCCAGGGCCTCCACATAGGTCTTGTTCACATAGCAGGCCTCGGTGGACCGCATGAAGGGCAGGGCGTAGCAGGTGTCCCCCAGGTAGCACTCTTCCAGGAACTGGGGCACGATCTCGTCGGCGGTGGGGCCGTCGAATTTCAGTTCGCTGCCCCCCAGGCCGTATTTGGAATCGGCGGCCAGGTCGTCCAGGGGCACCACCACATTGTCGCCGGTGAGGTAGGTGGCAATGTGGTCGGGGTAGGTGATGCAGACGTTGGGGGTGGTGCCGGTGGAGATGTTGGTGATGACGTCGTTGTAGATGTCGCCGTAATTGGTGTACAGCCGCAGGGTCACGGTGATGTTGGGGTACAGTTCCTGAAAATCCTCAATGGCCTGCTTGTAGATGTCGGTCTGGGTCTTGTTGGTGTCGTTCTTGGCCCAGAAGGTGATCTCGTAGGTCTTGCTTTCGTCAAAGGATTCCGGCACGGTAAATTCGGCCTGCTCCCGGCGGCCGTGGCAGCCGGTGAGCGCCCCGGCCAGGGTCAGGGCGGCGGCCCCCAGGGCCAGGGGACGGAGAAAACGATGATTCATCCTTTCAGCCCTCCTCTGGAAGCGCCTTCCATGATCTTGTTGCGGAACGCCAGGAACAAGAGCACCAGCGGCACCGAAATGACCACCACGGCGGCCATCATGGCGGGGATGTTCTCCCGCCCGAAACCCTCTTCCCGGATCTGCTGGATGCCGTTGGACACCAGATAATAGGCCCGGTCGTCGGTGATGAGCCGGGGCCAGACGTAGGAGTTCCAGCATTCGATGAGCTTGAGGATGGTGATGGTGACGATGGTGGGGCGGCAGATGGGCACCATGACCTTCCACAGATATTTCAGGTCGGAGGTGCCGTCCACCTTGGCGGCTTTGTACAGCTCCTCCGGCACCTGCTCGAAGTTTTCCTTTAATAAATAAATGTAAAACACCGAGGTGATGGAGGGCAGGATCAGGCCGGGAAAGCTGTTGCGCAGGTCCAGATTGGTGATGGTCACAAAGTTGGTGATGACCACCAGCTCGTTGGGGATCATCATCATGGACAGAAAGATGCCGAACACCAGATCCCGCCCGCGGAACCGCAGCCGGGCAAAGGCGTAGGCGGCCAGGGTGCTGACCACCACCATGACGGCGGTGGTGATGACGGCAAAGATCAGGGTGTTGAGCAGGTAGCCGCCCAAAGGCACGGCGGTGAAGGCCTGGACATAGTTTTCCAAGGTGGGGGAGAGGGTGAAGAAGGTGGGCACATGTTCGGCGTTGTAGGCGGCGTAGCTTTTTACGGAGGTGAGGACCATCCAGTAGAAGGGGAACAGCACCACCACCGCCCAGATGCTCAGGGCCAGATAGGTCACAGCGCCGCGCAGCCCGCCCCGGCGGGCCTTGGTTTTTGCGGGAAGTTTGTTCATTGGATATGCACGCCTCCTTCCCCGGAAACCCGGCGGCTGATGAGCAGGTTGATGCAGGTGATGGTCAGCACGATGGCAAACAGGATGATGGCCGCCGCCGAAGCGTAGGACGGATAGCCGCCGCTGTCACCGTAGAGCATGTCGTAGACATAGCCCACGATGGTGTTCATGCCCGCGGCGTTCAGGTCGGTGCCGAAGAGGGCCACCGCGTCGCTGTACGCCTTGAACGCGCCGATAAAGCCGGTGATGACCAGATACACCAGCATGGGGGAGATCATGGGCAGGGTGATGCGGAAGAAGATGCGGCTGCGGGAGGTGCCGTCCACCCGGGCGGCCTTGTAGTAGTCCGGGTTCACCGAAGCCAGCGCCCCGGTGAGCACCAAAATCTTGAAGGGCATGACCACCCAGATGGTGTAGAAGCAGAGCACGAACATCTTGGCCCAGTGGGGACCGTTGATGAAGTCGATGGGCCCGGCGCCGAACCATTCCAGCATCAGGTTCACCAGGCCGTCGGTGTATTCGGTCTTTTGAAAGAGCACCATGAACACCAGGCCCACGGCCAGGGTGTTGGTGACATAGGGCAGGAAGTAGATGGTCTGGTACAGGCTGCGCAGAGGTTTGATAGACGCCAGTGCCGCCGAGATGGCCAGGGCCAGGATGGTGGAGATGGGCACCGTGATGATGACCAGCACGAAGGTGTTTTCCACCGCCTGGAGGAAATAGGGGTCGTGCAGCACATAGGAATAGTTGTACAGCCCCACCCCCCAGTAGGTCTGGGAGGCGAAGTTGAAGCCTTCCTCAAAGGAGTAGATCAGCACGTCGATGACCGGGTATACCAGGAACACGGCCAGCAGCGCGGCGGCCGGCAGCAGATACAGCCAGGCCTTGCGGGAAGAGCGGTCCATGCAGCGGCCCCCTTTCAGCTTTCGGCCCCGGGCAGGGCAAAGGGCAGGCGGGCCTCGCTTTCCCGGTCAAACAGAAAGACCTTGTCCGGTTTCAGGGCAAAGCGCACGGTGTTGTCCGCCCCGTTCACCAGGCTGCGGGAAGGGATGATGGCCCGGATGGTGTCTGCCTGGCAGGCGGGATGGGTGCAGACGATGCTCACGTCCCGGCCCAGCACCTCCACCCGGTTCAGGGCGCAGCACACCGGCCCGGCGGCGTCGGGCACAAAGCCTTCGGGGCGGATGCCTGCCCAAACGGGGCCTTCGGGGGTGCCGGGGGTGGCCAGCACGGGGGCGTCGGTGCCGTCCAGATACAGCTGCCCGGCTTTGACCTGTCCGGCAAATACGTTGATGGGCGGGGTGCCCAGGAACTTGGCCACAAACAGGTTGGAGGGGTCGTCATAGACCTGCTGGGGTTCGCCCTGCTGCATCAGAACCCCGTCCTTCATCACCACGATGCGGTCGGAGATGCTCATGGCCTCCTCCTGGTCGTGGGTGACGAACACGGTGGTGATGCCGGTGGCACGCTGGATCTTGCAGATCTCCTCCCGGGTCTGCAGGCGCAGCCGGGCGTCCAGGTTGGAAAGGGGTTCGTCCAGCAGCAGCACCCGGGGCGTCTTGACCAGGGCGCGGGCGATGGCCACCCGCTGCTGCTGGCCGCCGGACAGTTCCCGGGGCTTGCGGTCCAGCAGGTTTTCGATCTGCACCAGGCGGGCGGTCTCCACCGCACGGCGGCGCATCTCCGCCTTGGAGAGCTTTTTGTCCCCTTTCAGGTTTTCCAGCGGAAAGGTGATGTTCTGCAGCACCGTCAGGTGAGGGTACAGGGCGTAATTCTGGAACACCATGCCCACACCCCGCAGTTCCGGCGGGGCGGCGGTCACGTCCTCCTCACCAAAAAAGATCCGCCCGGCGGAGGGGGTCTCCAGCCCGCAGATCATGTTCAATGTGGTGCTTTTGCCGCAGCCCGAAGGTCCCAGCAGCCCCACCAGAGTGCCGTCCGGCACCTCAAAGGTCAGCGAATCCACCGCCGTGACCTCGCCCCCGCTCCGTTTGTCCCGGGAGGGAAAGCGTTTGGTCAGGCCTTCCAGTTTGATATTCATGCGCACATCTCCCCAATGTCAGCAATATACAGCAATTATAGCGCATTTGCCCGGGCATCACAAGCGCGGGCAGCACAGCAAAAAAGCCGGGCAGGGCCAATGCCCTGCCCGGTTTTTGCCGCGGCGTGATGGATCAGGAAGCGGAGTTCTGCTCTTCTTCATAGTTATAGAAGGAGTTGGTGGAAGAAAAACAGCGGGTGGTGAAGGATTTCAGAATATTGTTATTGTCAAAGACACACCAGATGGAGTTCTGCTCCGAGAGGACGATGGTGAGCTGGTTGTCGTAAGGCAGTTCCATGGAAAGCCCCAGCTTATCCGCAGACTGGTACAGGGTGTTGCGGTCAGTCTGGCCGATCTGGGCCAGAACTTCGCCCTTGTACAGCAGTTTGGCGTTCTCTGCGGGAATACAGTCGGTGAGATCGGTGCTGAAAGTTACATTGCCCAGAATACCGTACTGGGGCAGGATGGCATTGTTGGTGTAGTTGTCGGCACTGAGCTTCATGGTGGTGCGGGTATCCAGGCGCAGATACACATTGGCGGAACTGTTGGCAGGCAAGTAGTCGGGCTGGCGTTCCACCGTCCAGCCTGCATTGGTCAGGTCTTCCACGATCAGGGGCAGGCCGGTCTGCAGGGTATCGGTCTCCACCGTGAAATCAGGCAGGGCGTAGGTGTTGATGAAATCTTCGTCACCGTATTCGGCGGGACGTTCGGTGGAAACGGAAGCGGTTTCCGGCGTGGCAGGGGCAACGTAGGAGGAAAGGGAGAAGGAAATGAGCACATCTTCGTCACAGCTGAAGTCCAGGCGGCAGAAGGGCGTCTCCACCGTGAGATCGTCCCCATCCTGGACAGCCCCGGGGAAAGCCAGCAGGACGTCCTGCCGGGTGGAACTGCCCAAAGAAAGACCGCCGGGAAAGATGGCCTCGTTGACCACCTGATCCAGGTAGTTGTCGTTCAGGATATGGGCGATCAGGCTGAGGTGGGTCACGGTGCATTCGGCGATGGGCTGAGTGTTCAGGGACTCGTTCTTCAGAGAGTATTTGAGTTCGCCGTACTCGTTCACCAGCGTATCCAGAAGGGTGGTCTGGTTGGGGACCAGGGTGTTGGACAGGGCGTCCGGGTCCTCGGTGAGCCAGCCGTTGTCCAGCAAAGACTGCAGGGTCATGGGCAGGGTGTAGGACACGCCGTTGATGGTCACGGTGCGCATATCCAGGGTTTCTTCCTCGGTCAGATTGTCATACAGGGAAGAAGCCTGGGCGGTCTGGCTGTTCTGGCTGTTCTGCCCGCCTTTGGGCAGGCAGGAAACCAGGGCTACGATGAGCACCAGCACAACCGCGCCGAGTACGAAAGCCCATTTGGGGATGCGGGAGAGGGCCGCCCCGGCTCCGGGAGAAGGCGCGGCTTCGGACCGGGGATTTCCGGACTTTGCGCGGGGGGCAGCGGACGGAGATGCAGGCTGTGCGGAGGCAGCGCTTGCGGCGCCGGTCCGGTCGGGGGCCGGCCGCGACGGGGCATCGGCGGCAATGGTCTGTTCCACCGGGGGCGGTGCCATTACGGTACGCTCGGTGTCGGGGACGCTGCGCCGGTCGGGGGCCAGGTTCACATCGTTGGGGGACTGCAGCGCCTTTTCCAGGTCGGCCAGGAAGGAACCGATGTCCTGGTAACGGTCGGGCTGACGCACTGCCAGGCCCTTCATGATGACATTGCTGATGGCAATGGGGCAGGCTGCCGGGGTCTGGGCAGGGGCGGGCAGCTGGTCCCGGTACATCCGTTCCATGGCATCATCCGGCGCGCAGCCCACAATGCAGCGGTAAAGAGTGGCTGCCAGGGCGTACACGTCGGTCCAGGGACCCTGGTGCCCCTTGCTGCGGTACTGTTCCTCGGGGGCATAGCCGGGTTTCAGGATCACCGACAGGCTCTTGATGTCGGTCTGGGAAACCTCCCGGGCGGCACCGAAATCCAGCAGTTTGGTACGGCCGTCGGGCAATACCATGATGTTGTCGGGGCTGATGTCCCGGTGGATGATGCCGTCGGCATGGACCCGCTG
>CAJMLV010000048.1 GCA_905214345.1 uncultured bacterium
TGGAGCAACATCGGCTACGACGCCGTGCTGCTGCTGGCGGGCCTGCAGAACGTGTCCGCCACCTTGTATGAAGCCGCCGACCTGGACGGCGCTTCCAAGGTCAAGCAGTTCTTCTCCATCACCCTGCCCATGGTTTCCCCCACTTTGTTCGTCGTCATGATCATGCGCCTGATGTCCTCGCTGAAAGTGTTCGACCTGATCTACATGATGGTCGACGACGCGAACCCCGCGCTGAACGACGCCCAGAGCCTGATGTCCCTGTTCTACCGCGAAAGCTTCATCGCCGGTGACAAGGGCTACGCTTCCGCCATCGTCGTCTGGACCGTGCTGCTGATCGGTGTTGTCACCCTCATCCAGTTCATCGGCCAGAAAAAGTGGGTCAATTACGAGGTGTAAAGCATGAATACCAGTATGAAAAGCAGCAAAAGACTTTCCACCACACTGACGTACATCGTTCTGATCCTGGGCAGCGTGCTCATGATCTTCCCCTTTGTGTGGATGCTCCTGACCAGCTTCAAGACCCAGGCTGAGGCCATGGCCATTCCGCCCCAGATCCTGCCCTCTACCTGGGAGTTCACCAACTTCACCACCGCCCTGGCCAGCCTGCCCTTCGTCAACCTGTATGTGAACACCGGCCTGCTCATCGTCTTCCGCGTGGTGTGCGCCGTGGTGTTCAGCTCTATGGCCGGCTACGCCTTCGCCAAGCTGGAGTTCCCCTGCAAGAACCTGCTGTTCGGCATCGTTCTGGTTCAGATGATGCTGCCCAGCCAGATCTTCATCACCCCCCAGTACCTGATGCTGGCCCGCATGGGTCTGACCAACACCATCTTCGCGCTGGTGTTCCCGGGCCTTGTCTCCGCCTTCGGCACCTTCTTTTTGCGCCAGACTTATCTGGGCATCCCCAACGAGATCGCCGAAGCCGCGTATCTGGACGGCTGCAACAAGTGGCAGACCTTCTATAAGGTCATGTTCCCCCTGACCGGTTCCAGCTGCGCCGCCCTGGCCATCTTCACCGCCGTGTTCGCTTACTCCGACCTGATGTGGCCGCTGATCTGCAACACCGACCTGAACAAGATGACCCTGTCCGCCGGTCTGTCCACCCTGAACGGCCAGTACACCACCAACTTCCCCGTGCTGATGGCCGGCAGCCTGCTGGCCATGATCCCCATGGTCATCCTCTACCTGGTTTTCCAGAAACAGTTCATCCAGGGCATCGCCATGACCGGCGGCAAATGATCCCGGTCCTTTGCCCTTAACGTCCCCTCGGGGGACATCCCGGCGGCAGGCGGGCTGCGGCAGACAGCCCGCCCGCCTGCCGCCTTTCTTTTTGAAAACTCGGTCCTGCGCGCCCTTTCGGGGGTGCCGGGACCTGGCTATATATTCTTTCTTTTCAGGAGGACCCTCTTATGGGCATTCAATTTGACGCCGGAACCCGCACCTTTACGCTGCAGACCACCCGTACCACCTATCAGATGCGTGTGGACGAGCGGGGGCGGCTGCTTCACCTGTACTACGGGCGCAGCATCGGCCGGGGCGATCTGGCGGCGCTCTACCCGCCCGCCGACCACGGTTTTTCGCCGGACTATTACCCCTGCCGCCTGCGCCGGGGCATTTCCCCCGACGTTCTGCCCCAGGAATACACCGGCTGCAATGTGGGCGACTTCCGCCTTTCCTGCCTGGTGGTGCGGGACGCCACCGGCGCCGCCGGGGCGGATTTCCTGTATGATTCCCACCAGGTCCTGCCCGGAAAATACGACCTGGACGGCCTGCCCTGCGCCCACGACGAGGACAGCGAGGCCGAGACCCTGTCCATCCTGCTGAAAGACCCCGTCACCGGCCTGGAACTGGAACTGCTGTACGGCGTGTTTGCCCGTCAGGATGTGATCACCCGGGCGGTGCGGCTGCACAACGGCGGCAGCGCCCCCCTGCGGCTGGAAAAGGCAGCCTCTCTCTGCCTGGACCTGCCCTTCGGCAGCTGGGACCTCCTCCACTTCCACGGCCGCCACGCCATGGAACGCCGGATGGAGCGCACGCCCCTGCCCAACGCCATCACCACCGTGTCCTCCACCCGGGGTGCCTCCAGCCATCACCACAACCCCTTCGTCATCCTCTGCGACCACGGCGCCGACGAGGACCACGGCCTGTGCTACGGCGTGATGCCGGTGTATTCCGGCTCCCACCGCACCGACATCGAGGTGGACCAGAACGGCCTGACCCGCCTGGTCACCGGCATCCATGACGAGCGCTTCAGCTGGAAGCTGGAAGCCGGCGAGACCTTCACCGCTCCGGAAGTGCTGCTCTGCTGCACCCCCGACGGCCTGGGGGACCTGTCCCGCCATTACCACACCTTCCTGCGGCGCAACATCTGCCGCAGCCCCTTCCGCTATACCCGCCGCCCGGTGCTCATCAACAACTGGGAGGCCACCTATTTCCGCTTTGACACCGAATCCATCTGCCGCATCGCCGAGAAGGCCGCCGCCCTGGGGGTGGAGATGATGGTGCTGGACGACGGCTGGTTCGGCAAGCGGGACGACGACAATTCCGGCCTGGGTGACTGGTTCGTGAACGAGCACAAGCTGCCCGGCGGTCTGCAGCCGCTGATCGAGCGGGTGAACGCCCTGGGCATGAAGTTCGGCCTGTGGGTGGAGCCGGAGATGGTCAGCGAGGATTCCGATCTGTACCGTGCCCACCCCGACTGGGCCCTGACCCTGCCCGGCCGCACCCCCGCCATGGGCCGCAACCAGCTGGTGCTGGATATGGGCCGTCCCGAGGTGGTGGATTACCTCACCGAACGGCTGAGCACCATCCTGCGGGAAAACCACATCGAATACATCAAGTGGGATATGAACCGCAACATGTCCGACGTATACAGCCGCGCCCTGCCCCCGGAACGCCAGGGCGAGACCGCCCACCGCTACATGCTGGGCGTGTACAAGCTGCTGGACCGGCTGACCACCGCCTTCCCCCATGTGCTGTTTGAGGGCTGCGCCGGCGGCGGCGGCCGCTTTGACGCGGGCATGCTGCGCTACTTCCCCCAGATCTGGTGCAGCGACAACACCGACGCGGTGGAGCGCCTGACCATCCAGCACGGCACCTCCTTCGGGTATCCGGTGTCCTGCATGGGCGCCCATGTTTCCGCCTGCCCCAACCACCAGACCGGCCGCACCACTCCCCTGTGGACCCGTGCGGTGGTGGCCATGTCCGGCACCTTCGGGTATGAGCTGGACCTGGGCCGCCTGACCGACGAGGAGCGGGAAGAGGTGAAGGAACAGATCGAGACCTTCAAGCGGTACTATGACGTGATCCAGAACGGCGCCTACTACCGCCTGAGTGACCCCAACACCCAGCCCCGCTACACCGCCTGGCAGACGGTGACCGGCACCGAAAGCCTGGTGAGCCTGGTGCTCACCCACCCCGAAGCCAACGCCCGCCCGCTGCACCTGTTCCTGCGCGGTCTGGACGAGAACGCCCTGTACCGGGTGGACGAGCTGCAGCTGTACGGCACCGCCAACACTCCCGAAGCCGCCGGGCCTGATACCGCATCCCTGGCGGGGGCGGTGTTCAGCGGCAGCGCCCTGATGTATGCGGGATGCACCCTGCCCCACCTCACCGGCGACGTGCCCAGCGTGCAGATGCACCTGACCCGCCTGGACTGAAAAAGCCACAACGAACGGAGGATGCCCGCCATGGACATTGTTGCCATCGGAGAAGTGCTCATTGACCTGACCCAGACCGGCACCGACGGGGCCGGTGTGCCCCAGTACGCCGCCAACCCCGGGGGCGCTCCCGCCAACCTGGCGGTGGCGGCGGCCCGGCTGGGGGCTTCCACCGCCCTCATCAGCAAGGTGGGGCAGGACGCCTTCGGGCGTTATCTGCGCAAGGTGATGGAAGAAAACAAGGTGGACGTGAGCGCCCTGACCGTGGACGAAGAGCAGCACACCACCATGGCCGTGGTGTCGGTGGACGAAAACGGGGAGCGGGATTTCACCTTCTACCGGGACCCGGGGGCGGATTCCATGCTGCTGAAAGACGAGATCCCCCTGGGCCTGCTGAAAGAAGCCCGGTTCCTGCATTTCGGCAGCGTGAGCCTGACCCGGGAACCCGCCCGCACCACCACCCTCTGCGCCGCCGAGACCGCCCGCGCCCTGGGTGCGGTGATCACCTACGACCCCAACTACCGGGCCAACCTCTGGCCCGACCGGGACACCGCCATCCGCCGGATGCGCAAGCCCCTGGACATGGTGGACATCCTGAAAATTTCCGACGAGGAACTGCCCCTGCTGGCGGACACCGACGACCTGGAAGCGGGCACCGCCGCCCTGGCGGAACACGGCATCCGGCTGATTCTGGTGACCCTGGGCCCCAACGGGGTGTTCTACCGCTTCGGCGGCAAGACCGGCACGGTGCCCGGCGTGCCCTGTACCGTGGGGGACACCAACGGCGCGGGGGATACCTTCTTCGGGGCGTTCTTGTCCCGGCTGAGCCGCCTGGACGGCCCCGACTGCCTGACGGCGGACATGCTGGAAGAGATGCTGGCCTTTGCCAACAGGGCGGCTTCCATCACCACCAGCCGCCGGGGCGCCATCCCCGCCATGCCCACCCTGGAAGAGATGAAAACCCGCCGGTGACCCACACCGCCGGATATAAAGGAGCTGTTTTGCAATGAAGGAGACCCGCACCCGCCGCGCCGACGACGCACTGTTTGAAGAACGCCTGTCCCGCTGCCGCGACGAGCTGGAATGGCTGTTCATGGAACTGTACGACGACCGGGAAGCCCTGGGCACCCTGGAACAGGCCATGGCAGATGCCTTTGCCGCCCGCAGCGCCGAGCTGAAAAAGCTGGACGCCGCCCGGGAAGCCGACCCCGGCTGGTACCGCCGGGGCAACATGTTCGGCATGACCATGTACACCGACCTCTTTGCCGGGGACCTGAAGAAGCTGGCGAAGAAACTGCCTTATCTGAAGGAGCAGAAACTGACCTACCTGCATCTGATGCCCCTGCTGAAAATGCCCCATCCCCACAACGACGGCGGCTATGCGGTGGAGGACTTCAACCAGGTGGACCCGTCCCTTGGCACCAACGCCGACCTGGCTGCCCTGACCAAAAAGCTGCGGGCTGCGGGCATCAGCCTGTGCCTGGACTTTGTGATGAACCACACCGCTTCCAGCCACGAATGGGCCCGCCGGGCCATGGCCGGGGACCCCTATTACCAGAACTTCTACCACTGTTTTGACGACCGCACCGTGCCCGACCAGTACGAGCAGACGGTGCCCCAGGTCTTCCCCAACACTGCGCCGGGCAACTTTACCTGGTGCGAGGAGATGCACAAGTGGGTGCTGACCACCTTCCACCCCTACCAGTGGGACCTGAACTACCGCAATCCCGCGGTGCTGGTGGAGATGACCCGCAGCATGCTGAACCTGGCCAACCTGGGCGTGGAGGTGCTGCGCATCGACGCAGTGCCCTATATCTGGAAGCAGCTGGGCACCAACTGCCGCAACCTGCCCCAGGTGCACACCATCGTGCGCATCATCCGCATGGTGCTGGAGACCGTCTGCCCCGCCGTCATCCTGAAAGGCGAGGTGGTCATGGCCCCCAGCGAGCTGGCCGCCTACTTCGGCACCCCGGAAAAGCCGGAATGTCACATGCTGTACAGCGTTTCCACCATGGTCAACCTGTGGAGCGCCCTGGCTGCCCGGGACGTGCGGCTGCTGAAAGCCCAGCTGGATGCCCTGAACGCCCTGGGCCCCCAGTGCTGGTTCGTGAACTATCTGCGCTGCCACGACGACATCGGCTGGGGCCTGGACGAGGACACCGAGCGGTACCTGGGCATCGACCCCCAGCTGCACAAGGAATACCTCTACCACTTCTACGAAGGCCGCTTTGACGGCAGCTGGGCCAAGGGCGAGGTATACAACTACGACCCCGTCACCCGGGACGCCCGCAGCTGCGGCACCACCGCCAGCCTGTGCGGCGTGGAGCAGGCCCTGGAACAGGGCAACAAGGCCGCTTTGCAGGTGGCGCTGCACCGCGACCTGCTGATGCACGGGGCCATGGCCTTCTTCAAGGGCTTCCCCATGCTGAACAGCGGCGACGAGATCGGCCAGCTCAACGGCTGGGGCTACAAGGACGACCCCGACCTGGTGGAGGACAGCCGCAACCTGCACCGCACCAAGTTCGATTGGGACAACGCCGCCAAGCGCACCCAGCCCGGCACCCTGCAGAATGAACTGTGGGAAGGCCTGGAAGAGCTGCGCGGCCTGCGGGCGGACCCCTGCTTCGGACCGGACGCCTGGTTCACCACCTGGGACACCCACAACAACGGGGTACTGGGCCTGGTGCGCCGGGCCGGGGACCGCACCCTGGCGGGTGTGTTCAACTTCACCGCCGAACCCCAGCACCTGTGGCTGGACGCCCTGGACGGCACCTGGAAGGACCGCAAGACCGGCAACGCCGCCGACGTGCGGGACCTGTGGCTGCAGCCCTACGAGATGCGGGTTCTGGTGAACGAATAAGTTTCCTTCTGTCTGCCCCCGTCCCGGTGCCGTGCCGGGGCGCGGGGAAAGACTTCTGTCTGCAAAAGCAAAAGGACAGGCCCTTTCGGGCCTGTCCTTTTGCTTTGTCGGTATTTTCCCGGGGAAAGAGGTTTACACTTCCCAGACGCCCGCCTCGTAGGGGGCCAGGGTCATGGCGGGGGTCAGCTCCCGCTTTTCGATGTTGCTCAGCACCGGTTTTGCCCCGGCGCACAGGGCCTCGGGCAAGGTGACGGGAGCATCGGTGCCGTAGAAGTTGCACAGCACCACCATCGTGCGGCCATTCAGGGTGCGGGTGTAGCCGAACACCCGGTCATCCTCCGCCAGCAGGGGAGCAAATTCCCCGGCCTGCACCAAATCGCTGGATTTCCGCAGTTTCACCAGCTGCCGGTAGTAGGCCAGCACCGAATCCCCGTCCGCCAGGGCGGCTTCGGCGTTGATCTCCTCATGGTTGGGGTTGACGGCAAGCCAGGGGGTGCCGGTGGTGAAGCCGCCGTTGGCCCCCGCCGTCCACTGCATGGGGGTGCGGCCGTTGTCCCGGGAGCGGGCGCCCAGAATCCGGTAGGTCTCTTCCTCGCTCAGGCCCTTGTTCCGCAGGATGTGGTAATAGTTGATGCTCTCCACGTCCCGGTACTGGGCCAGGTCGGTGAAGTGGGCGTTGGTCATGCCCAGTTCCTCCCCCTGGTAGATGTAGGGGGTGCCCCGCAGGCAGTGGATGGCGGTGGCCAGCATCTTGGCCGACCGCACCCGGTATTCCCCTTCGTCCCCGAAGCGGGAGACGATGCGGGGCTGGTCATGGTTGCACCAGAACAACGCGTTCCAGCCGCCCCCGGCCTGCATGCCCAGCTGCCAGTCGGTGAGGAGCTTTTTCAGTTCCCCGAAGCGGTTTTCTTCCAGAGCCCACTTGTCCCCGTTCTTGTAGTCGGTCTTCAGGTGGTGGAAGCTGAACACCATGGACAGCTCATGCCGGTCGGGGCGGGTGTAACCCACGCAGTTGTCCAGGCTGGTGGAGGACATCTCCCCCACCGTGACCACGTTCTCGTACTTGCCGAAGCCACGCTCGTTGAGCATGCGCAGGTATTCGTGGATGCGGGGGCCGTCGGTGTAGAAGCGGCGGCCGTCCCCCCGGTGGTCGTCCTCCAGGGTCTGGGGCTTGGAGATGAGGTTCACCACGTCGAACCGGAAGGCCCGCACACCTTTCCCGGCCCAGAAGTCCAGCACGGCGAAGAGTTCTTCCCGCAGGTCGGGGTTGTCCCAGTTCAGGTCCGCCTGGGTCACGTCAAAGAGGTGGAGGTAGTATTTGCCCACTTCCGGGCTGTATTCCCAGGCGTTGCCGCCGAACTTGGACACCCAGTTGGTGGGCGGGGTGCCGGGTTCGCCGTCCCGCCAGATGTAGTAGTCCTGGTATTTTTTCTCCCCGGCCAGGGCGCGGCGGAACCAGGTGTGGGCGGTGGAAGTGTGGTTGAACACCATGTCCAGCATGATGCGGATGCCCCGCTTTTCCCCTTCCCGGCAGAGGGTCTCGAAATCCTCCATGGTGCCGTAGACGGGGTCGATGGCGCAATAGTCGGCCACATCGTAGCCGTTGTCCCGCTGGGGGCTGGGGTAGATGGGGGTCAGCCACAGATAGTCCACCCCCAGCCCGGCCAGGTAGTCCAGCCGGGAGGTCAGGCCCGGCAGGTCGCCGATGCCGTCGCCGTTGGAATCCTGAAAGCTCTTGACATAGATCTGATAGACGACCTTGCCGCCCAGATCGGTCTGTTTCATCATGGGGACGCATCCTTTCTTCTGTTCAGGGGTTGGGGTTGGAGATCAGTGGATGCCCTTGCGCTTGCCCACGATGAGGGTAAGGGTGAAGGGGACCACGATGGCGATGGCCATGGCCACCAGGAACATGACCATGTGCTGGGGCTGGATGGAGAGGAAGCCGGGCAGGCCGCCCACGCCGATGGAGAAGGCCATGACGCCGCTGCCCACCGACACGGTGGCGGCGATGGCAGAGCCGATCATGCCGCAGATGAAGGGGAAGCCGTGCTTGATGTTGACACCGAAGAGGGCGGGCTCGGTAACGCCCATGTAGCCGGAGATGCAGGCAGGGATGGAGACCTGACGGTCACGCTCGTCCTTCTGCAATACGATCATAGCCAGAACGGCGGAAGCCTGGGCGATGTTGGACAACGCGATCATGGGCCACAGCATGGTGCCGCCGAACTGGTTGGACAGCTGGGTGTCGATGGCGTTGGTCATGTGGTGCAGGCCGGTGATGACCAGCGGGGCATACAGGAAACCGAAGACGGGGGCGAAGATCCAGCGCAGGTTGGTGGTCAGGCCCACATACACCACGTTGGCGATGACGTCCCCGATCTTCCAGCCGATGGGGCCGACGATGGTGTGGGCGATGAGGACGGACAGGACCAGAGAGAAGAAGGGAACGATGATCATGGAGAGGTATTCGGGGGTGATCTTCTTGAAGAAGCGTTCCAGGTACACCAGCACGAAACCGGCCAGGATGGCGGGGATGACCTGGGCCTGGTAGCCGATCATTTCCACCTGGGCGAAACCGAAGTCCCACACGGGGATGGTCTCGGCTTCGGCCACGCTGTAAGCGTTGAGCAGCTGGGGAGAGACCAGGCAGATGCCCAGGATGATGCCCAAAATCTGGGTGCCGCCCATCTTTTTGACCACCGACCAGCAGATGGCCACCGGCAGGTAGTGGAAGACGGCCTCACCGATGAGCCAGAGGAAGCTGTACATGCCGGACCAGAACTGGGAGATATCGGCCAGGGTCATGGTGCCGTCCTGGAAGATCTTCACTTCGCCGATGAAGTTGCGGAAGCCCAGGATCAGGCCGCCGACGATCAGGGCGGGAATGAGGGGGGCGAAGATCTCCGCCAGGTTGCTCATAAAGCGCTGGGCGGGGTTCTGGTTGCTCTTGGCCGCCTGCTTGACAGCCTCCTTGCTCACGCCCTCGATGCCGGCGATGGAGGTGAACTCGTTGTAGAACTCGGCCACTTCGTTGCCGATGATGACCTGGAACTGCCCGGCCTGGGTGAAGCTGCCCTTGGCCGAAGGCAGGGCCTCGATGGCCGGAACGTCGGCCTTGGAGGGGTCGACGAGAACGAAGCGCATGCGGGTGACGCAATGGGTAACGGCGCTGATGTTTTCCTTACCGCCCACAAGCTCCAGCAGCTTGGTGGCGTCCTGCGTGAATTTGCCCATGATTTCCTCCTGCGGGGTTGGCCCGTCTTGTTGGTATTTGTCTGATGTTTTCCTCCGACTTATACGTATATGTCTTTGCTGTGACTACAAGATAACATATACGTATATGTTTGTCCATATACCGGGGCAAACTTTGGTGGCTTGCACAAGGAGGCAGCGGGTTATTTTGTGAATTTGACGATACAAAATCAAAAAAAGCATACAAGAAAGATCACTTGTATGCCTTTTGATTTTGCTTTTTGTTTTGGGGAATGGCGTTTTCCGGGCTGACAGCATCTTTCCGTTGTGTCCTTCCTTTTGTGACCAAAAGGAAGCGAAAAGTCCCGCCGTTCCGATGCGGCGGCCGCCGGCTGGGGCTGCGGCCCCAGACCCCAAGATGCGGCCACCTTACGACGGCCTACTCAGGCCCTGGGGGCCTGAGCAAGGAAAATTTTTTAAAAGCCGCAAGGGCTGGCTTCTGCTAAGCAGCCGTTACCGGGAAATGGTTTTAAAATCATTCCTTGTTCACCGGGCCCCAGCCCGGTGAATAGGCCGTCGTGAGGTGGCCGCATTCCCCGGGTCCAGGGCCGCAGCCCTGGTCGGCGTCCACCGCATCGAAACGGTGGCGGTTTTTCGGTTCCTTTTTGACGCCAAAAAGGAACAACTACACGGCAGCCTGCCGTTTCCCCGGCAGCCGGGCACGAAAAGGAAGGACTATCCGGCAGCCTGCCGTCCCCCGGCAGCCTACAAAACCACCAAAACACGCCCGGGGCGTACCCCACCCCGCCGTATTTTATTTCGGACTGCGTTTGGCAAAGTCCACGAATCGAAACCGGTCCCAGCGGTGCCGGGATTCGGTGTGCTGGAACAGGGCCCCGTTTTCCAGATAGACATAGCTGGACACCCGGATGATGATGTCGTTGCGGCCCAGGTCCAGGTACCGGCGGTCCTCCTCGGTGGCGCGGGCGGCGGTGATCTCTTTCTGGGCAAAGCCGATGCGCAGGCCCAGCTGCCCTTCCAGATACTTGTACAGGGAATCCTGCACCGCTTCTTCCGGCAGTTCGGGCACATATTTCCGGTTCAGGAAATCCTTGTCCAGGATCACCCGTTCCCCTTCGATCTCCCGCACCCGGTACAGCCGCCAGACCTCATCATCCCTGGTCACGTCCAGGGCCTTCATCAGTTCCCGGTTGCCCCGTACCGTTTCCAGCCGGGCCACGTGGGTGACGGTGCGGTAGCCTTCCGCCAATGCCAGTTCCTGAAAGCTGGTCAGCCCCGATACCGGGAACACCACCTTTTCGTGGTTCAGGACCAGGGCTTCCTTGCCCCGGGATTTCTGGATAAAGCCTTCCTGTTCCAGCAGGGCCAGGGCTTTGCGCAGTGTATCCCGGGAAACGCCGTATTCCTCGATCAGGATGTTTTCCGCTGGCAGGCGGCTGTCCGCCGGGTAGACACCCGACCGGATACGCTCGGCCAAATCGCTGTATACTTCCACATACTTGCTTGCCACAGTTCAGACTCCTCTCTGCCGCCGGGACGCCCCCTGTACGGCCAACTTGTTGATTTCAGCATAACATAGGCGTATACCTTTGGCAAGAGCAGACGCAAAAAAGCCGGGCGGAAAGCACTTCCGCCCGGCTTTTGCCGTGTTACAGTTCAAATTTCTGCTTGTCCGCCACGTCGATCTCGGCGCCGATCTGCACCTCGATGACTTCCAGGCGGCTGTCCGCAATGAGGGTATGGCGCACACCCGCGGGCATGGTCACCACGTCCCCGGGACGCACCGCCCGCTCGTCGCCGTCGATGATGGTGCGGCCCATGCCGTCCACAATGGTCCAGACCTCGTCCCGGTGCTCATGGCTGTGGTAGGTCAGCCGGTGCCCCGCGTTGAGGACGATGCGGATGGTGGTCGCCTGGGGCTGCACATCCAGAATGGTGAAGGAACCCCAGCTCTTTTCCGCAAAGCGGGCTTCCCCTTCCACCTTTTCCACAAAGGGCTTGATATGGCTGGACCGGCCCTTGTCGCTGACCAGGATGCCGTCGCTGGACGCCGCCACCACCATATCCTTGCAGCCCATGCAGATGATGGGGATGTTCAGCTGGTTGATGACGTTGCAGTTTTCGCAGGTATCGTCCATCTCCACCTTGCCGATGGCCGGGTCGGCCATGACCTCGCAGAAGGTGTTCCAGGTGCCCACGTCCTTCCACTGCCCGGAATAACGCATCACCGCAATATCCGGTTCGTTTTCGGCCACGGCGTAGTCGAAGCTGATGCGCTTCTGCATGGCGTAGTTGGCCTGCAGGTCGGCAAAGCCCCGGAAATCCAGCTGCTGGTGGGCGATGTTCAACAGATACCTCAGCCTGAAGGCGAACACACCGCCGTTCCACAGGGCCCCTCTGGCAATATAGGCCGCGGCGGTGGCTTCATCGGGTTTTTCCTTGAAGGAAGCCACCTTGCTGACGGGGTCCTTGCTCTTGGGGATGATATAGCCGAACTTGGCGCTGGGATAGGTGGGCTCGATGCCCATGAGGGTCAGGTTGGCGGCCGCCGGGTTTTCCGGCCCGGCCAGGCGGGCCATCTGCTTGACGGCGGCAAAATAGCTGTCGTCCACATAGGGGTCCACGGGGCAGACCACCACCGGTTCGTCGGGGCGCACGCCCATCACATCCACCAGGTAGGTGCAGGCCAGCACGATGGCGGGGAAAGTATCCCGCCGGCAGGGTTCCACACAGACGCTGACCTTGCCGCCCAGCTGGTTCTTGATGGTGCTGACCTGGCGTTTGCCGGTGGCCACCACGATGTTGGCCCGGGGGTCGGCCTTTTTGATCTGGCGGTAGACCCGCTGGACCATGCTTTCGTATTCGCCCCGCTCGTCCCGGAGCAGGGGCACGAACTGCTTGGAGCGGATGTTGTTGGACAGGGGCCAGAGCCGCTGGCCGCTGCCGCCTGAAAGCAAAATCAGATTCATGGGTTTCCCCTTTCCTGCGCGGACGGGATGGTTACCGCTCGGCACGCATGGGATTGTTCAGGAAATCTTCGTAGGCAAGACGGATGCCGTCTTCCAGCTCGGTCTTGTAGGTCCAGCCCAGGGCAGTGGCCTTGCTCACATCCAGCAGCTTGCGGGGGGTGCCGTTGGGCTTGCTGGGGTCCCAGCGGATCTCGCCGGTGTAGCCGATGACCTTGGCCACCAGTTCGGTGAGTTCTTTGATGGTCAGTTCCTTGCCGGTACCGGCGTTCACCGTTTCGTTGCCGGAATAGTTGTTCATCAGGAAAACGCAGAGGTTGGCCAGGTCATCCACATACAAAAACTCACGCAGAGGGCTGCCGTCGCCCCAGCAGGTGACGTAGGGCAGGTTCTGTTCCTTGGCTTCGTGGAAGCGGCGGATGAGGGCGGGCAGCACGTGGCTGTGGGTAGGATGGTAGTTATCGTTGGGGCCGTAGAGGTTGGTGGGCATGACGCTGATATAGTCGGTGCCGTACTGACGGTTGAGGAACTCACAGTATTTCAGGCCGCTGATCTTGGCCAGGGCGTAGGCCTCGTTGGTCTTTTCCAGTTCGGAGGTGAGCAGGCAGCTTTCCTTCATGGGCTGGGGAGCCATGCGGGGATAGATGCAGGAGGAGCCCAGGAATTCCAGCTTCTTGCAGCCGTTTTTCCAGGCGGAATGGATGACGTTCATCTCCAGGATCATGTTGTCATACATGAAATCAGCCAGGGCTTCGTTGTTGGCCACGATGCCGCCCACCTTGGCCGCGGCCAGAAAGACGTATTCCGGCTTTTCGGCGGCGAAGAACTCCTCCACGGCGTCCTGGCGGGTCAGGTCCAGTTCCTTGTGGGTGCGGGTGATGATGTTGGTATAGCCCTGGCGCTGCAGTTCGCGCACAATGGCGCTGCCCACCATGCCGCGGTGGCCCGCCACATAGATTTTGGCATTTTTGTCCATCATGAGGGTAAGACTTCCTTTCTGCATACATGCATATATGAGGACATGTTTTCGGTTTCTTGGCAAACGGCAGTCTGCCGGATGGTTGTCGCTTTTTGCCGCCGTGAAATTTAGGTGGCGCCCTCTAGATTGCCGCTGAACGCGGCCGCCAATTTCGGAAACAACGCTGCGCGTTGCTTGCCCCTGCGGGGCAAACCGCCACCGTTTCGCTTCCTTTTCGGGCACGAAAAGGAAAAACTAATCGGCAGACTGCCGTTTACTTTCTCACGCCTTTTTCCAAGGCTTCGATCTTATAAAGATCCACATTTTCCTCCGCCCGTTCCACGGCTACCTTGCGCATGTCGCTGCGGACCATCAGGCGGACCAGTTCCTCGAAGCTGGTCTTGGTGGGATTCCAGCCCAGGCGGGTCTTGGCCTTGGTGGGGTCGCCCCACAGGTTGACCACGTCGGTGGGACGGTAGAAGTCCGGGCTGACCTCGATGAGCACCTTGCCGGTGGCCTTGTCGATGCCCTTTTCCTCCATGCCCTCGCCCACGAATTCCAGCTCGATGCCCACCTCACGGAACGCCAGGGTGCAGAATTCCCGCACGCTGTGCTGTTCGCCGGTGGCAATGACGAAGTCCTCGGGCTCGTCCTGCTGCAGGATCAGCCACATGCACTCCACATAATCCCGGGCATAGCCCCAGTCCCGCAGGCTGGACAGGTTGCCCAGATACAGCTTGTCCTGCTTGCCCTGGGCGATGCGGGCCGCCGCCAGGGTGATCTTGCGGGTGACGAAGGTCTCGCCCCGGCGCTCGGATTCATGGTTGAAGAGGATGCCGGAGCAGCAGAACATGTTGTAGGCTTCCCGGTATTCCTTCACGATCCAGAACCCGTACTGCTTGGCCACAGCATAGGGGCTGTACGGGTGGAAGGGGGTGTTTTCGTTCTGGGGAACTTCCTCCACCTTGCCGTACAGCTCGCTGGTGGAAGCCTGATAGATGCGGCAGGTCTTTTCCAGACCGCAGACGCGCACCGCTTCCAGCAGGCGCAGCACGCCGGTGGCCACCACGTCGGCGGTGTATTCCGGCACGTCGAAGCTGACCTGCACATGGCTCTGGGCCGCCAGGTTGTAGATCTCGTCCGGGCGGACTTCGGCCACGATCTTGACCATACTCAGGGAATCCGCCAGGTCACCGTAATGCAGGTGGAACTGGGGGTGGCCCTCCAGATGGGCGATGCGCTCCCGGTAGTCCACGCTGGAACGGCGGATCATGCCGTGGACGTCGTAGCCTTTTTCGATGAGGAACTCGGCCAGATAACTGCCGTCCTGTCCGGTAACGCCGGTGATGAGGGCTTTTTTCATCTTTTTGCTCCTTTTTCTGCCCGCCGGGGGCATGGGTTGTATTTTCTTGCACCGCAGACTTTCGGCCAAAAAGGCACACAGCGGCCTTGCTTTTTACTTTCCATCCAGTATAATGGTTTTAACACGCCTTGGCAAGGGAAGATATTGCCGCAGTTTTTGCACTATATTGCTCCTGCACTTTCGGAGGTGCCTCATGCCCGAATCCGGTTCCTTTCCTTCCTTTTACGACCCGTCCAGTGTGCGGGCCATTGTGACCCCCTCCGCCTTTGCCCGGCAGAACCTCTTCTTTTTGCAGGAGGCCGGGCACATCCGCCTGCTGGAAAGCCACGCCGGCACCCAGCGCAGCAGTCTGGACAGCTTTCTCATCGTGCAGGTGGCGGCGGGCAGCGGCAGGCTGCAATACGACGGCAAGACCTGGCCGCTGCAGGCGGGACAGTGCTTCTGGGTGGACTGCCGCCGCCCCCACGGCTACCGCAGCGCCGACGATGACCCCTGGGAACTGCGGTGGGTACACTTCAACGGCCACAGCGCCCCCGCCTTTTACGGACTGTTTGCGGCGGGACCGGGGCCGGTGTTCACCCCCGCCGACGCCGGGGCACCCGCCCGCCGCCTGGACGCGGTGCTGGACCTGGCCCGACACTGGGACGCCACCGCCGAGCTGGAAGCTTCCGCCGAGATCGCGGCGCTGCTGGCGGGGATCCTGGCGGACCGGGCCCACGGCGGGGAGCAGTCCGCCCCCGCCGCCCGGCTGGAGGAGGTCCGCGCCTACGTCATCGCCCACTGTGCGGAGAATTTTTCCCTGGACGAACTGGCCGCCCGGTTTTATCTGAGCAAATACTATCTTGCCCGCAGCTTCCGCCAGCGATACGGCGAGACCATCGTGGACTGCCGCCTGTCCGCCCGCATCGACATGGCCAAACAGATGCTGCGCTACACCGACCTGACCCTGGGACAGATCGCCGCCCGGTGCGGGTTCAAGGAACAGGCCTACTTCACCCGGCGTTTCCGGGCCGCCGAAGGGCAGACCGCCACCGAATACCGCCGTGCCTGGCGAGGCAAAAGATAAGACAAAAAAGCAGGCTTCCCAAAAGGAAGCCTGCTTTTTACTTGATGGGATGGCTCACTCGATGGTGACGGTCCAGGTGAAAGTCTTGCTTTCGCCGGGGTTCAGTTCCTCGTGCTTGCCTTCTTCGTTCACACTGTTGGCCCAGCCGTTCCAGGGCTCCATGCAGACGAAGCTTTCGGCGTCCTGCTGCCACAGCACGCCCTTGCCGAAGCAGGCTTCGTCAAAGCCAACGGTGACCTTGTGGCCGTTGCCTGCATCGGTGAGGACCATGGGGCTCTTCACGCCGGTGAGCAGGCGGATGGAATCGGCAGAACCTTCCTTGCGGGTCAGGGTGATGGGCTGCACGGCGGCGGGCTGTTCGCCCTTGGCGTTCTCGGAACAGGTGGCGGCATCGATGGCAAAGCTGACGTTGTCCAGCTTGCTCACCCCGAAATAGGGGTGGAAGCCCACGCTGAAAGGCAGCACCTTGTCGCCGGTGTTCTCCACGGTGAGGGCCAGGGTGGCGGCGGCGCCGGTGAGGGTGTAGCGCATGGTGAGCAGGAAGTCGAAGGGATAGACGAACTTGGTCAGGCCGTTGGGAGCCAGGGTCAGCTCGATGGCCTCATCGTCGGCCTTCTTGACCTGCCAGGGCAGCAGGTCCGCAAAGCCGTGGACTTCCATGGGATAGGCCGCGCCGTCAAAAACATGCACGCCGTCGTCCGGCTTGCCGCAGTTGGGGAAGAGGATGGGGATACCGCAGCGGGGACGGTCGGTGGATTCAAAGTTCTTGTCCCGCAGCCAGAGGTACTCCTCCCCCGCCTTGGTGAAGCTGGTGGCCATGCCGCCCTTTTCGGGGGTGATGGTCAGGGCGTAGTCGCCGTCGGTGAGGGTGAGGGTGGCGTAGCGCGCGCCGTATTTTTCGTAAGTGCCGTTGCTCAGGGTGGACATGGCAAAAGCCTCCTTTTTGATTTCCTGCCTCTATTTTACAGCATCACGCCGTCTTTGAAAATAGAAATTTCCCGGAAACCTTTTTCCTCGGCCTTGGTCTTTTTGCCGGAAGCCACTTCCAGCACCAGGTCATACAGGCCCTGGGCGGTCTCGTCGATGGTCTTTTCGCCGTCGGCGATGACGCCGGTGTTGTAGTCGATCCAGTTGGCCTTCTTGGCGGCCAGCTGGCTGTTGGTGGCCACCTTCAGGGTGGGGGCGGGGGCTCCGAAGGGAGTGCCGCGGCCGGTGCTGAACAAAATCAGGTGGGCGCCGGCGGCGGTGAGGGCGGTGGCGGAGACCAGGTCGTTGCCGGGACCGTAGAGCATGTTCAGGCCCTTGGCGGTGACGGCGTCGCCGTAGCCGATGACGTCCATGATGGGGGCGGAACCGCCCTTCTGGACACAGCCGCAGGACTTGTCTTCCAGGGTGGTGATGCCGCCCTGCTTGTTGCCCGGGCTGGGGTTTTCGTAAACCACTTCGTTGTGGGCGATGAAGTATTCCTTGAAGCCGTTGATCATCTCCACGGCCTTGTGGAACACTTCCTCGTTCTGGCAGCGGTCCATGAGGAAGCCCTCGGCGCCGAACATTTCGGGCACTTCGGTGAGGACGGTGGAACCGCCCCGGGCCACCAGCATGTCGCTGAACCGGCCGATGGTGGGGTTGGCGGTGATGCCGGAAAGGCCGTCGGAGCCGCCGCACTTCATGCCCACCACCAGTTCGCTGGCGGGGATGGGTTCGCGCCGGAACTGCCCCGCGTAGGCGGCCAGTTCTTTCAGGATGTCACGGCCGGCGGCCAGTTCGTCCTCCACATCCTGGCAGGTGAGGAACTTCACCCGGTCGGGGTCGTACTCGCCCAGTTCGGCCACAAACTGGTCGTGGGTCAGGTTCTCGCAGCCCAGGCTGAGCACCAGCACCGCCGCCGCGTTGGGGTGGCGGACCAGGGCCGCCAGCAGTTTGCGGGTCTGGGCGTGGTCATGACCGGTCTGGGAGCAGCCGAAGGGATGGGTGAAGGTGTACAGCCCGTCGATGGTTCCGGTGACCAGGTCCTGGTTTTCCCGCACCAGAGTCTTGGCGCAGTCGTTGACGCAGCCCACGGTGGGAATGATCCAGATCTCGTTGCGGATGGCGGCGCGGCCGTCCTTGCGGCGGAAGCCCAGGAAGGTCTCGGGTTCCACCGGGGCGGGGAAGGCCAGCTTGGGGTTGTAGGTGTATTCGATCTCGCCGGAGAGGTTGGTCTTGACGTTGTGGGTGTGCATCCAGCAGCCGGGTTCGGCGTCGGCGGTAGCGTGGCCGATGGCAAAGCCGTATTTCACCACGTTGTCCCCCGCCTTGATGGGGCGGATGGCCATTTTGTGGCCCTGGGGGATGTCTTCAACAGCGGTGATGCTGCCCACGCCTTCCACGGGCACTTCGGTGCCTTTGGCAATGGGATGCAGCGCCACCACCACGTTGTCATCGGGATGGATGTGGATGGTCAGCGGCATGGTTGAGCCTCCTTATTCCTTTTGTTTTGAGAAAGGCGGCCCGAAACGGGCCGCCGGGAAAGTTCGATTGCGGGCTGACGGCTGCCAGCCGGGGAGTTGTCGCTTTTTGCCGCCAAAAAGCGACGGAAAAACCGCCACCGTTTCGACGCGGTGGACGCCGACCAGGGCTGCGGCTTTTTCTATCGTGCACAGCACGATAGAAAAAACAACACGAAGTGTTGGTTCCGCTATTGGTCGGCCGCGCACAGCGGCCAGTGGTTGGGTGAGAAACCTTGCCCCACTGGGTGTGCGGCCACCTTACGACGGCCTATTCACCGGCCTGGGGGCCGGTGAACAAGGTATTGTTTTAATACCATTTCCCGGCAGCTATTACTTGACGGA
>CAJMLV010000049.1 GCA_905214345.1 uncultured bacterium
GCCACAAGAGATGTGATTTTCGCATATATCAATCCTGAATCAGCAAACATTAAAAGTGAGCTTTGAATATCCCGACGACCACAACAAGGTCCTGCGCCATGTGGACCTGCGCATCAAACCCGGCGAAAATCTGGCTCTGGTCGGACCTTCCGGCGGCGGCAAGACCACCCTGTGCAACCTGATTCCCCGCTTCTACGATGTGACCGGCGGCCGCATCCTCATTGACGGGCAGGATGTGCGCCAGGTCACCCTGCACAGTCTGCGGGAAGCCATCGGCGTGGTGCAGCAGGACGTGTACCTGTTCAGCGGCACGGTGGCGGAAAACATCGCCTACGGCAAACCCGGCGCCACCCGGGAAGAGATCGAGCAGGCTGCCCGCCTGGCCGGTGCCGACGGCTTTGTGCGTGAGCTGAAAGACGGTTACGACACCTATGTGGGCGAGCGGGGCGTCAAGCTCAGCGGCGGGCAGAAACAGCGCATCTCCATTGCCCGGGTGTTCCTGAAGAACCCGCCCATCCTGCTGCTGGACGAGGCCACCAGCGCCCTGGACAACGAGAGCGAGATCCTGGTGGGCCAGAGTCTGGACGCTTTGGCCAAAGGCCGCACCACCCTGACCATCGCCCACCGCCTGACCACCATCAAGAACGCCGACCGCATCCTGGTCCTGGGCAAGGACGGCATCGAGGAAGAAGGCACCCACGACCAGCTGCTGGCCCTGCACGGCATCTACTACCGCCTGTGGAACGGCCTGGTCAGCGGACAGACACTGTAAAAAGTCAAGAGCGAAATTGCGCGGTTCTCCCCCGTTTTTGCACAAAGTTTCGGCTGCGTTTTGGTGCGCTTTGCCGAAGCTTTCCGGCACAGGGGGACCCGCGCTTGTTTTTTGCCTTTTTTGTGTGTATCATGAAAAAGCAACACGTAAGAAAGGCGGAATCAGAGTGACTCGTTCCAGCGGTATCCTTTTACATATTTCCAGCCTGCCGTCCCCCTACGGCATCGGCACCATGGGGCGCGAAGCCCGCAAGTTTGTGGATTTTCTGGCCCTGGCCGGGCAGAAGTACTGGCAGATCCTGCCGGTGTGCCCCACCAGCTATGGCGACAGCCCTTATCAGTCTTTTTCGACCTTTGCGGGCAACCCTTATTTCATCGACCTGGACATGCTGGCCAAGGACGGCCTGCTGAAGCCTGAGGAATACAAAGACATCGACTGGGGCGGTGCCCCCGACCGGGTGGACTATGCCGTCTTGTATGAAAAACGGTATCCGGTGCTGCACAAAGCCTGCGCCCGGCTGCTGGCCTCCCCCACCCCCGAATACGAAGAATTCTGCCGGGAAAATGATTTCTGGCTGCCGGACTATGCTCTGTTCATGGCCCTGAAGGACGCCCACAAGGGCGTCGCCTGGCTGGAGTGGGAGCCTGAACTGGTGCGCCGTGACCCCGCCGCCCTGGCGGAAGCCCGCCGCGCCCATGCCGACGAGATCAGCTTCTGGCAGGCGGTGCAGTATCTGTTCTTCCGGCAGTGGAGCGCCCTCAAGACCTACGCCAACGAAAAGGGCGTCCAGATCATCGGCGACCTGCCCATCTATGTGGCAGCGGACAGCGTGGATGTGTGGGCCAGCCCTCAGGAGTTCCAGCTGGACGAGGACCTGCTGCCCACCGAGGTAGCCGGCTGCCTGCCGGATGCTTTCTCCGCCACCGGCCAGCTGTGGGGCAACCCACTGTATGACTGGGACGAGATGAAGAAGAACGGCTACGCCTGGTGGGTGCGCCGCATCCGCCACACCTGCGGCATTTACGACATGGTGCGCATCGACCATTTCCGCGGCTTTGCGGGATACTACGCCATCCCCTACGGCAACGAAACCGCCGTTGGCGGGCGCTGGCGCACCGGCCCGGGCATCGACCTGTTCCGCACCATCGAACGGGAACTGGGCCGTCAGGAGATCATTGCGGAAGACCTGGGCTTTTTGACCCAGGAAGTACACGATCTGTTGGCAGCCACCGGCTATCCCGGCATGAAAGTGCTGGAGTTTGCTTTTGACAGCCGGGACGGCGGCGGGTATCTGCCCCACAGCTACCCCCGCAGCTGCATCGCTTACACCGGCACCCACGACAATGAGCCGGTAAACGGCTGGTTTGATACCACCAACGAGTACGCCACCGCCCGGGCTGTGGATTATCTGCAGCTGAACAAGGAAGAAGGCTACCACTGGGGTATGCTGCGGGGCATCTGGTCCAGCGTGGCCGATCTGGCCATCGTGCAGGCACAGGATATTCTGGGCCTGGGACACGAAGCCCGGATGAACACCCCCTCCACCCTGGGGGGCAACTGGTGCTGGCGCGCCCTGCCCGGTGCCTTTGACCGGGAACTGGCCAAAAAGCTGCGCCATGTGACCGAGATCTACGGCCGCACACCATTCTGGGATGTGTTCCCGGAGGAAGAACCGGAGGACGAGGCAGATACTGAGGAAACCGCCGAGGAAACCACCGAAGAATAAAAAAACTCACCGCCGCCCGGTGCCGCTGCGCACCAGGGCGGCTTTGTGTTTGCGCCAGGTCAGCAGCAGCGGAATCCCTACTCCCAAGGCAAACACCGCCATCTCCGCCGCCAGGGCAGCGGGGGTATCCGGCATCAGCTTGCGCATCCACAGCACCGGGGTGAGCCCGATGCCCGCCACCGCTGCCGGTGCAATAAACCATTGTCCCCAGTTGATCTGCATCCAGGCGCAGCGAAGCATCCGCCGCAGGTTGAGGGTACAGGTGAGCAGGTTGGATGCCGTCATGACCGCCAGAAAGCCCGCCATCCCGTACCGGGGAATCAGTGCCGACATCGCCAGGATGCGCAGAGCGGAATCCAGCACCGAATAGCGGAAGGTGGCCATCTGTTCCCCCATCCCTTTGAGGATGCCGTCCACCATGCTTTCCAGATACATGACCGGCGCGATCAGCCCCAGCACCCGCATATACTGCCCCACCGCTTCCTCATGATAGAGAAGCATGGCCAGCGGTTCCCCGAAAAGCACCAGCCCCGCTCCCGCCAGGGCGGAAAACAGGCCGGTGAGGGTCATAGCGGTGTGGATGAGCCCTGCCTGGGCAGTGTTGTCCCGCCGTGCTCCCGCCCGGGCGATTTCGGGCATAAGCAGACCGGACAGTGCCGCCAACACCGAGAACGGGAAAAAGATCAGCGGCATGGCCATCCCCTTGACCGCGCCGTACTGGGTGACGGCAGCCGCACGCTCCCCCAGATACAAAGTCAGGCACAGCGGAATAAGACTGCTTTCAATGGCCTGCAAAGCACTGCCCAACAGGCGGCTGCCGCACACCGGCATGGCAATGCCCAGCAGTTCCCGCCGGGAGAAACCTTTGGCCGGGTCCCCGGGACGGGCGCGAAAATCTTTTTCCCGCCGTGCAAACACCGCCATCATCAGGCAGGACACCGCCTCGCTGATCGTATTTCCGATGAGCACCGCCCCGCAGGCATACCCGGCCCCCCAGGCCGCCAGCCTGGACAGAGCAAAGGCGGCCACTCCCATGCGCACCAGCTGCTCGATGAGCTGAGCGGTGACGTTGGGTTCCACCCGCCGCCGGGCCAGAAAGCACCCCCGCAGCGCCCCCGCCACCGCCATGAAAGGCAGGCTGGGTGCCAGCACCCGCAGACCCAGTTCCGCCCGTGCGTCGTGGAGCATCCAGTGGGCCACCGGTTCCGCCAGAGCAAACTGGGTCAGCATGGCCAGGGTGCCGAAACAGGCAGCCGCGCTGACCAGTCCCCACAGGGTGGGCGCCATTCCCCGGCCACGGGCCAGGCTCTGGGCCGCCAGCTTGGTGGATGCCACATTCACCCCCGCCGTGGCCAGCGAAACGAACACCGCATATACCGCCAGGATCAACTGGTACAGGCCCATGCCTTCGCCGCCCAGCCACCCGGCAATGTACACCCGGAACACCATGCCCAGCACCCGCATGGCAAAGCCTGCCGCCGTGAGCAGCGCGGCATTTTTCAGATAGGTTCTGATGCGCAGTGCAGCCGCCCCCTTCCCCGTTTTGTCTCTGTTGGGGATATATGCGCCGCCGCCCCCGGCTATGCTTGCCGCCGCAGGGGGAACATGGTAGAATAAAACCAAATAAATAAGAGAGGTGCCACCTTATGTCTCAACTGGAAACCATCCGCGCCGCTGCGGAGTATCTGCGCAGCCGTCTGCCCGAAACACCGGAGATTGCTCTGGTCCTGGGCTCCGGACTGGGCGGCCTGGCCGACCGCATCGAAAACCCGGTGTACATTCCTTACGGCGAGGTACCGGGCTTCCCTGTTTCCACCGCGCCGGGCCATGCGGGCCGGTTCGTGGCCGGGCGGCTGGCCGGGCGGGCCGTGCTCTGCATGCAGGGGCGGTTCCATTATTACGAAGGCCACGACATGGCCGCCATCGCCCTGCCGGTGCGGGTCATCAAGACCCTGGGCTGCCGGGCTCTGATCCTGACCAACGCCGCCGGCGGTGTGAACTACGATTTCTCGGTGGGAGATTTCATGCTCATCACCGACCACATCAACTTCATGGGCGCCAACCCGCTGCGGGGTGCCAACGATGACGAGATCGGGCCCCGCTTCTGCGACATGAGCCGGGTCTATGACGCCGACCTGCAGAAACTGGCCCGCACCGTGGCCGCCGAAAAGAACCTGACCTTGCAGGAGGGCGTGTATCTGGGCTACATGGGCCCCAGCTACGAGACCCCGGCCGAGATCCGGGCTTTCCGCACCCTGGGCGCCGACGCCGTGGGCATGAGCACCGTGCCCGAAGCCATCGCCGCCTCCCACTGCGGGCTGCCGGTGCTGGCTTTGAGCCTGATCACCAACATGGCGGCAGGCATGACCGGCAAGCGCCTTTCCGGCGATGAGGTCATCGAGATCGCCAACCACCGCGGCCCGGTGTTCCAGGACCTGGTGGCAGGCATTGTGGCCGCCATGGACTGAGAGCGGCCCTTGCATTTTTGCACCAAACCATGTAGAATAGTTCTTGCCCGATAGCACCGGGCAGGCAGGCCCCGCCGGGGTTTTCCCGCGGGGCTTTCGTCTGCCGGTCATCGGGCTCAGAAAATGCAAAGCGCCGGGTTCTGCCCGGCCCAAAGGAGACTTGTTTGCAATGAGCGAAGCGTGTAATCACGATTGCAGCAGCTGCACCGCCAACTGCGACCACCGCGCGCCCGAACGGGAAGCCCCCCACGCCAAGAGCCACATCAAGAAGGTCATCGGCGTTGTGTCCGGCAAGGGCGGCGTCGGCAAGAGCATGACCAGCGCCATGCTGGCGGTTGCCATGCGCCGCATGGGCCATTCCGCCGGTATTCTGGATGCTGATATCACCGGCCCTTCCATCCCCAAGCTGTTCGGTGTCCATGGCCCGGCCATGGGCGGTGAGGACGGCATCTACCCCATCAAGAGCCGCACCGGCATCGACATCATGAGCATCAACCTGCTGCTGGAAGATGAACAGGCCCCCGTTGTGTGGCGCGGCCCGGTCATTGCCGGCGCTGTGAAGCAGTTCTGGCAGGAAGTCATCTGGGAGGATGTGGATTTCCTGTTTGTGGATATGCCTCCGGGAACCGGCGATGTGCCTCTGACCGTCTTCCAGACCCTGCCGGTGGACGGCATCGTCATTGTGTCCAGCCCGCAGGAACTGGTGAGCATGATCGTGGGCAAGGCCGTGCAGATGGCCGAAATGATGAAGGTGCCCATTCTGGGTATTGTGGAGAACATGAGCTATGTGGTCTGCCCCGACTGCGGCAAGCACATTTCCGTGTTCGGCGACAGCCATGTGGATGAGACCGCCGCCCGTTACAACCTGCCCGTTCTGGCCAAGATGCCCATCGATCCCGAACTGGCCAAGGAAGCCGACGCCGGCATGATCGAGACCTTTGCCGGTGATTACCTGGAAGGCGCCGCCAAGGCGGTGGCCGCTCTGCTGAAATAATCAGCGGGAGGTACGCCATGCCGGTACAGGAAAAACTGAAGGTCCAGCAGGGCCTGGATACATCCAAAAAGTTTCTGGATGAATTCAAGGCATTCGCCCTCAAGGGCAATGTCATTGATATGGCTGTCGGTGTCATTATCGGCGCCTCCTTCCAGTCCATCGTGTCCTCCCTCACCGGGGACATCCTGAACCCGCTGCTGGGCATCGCCTTCTCCACCGATTTCAGCAATGTGGTCATCCAGCTGCCCAACGGGGCCGACCCGCTGCGCATCGGTGCCTTTATCTCGGCGGTGATCAACTTTGTGATCATGGCCTTTGTGCTCTTCTGCCTGGTCAAGTTCATGGGCAGGCTGATGCGCATCGGTCAGCGCAAGAAGGAAGCCGAAGCCAAGGCTGCGGCAGCTGCCAAGCCCGCCGGTCCCACCCAGGAGGAACTGCTGGCGCAGATCCTGGCGGAGCTGAAAGCCCAGAATGCCGCCCAGGGCACAAAATAAAATTAAGTTTTGCGGCTCGTATTTGAATTTACAAAGGTTTCGGTGTTAATTTCATAAGATTCTTTTGTTTTCCCATTGTAAAGCCGCCCTGCCTATGATATAGTACAAGCAGGAACAAGGACGTTCGCACGTCGGGGCCGTATGCCCCGGCAAAGCGAGCGTCCTTTTTTTGTTGCGGGACGTGCCTCCGGGCCGTTCCGCGGCATGGCTTTACGCCGGGAAGGAGAGGTAACCAGTGCAAGACTTTACCACAAGGCGGCAGCCCGCCGGGCTGTATGACCCGAGATTTGAGCACGACAACTGCGGTATCGGTGCCGTGGTGGACATCAAAGGCCGCAAGAGCCACAAGACCATCGACGACGCGCTGCAGATCGTGGAACACCTGGAGCACCGCGCAGGCAAGGACGCCGAGGGCAAGACCGGCGACGGCGTGGGTATTCTGCTGCAGATCGGCCACAAGTTCTTCAAGAAAGTAGCGGCGGAAGCCGGCATCCCCCTGGGCGGCGAACGGGAGTACGGCGTGGGCATGTTCTTCTTCCCCCAGGAAGAACTTCGCCGCAACCAGGCCAAGAAGCTGTTTGAGATCATCTGCCGCAAGGAAGGGCTGAACTTCCTGGGCTGGCGCGCCGTGCCGGTGTGCCCCGAAGTGCTGGGCCACAAGGCCCGTGACTGCATGCCCAGCATCTGGCAGGGCTTTGTGGAAAAGCCTGCCCGTGTGCAGCCCGGCATCGACTTTGACCGCCGCCTGTATGTGGCCCGCCGAGTGTTTGAGCAGTCCAGCTCCGAGACCTACGTCTGCAGCCTGTCCAGCCGTACCATCGTGTACAAGGGCATGTTCCTGGTAAACGAGCTGCGGCTGTTCTACCCCGATTTGCAGGATACCGACTATGAATCCGCCATCGGTATGGTCCACAGCCGTTTCTCCACCAACACCGCCCCCAGCTGGAACCGTGCTCACCCCAACCGCATGATCCTGCACAACGGCGAGATCAACACCATCCGGGGCAACGTGGACACCATGCTGGCCCGCGAGGAGACCATCGCCAGCCGCTGCCTGAAAGACGAGATGGCCAAGGTTCTGCCCATCGTGAACCAGGACGGCAGCGACTCCGCCATGCTGGACAACACCCTGGAATTCATGGTCATGAACGGCATGGACCTGCCCCTGGCAGTGATGGTGACCATCCCCGAGCCCTGGAGCAACAACGAGAGCATGGACCCCAAGAAACGGGCTTTCTATCAGTACTATGCCACCATGCTGGAACCCTGGGACGGCCCGGCCTCCATCCTCTTCTCCGACGGCGACGTGATGGGCGCCGTGCTGGACCGCAACGGCCTGCGCCCCTCCCGCTACTGCATCACCCGGGACGGTCGGCTGATCCTGTCCAGCGAGGTGGGCGTGCTGGATGTGGACCCCGCCGATGTGGTCTGCCGCGACCGTCTGCGCCCCGGCAAAATGCTGCTGGTGGATACCGTAAAGGGTGAACTGGTGGAGGATGAACGGCTGAAAGCCGACTACGCCAGCCGCCAGCCCTACGGCGAATGGCTGGATCGCAACCTGGTCAACCTGAAAGACCTGAAGATCCCCAACCATCGCCCGCCGGAACCCGACGCCAAAGAGCTGGTCCGGCTGCAGAAAGCCTTCGGCTACCGGTACGAGGACGTGACCTCCATGATCCTGCCCATGGCCAAGAACGGCGGCGAGCCCGCCGGGGCTATGGGCAGCGACACCCCGCTGGCAGTGCTCAGCCACACCCATCCCCCGCTGTTCGACTACTTCAAGCAGATGTTCGCTCAGGTCACCAACCCGCCCATCGACGCTCTGCGTGAGAAGGTCGTGACCTCCACCACCGTCTATGTGGGCGCCCAGGGCAACCTGCTGGAAGAGAACAGCGAGAACTGCAAGGTCCTGAAGATCAACAACCCCATCCTGACCGAGACCGACATCCTGAAGCTGAAGGCCATGAATGTGCCCGGCTTCAAGGTGCAGACCGTTTCCATCTGCTACTACAAGAACACCGACCTGGAAAAGGCCATTGAACGGCTGTTCGTGGAAGTGGACCGTGCCTACCGTGACGGTGCCAACATCCTGATTCTCTCCGACCGGGAGATTGACGAATACCATGTGGCCATTCCCAGCCTGCTGGCGGTGGGTGCCGTGTCCAAGTATCTGGTGCGCACCAAAAAACGCACCGCCATGGCTCTGGTCCTGGAAAGCGGCGAGCCCCGTCTGGTCCACGACTTCGCCACCCTGCTGGGCTACGGTGCCTGCGCCATCAACCCCTATCTGGCACAGCAGACCATCCGCCAACTCATCGACGAGGGCCTGCTGGACAAGGACTACTACGCCGCCGTGGAAGATTACAACCGCGCGGTGCTGGCCGGCATCGTGAAGATTGCTTCCAAGATGGGTATTTCCACCATCCAGTCTTACCAGGGCAGCCAGATCTTCGAGGCGCTGGGCATCAGCAAGGAAGTGGTGGACAAATACTTCACCAACACCGTCACCCGTGTGGGCGGCATTACCCTGAAGGACATCCAGGACGACCTGGAAGAGCGCCATCAGAAAGCCTATGACCCCCTGGGCCTGGGCACGGATACCGAACTGCCCAGCCTGGGCCTGCACAAGTTCCGCAGCGGCCCCCAGGCGGAACAGCATCTGTACAATCCCCAGACCATCCATCTGCTGCAGCAGGCCTGCTGGACCGGCGATTATTCCAAATTCAAGGCTTACACCGACGCCATCGACCACACCGGCCCCGACGAGATGCACCTGCGCAGCCTGCTGACCTTCCGTTATCCCGAACAGGGCGTGCCCATCGACGAGGTGGAGAGCGTTGACAGCCTGGTCCGCCGCTTCAAGACCGCCGCCATGAGTTACGGCGCCCTTTCTGCCGAAGCCCACGAGTGCATGGCCATTGCCATGAACCGCCTGGGCGGCAAGAGCAACACCGGCGAAGGCGGTGAGTTTGAGGACCGTTACGGCACCGAGCGCAACTCTGCCATCAAGCAGGTAGCTTCCGCCCGGTTCGGCGTGACCAGCAAATACCTGGTTTCGGCCAGCGAGATCCAGATCAAGATGGCCCAGGGTGCCAAGCCCGGCGAAGGCGGCCAGCTGCCCGGCGGCAAGGTCTATCCCTGGGTGGCCAAGACCCGCCACTCCACCACCGGCGTGGGGCTCATCTCTCCCCCGCCCCACCACGACATCTACTCCATCGAAGACCTGGCCCAGCTGATCTATGACCTGAAATGCGCCAACCGCAAGGCTGCCATCAGCGTCAAGCTGGTCAGCGAGGCAGGCGTCGGCACCATCGCTGCCGGTGTGGCCAAGGCAGGCGCCGAAGTCATTCTGATTTCCGGTTTTGACGGCGGCACCGGCGCGGCGCCCAACAACTCCATCCACAACGCCGGCCTGCCCTGGGAACTGGGCATTGCCGAAGCCCACCAGTGCCTGATCATGAACGGTCTGCGCAGCCGCGTCCGCATTGAAGCGGACAGCAAACTGATGAGCGGACGGGATGTGGCCATCGCCGCCATGCTGGGCGCCGAGGAATTCGGTTTCGGCACCGGGCCTCTGGTGGCCATGGGCTGCGTGATGATGCGCGTGTGCAACCTGGACACCTGCCCCATGGGCATCTGCACCCAGAACCCCGAGCTGCGCCGCAACTTCAAGGGCAAGCCGGAATATATCATGAACTTCATGCGGTTCATGGCCCAGGAACTGCGGGAATACATGGCCCGCCTGGGTGTGCGCCGCCTGGAAGACCTGGTGGGCCGCACCGACCTGCTGGCCATCAAGGAAGAGCCTGCCGGCAGCCGCGCCAGTGAGCTGGACCTGACTGCCCTGCTGAACAACCCGCTCATCGAGAACAGCAGCGTACACTTCGACCCCAAGGCTGTGTACGATTTCGGCCTGGAAAAGACCCCCGACATGAAGGTACTGCTGAAGAAGTTCCGCAAGAATCTGGAACTGGCCGAGCCCAAGCCCATGCGGGCCGAGCTGAAGGTTGGCAACACCGACCGCGCTTTCGGCACCATCTTCGGCAGCGAGATCACCGCCCGGTTCGGCAATACTCTGCCCGACGATACCTTCCATGTGCTGTGCCGCGGCTGCGGCGGTCAGAGCTTCGGCGCATTCCTGCCCAAGGGCCTGACCCTGGAGCTGGAAGGCGACTGCAACGACTATCTGGGCAAAGGACTTTCCGGCGGTGAGTTGGTGGTCTACCCGCCCAAGAGCGTGACCTATGACCGCAGCCGGAACATTGTCATCGGCAATGTGGCGCTGTACGGCGCCACCGGCGGCAAGGCTTTCATCAACGGTGTGGCCGGCGAGCGCTTCTGCGTGCGCAACTCCGGCGCCGTGGCCGTGGTGGAAGGCGTGGGCGACCACGGCTGTGAGTATATGACCGGCGGTACCGTAGTGGTGCTGGGCAAGACCGGCAAAAACTTTGCGGCCGGCATGAGCGGCGGCATCGCCTATGTGCTGGACGAGGACTGGGATTTCTACCAGCGCGTCAACAAGGACATGGTCAGCCTGGAGCCGGTGGAACACAAGTACGATGTGGCCCTGCTGAAAGATCTGATCCGCGAGCATGTGGAACGCACCGGGTCGCCCCGCGGCAAGGAAATTCTGGATGATTTCGGCGCGTATCTGCCCCGCTTCAAGAAGGTCCTGCCCCACGACTACGACAAGATGCTGCGCCTGATCGCACAGATGGAAGAAAAGGGCGAGGACAGCGAGCAGGCCCAGATCGAGGCCTTCTACGCCATGAAGAACGCCAAGTAAGGAGGGCATATCCATGGGAAAACCGACCGGATTCCTGCAGATTCAGCGTCAGACCAGTACCGAGCTGCCGCCGGAAGAACGGATCTGCAACTTTAACGAATTTCACCTGCCCCTGCCCCCGGACGAGCAGCAGGCCCAGGGTGCCCGCTGCATGGACTGCGGTGTGCCCTTCTGCCAGAGCGGCATGATGGTGGGCGGCATGGCCAGCGGCTGTCCGCTGAACAACCTGATCCCCGAATGGAACGACTTGGTGTATCAGGGCCGGTGGGACCTGGCTCTGCACCGGCTGCGGGCCACCAACCTCTTCCCCGAGTTCACCAGCCGGGTCTGCCCCGCTCTGTGTGAAGCCGCCTGCACCTGCGGTATGGCGGTGGGCAACCCGGTGACCGTAAAGGAAAATGAGCACGCCATTGTGGAATACGGCTATGAGCACGGCCTCATCCAGCCCGAACCGCCCGCCGCCCGCACCGGCAAAACGGTGGCGGTGGTTGGTGCCGGTCCCGCCGGGCTGGCCGTGGCCGATCTGCTGAACCGTCGGGGCCACAGCGTCACCGTCTTTGAGCGGGAGGACCGGGTGGGCGGTCTGCTGATGTACGGCATCCCCAACATGAAACTGGACAAAACCGCCATCGATCGCCGGGTGAACATTATGAAAGCCGAAGGCATCGACTTTGTAATGAACACCAATGTGGGTGTGGATATCAGCCGCGAGGAACTCACCGACCGCTTTGATGCGGTGGTGCTGTGCTGCGGCGCCAAGCAGCCCCGGGACCTGGCGGTGCCGGGCCGGGATGCCCAGGGTATCTACTTTGCAGTGGATTATCTCACCAGCGTGACCCGCAGCCTGCTGGATTCCGGCTTTGCCGACGGCAAGGCAGTTTCCGCCGAAGGCAAGCGGGTGTTGGTCATCGGCGGCGGTGACACTGGCAACGACTGCGTGGGCACCGCCATCCGCCAGCACTGCGCCGACGTACTGCAGCTGGAAATGATGCCCTGTCCCCCGGTCTGCCGCGCTCCCGGCAACGACTGGCCGGAATGGCCCCGGGTCCTCAAGACCGACTACGGCCAGCAGGAAGCCATCGCGGTATTCGGCCGCGATCCCCGGGTCTACCAGACCACGGTAAAGGAATTCCTGAAAGGCGAGGACGGCCGGGTGTATGGCGCGATCCTCTCCAAGCTGGAAAGCCGCGTGGTGGATGAAGCCACCGGCCGCCGGGCCATGGTTCCCACCGGAGAGGAAGAAACGGTGGAATGCGACCTGGTGCTCATTGCCGCCGGCTTTACCGGCTGCGAAAGCTACACCGCCGATGCCCTGGGTGTGGAACTGAACGCCCGCGGCTGCGTGGCGGATCGGGACTACGCCACCAATGTTCCCAAGGTATTTGCCTGCGGCGATATGCGCCGCGGCCAGAGCCTGGTGGTCTGGGCCCTGCGGGAAGGCCGTGACACCGCCGCTGTGGTGGACCGCTTCCTGATGGGATATACCAACCTGTAACCTCTCCACTTTCCCATAAAGAAAACGCCTCCGTTCGCCTTTCCGGCGGACAGGGGCGTTTTCTTTTATTCATTACGAGCCTCGTGGGGCTGGCCTTCCTGCAGGCGGCGGTACTCGGCGGGAGAGATGCCGTATTCCTGCTTGAAAGCCCGGTAGAAGGTGGAATAGTCCCCGAACCCCACCCGGGTGCAGATCTGTTCGGCAGGGGTGGAGGACAGCAGCAGCGTCTTTGCGGCAATCAGACGGCGCTGGGTGACATAGTGATAAAAGCTTACCTTCATCCGCTTGCGGAACAGCTGGTTGATGGTGCTTTCGCTGACCAGAAACCGCCGGGCGGTCTCGGCCAGGGTAATTTTCTGGGCCATCTCGGACTCGATATAAAACAGGATGCGGTCCAGCAGTTCCTGCTTTTCGGTGGGTGGGGTCAGTGTCTTGTCGTTGGTGCGCAGACGAATCAACTGAACCACCAACCGCATGGAATTGCCGTAAACCGCCGCCTGCCAGCCCGGTGCCCGGGCATAGCTTTCCCGTACTCCCGTGCGGAACAGTTCCCCCAGAATTTCTTCAAACCGGGTGCCGGTGGTGCGGAGCAAAAACGGTTTGCTGGGCAAAACGATCTCGCCGGCAAAAAGCTCGTCCATATTTTTGGCAAACAGCGGGCTCAGCCAAAGCACGTCCCGCGCATAAGGTTCTACCAGCTTTTCCAGAAAAAGCGGGCAATGACTGATTCCGGGCGGTACAAAAACCACATCCCCCCGCTGCAGATGATACCGTTCGGTCCCCAGCAGGTATTCCAGGCTGCCGCCACGGCAGAACAGGATCTCGTAAAAAGTGTGGCTGTGCAGCTGCACCACATCCACTGATTTGCTGATGTCATCGTGGGTATCCACATAAGCGGAGTCCATTTCCAGCTCCTGATAAATAGACCCGGGGACATACCCGTCTGCTTCCAGCGAGTTATCCAGCTGCGCTTTTTTGGCAAAAAGCGGTTCCCCCGGATCCAGTTTTGCCATCCGCCGCATTTGGCTCATTTTCATAAAATCAACCATCCGTGTTTGTTAGTTTTGGATATAGTGTACCACACGTTTGCGAGATTTGCAATGAAATATATCATATTTGCAATTTACTTTGCATAGTCTCCAGGATACAATACAGGTAAACAAGGCAAGCCGGTCCGGGCCCGACCCGCTCTGCCTCCCGGAAAATTTCGACAGTACCCTGCGCGGCACACGCGCGATCACAAGGAGGATATCAATGGCAACTACCACCAAAAGCGGCCTGTCGCTCAAGCATAAGATCGGTTATGCCATGGGCGACCTGGGCGGTTGCATGACCTTTGCCCTGATGGGCGCTATGGTCACCCGCTACTATACCAACGTCCTGCAGGTCAACACCGCCGTTCTGGCAGTGCTTCTGCTTGTCTGGAACATCTGGGACGCCGTCAACGACCCGATGATGGGCGTGTTGATGGACAAAATGTACGCCAAAAACAAGAATCCCAAGGGCAAATTCCGGCCCTGGCTCATCCGCATCGCGCCTTTGCTGTGCGTGACTGCCATCGTCTTCTGGACGGTGCCCACCTTCTTCAAGGGAACCACCATGCTGGTGGTGCTGTTCTTCTGCAAGATCCTGTATGAAGGCTGCTACACCATGTTCAACATCCCCATGGGCTCTCTGCTGGGCGCCATGGCCAACAATGACGGCGAGCGTTCCGCCCTGTCCAGCGCCCGCGGCTTCGGCTCTCTGATCGGCAACGTCCTGCCTCTGATGATCCTGCCCCAGCTGCTGGCCAAATACGGTGACACTTCCTTCGCTTTCGGCGTCGGCGCCACCATCTGCGCCGTTATCGGTTTCGTGTTCTGCCTGCTGCACTACTTCTGGACCGAAGAGCGCAACACCGCCGCGGTGGAAGCCGCCGGCAGCGGTGAAGGCGTAAAGGTCAGCGACATCTTCGTTGCCTTCCGCAAGAATCGTGCTTATGTGGCTTTGATCATCCACGGCATCTGCATCTGCACCCAGCAGTATGTGGCCAGCACCCTCGGCACCTACATGTACGGCGACGTTCTGGGCGATATCGGCATCATGAGCGTCCAGAGCACCTTCTCCATGGTCGTGGGCATCGTCAGCCTGGCTCTATGCCCCCTGGTCAGCAAAAAGATCGGTCTGGAAAAGATGGTCCGCATCTGCCTGCTCTGCGGTGCTGTTTGCTACCTTGGCCTGTTTGCCGTGATGATGGTCACCACCATCTCTCCCCTGGTCTACATGATCTGGGCCACTGTGGCTTCCAGCTTCGGCGGCGTTTCCATCTACATGCAGTGGGGCCTGGTGGCTACCGTTACCGATTACAATGAAATGGTTACCGGCAAGCGCACCGAAGGCACCATCTACGGCACCTTCAACCTGTCCCGCCGCATCGGTCAGACCGTGGGCAACTCCGCCGCCGTCCTGGCCCTGGGCTGGATCGGCTACGAAGCCGGCGCCGCCACCCAGACTGCTGCCACGATCACCGGTATCAAGGCCCTGTGCGTGCTGATTCCCGCCGTTTTCCTCATCGGCTCCTGGATCGCATTCCGCTTCGTCTGGAACATCACCCCTGAGATTCGCGCCCAGATGGCCGCCCGCAAAACCGCTCAGTAAATGATTTGTCCCCGGCGCAGCCCGCCGGGGACCTTTTTAGAAGCTTTTGCAACAATAGGATTTTTTATTCATTCGTGCTACAATGGAACCAAAGGAGTTGGATTTTATGGAACTGCGCACCCGTATTCTGCCTAAGATGCTCAACAGTGAGGTAGAAGAATACCTGACCCACAATGATATTATTATCGTGCCTGTGGGCACGGTGGAGATGCACGGCGGGTTCCCTCTGGACAGCGAAACAGTCATCAGCGAAGCCTATGCCCTGAAAATGGCCGAGGCATGCGACGGGTTGGTGCTGACAGGGCTCCCCTATTTCTATGCCGGCGCCACTGCCAGCGGCCGCGGCACTGTTCAGGTGAGCATCCGCCAGGGCATTGATTATCTGTCCGCCATCGCCCACAGTCTGCTGCGCCAGGGCTTCAAGCGGCAGGTATACATCAGCTTCCATGGTCCGGCCCACATGACCTGCAGCCCCATGGTCCGGGATTTCTTCGATGAGACCGGCGTTCCCATTTTGTATATGGACCTGACCATGCAGATGACCCGCAGCGCCAAGGACCTGTTCAAGAGCATGGACAGCTTCCACGCCATCACCGTAGGCGCTTACAAGATGATGGGCCGCCTGCAGGATGTTCCTATCACCACCGAGTTCACCCACAGCAGTCCCCAGAGCTGTGCCCCCTTCAACGATCTGTTCGGTCTGGCTTACCAGAGCGCTTCCATCGGGTACTGCTTCGCGGAACAGGGGGATCACATGTCCACCACCGCCATCCCGGATGAAGCCGCCCGGGATAAACTGGCTGACGAAGGCGAAACCCTGATTACCGAATTGGTGGCCCGTATGGACATGCCCCATGTGGTGGAGCAGATGCGCAATCTGGAAGCCTACAACAACGCTGTCGCCGCCGAAAAGCCCTGGATGCCCAGCGCCTACAACAAAAAAGGATGAAACCGCCATGAGTTATACCCGCATGACCCCTTGCGGCCCCATTGAGGGCTGCGCCTGCCAGTGGCCCGGCGTGACCGCCTACAAAGGCATTCGCTATGCCACAGCGGGGCGTTGGGAATATCCCACTCCCGTTACCCACTGGGAAGGCACCTACAACGCCACCCAATACGGAGCCTGCTCCTACCAGCCCCGGGCTTTCTACGACGAAGCCCAGATGCCCGAAAAAGCCTTCTACTACCATGAATTCCGTCAGGGCGAGCATTATGAGTACAGCGAAGACTGCCTGTTCCTGAACATCTGGACCCCGGAAAACGCCGGGGCTGACGCAAAGCTGCCGGTACTGTTCTACATTCACGGCGGCGGATTTACCGGCGGCTGCGGCCATGAAAAGCACTTTGACGGCCCTGTCTGGCCCACCCGCGGCGTGATTGCAGTCACCATCAACTACCGCCTGGGACCATTAGGCTTTGCCTGCTTGCCGGAGCTTTCCGCCGAGGCGGGGCATACCGGCAACTACGGGCTGTACGATCAGCTCTGCGCCCTGCAATGGGTACACGAAAACATCGCAGCTTTCGGCGGTGATCCTGCCCGCATTACCGTTATGGGGCAGAGTGCGGGGGCTATGAGCGTACAGCAGCTGTGTCTCTCTCCTCTGACCGAAGGCCTGATTGCCGGTGCCGTCATGAGCAGCGGCGGCGGGGTGAGCAAAAATTTCGGTTCCACCACCCCCGCGCCGGAGCACTACGATTTCTGGAAGGCCGTCGCCAAACGCGCCGGGTGTGACACACTGGCCCAGCTGCGAGCCCTCTCCCCCGCCGATCTGTTTACTGCCTGGAAGGCTGCACAAACGGCTGCCGGCGGTATGCAATGCGTACCTGTGGTGGATGGGCGGCTGATTCCTATGGATGGCGCCACCATTGCGGAGAGCGGCAAACAGAGAGCCGTTCCCTATATGATGGGTTCCACCAGCGAGGATATCGTTCCCCCCATCGTACACCGTATGGCCAAGTCCTGGTGCCGCCTGCAGGCCGACCAAGGCAAGCCCGCCTCCTATGCCTGGTTCTTTGATCGTCAGCTTCCCGGTGATGACAACGGAGCCTGGCACAGCAGCGATCTTTGGTATTGGTTCGGTACGCTGGACCACTGCTGGCGTCCTATGACCGCCAAGGACCGGCTTCTCAGCGAGCAGATGGTGCAGTATCTCACCAACTTTGCCGCCACCGGCGACCCCAACGGCGGCGGATTGCCTGTCTGGGATCCTATCCGCAAAGGGCAAAGCAAAGTCCTCCGTCTGGGCGAAGGTACCACGCACATGGGCGGCGTCAATATGGTTAAACTGACCCACACCATGCTCACTAATAAAGCCGTAGGTGAATGAGCCGTTTCATCCGCCAGACAACATAAAATCTCCCCTTAATCTGCGGTACAGCCGCAAATAAGGGGAGATTTTATGTTTTTTCCTGATTTTATCTATCAGTAAGCGATTATTCCAGGGACCATTATAACCGTCAGGCCCAAACAGATCCCCTGTCATTATCCCGTCCTTTTTGCCACCGTTTTTTGACTTCCAACCAAAACTCCGGAATAGGATAATCTGCAGTCCTTACCGTAGGGCCTCCTCCGTATGCAGTCAGTGCAGCCTTCAACAAGGAGGTATACTTTTCCGGAAAATACTGAATCCCCCACTCCCCACCTTCCTGCTTAGAAAGTAACTCGTTCTTTTCCAGAAAGGCCAAAGCCCGGCAAGCATTCAATACATAGTAAACCAGATTTTCATTTACCGGGATAACCGCATCCCCCATTTCTGCTTGCAAGTAGTCCAGCATCCACTCACGCGGAATTGGGGCAAACAGCTGCTCTGTTTTCTTACCCATAATTGCAATACCACGGGCGCGCACCATGGCAAAATGGGCAATCAGATCCGGGTCGCGTTTTGGCATGCGTGACAACTGCCCCGCCAGATCCTGTCTATAGGCGGATGCATACATAGGAGAAAAATGCAGTTCAAAGCATGGATTCTGCTCTGGCACAGCGCAGCTTTGGAGAGTCACCACACTAAGTTCCAGTCCCTTAGCCGGACAAAGAGGTTCCATAGCAAGGCACGCCTGAATAAACCGGAGTTTTTCTGAAACTTGCAGCGCCTGCCTGATCACAACCAGGCAATCCACATCTCCTGTAAACCAGGAAAAGCACCCCATGGCAACAGATCCGTGAAGGTATATCCCCAGCAGATTGTCCGCAAAAGAGGAAACACACTCCATGCGCAAACGTTCGATCAGCAATTGGAGCTTAGTCTGGTCGTTCTGCATAAACAAATCCTTCCCAGCCTGCCACATTCGTAAAGAAAAAACATATAAACAAAAAATCCGAAACTTAAACCTTTTCGGCAAAAGTTTCGGATTTGTTTGGTGACCCGTACGGGAATCGAACCCATGTTAACGGCGTGAGAGGCCGCTGTCTTAACCGCTTGACCAACGGGCCATAATAAAAAGAGAAGCCGGCATCTACCTATTTTCACAGGCCGTCTCCAGCCAACTATCTTCG
>CAJMLV010000050.1 GCA_905214345.1 uncultured bacterium
GACCATCAGCCTGAGCAGAACCGTTCACAGCATGGCCGCCGGGCACGAAGGCACCCGGCAGCTGCCCAACTACCGGGTGCTCTCCAACCAGCTGGCCAGCTGCGACACGCTGGACCAGCGCCGGGAAGCACTGCAGAACTACTGCATCCAGGTTATTCAGATCCGCAACAGCGAGGTGATGAACGAGCGCGAAACCCTGATTGAGCGGGTACGGGAATTCATCGAGACCAACCACGCCAACCCCATGCTGAATACTGAGGACATCGCCGCCTTTGCGGAACTCTCCCCCAACTATCTGCGCACCGTATTCAAAAATGCGGTGGGGAAAAGCCCCACCGACTATCTGACCGACTGCAGAATCCGGCATGCCCAGCAGCTTTTGGCCGACACCGATATTTCCACCAAAGAGATTGCCACCGCCGTAGGATACTATAACCACCGGTATTTCTACAGCGTGTTCAAGGCCAAAACAGGCCGCACCGCCACCACCTACCGTGCTGAACAGCGCGGGCAGCTGCCCGCCGGGACCACCGATAAAAAAGAGGAGGAAGTTCATGAATAAGCGTTTCGTCCGATGCGCGGCTGCTCTTCTTGCTCTGTGCTGTCTGGCAGGCTGCTCCAGCACCGCCGGGTCTTCCGAAAGCAAAACCGAGACAGTAACTCTCAAACTGCTGCTGCGAGGCAGCGCCACCGGCCTGGACCGGGTCCTGGAAGAACTGTATGCCCAGATGGACGACGATCACCGCTGGAAACTGGACATCACCTTGCTGGACGCCGCAGACTATGCCCAGCAGCTGGCCCGCAGCCTGACCGCCCATGAGGATTATGATCTGGTATTCGACGCCCAGTGGCTCACCCTGGTAAGTCAATCCCAGCGCAACAGCTACAAGAATCTGAATTCCTATTTCAATAATCCCGATTATCCTGTCCTGCAGCAGGCTTTCACCCAGGAATATCTGGATGCCAACCGCATCAACGGGGAGATATACGGTATCCCCTTCACCAACGCCTACTATGACGTACCCGGGATTTTTTACCGAAAAGACCTTCTGCAGGAACTGAATCTGGGGTTTGACACCATCACCACCCGGGAGCAGATGACCGCTTTCTGGCAGGCACTGCAGGCTCAGGGCCAATATAAGCCCCTGACTTTGGGTAGCCGGGGATTCTATGTGACAAACCTGCCCGAGATCACCATGCGGGCAGACAATATTCTGGATGTGAACGGATGGAGTTTCTGGGATTATCCGGCAAAAGTCGTGCTTTCGCCCGACGGTTCCCGGGTGCTGGACGTTGTCTTTCCCGGGGATGACCCCGCCCGTTTTGCCAGCTTTCCGGAACCGTACAACTCCGGCAATTTTCTGGACGAACACCTTCTGCTCAACGCAGAATACTATGATTACTGCGATCCGGACGACCTGCTGAAACCTGACGGAAAAACCGATTTTCTGGCAGGTGTATCCGCCTCCTATGAGGGAACGCTGGGCAGCGGCGGTTCGGCTCAGATCCAGCAGCAGCTGCGTCAGACCGTCCCAGACGCAGAAGTGGGTTTCTGGGCTTATGACAGCGCCTTTTCCGTGGAAAATCGTACCGCCGGAGCCATTCCGGTGGATTACGCAGCCTGGAATTTTCTGTGCATCCCGGCATACAGTACCGATGCCGATCAGACCATGGCATTTCTGGACTGGCTGTACAGCGACTGGTCCCGACTGGACCTGTTCAACTACGGTGTGGAAGGCGAGGACTGGGAAAGCGTTGGCGAGGACGAATACACACTGCTGGAAAACCCGGAAGGAGCTTTCAGCTTTCCTGCTTACGAACTGGCCTGGAGCCCCCAGCATCACCGGTTGGATGCTTCCATGCAGCAGGACGAGCGCAGTCTGATGGAATACATTTACGATGAATCCAGCTATACCCCCTCCCCCATGACAGGTTTCCAGCTGAACACCACCCCTATTTCCATCGAGATGGCCCGGTTGGATGCCCTGTATGAGGAATACTATACCGGGTTCACCCACGGTGCCTACGGGGACCAGACCGCCGCCAAAATTGCAGAACTGCATACCCGCAGTGAACAGGTCGGATTGGAAAAGGTACGCACGGAGATCATGAACCAGGTGCAAACGCATCTGGACAGCCGTGCTAACCAATCCAACGGGGTATAAAATTCCACACCGGCCTTTTTCGGAAAAACCAGCACAAGACAAACACCTCTGCCGCGCTGTATACTGAAACCAGTACAGCGCAGCGGAGGTGCTTTTTATGCGATTAGGTCTTGTGCAAAGCCAACACAATGCCATGTATGATTTTCTGTCCCAAAAGTTTCCTTTTACAGAATCGGAATGCCTTGCCATGCAGCGGCAGCAGTTTGAACAGAACCTGCATCTGCTGGGTTCCGCCGCAGGTCAGGGATACGACTTGCTGGCCACCACCGAGTGCATCAATTATATTCGGACAGGACTGCACAATCTCCCGGAATATACCCGTTTTTATCCCTGCCTGGACGGCGAAGAAGTCCGGGCCCTGAGCAATGCCGCCCGCCGGGCCGGAAGCTGGCTAGTAGCCGGACTCGGTTTCCGGGAAAACGGCCAAACCTTCAACGGAGCCCTCATCTTTGACCGCCGGGGTGAACTGCACAACATCTATCGTAAAATCCATCTGGCGGGCGACGAGTCATGCGTCTTTACGCCCGGGCAGGATTTTTGTGTGGTAGATGCGGATTTCGGACGTTTCGGCGTCTGTATCTGCTGGGATATGCAGTACCCGGAAACCGCACGGATTCTTTCTCTGCGCGGCGCACAGCTGATCGTCTGCCCTACCTGGGGATGGGAAGCAGATCTGTACGGCAGGGCCCGCGCCTATGAAAACGGCGTCTTTGCGGCCGCCGCCATGGCAGTCCCCGCCTGGGGCCCCATTGAATCCCCAAGGACCCCCAGCAGCGTAGTCACTCCGGAAGGGGTTGTGGCGGCCTGCGGTCCCACAAACAGCCCCGCACTGGTATGCTGCGACATCTCCTTACCCTCTGCCGGACCATATCGTCCCATACGCCTTGACAGCCGGCGACCCGAACTGTACACGGATTTGACCGCTCCCCTGCCCTGACGCTGAACTTTCCGCCCTCAAGACAAAAGACCGTGGACCACCTTTGAACGTGGTTCACGGTCTTTTTGCAGTCAGGATTCCCGGTAAACAAAATACCCAAAGTCCGCGTGGCTGCGGTGGGCGTCCATGTCCTGGGCACAGATGCCCACCATCGCCCCGGTAAACGCGCAGCGGCTGCGGCGGGTCTCCACATAGTCATCGCTGATATGGTCAGCGGGCTGTACATTCCCCAGCGGCTGCCAGCCGCCGCCCACATCGTAGAAGAAGCGGGCTTCGGCACCGTCCACTTCCGCCTTCAGCCTCACCTCGCCATCCGGCAAAGGAATCGCCTCGCTGCCGTAGGAAAAATCCTTGAAATCGCAGCGCAGGATGCGCAGGATACGGCATTCCTGCTCCTCGTCCCAGGTCACATAGGCATAGATCCAGTTGCAGGTATCATAGAACAGCACCAGCCCCGCCACCTGCTGGAAACTTTCGGGGGCAAAATCCAGTTTTGTTTCGGCGGTAAAACGGAAACTCTGCCAACGGCGGGCAAACAGGGTCTGCTTGTGGTGGCTGGACAAAGTCTGGCCGCCGTACAGCCGCAGCCAGCCCGGTCGGGCGGTAAGGCTGTAATCCTTTTCTGCCTCCAGGGGGGTGCGCAGGGTCTTGAAGCTGGGCGGCAAAGGCGTTCCGGGGGCAAAACGCACCTCCTCGCTGTGGTCCCGGACCTGCACGGCATCCCCTGCCGCCTTGGGCACCGGTACTTCCAAATCGGGATGGCAGGTGCCGTTGGCCAGTCGGGGCCAGTCGTCCACCCACTCGATTTTCTGCAATGCTGTTTCCCGGCCCAGAGTACAGTTTCCCCGCCGGGTCAGCGGCCGGGCGCAGATATGGGTGATGTACCATTCTTCCCCGATAGGAACGAAGCAGGCGTGGCCGCTTTTTTGCAGTGGATTATCCGGGTCGTCCCGGGCGGTAAGCAGCGGGAAGAAAGGAGAATCCTCCCAGGGGCCCTGCAGGCTTTTTGCCCGGGCCACAGTGGCGGCGTGGGCGTACCCGGTGCCACCCGCGGCACAGAGCAGATAATAATAGCCATCCTTTTTCAGGATCTGGGGGCCTTCACAGACGCCCAGGGAGGTTCCCCGGTAAAAATGAGAGCGCTTGCCCGCCAGCTGCCGGGTCTTGGCGTCAAACTCCTGAATAACGGTGCCCGCAAACCCCGGCTTTTCCAGACGCCAGTCAAACAGCATGTTCAGGAAATAATGCCGTCCGTCGCCATCGTGGAACAGTGCCGGGTCAAAACCGCTGGCCGTGACCAGGGTGGGTTCGCTCCAGGGACCGGTGACCGCCGGGGCAGTGACCACATAATTCAGGGTATCCTTGAAGGCGGTACTGCTCTTCACATCGGTGTAGACCAGCCAGAACAGCCCATCCGCATAAGAAAGGTGGGGCGCCCACAAACCGCCGGAATTGTAGTTGCCCAGCATCTCGCTGGGAATCATCTCCCGCCGGGCGATGGGTGCGGCCACCCATTGCCAGTTTACCAGGTCCCGGGAATGGTATATCTCAATGCCCGGCCACCATTCAAAAGTAGAAGTGGCAATATAGTAGTCCTGTCCCACCCGAACCGCGCTGGCATCGGGAGAAAACCCCGGCAGGATAGGATTGCGAATCATGTTTTCCATGGAAATTACACCTCGTTTTCCAGCAAAAATGCGGCGGCGTCAAAGTTTTGCAGGCCATTCACACACACAGCATCTGTTTGTACCACAGTCAGGCCATCGCGGGCAAAAACGGCGGCGATCCGTCCGGTGACGGGCAGGGTGATTTGCTGCGGCGCGCTGCCGAAGGTATGCACCACTACCAGTGTCTGCTTTTCCCCTTTGCGCACCATGGCCTGCCAGCCCTTGGGCGACCGGTAACTGAGCACCGGCGGACCAAAACGGCGGCTGCGTCCCCGGTCGATGACCGGGGCAGCCAGCGCGTAGAAGCGGGTCCCCTCTTCCATGACGGCCCACTGCGCTGCCGAAAGAGCATCCGGTTCCCCGGAGAAGCACAGACGCCCCAGCAAGCCGCTGCAGATCTGATAATACAGCTTTTGCAGGGACTGTCCCGCCTTGACCACGGCCCAGATCTGGCTTTGCCGGGGCAGGATCATCCGGTGCATGTTGGCGGCAATGATGGGTATTTCATCACATTCGTGGGCATCGGAAAAGCTGGCCATACAGGCCAGTTCGGTGAAGCCCTGGCAAAGCCGGTGCCCGCCCGAAGCACAGAGTTCCAGCACCAATTCCGGCAGTTCCCGCCGGATGCGGGCAAAGAAGGCACGGCTGGCTTCGATCTGATGCCGCAGGCCTTCGCCAAGGCTTTCGGCCCCGTCACAGCCCAGGCCGATGGTTTCGTTATAGTCCACTTTCAGGTAATCCAGCCGGTTTTCCCGCAGGAAATCGATCACCTTTCCGGCCAGGTATTCCTGCACCTCCGGTTTGCGCATGTCCCAGAACCGGCGGTCCCCTGCGGTGACGGGAATCCCGCCCCGTGTCAGCAGCCATTCGGTTTGGTTGAAGCAGTCCGGTTCATCCCGGCCCGCCATTTCGAATTCAAACCAGATACCCGCTTTCATACCGGCGTCGTGGATAGCCTGCACCACCGGTTTCAGCCCGTGGGGAAATGCCTTGCGGCTGACTTCCCATTTGCCCAGGCGGTTGGCTTCCTCAAAGGATTCATCATCGTACCAGCCCGCGTCAATGACATAACAGCCCAGCCCTTTGCCTTTCAGAGCCCTGATATGCCGCAGGACACTCTCCTCGGCGGGACGTCCCCAGGTGGAACAGAACTCATTGAAAAGGACCGGCAGCTCCCGGTCCCAGGCGGGCAGTCTGGGATCGATGCTGCGGCGGGTATTTTCCGCCAGCGCCTGCGCAGCCTCATCCACACCGCCCCGCACCGCCGTAAGCACAGTCTTGGGCGCGGTGAAGCTTTCACCGGGAGCCAGATTCTTATACCAGGCGCCGAATTCCCGGTCCGCCAGCCCGCCGGAAAGAGAGAGACCAAAGTCCTGACGGTACAGTTCCATCTGCCAGCTGGACCCCTGGGTGGTGACTGCTGCCCAGGTCACACCGTGGGCAGTGTCCTCCACGGCGCAGAAAGGCACAAATCCCCGTACCGGGAAACTGCCCACGCTGCCGAACCGCACACTGTTGGCGGAATACTGCTTCCAGCTGGGTTCCAGCTGCAGGTCTTCAGCAGGTTCGCTCACCAGCCGCCCTTCGGCGCTCCAGTTGGAACGCATCCGGTGAATCATCAGCGTACCGGGGGCCAGGCCTTCCGCAAAGGGAGAAAGACTGCCCAGGGTAAAGCCGGAGAGCATTTCCAGTGTGTGAGAGGTATTGCCGGTGTTTTCCACCGTGACCTGCACTTCGGCCGTGGGATTGTCCGCAAACAGGGTCAGGGTGTGGGTATACCGCAGTCCCCGGGGGGCGGTGAGGATGGTGGAAATCACGGTTTTGTCCGCTTCAGTTTGTACATTCTGCCCCGTATAGCCCATAGCCCGGGTGGTGGGGCTGTTGCGCATGGTACGCCCGCCGCTGAAAAAGGCCGGAGCGTCATCCTCCGCCAGTTTGGCCTGCACCAGTGGTTCGGCGGCACAGTCGGTACGGCAGACCGGAAGTTCGGCACCGGCAGGCAGAAGCAGCAGTTCCGCGGTGCCGGCATCGTCACGGCGATACATCGCTGTGAGCTGCCCCCGGGTGACCGCAGATAGGATCTCCCGTTTCACGCTTTTTCACTTCCCTCGTATAAGTGGATTTGGTCTTGCATTTTCTATGAAAGGCGCGCAGGTTCTGCCTCTTCGCATCCCTGGCGCAAAAGAGCCGGTCGCCCGTCCGGATGCACAAGGGAAAAATGCAGCTGTTCCAGATGCAATCCCCGGATATTTCGCAGATCCATGTGGGTGGTGCAGCTCCAGTCGGGCCAGTAATTTTCGCTGCCGGGCCCTTCAGGACACAGCAGCCTGTCCGGCACCTCCGGGTAGTTGGCCGGGAGTGTCGCCGGGTCCACCCCGCCGATGGCTTTGTACCGGAAATCCCGGATGCTCACCCCTTCGATGGGGTGCCGTGGGTTGGCGTCGAAGCGGCAGCCCCCAAAAGCGGGACTGCCCATCACGTCCTTGCCAAAGCGGCGCTGGGTTTGTGCCATAGTTTCATCATCCACGGCATGGATGCCCTCAAAGCGCAGCCCGGCGATCCGGCCGATGGGCGGCATATGATCCAGTTCCACACTGCTGCCCAGGTCATCCGGCCGGAAGCGGTTGTTCAGAATCACAAAGAGCGGGCGGCGGACATTGTGCATGGAAATGTTCTGCACCAGCACATCGGTTATGGTACCGCCCTCGCTGCACTCGATCTTGATACCTTCCCGCCAGATATTGCGCATGGTGCAGTTGGAAATGACCACACCCGCGATATCCCCGATGGATTTCAGCCCGATGCGGATACCGGCACACACCGATGTGAAGGAACAATCCGAAATGTGCACATCCTGCACGGGCAATCCGCTGGATTGCAGGCAGAGGTTGTCATCGGTGCCCTCTATGTGGCAGCCACGCACGTATACATGACGACAGCCGTCAAAATCCAGCCCGTCGCCGTTATAATTGGTGTGATTCTCAATGTACAGATCGGTGGCGTGGATGAAATCACTGTCCAGAAAGGCAGTGGTCCAGGCTGCCGCGTTGACCAGGTTCAGATCCTGCACACAGATATGCTTGCAGCGCAGCACCCGCAGCATCATAGGGCGGGCGCAATCCCCTGCATTTGGAAACCGCTCCGCATTGCCGTCGATCGTTCCACCGCCCTGCAAACGGATGTGTTCCGCCTCTTCGGCATACAGAAAGCACCGGTCCAGTTCGGGTTCGTTGCGATAGCGGTTGTGGTGGGTATCCGAAGCGTAATCGGCTATGTCCGGGCTGGCCAGCAAAACAGCCCCCGAGGCGATTTCCAGGGTGAGGTTGCTTTTCAAGTACAGGGTACCGCAACAGAAGCTTCCCCCCGCCAGTCTGACAATCCCGCCATGAGCAGCAGCGGTATCAATGGCCTTCTGCACAGCGGCGGTGTCTTTGCTCACACCGTCGGCAGCGGCGCCGAATTCCCGCGGGTCGTATACGAATTCCATGGTGATGCCCTCCGCCTTTCAGATGGATTGCAGCAAAAGCACAGTCCAGGGTTCCATCGGCAGCCGGGCAGTGAGGCATCCGTTTTCGTCCGCCCGCAGTACGGCGTGGCCGGTGGCTTCAGCGGCCTTGTACAAAATTCTGGTCTGGGCGGGAGTCAGATTTTCGGGCGCTCCCATCTGCCGCCACAAAGCCGTTGCATCTCCGTGTGTCTCGTCGATCCACTCAGCCACAACGGGTTCACCGGGATGCAGTCCCCGCAGGTCCAGTTCCAGAACAGCCTGGGTACCCTCGGCCAGTATCCGGGCGGCTGCCCGGTGATCCGGAAAGGAACACATGGGTACCGCCTTGGGCTGATTTTCGGAATAATTCCAGGCCATGGCCCGCAGGCTGTTCCCGCAACGGGTGACGATGCAGTCCTCGGTCTGAAGCAGCAGCGTATCGCCCAGCCGGTGCATCATGCGGTAGGTATGGGCGGCGGGTTTGGGGATACCATTGAAATTGTACAACCCAAATCCACCGTGGAAAGGCAGGTGTCCCCCACCCATCTCCTCAAAAATGTCGGTAAAAGTCCAGTAAGACAGGCACCGCACCTCTCCGTTTACTGAAAGCGCTGCGTCCGCCACATAGCAGGCAGCGGGCAGCTCATCGTGGGAGCAGTCCCGGCTGGATGGCGAGGAACTCCACTCGGTCAGGCAGAGTTCGGCCTGAGGGTAAGCACTGTGGGCCACCGCTTCCCGCAGCCAGGCCACATCCTCGGCCAGGCTGCGGCGTTTACGGGTCCGTTTGCAGGTATTGCCGTGGCCATCCAGTGCCCAATCGGTGGGATAGGGATGGGCGGAAACAAAGTCCACCGGCAGCTGATGCTCAGCGCAATAAGTCAGGAATTCCCCGATCCATACGCCGTGCCAATCCAGTTCGTCCAGATCATCCACAAAGGCCGTCTTTTGCCGGGACACGTCCTCGGTTTCTCCTTCAAAACGGTCATCCGGCACAAAGTTGCTGGTGGCAGGACCGCCTACCCGCAGGGCGGGGTCCACAGCTTTCACCGCCTTGACGCTGGCGGCATACATCGCAAAATACCGGCTGCGCGTGCCGTTCCAGAAGGCGTTCAGGTTGGGCTCGTTCCAGACTTCAAAATACCAGCGATGCACTTCCTCAGCACCGTAGCGTTCCAGCCAGTGGCGGCAGGCTGCCCCCACCAGGTCCGCCCAGGCGTTCATATCTACGGGCGGGTCCACACGTCCCCGCCACCAGAACTGGGTCTGGGCGCCGGAGGTCAGCACCTCGGGGCAGAAGCCGAATTCCACAAAGGGACGCACCCCTATATCCAGCAGCGCGTCGAAAAGGCTGTCGATATACTGCCAGCTGTACCGGATTTTGCCATCCTCGTCCCGGTAACAGACATGCATGTCATCGGTAAACAAGCCGTGAAAGCGGACATATTCAAAGCCGCATTCTTCATGGGCACGGCGCAATTGGGCCTGCCAGTCCGCCCGCAGTCCTTCACAGGCACGTCCCGCTCCCGCACAGGCAGAAAAATGATGGGCAAAAGGCTGCCCCGGGGCATGCAGATCAGCTCCCATAGAAATGGTGCGCATGGTGAACCTCCCGTTTACCACAGATAAACTTCCTGCCCGGTGAGTTTGAGCAGCGCTTCAAAGAAATAATAGTCCCCGTAAGTAAAGTTCACGTTGTGTTCCTTGCCGTGATAGTCGGCGGAACAATTCTGCAGATAACCATCCCGTTTTTCGTCCCAGTCGGCGGTCACATCCAGGCGGTGCAGCATCTTCAATGCGGGAGCCAGGTACTCCTGTTCCTTGCCCGGCAACAGATTGGCCAGTTCGATCAGGCCACAGGCTGCCACGGCAGCGGCAATGTCATCATACCAGCGGGGTTCCTCCGGCTGGCAGAAGTCCACCGGAATGGAACCGTCCGCCGGGATATGGGCCATGAAATAGGCGGCGATCTTTTCCGCCATAGCCAGGTACCGCACGGCGCCGGTATGCTTGTAGCTCATCACAAAGCCGTACAGCCCCCATGCCTGTCCCCGCGTCCAGCTGGAACCCTGGGCATAGCCCTGGCCGCCGTAGTCTCGCACAAAAGCACCGGTTTCGGGGTCAAATTCCACAATATGCCGCACGCTGCCTTCTGCCCGCACAAAGTTGGCCGCCACCGTGTCGGCGTGGGTCATGGCGATCTTTTTGAACCGAGGGTCCCCTGTTTCCTCCGACGCCCAATACAGCAGAGGGATGTTGAACATGCAGTCGATGATGGCCCAGCCGCGGGTATCGGAATCCGAACCGGGAATATCGTTCCATGCCCGGATATACCCGGCAGGATTGAACCGCCCTGCCAGAAGATTGGCAGCGTGCAGGCCGCGGCGGCGGGCGTTTTCATCCCTGGTCAGCCGGTAATCTGCCACCGCGCTGGGCAGCCACATAAAGCCCACATCGTGATGCAGACCGAGATAGCTTTCAAAGCAGTTGTCCAGGCAGCGTTCGGTGTAGCGGGCGGTATCCCGATAACTGTCGTTTCCGGTCATGTGATAGCCCTGCCACAGCATGCCGGCCCAGAAACCGTTGGTCCACCAGCACAGGCCGTCGTCTGGGAAATAGGTTCCGCCATCGGCCTTATTGTTATGGACGCCGTCCACGGCGCGGGACGGAATTTTTTCCTTGCTCCGCGTACATACGGCAGCCAGTTTCTTCTCAAATTTTTGCGCGGTATGGTTTGCCCACAAGCGTTCGTTCTCATTCAGGATCATATTTTTCTTCCTTTCCCGGCTGAAAGCCTTTGGCCGAAACGGCCGGAATTCGTGCAGGATTGAATATCCGATACCTTCAGTATAATCGAATTTTATCCCTGTGTAGAGTTCCTGTTTTACCAATCCACGCTTGTGATGAATTTTGTACCGTCCTGCGGTTTTGTTCTTTCCAGCACTGTTTTGCAAAGCCAGAACGTTCATTTTCAACGTTGTTATGTAGGGATGTCATGGTCCAAAATCGATCACCGGCCCCATCCGGTCGGCGGTATAATATTCGCTGCGCTTGATCTCTCCCGGCAGGTCGATGCCGGTGGCCTCCCGCAGTCCGAAGGCCGCAAAATAGTCGCAGAAAGCTTCTTTGCCCAGCCGTGCCCCCACCTGGATGAAGCAGGGATTGCAGGATACCGCCAGCCCCTGGGCCAGGGTTTCCAGACCGTGGACATGGCCGTTGGCGCAGCGGAAGGTCGTGCCGGACACATTGATCTTGCCCGCACAGACAAACTGGGAATCGGGCGTAACGGCTCCGCTGTCCAGCGCGGCGGCGCAGGTGATGAGCTTGAACACACTGCCCGGTTCATACAGATCGCTGATGGCCTTGTTCCGCCACTGTGCCTGCTGGGCGGTCTGCAGCGCCTGGCTGCGCTCCTCCCCCGAAAGGGCATTGACCTGGGCGCGGATTTCCTCATCCACAATGGTGCGTGGGTCGTTGGGATCATAATCCGGTTTGGTGGTCATGGCCAGGATGGCCCCCGTCTGCACATCCATCACAATGCCCACGCCCCGGGCCGCCACGTTGTGTTCGTCCACCGCTGCAGAAAGGGCGCTTTCCAGCATGTGCTGGATGTTGGCGTCGATGGTCAGGGTCAGGTTGTTGCCGGGCACAGCTTCGATCAGGGTGCTGTACTCCTCCGGCATATCGTACCCCCAGGCATTTTTGGCAGTGAGCACCCGGCCGTTCTCTCCGGTCAGGTCTTCGTCATATTGCAGTTCCAGACCCCACAGCCCGGCGTTGTCCACATCGGTAAAGCCCAGCAGACAGCCCATGAAATCCCCTTCCGGGTACACACGCCGGGTATCCTGCCGGATCTGGATGCCTTCAGCGCCGTTTTCTTCGCACCAGAGGCGGACGGCATCGGCTGTTTCCCGGTCCACACGGCGGCGGAGCAGGCAGTCATTGGAACTGCGCTGGCTGAGCTTTTCCAGCGTTTCGCCCTCGTCAATATCCAGAATCCCGCTCAACGCTTTGGCTGCCGGTTCCACCAATTCATCCGCCAGCTCCCGGGGAGCGGCGCGGATGGTCCAGCAGGTTTCGCTGGCCGCCAGCACCGTACCGTCAGCGGAGTAGATTTCCCCCCGGGCTGCGGGCACCACCGTATCCCGCAGCTGCTGGTCGGCTGCCCTCGCGGCGTATCCTTCCGGGTCCAGAAGCTGCAGGACGAACAGGCGGGCCAGCAGTCCGCCAAAACAAAGCACCGCCAGGCAGCCCGCAAACACCCGGACCCGCCGCCGGATATGGCGGTCAAGCCCGGGTGTGACGGGTCGCCAGGTGGTGCCCGACTGACCGTTTCTTTTCTCTTTCATGACACGGCCCTCCCCTTTTTGCCTTTTCAAAAGGGGTATGCGGCGATAAAGAAGGGTATGCCCTTGTCAAGGTGCCCCGTACCGTGTATGATGAAGGCAGAATCCCATAGAATCAGGGAGGAATCTGCCATGGAACATTCTGCTGCCGCTGTTTTGTATCACCAGTCCCCCGTGGGTCTGCTGCGGTTGAGCGCCGACGATAACGGCTTGTGCGGCGTCCACTTTGTACGTGACACCGTCCCGGAATCGTCCACCGATTGTGAGCTGCTGCACCGCACCGCCCGGGAACTGGACGAATATTTTGCGGGGCTGCGGCAGGAATTCGACATTCCACTGTCTTTGCACGGTACCCCGTTCCAGAAACGGGTATGGGCGGCCCTGCTGCAGATTCCCTACGGGCAGACCCGCAGCTATGCCGAAGTGGCTGCCATGGCAGGCAGTCCCAAAGCCTGCCGGGCCGTGGGTATGGCCAACCACAACAACCCCGTGAGCATTCTGGTGCCCTGTCATCGGGTCATCAACGCGGACGGCGGTCTGGGCGGATACGGCGGCGGGCTGGACACCAAGCGTTTTCTGCTGAAACTGGAAGGAGGTTCCTTTTGAAAAGGAACCTCCTTTTTATAACGGGTCATCCCCGGAAAACATACTTGTCCAGCCGTTCAAAAGCTTCCCGGACCCGGTCCAGCGGCAAAGCCAGGTTCATACGGATGGAGCAGGGACCGTGGAAAGGCCGTCCGTCCTGCCAGGCCACGCCCACATCCCAGCCGGCGCGAAGCACATCGTCCAGGGTGCATCCATGGTCGGCGCACCAGCCGCTGCAATCCAGGAACAGCATGTATGTTCCCTCCGGCCGGGCCAGCGTCACACCGGGATAGGTTGCTTCAATATGGTCACAGGCATAGCGGACATTCTCACTGAGCACGGCGCAGAGCTCATCCACCCACTCTTCCCCCGCCGGGCTGTAAGCCGCCATCAGGGCGTGCATGGACAGCACGTTCATGGAATTGTAGTGGGATTTGCTGCCTGCGGCCCGGACCCGCTCCCGCAGCCATTCATTATAAATAATATGGTAGCTGCCCACCAGGCCCGCCAGATTGAAGGTTTTGCTGGGCGCATACAGCGCCACGGTACGGTTGCGGGCATCCTCGCTCACCGACTGGGTGGGAACATGCTTGTGTCCGTCCAGAAGGATATCGGACCAGATTTCATCCGAAATCACATAACAATCGCAGCGGCGATAGACCTCCATGGCCTGCTGCAGTTCTTCCCGGGTCCATACCCGGCCGCAGGGATTATGGGGACTGCACAAAATTGCCGCATGAATATGATTTTTCCGCAGTTTTTCCTCCATATCCGCCAGGTCCATCCGCCAGACGCCGTACTCCTCCCGGTACAGCGGGCTGTGAACAATGCGGTAACCGGCATTTTCCAGGCTTTTGGTAAAACCGATATAGGTGGGGCTATGTACCAGCACCGCATCCCCCGGTGCCGCCATAACGGACAACGCGGATACCACCCCGCCCAGAACGCCGTTTTCATAGCCGATGTTCTCTTTGCTCAGGTTGTGCACACCGTTGCGCTGCCGCTGCCAGGTACAGATCGCATCGTAATATGCCTGAGGCGGGTCGAAATATCCGAACGCCGGATGCTGGGCTCTGCGGCAGATGGCCGCGGGAATATCCGGCAGCGCGGGAAAGTTCATGTCCGCCACCCACATGGGGATAGCATCAAAGCCTTCTTTGGGGGCGCCGGGCACGCCGGGGCGTCCCAACGCATCCACCGCAATGGCGTCCATGCCATGGCGTTCCAAGTGAGAGACAAAATCGTATTTCATCTTGTATTCTCCTTTTTATTCGGCCCGTTCCATCTTTTTGAAAGACAGCAAACAGGCATTTTTTTTGATTTTCGGAAAAATTTTCAGCTTCGCTTTGTGCAACTTGCGGATTGCGAAAAGCCGAAAATTTTGTTATCTTTTTAATAAAAAGTGATAGTCTTTTCAAATTTTAGGTCTATTCTTATTTTTACTTGCAAATACGACAAGGGGCGTGGTCCTGTGCGCAACACCGATATTCTCCAGCAGTATGAACAGCTCATTCCGTTCTGGTCCGAGGTCTGCGGCCCCGGCACGGAAATTTGTTTATACGACCTGTCCGCTCCCGAACATGCCCTGATTGCCGTATGGAATCCCCGCCCCGGCCGTCAGCCCGGCGACGCCCTGCCGCCCGTTTTGCGGGAACTGGCGGAAAAAGGCTTTTCCGGTCCCCAGCCCTGGGTAACATTGCCCCAGGGGGAAGGACAAAACGCTGATCTGTACTGCCGTGCCTGCCCCGTGGGGAACCCCGAAAATCCCGCAGGCATCGTGTGCGCCACCAAGGACCTGCATCCGGCCCGGGAACTGGCCGGTGCCGTACATGCGGTACTGGACCGGTACGCTCTGGAGCTGCCCCGCCGGGAAGAACCGGAAGATGCCGACCTGACCGTACTCAGCATGATGCAGGCACGGATCGCCGCGATCATCGCCGAATACTGCATTCCGCCGGCCAGAATGACGGTGCAGGAAAAAGTTGAAGTGGTACACCGCCTGAGCGAAAGCGGCATCATGAACATGAAAGGTGCCGTGAGTGAGATCGCCGCGCAGCTGTGTGTATCGGTGCCCACCGTATACCGCTATATGAACAGGACTCCCCATTGAATCTAGCCACGCGGCCGCCCGCAAAGCGGCCGCGTTTTTATTATAGCGCGGCGAAACGCATTTGGGTACCCCATTGTGGTCACCGCAATAAAGATGCCATTTTTTCCGTTCGAATCTGAAAAATCCCCTTTTAGTCGGATTTGAGCGCCTCTTTCCGGGCCGGCTTTTCCTGGAGAAAAGAGCAAGATTTGTTTGTTTTGCAGCGATATTGACATTGTTGTCCCAGGGGGCGTATAATAGCCGGTACACAGTATCATACAAAATCATGTGAAGGGGAAGTGCATGCAATCATGACCGACACCGCACAGAGCCGATCAGTACAGCCCATGTTCAACCGAAGGACATTGGAGCGGCTGATTTTTCCCATGTTTGTGGAGCAGCTGCTGAGCGTAACCATGGGTATGGCGGATACCCTGATGGTATCCGGCGTGGGTGAGGCCGCTGTTTCCAGCGTAAGCCTGGTGGACAGCATCAATATCCTGATCATTCAGATCCTGTCTGCCCTGGCCACCGGCGGCGCGGTCATCAGCAGCCAGTACATCGGCCGCCGGGACGGCGAAAACGCCCGGCGCAGTGCCGCCCAGCTGTACATGGTCCTGGCAGTTTCCACTGTGACGGTGATGCTGCTGACCCTGATGCTCTGCCGTCCCATTCTGCGGTTGGTGTTCGGTCAGATCGACGACGACGTAATGGGGTTTGCCCAGACGTATTTCATCATCAGTGCCCTGTCTTACCCGTTTATCGGCGCTTACAACGCGGGCGCGGCTTTGTTCCGGGCCCAGGGCAACAGCCGCATCAGCATGCTGGCCAGCCTGGTCATGAACATCATCAACATTGCGGGCAATGCCCTGCTGATCTACGGGTTCGGTCTGGGGGTTCTGGGCGCTGCCCTGGCCACTCTGGTGGGCCGTGTGTTTGCCGCCTGCTGGGTGTTCTGGCAGCAACAGCAGTTTGAAAATCCCCTGCGCATCGAACGGCTGCAGGACATGCGCCCCGACCGCTCCATGATTCTGCGGATTCTGGGCATCGGCGTACCGTCCGGCCTGGAAAACGGCATGTTCCAGATCGGCAAGCTCTGCGTGAGCAGCCTGACATCCACCCTGGGCACCTCTGCCATTGCGGCCAATGCGGTGGCAAACTCCATCAGCAGCCTGACCAACATTCCCGGCAATACCATGAGCCTGGCCATGATCCCGGTGGTGGGCCAGTGCCTGGGCGCCGGAGAGAAAAAGCAGGCCCGCCACTACGCCTGGACCCTGCTGGGAATTGCCTTTGTGGGGCTGGCTGCCACAAACGCGGCACTGTTTGTGGGCGCTCCCCTGCTGTGCCGGATCTACAACCTTACCCCCGAAGCCACCGCCATGTGCGAGCAGGTGCTGCATTGGTTCGCAGTGTTCAGCGTTTTCTTCTGGGCCACCAGCTTTACCCTGCCCAACGCCCTGCGTTCCGGCGGCGATACCAAGTACACCATGACGGTGAGTATCTTCAGCATGTGGCTGTTCCGGGTCATCCTGAGCTACTTCTTTGTACTGCACCTCGACATGGGGCTGCTGGGCGTCTGGATGGGCATGTTTGTCGACTGGATCTGCCGCAGCACCTTCTTTATGATCCGTTTTGTGCGCGGCAAATGGATGGATCACAAGGTCATCTGAGTACCAATCAATCATCAAAAAAGCGGGCAGCGTGTTCCGAATGAACTGCACCCCATTTGTTAGACAGTATGATATACTGAATAACAAATGGGG
>CAJMLV010000051.1 GCA_905214345.1 uncultured bacterium
CTTGGGGTCCGGGGCCGCAGCCCCGGCCGGCGTCCACCGCATCGGAACGGTGGCGGTTTTTCCGTCGCTTTTTGGCGGCAAAAAGCGACAACCCAACGGCAGCCTGACGTTTCCCAAAAAAAGAAGAGGTGGAATAGGATTCCTCCTATTACCTGCCGTTACCCTTTACAAACACAATCCCCAAACTTTTTAATATACGCCTGTATATCATCAAAAATCGGCATCAAAGCTTCGCCGTGTTCGGTCAGGCTGTACTCCACCCTGGGCGGTACTTCCCCGTAATCGTGGCGGGAAATCAGCCCGTCCGCCGCCAGTTCTTTCAGCTGGTTGCTCAGCATCTTGTGGGTCACCCCGCCCAACAGATTGCGCAGTTCCCCGTACCGCAGGGTGCCGTGGGCACCCACCATGAACAAGATCCGCATCTTCCACTTTCCGCTGATCTGTTCCATCACTTGTTCCATCTTGTCACAGCCTACGTCCGCATAACGGCAGTTGCATCCCGGTCCCGGTTTCATTGTTCTTACTCTCCTTTTGGATAGCGGTATCTTTTAAGTGCGTACTTGCCTTTTGGGCAAATCAGTTTAGAATGAAGATACCACCAAAATTCTGTTGCCGCAAGTCCCGCCCTGCGGTACAATAATAGTGCCCCGATTTTTGGGCCAATCCCTATATAAAGAAGGAACATACAACCATGCAGATGCAGCAGCTTTTTGATTTTCTCCGCGCGGGGGTCACCCCGTTCCACGCCGTGGCCCACGCAGCCGCCCTGCTGGACGCCGCCGGCTTCACCCGCCTGGAAGAGGCGGATTACTGGAACCTGGAACCCGGCCGCGGCTACTATACCACCCGCAACAACTCCTCCATCATCGCCTGGCGGGTGCCCGACCACGCCATCGGCGGCTGGCGCATCACCGCCAGCCACAGCGATTCCCCCACCTGGCGCATCAAGAACACCTCGGTCACCTCGGCGGGCTGCACCCGGCTGAACGTGGAAGGCTACGGCGGCATGAACATGGCCACCTGGCTGGACCGCCCCCTGTCCGTGGCGGGCCGGGTACTGGTGCGCACCGCCGACGGCCTGGAATCCCGGCTGGTGGACCTGGACCGGGACCTGGTGGTCATCCCCTCCCTGGCCATCCACATGGACCGCACCGTCAACGACGGCCATAAGTATAATCCCCAGGTGGACATGCAGCCGCTGTACGGCCCCGAAGGCTGCCGCCCGCTGCCCGCCCTGCTGGCCGAAGCCCTGGGCGTGGCCGAGGAAGACATGGTGGACTTTGACCTGACCCTCTATACCCGGCAGGCGCCCACCACCATCGGCCCGGACGGGGAGTACTTCATGGCCCCCCGCATCGACGACCTGGAATGTGCCGCCACCACCCTGTTCGGCTTCCTCTCCGCCGCTGATGCCGCCGACAGCGCCTGCGCCCCCGTCTGGGCCATGTTCGACAACGAGGAAGTGGGCAGCGGCACCCGCCAGGGCGCGGCCAGCATTTTCCTGCGGGACGTGCTGGACCGGGTGTACGACGCGGTGCCTCACAGCGCCCAGGGCATGCAGCGGGCACTGGCCAACAGCTTTGCCCTCAGTGCCGACAACGCCCACGCCACCCACCCCAACTTTGCCGACAAGGCCGACCCCGTCAACCCGGTGCGGCTGGGCGGCGGTCTGGTGCTGAAGGTGAACGCCAGCCAGAAATACACCACCAACGCCCTGTCCGGGGCGGTGGTAAAAGAACTCTGCCGCCTGGCCGACGTAAAGGTGCAGCAGTTCGCCAACCGGGCGGACATGCCCGGCGGTTCCACCCTGGGCAACCTGCAAAGCCACACCCTGCCGGTGCCTATGGCGGACATCGGTCTGGCCCAGCTGGGCATGCACAGCGCGGTGGAGACCGCCGCCGTGTCCGACGCCGACGCCATGGTGCGGGCGGTGGATGCCTTCTACCGCACCCACCTGCGCTGCCTGGGCGACGGCCAGTATACCCTGGAGGCCGCCCAATGACCGTAGGCCGCTACGCACCCAGCCCCAGCGGCCGGATGCACCTGGGCAACCTGTGCTGCTGCCTGCTGGCATGGCTTTCCGCCAAGAGCAAGGGCGGCAAGGTGGTGCTGCGCATCGAGGACCTGGACACCGCCCGCTGTCCCCGGAAATTTGCCGAACTCCTTCAGCAGGACCTGGCATGGCTAGGGCTTTCCGCCGATGAGGGCGGAGATATGGGCGGCCCCGACGGCCCCTATTACCAGAGCGACCGCAGCGCTATTTATCAACAATTTTATGATGTTTTGTGGAAAAAAGGGCTGGTCTACCCCTGCTTTTGCAGCCGCAGCCAGCTCCACGCCGCCGACGCCCCCCACCGCAGCGACGGCCAGGTGGTCTACGCCGGTACCTGCCGGAACCTGACCCCCGAAGAAGCGGCGGAAAAAGCCCTCCGCCGTCCCCCCGCCTGGCGGGTGAGAGTGCCCGACGAGACCATCGGCTTCACCGACGGCCACCTGGGGGATTACGAGGAAAACCTGGCCCGGGACTGCGGGGACTTCTACCTGCGCCGGGCGGACGGGGTGTTTGCCTACCAGCTGGCGGTGGTGGTGGATGATGCCTTTATGGGCGTCACCGAAGTGGTGCGGGGCGCGGACCTGCTCTCCAGCACTCCCCGGCAGTTGTGGCTTTACCGTACATTGGGTCTGAACGCCCCGGAGTTTATCCACATGCCCCTGCTGCTGGCCCCGGACGGGCGGCGGCTGTCCAAGCGGGACGGGGACGAAAGCCTGGAAAACCTGCAGGCGAAATACACCCCCGAAGAGATCATCGGGCGGCTGGCCTACGCCTGCGGGCTGCAGAAAGCCCCCGACCCCCGCACCCCCGCCGAGCTGGCGGACGGGTTTTCCTGGGAAAAGGTGCCCCGGCAGGACATTGTTCTGCCCGAAGGGCTGTTTTGATTTGCAGCAGATGAAACGCGATACCGCAACGGAAAGGAAGTGTACCTATGCAGCGGTTTGAAGTGACCGGCATGAGCTGTGCGGCCTGCAGTGCCCATGTGGAAAAGGCAGTGGCCGCCGTGCCCGGGGTCGCCGGGGTGTCGGTGAGCCTGCTCACCAACAGTATGCAGGTGGAATACGAAGCCGATCCCGTGCCCGAAGATGTCATTGCGGCGGTGGAGGGGGCCGGTTACGGCGCGGCGGTGGCTGAGGAAGCCGATGCCGACGCCCTGGAAGATACCGAGACCCCCAAACTGAAACGCCGCCTGCTCACCAGCCTGTGTTTCCTGGTGCCCCTGATGTATCTGAGCATGGGGCATATGATCGGCCTGCCCCTGCCGCCCTTCATGGACGGCGGCGGCTGGGATGCTTTGTGGTTCGGTCTGGCCCAGCTGGCGCTGACCCTGCCGGTGTGCTGGATCAACCGGGCTTTCTTCATCAGCGGCTGGAAAGGCGTGCGCAGCCTTTCCCCGGGCATGGACACCCTGGTGGCCATGGGCGCCGGGTCAGCGCTGGTCTACGGCGTGTTTGCCATCTTCATGATCGGGGGCGGCATCGCCGCCGGCAACGAGGAACAGATCATGCAGTTCCGCCACGACCTGTATTTTGAATCCGCTTCCATGATTCTGACCCTCATCACGGTGGGCAAGATGCTGGAAGCCTACTCCAAGGGCAAGACCACCAGTGCTTTGAAAAGCCTGATGCAGCTGGCCCCGCCCACCGCCTGCGTTCTGCGGGAGGAAGGGGAACTGACCATTCCGGTGGAACAGGTGCGGGTGGGGGACATCTTCCTGGTGCGTCCCGGGGAGAGCATCCCGGTGGACGGCACTGTGCTGGAAGGGGAGTCCAGCGTCAACGAAGCCGCCCTCACCGGTGAGAGCATGCCGGTGGACAAGGCCCCGGGCAGCCCCGTCAGCGCCGCCACCATCAACCAGAACGGCGCGCTGACCTGCCGGGCCACCCGGGTGGGGCAGGATACCACTCTGAGCCAGGTCATCCGCCTGGTGGCGGATGCCGCCGCCACCAAGGCGCCCCTGGCCCGCACCGCCGACAAGGTGGCCGGGATCTTTGTGCCCACGGTCATCGGCATTGCGGCGGTGACCCTGGTCATCTGGCTGCTCATCGGCCAGGCTTTTGACTTTGCCCTGGCCCGGGCCATCAGCGTGCTGGTCATCAGCTGCCCCTGTGCCCTGGGTCTGGCCACCCCCGTGGCCGTCATGGTGGGGTCCGGTGTGGGTGCCCGCAGCGGCATCCTCTTCAAGACTGCCGCCAGCCTGGAATCCACCGGCTATACCGACACGGTGGTGCTGGACAAGACCGGCACCGTCACCGCCGGTGAACCCAGCGTGGTGGAGATCGTGGGCACCCGCCGCGTGCCCCAGAAGTTCCTGATGGGCATGGCCGCCGCCCTGGAAAGCCAGAGCGAACATCCCCTGGCCAAGGCAGTGCTGGCCTGCGCCAAAGAAAACGGCGTCAAGCCTTCCGCCATGGTCAAGGATGTGCAGGCCGTGCCGGGCAAGGGCCTGGTGGGCAAGGTGGCCGGCAAGACCATGGCCGGCGGCAACGAGGAGTTTATCTGCAGTGTGGCCGATGTGCCCGATGATCTGCTGGAATCCGGCCGCCGTCTTACGGGGCAGGGCGCCACGCCGTTGTATTTCTCTCTGGACGGCCACGCCGCCGGGGTGATCGCGGTGGCGGATTCGGTCAAGCCCAGCAGCAAACGGGCCATTGCCGAACTGCGGGCCCTGGGCCTGCATGTGGTGCTGCTCACCGGTGACAACGCCAACACCGCTGCCTACATTGCCCAGCAGGTGGGCCTGGACACCGCCGACGTGGTGGCCGGTGTGCTGCCCGCGGGCAAGGAGGCGGAAGTCCGCCGTCTGCAGGCCGAAGGCCGCGTGGCCATGGTGGGAGACGGCATCAACGATGCCCCCGCCCTGACCCGGGCGGATACCGGAATTGCCATCGGCGCCGGGGCGGATGTGGCCCTGGATGCCGCCGATGTGGTGCTGGTGCGCAGCGACCCGGCGGATATTCCCGCTGCGGTACGTCTTTCCCGCAAGGTGGTCACCAACATTCACCAGAACCTGTTCTGGGCGTTCTTCTACAATGCCGTCTGCATCCCCCTGGCGGCGGGCGTGCTGTATCCGTTGGGCATCCTGCTCAATCCCATGATCGCCGCGGCGGCCATGAGCCTGTCCAGCGTGTGTGTGGTGACCAACGCCCTGCGGCTGAACACCTTTGACCCCCACAACGCGGAGCACGACGCCCCGCCCAAGCGGCCTGCGCCGCCCCGTGGGGAAGTTGCTGAACCCAAGGAATGCCCGGTGGCCTGTCCGGCTGCTGCGGCAGACCCCCAGCTTGTGAAAGGAGATTCCGTTATGACCAAGACCATCCATATCGAGGGCATGATGTGTGCCCATTGCGAAGCCACCGTCAAGAAGGCGCTGGAAGCCCTGGACGGGGTACAGAGCGCTGCCGTCAGCCATGAGGCAGGCACCGCCGTGGTGACCCTGACCGCCGATGTGGCCGATGACGTGCTGAAAGAGGCCGTGGAGGCCAAGGATTACACGGTGACGGGGATCGAGGCATGAGCGCCCCGGAACGCCGCCACTGGCGGTTCACCGGCCGGGTGCAGGGGGTGGGATTCCGCTACCGCGCCCAGTATGCGGCGTCGCTGCTGGGACTGACAGGCTGGGTGGTGAACAACTGGGACGGCAGCGTGGAGCTGGAAGCCCAGGGCGACCCCGCCGTGCTGGATAAGCTGGTGCCCACCCTGACCAGTACCAGCAAATGGATCATGATCGAAGGTATGACCTGCCGTGCCGTTCCCGTAGAGGAGAACGAGCGGGGGTTCCGTGTAAGAGGATGATTCTATAAAATAAAAGACCAGGGCGTTCCCCCTTCAAAATCAAGGGAACGCCCTGGTCTTTTATTTTTGCGTTTTTGTTTTTTGGGGAACGGCAGGCTACTGTTTGGTCCTTCCTTTTCGTGCCCGAAAAGGAAGCGAAAAGGGCCCGCCGTTTCGATGCGGCGGCCGCCGACCAGGGGTAAACCCCTGGACCCGAGTGCGGCCACCCCTCCGGGACGGCCTACTCACCGGCTGGGCCGGTGAGCAAGGAGTGGATTTAAAATCCTTGCAGGGCAGTTGAGCATTCTTACCGTCAAGTAACCGTTACCGGGAAATGGCATTAAAATCATTTTCCTTGTTCACCGGCCCCCAGGCCGGTGAATAGGCCGTCGTAAGGTGGCCGCATCTTGGGGTCCGGGGCCGCAGCCCCGGCCGGCGTCCACCGCATCGGAACGGTGGCGGTTTTTCGGTTCCTTTTTGACGCCAAAAAGGAACAACCACCCGGCCAAATGCCGTTAACTAAGAAAAGTAAAACTAAAACTAAAACGGGGGAACCTTTAGGGGGCTTCGCCCCCAAAAAGTTACCCCCACCTGCTTGCGGTAACAGGTGGGGGCTTTGGGGTATCGTTTTGGTGTGAGGAGGAATCATGTTCCAGGGTAACGGTTGCGGCTCCGTTCCCTGTGCTTATAAGATACCCAATACTTGCGAAAAATCTATTATCTTCCTGTGAACTTTCTGTTAATTTCGCAGAAAACATGCGGTTTGTAAAAATTATGCGCTGTTACGAATAAATATGCCTGCAAAAAATAGACGTTTCCGGTTGTTTTGTACAACGTGTTCAAGGATGCTTCAGAAGAATTTTTCGCAAAAATGTCCATGAAGGGCAATGGTGGAAGGCAAGACCACCTCTCCTTGCACAGGGGAGGCTTTTCGGGGCGCGCTGCCAACAAAAAAGAGGCGGTCCTCACACCGCCCCGTAAATCCCCTGCACGCTCACCTCGCCGGTAAACACATGCACATCCCCGCCGTGGTCGTCCTCCACCACCAGGCGGCCCAGTTCGTCGACGTCCACCGCCGTGCCGCTGCCGCCGTCAAAGGTGACATGACGGCCCAGGTTGACGCACAGGGCCTTGTAATCCTCCCGGCAGGCGGCAAAGCCTTCCCGCTCAAAGGCATAAAGTTCCTTATCAAAGGCAAAGGCCGTCAGGTCCCGGGCCAGGGCGTCGGCGTCCTCGGGCAGGCGCACATCCGCCCCCTGCAGGGCCAGGCTGGTGCCGTGGGGCAGGCCCGCGGCGTCAAAATAGCTCTGGGGTTGGGCCAGGTTGAACCCGATGCCCGAAAGAGCCGTCACCTTGGGGCCCTGGACCACCGTTTCGCACAGGATGCCCACGATCTTTTTGCCGTTGAGCAGCAGGTCGTTGGGCCATTTGATGCGGCAGTCCACCCCGTAACGGCGGCGCAGCGCCCGGACCGCCGCCAGGCTGGAATACAGCGAAAGGGCCGCTGTGTCCGCCAGGGGCACCTGCAAAACGGCGGTGTAATACAGCGCCTGGCCGTTGGCGTTCACCCATTGGCGGCCCAGCCGCCCCCGGCCTGCCGTCTGGCTGGTGGTGTACACCGCCCCCACCGGGCCGAATCTGTCCAGATGGGCCTTGGCCCAGGTGTTGGTGCTGTCCGTCTCGTCCAGGCGAATCAGGGTATTGGGTTCCATCGTTTCATTCATAAGTCCTGGGGCACCTGCTTCCAGCCGAAGGCGCACTGGCCGTCGGTGATGGTAATGACCCCGTAACTGCCCGTATCCCGCAGGCTGCCCGGGTTGAAGAGAGCCGGGGGGGTCAGGGTGGCCGCCCGCAGCGTCTTGTAATGGGTGTGGCCAAAGAGCGCCACGTCCGCGCCCCGGGCAGCGGCGCTTTCCTGCAGCTGCTCAAAGCCGGATTTCACCCCGTAATGGTGGCCGTGGGTGTAGAAAAACAGCACCCCGGCAAAGGGGGCCAGACCCTCGGCGGGGTCGTGGGCGCCGAAATCGCAGTTGCCCCGCACCCGGTAAATGGGGTAGGGGGGCTGCATCCGGTTCTGCAGAATGGCCTGGTCCAGATCATACAGGCCGTCGCCCAGGAAAAACAGGGCGTCGGCCTTTTCGTGGCGCAGGATCCAGCGCAGCCGGGTCAGGCGGCCGTGGGTGTCGCTGACCACCAGAATGGTGGATACATCTTCCGCCATGGGGAAAACCTCCTTTCTCGTTTCAGTGTTGCGCAAAGATGCGGGTCACTCTCCCCGCACCAGCTGCCGGTAGATCTCGCCCTTGGAATAGGGGGTCCCGGCGGCGGCCTGCTTGGCGGCCGCGGAAGGCGGGGTGCCGCCCTCCATCAGGGTGCGGGCGGCGGCCACGGCGTCCTCCAGGGTGGGGGCTTCCGCCTCCTCGGCGGCGGGTTCCGCGCCTGCCAGCACCAGCACATACTCCCCCCGGGGTTCGGTCTCGGCGTACAGTGCCGCCGCCTGGCCCAGGGTGGTCTTGTTGATCTCCTCGTGGAGTTTGGTCAGCTCCCGGCACAGGGTCACCGACCGGTCCGGCCCGCAGGTTTTGATGAGGTCGTCCAGGGTGGTGCGCAGCTTGTGGGGGGCTTCGTACAAAAGGATGGTCCGGGTCTCGCTTTTCAATGCCTCCAGCCGTTCCCGGCGCTCCTTTTTGGGCACCGGCAGAAATCCTTCGAACACAAAGCGGCCGGTTTTCTGCCCGGACACCGCCAACGCGGTGACACAGGCGGAAGCCCCCGGCACCGGCACCACATGGATGCCCCGGGCCAGGGCCTCGGTGACGATCTGCTCCCCGGGGTCACTGATGCAGGGCATGCCCGCGTCGGAACACAATGCGCAGCTTTCGCCCGCTTCGATGCGCTCCAGAATGGCCGCCCCGTGGTGCAAAGCGTGCTCATAGTAGCTGACCATGGGCTTTTTCAGCCCCAGATGGTTCAGCAGTTTCAGGGTCACCCGGGTATCCTCCGCCGCCACGAAATCCGCCGCGCCGAAGGTGGCCGCCACACGGGGCGGCATGTCGTCCAGGTTGCCGATGGGGGTGGCCACAATGTACAGGGTCCCGGCCATGGGTCAGTCCTCCTTGTCCGGCTTGACGGGGGCACGGCGTCCGCCCCGGATATACTCGCACTCCGACCGCTTGTAGGTCTTGGGGGCCAGGCTTTCCACGCTGCGGACTTTCAGGTTGCCGGAAATGACGTTCACCTCGGTGACGGTGCCTTCGCCGTCGGGGGTGCGCACCACGCTGCCCACCTGGGGGGTGATGCTGTTCAGGTATTCGTAGCTCTTCTGTTCATAGGCCAGGCAGCACATCAGGCGGCCGCAGGCGCCGCTGATCTTGGCCGGGTTCAGGGAAAGCCCCTGTTCCTTGGCCATCTTGATGGACACCGGCTGGAAGTTCTTCAAAAACCGGCTGCAGCAGAAAGGCTGGCCGCACACGCCCAGGCCGCCCAGCATCTTGCTTTCGTCCCGGACGCCGATCTGGCGCAGTTCGATGCGGGTGTGGAACTGGGAAGCCAGGTCCTTGACCAGTTCCCGGAAGTCCACCCGGTTGTCGGCGGTGAAGTAAAAGACCAGCTTGCTGCGGTCCAGGGTATATTCGGCGTCGATGAGCTTCATCTGCAGCTTGTGGGCGGCAATGCGCTGTTCGCAGATGCCGAAAGCCTTGCGCTCGTCCGCCCGGTTCTGGCGCATGCGGCGGATGTCCATGCCGTCGGCCAGGCGCTGCACCGGTTTGATCTCCCGGGCAAAGCCGGTGTTGGGCAGTTCGTGGGGACCGCGGACGACCTCGCCGCATTCCACGCCGCGGGCCGTTTCCACAATGACAAAATCCCCGGTGGCCACCGTCAGGCTGCCGGGGTCAAAGTAATAGGAACGGCCGCTTTCCTTGAATTTCACAGAGATGACTTTCATGCTTGTTATTCCTTCTGGTTTATGGGTCTTGGGCGGTGGCCGCGGCGGCCAGCAGGGTCAGGGTCAGACGCAGGTTGGCGTTGGCAGCCATGGCCTTCATGGCGTCCCCGGCGGCGCGGGCCAGCCGGGCGGCGGCAGGGGCCGAAAGTCCGTCGAACCCCGGGCGGCGTAAAGCGGCACTGGCCGCTGTGCGGGTCTGGGCCAGCAGGCGCAGCGCGCCTTCCCGGTCTTTCTCATACTTGGCCAGCAGGGCCGCGGCACGGTAGGTGTCCCGGCTTTCGGCATGGCGGCAGAGTTCCCGGGCGGCATTGCGGGCGGCTTTCACAGCCGGGTCCCGCATCACGGCCAGGGCTGCACCGATGTGCCCTTCATAGAGAAATGCCAGGTCCTGGGCCTGGCGGTCGTCCAGGTCCGGCAGGGCAGCCCGCAATGCGGCGGCACATTCCGCCACCGGCACGGGGGCCACGGTGTAGGCGGCACAGCGGCTGCGGATGGTGGGCAGCACCGCCGCCGCACTGGAAGCCGTCAGCAGGAAGAGGACCCCTTCGGGCGGTTCCTCCATAATTTTCAGCATGGCGTTGGCCGAAGCCCCGTTCAGGTTCTGGGCCCCGTAGATAAAGAGCGCACGCCCCGCCGCGTCAGAGGACAGGGCGCTGTGCTGGATCTTTTCCCGGGCGTCCCGGATGCGCTCCACCTTGATCTGGCCGGAAGCACCCTCACCCCGGATGGTCAGACATTCGCTGTCCTCCCCCCGGAGAACCGCCTCGGCGTGGGGACCGCCGGCGGGGTAGAGATAATCCGCCGCCAGGCAGCGCGCGGCAAAGCCCGCCCCGCAGCCCGGTTCCCCCACCAGCAAAATGCTGTGGGGCAAACGTCCGGTGCCCAGCGCGGCGGACAGGTCCTCTTTCAAGGCGTGGTTGCCGGCCAGACGGGCCAGCATGCCGGAAGTGCTCACAGTTTTTCGAAGCGCTCCACGTTGGTCACAAAGACGGTGGCGCCGCCCACGGTGACTTCAATGGGCATGGCGCTTTCCAGACCCAGGCCGATGGAAGCGGCGCCGGGCACGATCTCGGTGCGCTGCTTGCAGCACTTGGAGATGCAGGCGATGCAGTCGTCCACCCGCTCGTCCTCGGTGCCGATGAGCAGGGTCATGTTGCCCGCCATCAGGAAGCCGCCGGTGGTGGCCAGGCGGGTGACATAGAACTTGTTGCGTACCAGTTCGGAGCAGACAGCCTTGGAATCTTCCTTGTTGACAATGGCAGTGATGAGTTTCATGATGGTTTCCTCCTTATATAAACAGTGTGACAGTCAGATGTGGAAAAAAGGGGTCACTTCCAGCGGCGCTCCCACTCCTTGCGGCGCTTGTAGTTCACCGCGGTGTCACGGCACCAGGTCCAGATCTCCCGCCCGAAGAAGAGCAGGAACCCGGCCAGGCCGAACAGCAGGGAGATGCGGCCGGAAAAGCCGGTGGTGATGAAATCCCAGGCCCAGACGGCGGCGGCCGCCCAGCCCAGCCACTTCACCTTTACCGGAATGAAGAAGAAGAGCAGCACCTGCTGGTTGGGCCACATCCAGGCATAGGCGAAGAACAGGCTGAGGAACAGCCCCGAAGAGGAGCCGAACCCGGTGATGAGGCAGCTGAGGATGGCCCCCAGCATGCCCGCCAGCCAGTAGACGGTGAAGCGGAAATCGCCCCAGGCGCGGGTCAGGGAGTTGCCCACCCACCAGTAAAAGTACAGTTCCAGCACAAACCAGAACGGAGAAGTTTGCAGGCTGGGCATAAAGATGAAGCTGACCAGCCGCCAGATCTGCCCGTGGAACAGCTCCGCCCGGGAAAGGGGCAAAGCCCACAGCAGCCTGGAGTTGACGAACATAATGATGAACCAGGCAACAAGCTGCCCGATCAGTACGATGTTGATAAGGTTGGGAATGGCGAAACGCCGGTAGCGGCGCTCCAGCCGGTCGAGCCAGTTCATAAGGCCTCCTTGTGGAAAACCGTGGAATTTTGCCGCTTTGGGGCGGCCGGTTTATTATGCTATTGTACCATTTCCACGGGGCAAGTTCAACATTTTGTTGTCGAAATGCGCAGTGCCCCACAACAGGAAAAAAACCAAAAGTTGTAGATTGTGGAAAACCGGGATGTTTTCCACACTTTCCACAGGATTTTCAACATTTTCAACGTGAAAAACCGATATACGCGGTGGGAAAGTTTACCCAAATTTCATCATTTCGTAATATTCGGCCCCAAAAGGGCCAAGTTTTCCACAGAATAAACAGAGTTTTCCACAAAAGGGCTCTTTCTTTCCACAAAGGGGGCTTCGTTTTCCACCAACTGCGAAAAAGATGGTGCAAAACTCGAAAACTGTCCGAAAGAGGGATGGAGCTATGTGGTTATTCTTGACTAACTGCGGTGGGGCATGGTATGGTACTCGTTGCATAAGGGAGTAGCTGGCGCGGGACATCCCCCCGCGTGATAGGGCCAACATACTGGGGCGACCCTGGCTTTAGATGAAACAGCGAGACTTATCTTTTGCCTTGCACGGCAGGGCGGGATAGGTCTCGTTTTTTTTCGTCCTTCCCGCCCGCCGCATCACAAACAGGAGAGTGGTTTGGAATGTCTTTGGCGGATCTTTTTGTCATTGCACTGGGCCTGGCCATGGATGCCTTTGCGGTGTCTGTGTGCAAGGGGCTTTCGGTGCAGCGCATGCGGCCCCGGCACGCCCTGATCTGCGGCGTGTGGTTCGGTGCCTTCCAGGCGCTGATGCCCCTGCTGGGTTACTGGCTGGGTTCCGGCTTTGCCGGGTTCATCGGCGGTTTCGGGCACTGGGTGGCTTTTGCGCTGCTGGCCATCATCGGTTTCAACATGCTGCGGGAAAGCTTCGGCGATGAGGAGGAAGTCACCCCCGACTTTTCCCCCAAGGCCATGCTGCCCCTGGCGGTGGCCACATCCATCGACGCCCTGGCCGTGGGGGTCAGCTTTGCGGCGGTGGGCACCAACATCCTGGCAGCGGTGGCCCTCATCGGTCTTGTCACCCTGGTCATGTCGGCGGTGGGCGTCAAGATCGGCAACCTCTTCGGCACCCGGTACAAGGCCCTGGCCGAACGGGCCGGCGGCGTGGTGCTGATCCTGATGGGGCTGAAGATCCTGCTGCAGGGTCTGGGCATCCTTTCCTTATAATCAATACGTCCTGCCTGAGGGAGTAGTTCCGCGCCTTTGGCGCGCGGCGGCATCGTCACCCCGGCGCTTTGCGCCCGGTGCCGCCTTTGCGGCTTGATACGCTGTGAAGAATGAGACTCATACATCGGGAAACTGGAAAAATTTCCCTGGTGTATGGGTCTTGTTTTATATATAATAGGTACAGAGGGATGGCGGGGCCTTTTCCCCGCCCGGAGATTGAAAGGAGATTACGCGTGAAAAGTTATGAACTTTCTGCCGAGGAAGTCCTCCGGCAGGAAAACGCCGGCATGGACGGTCTGAGCACCGCCGAAGCCCAGCGCCGTCTGGAAGAACACGGCCCCAACAAGCTGAAGGAAGCCCAGAAGGCCACCCTGCTCCAGCGCTTTATCGAACAGCTGAAAGACCCCATGCTGATCATTCTGCTGTGCGCCGCCGCGGTGTCTGCCGTGACCAGCCTCATCGAGGGCGAAAGCATGGCGGAAGTCATCATCATCCTCATTGTGGTGCTGCTCAACGCCGTGCTGGGCGTTTATCAGGAGAGCAAGGCCGAAGCTGCCATCGAAGCGCTGCAGACCATGACCGCCGCCACCAGCAAGGTGCTGCGCGACGGCAAGCATGTGACCCTGCACAGCGATGAGCTGGTGCCCGGCGACGTGGTCCTGCTGGAAGCCGGCGACAGCGTGCCTGCCGACGGCCGTATTCTGGAAAGCGCCAGCCTCAAGATCGAGGAAGCCGCCCTCACCGGCGAGAGCGTGCCGGTGAACAAGATCGTGGACGCCCTGGTTCCTGCCGAAGGCGGCAAGGATGTGCCCCTGGGCGACCGCAAGAACATGTGCTATATGGGTTCCACCGTTGTGTACGGCCGCGGCCGCATGGTCATCACCGACACCGGCATGGACACCGAGATGGGCAAGATCGCCGGCGCTCTGGCTGCCGTGACCGACGAGCAGACCCCCCTGCAGCGCAAGCTGGATGAACTGGGCCGCACCCTGTCCAAGCTGGTGCTGGGCATCTGCGTCTTCATTTTTGCCTTCAACCTGATCACCCATGGCGAATTCAGCCTGGAAGCCATCCTGTCCACCTTCATGGTGGCCGTTTCCCTGGCCGTGGCCGCCATCCCCGAAGGCCTGGCCACCGTGGTCACGGTGGTGCTGTCCATCGGCGTGACCAACATGAGCAAGCGCAACGCCGTTATCCGCCGCCTGACCGCCGTGGAGACCCTGGGCTGCGCCCAGGTCATCTGCTCGGATAAGACCGGCACCCTGACCCAGAACAAGATGACCGTGGTGGAGCACGTGGGCGACGAGACCCTGCTGGCCACCGCCATGGCTCTGTGCTCCGACGCTGAGTACACCGAGAACGGCGCCCAGGGCGAACCCACCGAGGCCGCTCTGGTGAACTACGCCGCCAGCGTGGACCTGAAAAAGACCGACCTGGAAGCCAAACAGCCCCGCGTGGACGAGGCGCCTTTTGACTCCGGCCGTAAGATGATGAGCACCCTGCATGCCGTCGGCAACACCTTCATTCAGTACACCAAGGGCGCGCCCGACGAAGTGCTCAAGCGCTGCACCAAGTACTGGGACGGCGAAAAGGCCGTGCCCATGACCGAGGAAAAGAAGGCCGAGATCCTGAAGGCCAACAAGGCCATGGCCGACAAGGCTCTGCGCGTGCTGGCCGCCGCCATGCGTCCCTGGGCCGAGAACCCCCACAACAACGAACCCGCCTTCCTGGAGCAGGATCTGTGCTTCATCGGCCTCACCGGCATGATCGACCCGGTGCGTCCCGAAGTGAAGGACGCCATTGTGGAATGCCGTCAGGCGGGCATCCGTCCCGTGATGATCACCGGCGACCACAAGGACACCGCCGTGGCCATCGCCACCGAGCTGGGCATCATCGACGATCCCTCCCAGGCCATCACCGGTTCCGAGCTGGACGACATCTCCGACGAGGACCTGGCCGAGGCCATCACCCGTTACGGCGTCTACGCCCGCGTGCAGCCGGAGCATAAGGTGCGCATCGTCACCGCCTGGAAGAAGCGCGGCGCCATCACCGCCATGACCGGCGACGGCGTCAACGATGCGCCTTCCATCAAGTCCGCCGACATCGGCGTGGGCATGGGCATCACCGGCACCGACGTTACCAAGAACGTGGCCGACATGGTCCTGGCCGACGACAACTTTGCCACCATCGTGGGTGCCGTCAGCGAAGGCCGCCGCATCTACGACAACATCCGCAAGGCCATCCAGTTCCTGCTGGCCTCCAACATGAGCGAGGTGCTGGGCGTGTTCACCGCCACTCTGCTGGGCTTCACCCTGCTGAACCCGGTGCACCTGCTCTTCATCAACCTCATCACCGACTGCTTCCCGGCTCTGGCGCTGGGTATGGAAAAGGGCGAAAGCGACATCATGCACCGCCCGCCCCGCAAGTCCACCGACGGCATCTTTGCCGGCGGCCTGGGCTTTGACGTGGTGTACCAGGGCGTCCTGGTCACCATCATCACCCTGGCTTCCTATATCATCGGCCACTGCATGGAAGTGGGTTACTTCGAGATGCCCAAGGGCATTTCCGACGACGGCATGACCATGGCCTTCCTGACCATGAGCATGTGCGAGATCTTCCACAGCTTCAACATGCGCAGCCAGCGCGGCAGCATCTTCACCCTGCACAGCCACAACGTGGTGCTGTGGGCGGCCATGCTGGGCAGCCTGGTGCTGACCACCCTGGTGCTGGAAGTTCCCTTCATCGCCAATGCGTTCGGCTTCACCCCCGTTAACCTGCCCGAGTATCTCATCGCCCTGGGCCTGTCCGTGCTGGTCATCCCCATTGTGGAGATCGTCAAGCTGGTACAGCGGACAATGGCGAAGAAGAAGGCTGCCTGAGCCTTTGACGCTGCGTTTGCCCGCATAAAATGATTACACCGCCTCTGCCGGGGAGTTGTTCCCGGCGGGGGCGGTGTTCTTTTTTGGTTAACGGCAGTTTGCCGGTTGCTCCTTCCTTTTCGTGCCCGAAGCTGTATTCCGTTGCCGGGCAGACGGCAGTCTGCCGGGAAGTTGTTCCTTTTTGGCGTCAAAAAGGAACCGAAAAACCGCCACCGTTTCGAGGCGGTGGACGCCGACCAGGGCTGCGGCCCTGGACCCGGGGTGTGCGGCCACCTTACGACGGCCTATTCACCGGCCTGGGGGCCGGTGAACAAGGAAA
>CAJMLV010000052.1 GCA_905214345.1 uncultured bacterium
GCCCCCACCCACCCCGGTCAGTGAGGAAACACCTGATCCGGAATACATTGAGGAACCGGAATATCTGGAACCGATTCCTTATGAAGAACTTTCGCTGGAGCTGCTGCAGGATGAGATCGTGCAAAGCGGGAACAAGGTGGGGCTTGCCTTTCTCGGCTATGTGGACAGTCAAAGCAGCGAGGTGGATCTGCGCGACTATATTATGCATAGTGATGCCGGGAGTGAGTATCCCTTCCTTCCTATGTCGTGGCTTCTTATGGTCGAAGGTCAGGAACTGTACGTCATCGTTCCGCCGGATGAAACGACCTCCATCACGGTGTATGCCTCCGGTGTAAACGAATGGGGCGAATATGTGGACGATACCAGCATGCCTCTTGGGGAAAGCTGGCCCGGCGAGCCCCTGCTTTTACAGTGCAATCTCAGCGAGATCTACTCCAATGTGCTGGTCGTGGTGAACGACGGCAGCGAGACCATCACCTTCCGCCCCAGCCTTTCCATGGAAGACGGACATCTGGTGGAGATACCGGGGGTGTACGATTTTTCCCTCTATCCGTATGAGCCGGATGAGGGCGAGGTTCAGTATGCCACAGAAAGGCTGTTGCAGTGGGAGGAGGTCGACGCGGCCATGCAGCGGGGGATGAAGCTGATGTATACCGGGGATGTGCAGCGGGTCGCCGGCTATGATTGTCTGCTCTTTGTACTGGGAACCGACACCGGCGACCAGTTTGTGAGAGAGCAGTATTACGCGGTATGCGATGCCTATATCTTTGCCTATGACGCGGTAGAGGATGTGTGGTACACCTGCGACGCGTGACCGGCCCCGCGGGGCCGGCGCCGCCCCGGCAACAGCCCCGGTTGTTTTGCGAATACACAAACCGATTTTTGCTATTCGGTTTTTTGGATTGGATGTGCCTAGTATGAATAAAAATTCGACCAACCCCAAAATCGAAACCAGTTCCATCATCGCGCTGCTCCTGGGCATCGGCTTTATTGCAGTGGGTGTTTTCAATATCATTACCCTGCGCGTGGATGCAAAAGAGTACAATAACGCAACCGATATCCGAACCGTCGACGCACGGGTGGAAGCGTGCGACGTGATATACAACAAGGATGCCAAGGACAAGTGGGAGTATTTCTCCGTCTCCTTGCACCCGGCGGATCAATGGGAGATCGTGGCCTACGACCTGAAGATATCCTTTGTGGTGGACGGGAACCCCTGTACCGCCAAAGGGATCGTTTCGACCCACAACGACGCTTTCCGGGAGGATATACAAAAGGGGGATACGATCACGATCGAGGTATATCAAACCTCTGCGGGGCAGTACAAAATATCGCCGGACAACAACCCCCTGGACTTCCTGATAGCTTGTTGTCTGATCCCCCTGGGGGCTGTTTTTTCCCTGGCGCTGGTGTACGATCTGCAGCGCATACAGGCGGCCAAAAAGGCCCAGCGCGGGGCAGTAAAAGAAAAACAACGCTAACCGGCAGACAGGATGGTGCGGTATGAGCTTTTCCGAGGCAGGGATCATAGCGGCGGTATTTGCGTTGACGTATCTGTTCTTTGTGGGCGGCAAAATAATCCAATGGGATCTTTCCGGTTTTCAGCCGGAAAACCGGAAACAGGCCAAATGCAAAAAGATGCTCGGCCAGCGCCATCCGCCGTTTTCAGGGGCTAATCTTCGCCGCGGCATCCGGAAATCCGTTGAAAAGATTTTGCTTCCGCTGGGGCAAGCGAACAAAAATCTGCTGCCGGCCCGGATGGACCGCACCTTCCGCCAAAGGATGGAGCGGCAGATCGACCAGCTGGCAAGGCAGGGGCTTTGCCGTGATATCCGGCTGACCGATGTTGTTCCGCTGCCCAAAAACGACTTTACCCGGTGGGACGATGACGGCAGAGAATGGCGGGAGGCACTGCTGCAGTGCAGCGCGCTGGAACGGTTCCTCCCGGCAGCAGGCGGTAGACCTGCCCGGGAGATCTACCGCAAAAACGCCTGCCTTCGGGTCGTTCAGTCAAGACATATCCGCCATTCCGACCGGGCAGAGCCAAAGGGCAGCTACTATACCAACAGGTTCAAAGTCAACTGCCCTTCCTGCGGTGCAGTAATAGAGCTGAACAGCCAGCAGGTGACCTGTCCTTACTGCGGCGGCGTAATCGAAAGCGATTTCTATGACTGGCAGACCGAAGTGTTTGAACTGTACGAGGAGATCGGGAACGATCTGGGAATGGCACTGCTGTTGCTGTCCTCGGCGGTGATCCTGTTTGTCAGTGTATTCCTGTGTCTCTGGCTGATTGAGGATACCCAGATCTCCCTCGCAGCAGGTGTGGGGGCCGCTGTTCTTGTGGTGGTGGGAATCTTTACCCTTACGGCTCTGGGCGAAAAACGGCAGAAAAAACTGGCCGGAAAAATCGTCCGCTATTCCGAAAACTATCTGCGCTCCTGCATCCATGAGGCCCTGTACCGGGAGGCTGGCAGCGATCTGCTGGATTACAGCGTGGGCAGGATCATTCTGAAAAAAGTCACTCATACGGCGGAAATCACCTCCATACGGGCAAAGGTGCGTATCCATGAAATCTATCTTCCTATGGGGAAAAAACCGTATACAAAAAAGCGAAAGCGGACGCTCACGCTCCAAAGGGCACGGTATCCCGAAAAAAGGAAAGCAGACGGCAGTTTTTTGACAGAGCGGGAGTGCCCCTCCTGCGGCGCCAATTTTATACCGGATGCGCACCATTGCTGTTCTTTCTGCGGATACGGTTTACAGACAGCCAATGCAAGGTGGATTGTGCAAAAAGGCCGCAAATAAAGGACACGCCGCGTTTCTGGAAGGTGAGAACAGAGGCGGTATTCATGTATTTGACGCGTTCTGGAGAGCAGGATGTTATTTTTTGCGGCATCCTACAGCACAGGGGGGAACGCTCAGAGGCTTGCCGCTCCGCCCGGGCCGCTTGCGAGTTCTTCTGCCATCTCCTCCAGAACCATGGGCTGGATTTTGCAGAGCGGCAAACCGTCAATATACGGGTACGCCACTTCCAGCATTTTTCTGAGTGTACCGCATGGGATAACTGATATCCGAATAACTTCCAAAACAAATCATCTGCTTCCCAGCCGGTTTCGTAGAATGCATACGGTGTCCCGGCAACCTTCTTTTTTCACAGCAGCCTGTGCCAGACGCTGTCAATAGAGCAGCGTCCGGCGCGGGCTGTTTTTTCTATAAATTTCTCGCCAGTTGGTTTGGAGAATGTCTATTGCAATCTGCGCAGATATGCCGTATACTGATACTAGTTGATATCATTTGCTATCACATAAGAAAGGAACTCTTATGGAAGCTTCTGTGTTTGCCAAGATGCTCTCGGACCCAGGAATATTGGACCTCAAAAAGATGGGATATAAATACGGTCAAGGAGATCTGCAGGAATTCCTCACGCTACTCAAACGTGTTTTTTATCAGGAACTGCCCCTGTATGACTTTGGCGGAAAGCCAATGGTATACCTGGAAAGCGTGACACGGGTTTCACTGTCGGCGGCTCGCGTTTTGCTGACACCGCAGCAGAGTGCCCGTCTGTATGGAACCAAGGCGATGGAAGAAGAAATCCTGTCCACCTTCCGAATCGAACAGATTGACACCAGTAGGGAAAGCGTGCGGCGGATTTTATCCGGTCAGGCTCCGAAGGATAAGGAAGAACATCGTATCTATGGCATGAAACAGGGCCTGGAATTTATCGCGGACAGATCTCATACCATCACGGAGGAAAATATTTTTCGGCTGTATCAGATGACCATTGGCGACTTCCTACCGGCGGAGGATCGTTTACTGCCCGAACATTGGTATCGGCATGATAGCGTGTATATCGTCGGCAGCAAGGTGGAACACACTGGATTGCCTTGGCAGAGGCTGCCGGCCTATATGGCAGAACTGGTTGCGTTTGCTGCCGAGAAAACAGCACAGAATGATCTAATCAAGGCAGCCATTTTGCATTTCGCGTTTGCCTATCTGCATCCCTACTTTGATGGAAACGGTCGGATGGCGCGCCTGCTCCATTTGTGGTATCTGGTGCAGCAGGGATACTCGTCGGCATTGTTCGTGCCGATGTCTCGCTTTGTGGAGGAAAGCCGCTCCCGGTATTATAAAGCTTACACCCAGGTGGAACAGAATCAGCAGATCAGCGGCGTGTTGGATGTGACGCCGTTCCTAGTCTATTTTGCGGAATCGGTGTATCACCGGCTGGGAGAAGCTCAGCCGCAGCCCCGGACGCTACAGGCTTTCGAGGAAGCGCTGCGGCAAGGGAAGGTTACGGAGAAGGAGCGGGCGCTCTGGCAGTTTGTCCTCACGGCTTATGGTAGCGAAGAGTTTTCCACCAAGCGATTGGAAAAAGACTTCGGCGATGCGGCTTATGCCACAATCCGGAGCTTTGTTCTCAAATTCGAGAGCCTTGGTCTGCTGACTTCAGTCCACTACGGCAGCAGGGTCAAATACCGGATTCAGGATACGGAATGAAGAAAGAACCACAACAGCATAAACTGCAACGCAACAATAAGTGAAGAAACATAATCAAAACTTAAGTTGTTAAGTTCAGTTGTTCTATTTTTTCTTAACTTATGGACGATCCGCCCTTTCTTTCCCAGCGGGTCATTGCCGTAGCCTACGACACCGATCCGGCGCAGTCCCGGACGGGTATTCGGGCAGATACGGGCCCATTTTCTCGCTGCCACCGAAGAGAGACTGCGGGCTGTGCTGAACAGCCGCTGAAGAAAGGAGCGCCCTTATGAAATGGACCTTTGAAATCGCCGGTCTGGACGGGGACTGCCGTCTGTTCGGCGTGAATATTTTCCGATATCCCTGGCGGGACTGCGGGGAAACCGCCGACGTGATCGACCCGCACCACGGTGTCGAAAAACGGTTTCACGTCTATGAGGTAATCATCGAGGGACAGGTGCACCGCTTCGCGGCCGGAGAATTTTCCAACGGAGTTTTCGGGTTTTATCTGCCGGAAGCATGAGCGGCTTCTGCGGTAGCCGGTCCCTTTCTGACCACCATCTGACCACTCCATCTTCCCAGCCGGTTCCGTTTATTGCCTTTCACGTCCCAACATTCTTTTATAACCACCACAAATAGCGCCGGAAGTTGTGCATACTACACAATTTCCGGCGCTATATCATCGCATTTTCCTGTCCGTCACAGTTCTCCGACCTGACTACTACGTTCAACTGGACTATGGACGACTGTTTTACAGACAGTTAAGCCACATTTAGATACAAAAACAAACGAATTGTCAAAATTTATTTCGAGAGTTTGTGGTTAGGACAAAGACTCTTTCTGCATATGCCGACAACACCTCGAAGTTCTTTTTTGAAGAACTCTGACAACCTTTCTTTGCTTGTCCCTTCAATTATGCTTGCCTATACTGCCACACCCCTCATGTATTTCAAATCCTAAAGATGAAAGCCAGAAAAAAGGTTATTCCATAAAGTTGGCTTTGTGAAATGGATTTTTGTTCTATAACAACCCCGGAAATTGCAAAAAGGGGAAACTTTTTCGTGGAGAGTGTACTAATCCGTGCTGACGTTTTAGATTTTCCTCCCCTGCCCCCCGGCCGCGCTGCAGAAGTACGGCTGCACCACCGCCCTGATGGGCAAGGTGGGCGAGGACGCCTTCGGCAATCTGCTGGTACCCCCCTGGATAATCTGGGCATTTCCACCAAAGGCATCGTAAAAGACCCGTCGGTGTTCACCACCCTGGACGCCACCGGCAACCGGGAGTTCAGCTTTGCCCGCAACTCCGGCGCCGACACCTGCCTGCACGCCGAGGAACTGGACACCGCTTTGCTGGACGACTGCAAGGTCTTCCACTTCGGTACCCTGAGCCTCACCGGCGAGCCCGCCCGTTCGGCCACTCAGGCCGCCGTGGCCTACGCCAAAGAACATGGCAAACTCACCAGCTTTGACCCCAACCTGCGCAAGCCTCTGTGGCCCACCGAGGAAGCCGCCAAAGAGCAGATCGAATGGGGCCTGCATCAGGCGGACATTGTGAAGATCAGCGATGAAGAGATTGAATTCCTGTGGGGCATCTCCCCCGAGGAGGGCGCGCAGAAACTGTTTGCTGAGTACGATGTCAAACTGGTTTATGCAACCCTTGGCCCCAAGGGCTGCCATTTTGCCAACCCACAGAGCTGCGGCGGTATCAACAGCGTGGTGCCGGAGGAACAGGTCCGGGCCATCCTGCACGACTGAACGCCAGGGACATCATCCGCCGTTTTTCTCGCTGCCATACAACACTCAGTAATTTATGAGTCACTCATAAATATGTGAATATCTTGTTTGCCGCAAGTCTGGTTTTTATAATAAAGGCAGCTCTATGGACCGGGGCTGACAATCAGATTTGGAGGTATTTGAAGATGAATGAGCATGTTGTAAAACTGTTGAAGTCCTGCATGTGGGATCTGGCCACTTGCGCAGATGGGGAACCGAATGTCGTTCCCGTTGCATTCAAGGATGTGACCGAGGATGGTAAGCTGGTGGTGGGCGATGTATTTCTGGAAACCACACTGAACAACCTCAAGGCAAACAACGGCAAGATCGCCATTTCCGTATACGACCCCCAGAATCTGGAAGGATACCAGATCAAGGGTTCTGCGGAATATGTGACCGAGGGCGCAGTTGTGGCCACTTTCAAAGCCATGGTGGAAAAGATGTTCAAGGGAGCCGCTACGGCAAAGGGCGCTTTGATCATCACACCGGAAAAGGTGAGCGTGACCACTCCCGGTGCGGACAATAAAAAAGTTCTGTAAAAAACAAAGGAAGGAACCACAACACAGGGCGGGTGCAAAGGAAAACCTTTGCACCCGCCTTTGCGGTAAAGGGCCGGAACCGCCGGAACTCCACCGCGGGGGATGTGGCTCATAAATTTCATAGTAACTTCAAAGAAGGCCAGTCGGCTGGTACAATGGAGACTGAAAGGAGCTGAAGCACGGATGTATCAGAAGAAAATGCAGGAGGACATTCGCTGCCCGTTAGAATACGGACTGGAAGTATTTGGCGGGAAATGGAAGTCCAGAATTATCTGCGTGTTAGCAGAAAAGCAGCGGCTGCGATACAGTGAGCTGCGCCGGGAAATGGCAAATATTACAGATGCCGTGCTGGCAAGCACACTGAAAGAACTAATTGCTGATGAGATCATACACCGAAAGCAGTTTGACGAGATTCCCCCTCGGGTAGAATACTGCCTGACGGAAAAGGGAAGTTCCGTTGTGCCGATCCTTAGAAGCATCTGCCAATGGGCCGGCATGTACCGGAGGGAGGAATCCGCCCTTTCCTTGCCCCAGTGCAAAAAGTGCAACTATCGGGGTGGAAATGCCACTGGGGGAAAGGCGGACCTCGCATAAAAACGATTTGTTCCTGCCCTTGCGATGATGGCCGTTTTCAAAAAAGGACAAACAGGAGGATTTCTGTCAGCGTAAAACAGCGATACCACAATGGCTGTCCAAATACTGAACGCGGCGCTCTTTTTTGCTTTTTGAGGATCGTTCGCGCCAAAACAACGGGACATGAGGCTGGAATCGCCAACGCTGAGCAGGTTTACCAGTCCCGTGAGAAATACAAACACAGGTATACAAAGGGAAACCGCAGACACCATGGAGGAATCTCCCACCTGATGGATGGAGAAGAAAAGCGGCTGGAGGAACTGCTATTTTCCCACGGCTGTCGTTACGACGGTCCCGGCCATCCGTACCCTTTTGGGAGCAAAACAAAATGTCCCGACCATATCGGTCGGGACAAACTCCTCTCTATTTTGCAGGCGGCGGAGTAAACCGCAGCCGGTTCAGTGCCACAAAGACACCGTCCGCATCGTTGGCGGCCGTTACAAAATCTGCCGCTGCCCGTACCTGGGGGCTGGCGTTTCCCATAGCCACCCCCAGCCCGGCCATCCGCAACATCCCGGCGTCCACTTCACCGTCGCCGCAGGCCACGGCCTGGGCGGGCGTCAGACCAAAGTGGTCAAGAAGAGCGGCGGCGGCCTGTTCCTTACAGACGCCCTGTGCCACGACCTCCAGATAGGTGGGGTTGGAGCGCAGTACCGTCAGTTCGGGAAACTGTGGGACCAGCCGATGCTGCAGGTCGGTGATATCCCGTTCGGGACCGATGATCAGCAGCTTGTGTACATCGCCCAGCCGCAGGGCCGCGCTGCCCAGCGCACTGGCCAGCGGTTTACAGCCGGTGATGGCACTCTCGCGCCGGATGGCGGGGTCGTCGGGGTCCGGGGTCAGCCAGGTGTCGTACAAGTATGCGCTCAACGCCAGGTTTGGCCAGCCTTCCAGCACAGCCTGCTCAAACCGGGCTGCCGTTGCGGCGGGAATGCCGTGGTCATACAGGATATGCTGGTCGGGCAGCACAGCCAGGGCGCCCGCACAGCAGATGACCGGTCCGCAGAAGCCCAGTTGCGTATAGATGGGTTCCAGCCCTTTGGGCGGCCGGGCGCTGGCCAGCACCACCGGCACACCGCGGCTGTCCAGCCGGGCCAGCAGTTCACGCGCTGCGGGGCCGACCTGATGATGGCTGTCCAGCAGTGTGCCGTCCACGTCCAGAAACACAATGGAATAGCTTGCCATCTTGCTCACCCCTTCGCCGGGGCGTCCGGCGCCAGGCTGGCAAGGATCGCTTCAACGTTCTTTTCGCCGCGGACGATACTCAGGTGAACCAGCAATGTCAACACCATGCCGATGCAGCCCAGCACCGCCCCGATGATGCCGGCAGGCAAAATCCCGGCGGTAAAGCCCCAGGCGGTCAGCGCCACAAAACAGGCGGACAGCACAAACAGCACACGCCGCCAGCCGATGATGGTTTGCAGCGCCTTTTTCTGGCACTGCGCTTCGTTCAAAGCCTGTTTGGGTGTAAGCATAGAAAAGACCTCCTTGGGCGATTTGAAAAAACAGAAGGGACAGTCGGCCGGAAGGTTCCGGGCCGGCCGTCCCAGCTGGAAAGATGACAGTGTGTCAGAAAAGCGGTTAGTAGCTCAGACCCGGATCAAAGAAGCCGACCAGGACGCCCACAAAGGCGACGACGACCAGAATCAGCATGACCACGATGGGGCTCATCTTCTTTTTACTCATCAGCCACCAGCACAGCAGCACAAAGAGCGCCGACAGAATGTGGGGGTAGACAGTGTCCAGGGTGCTCTGCAGATCGACGATGACCTCGCCGTTGCTGCCGACCATCTCGAAGGCAGTGGTGATGGATACCCAGCTGGCGGTGACGCCGCCGATGACCATGGTACCGATCATGACGATGGCTTCGCGGATGGCATTGGCCTTTTCGCCCACAAGGAACTCCACGGCCTTGCCGCCCATCTCATAACCCTTGAAGTAGAGCAGCCGCATGATGAGGAACATGCCGATGTTCCACACCAGGATGTAGAAGATGGCGCCCAGGGGGGAACCGCCCCCCGAAAGGCTCAGGGCGATACCCAGCAGGATGGGGATGACGGTGCCGACCACCAGAGAGTCGCCGATACCGGCCAGGGGGCCCATCAGACCGGCACGGATGCCGTTGATGGTCTCGCCGTCCACCGGTTCGCCGTTGGCGCGGGCTTCCTCCATGCCGGCGGTGATGCCCACCACCACCGAGCCGACCTGAGGTTCGGTGTTGAAGAACGCCGTGTAGGTCTGCATCTTCTCGGTCTGTTCTTCGTTGGTCTCATACAGATCCTGCAGGATGGGCAGCATGGCCAGCATGTAGCCGAAGGTCTGCATATGTTCCTGAGAGAAGCAGGTCAGATGGCCGTAGAACCAGTTCAGGAAAGACTTGTTCAGAGCCTTTTTGGAAAGCTTTTTCATCGTCAGATATCCTCCTCGTCATCATCGTTACCGGAGGCGGCACCGGCAGCAGCCGGGCGCATGGCCGCACAGCTGATCTGGTACTTGATCAGGGCAAAGAAGCCGGCCACGATGGCGCAGCCGATCAGGTTCAGGCCCATGCAGCCGCAAAGGGTAAAGCCAAAGAAGAAGGTAAGAAAATCCTTGGGGCTGGTAACCACCTGCTTGAGCAGGATGGCAACACCGACGGCCGGCAGCAGCGAACCGACGGTGAACAGCGTCTTCATGATGATGCCGTCCATGGGCAGGTAGCTCTGGATCAGCGCGACCATGTTGGAGCCGAAGTAGCAGATGATGAAGGTGGGGATAAAGGAGCACACGATGTGAGAGATCCAGGGCAAAACCATATCGACGAGATACAGGCTCTTGAGGTTGCCCTTTTCCACGTTACGCCAGCCGATGTGCTGCCACACCAGGTTGACGGTGGCGGTGCCGTAGAACAGCACGGTGCCCAGAGTGCCAACGGTGGAAGCCAGCGTCACGGCCATATCCTGGGCGGCAGAGGTGGCGGGGTCCAGGCCGGCGGCGCTGACATAGAGCATGGCCAGAGGGATGCCGATGTAGGAGATGGCGCGCACGTCCGCCGAGACAGTGCCGCCCGGGGTGACCAGTGCGATATACACCAGCTGGATGGCGGCGCCCAGGAAAATGCCCATCGGCACATTGCCCAGGATCAGGCCGACCACCAGGCCGGCTACCAGCGGGCGGCCCAGGGTGTAGTTGCCAAACGTGGTGCCGCCCATGCCCGGCATGGATGACAAGCAGGCGCACAGGCCCAGCAATGCCGCTTGAAATACATTGATCGTCATGAAAATTCCTCCCTCAAGCGTGATTATTTATAGCCAAACAGGCCGCGGAATTTCTTCCAGTTGCCGATGGCTGCTTCCTTGATGAGGGCAAACTCGATCTCATAGCCGGCGGCCATCAGTTTTTCAAAGGCTTCGGCTTCCTCCGGGGTGACGCTCTGGTTGTTGCCCAGCTTGATAGCGCCGGGGCGGTCGTTGCAGGGGCCGACGATGATGGTGCGGATGCCCGGGTCAAAAGGCTGGTCCAGCAGGACCTTGGCCATATCCACCGAGTTTTTGGTGATCAGGAAATACTGGTCCTTGCTGGCCAGCACCTTTTCCTTTTTGGCCTGCCAGGCGTCCAGCGTCCAGACAAAGGTCTTTTTGTCGCAGGCGTTCTTGTACGCGGCAGACAGGATGGCGTTATTGGCCGCGGCGTCGTTGACGGCCACCAGGCCGGTGCAGGGATATTCCAGCGCCCAGCGGGTGCAGGTCTGGCCGTGAATCATGCGGTCATCAATACGGATAAAGCTGATCATTGTGAGTTCCTCCCTCGTTTCGGTGCATCAGATGTCGTCGTCCTCGGCGGACGCGGCAGCAAACGGACGGATCTGTTCAGCGGCCTCGCTCTGGATCGAAGCGGCGGCCTCGTCCAGGCTCATGTCCTCGGCTTCGCAGGCGGAGATCGCCATCGGCAGGTTCATGCCGCCTACGGCCCGCACGTTGGCCAGGCCGCAGTGGGCGTCCAGCGCTTCCATAAGGCCGGTCAGCGGCGAACCGCCCATCAGGTCGGCCAGTACCAGCACCTCGTCCCCGCTGGTGATGGGGGCAATGACCTGTTGGATCTGTGCTTTGAAGTCGTCCTGGGTCATGCCATCGTGGAAGGGAATGTCAAATACGTCATCGCGCTCCCCCTCCAGCATGTTGAGCGCAGAGTGCAGCCCGGGGGCAAATTCCCCGTGAGCCACCAGCAAAAGATACCGCATACCAATCATCTCTCCTTCTGTGCTGCCCGGTATTGGGCTTTGCTTGTTGTCTTTATTGTAGAAAATTGCGCAGGAATGCACATCTGCATTTTGTCACGACTTGCGGGTGACATTTGTCATGTTTTTGGCGGATTTTCCCGTTATTTTGCCGGTGTGCCTGTATTTTTGCGTCCGGTTTTGTGCAAGATGAACAAGAAGCTCTGGGAAAGAAAGCAAAAAAAGAAGCCCCTGTTCCTTTTTTGGTATGCCAAAAGGAACCGGGGCTTGGAATTTCGGGAGGAGAAAAAGGGGTCAGTCGGCGTTTTGCAGGTACAGGTCGATTTCCCGCTGGGCGGTGGGCAGAGCAGTCGCCAGCGACTCGTTGTTCAGCAGGGCGTTGGTTACAGCGGTTTCGGCCATGGCGGTGGCCTGTTCCCGGGCTGCAAACTGGGAAACGGCGGCCGCCGTGTGCATGATCTCGCCGATGGTGGCGCTGTTGAAGGAGCTGGAACCCTGGGTCTCGGCAAAAATGCGGTTGAGCAGCTCTGTATTCTCGGTGACGGAGCGCAAGGGAGAGATCCCCTGGGAACGTAAAAACAGTTCGCTTTGTGTGGTGGTATCGGCACACAGGGTGCACAGAAGTTCCTGGGCCAATGCGGCGTGACGGCTGCGGGCGCTGATGCCCACCTGCACGGTGTACAGCTCGCTGGTGTTGCCGCCGTCAGGTCCTGCGGGCATCCGCAGGCAATCCCACACAAAGTTGGAATACTTTTTCACCCGCCAGGGATAGGGCTGATAAGCCCGGTACTCGCTGAACAGGAAGGGGCGGAAGGCTACATGGCCGGTATCGAAGTCCTGGGCGGTGACGGTATATCCCCCGTTCAGGCTGCTGAGCTGCTGGGTAAACTGGATGGCGGCCATGGTCCGTGCGTCGGACAGATAACACTGCTGCCCATCGGCAGAAAACAGCATGCCGCCGTTGGCATACAGCGCATTCTGCCAAGTGTAGCCGTAAACGCCGTAATCCCGATCGGCGGCATCGGGCTGCGCATCAGCGATGGTTTGGCAGATGGTATACAGGTCCTGCCAGGTCCAGTCGTTTTGAGGCATGGGGATGTTGTACTCTTCCAGCAGGGTGCGGTTGACAAACATCACGGTAGCGGCGCTCTCGTAGGGCAGGGCCAGCTGCAGGCCGTCGTACTGGCCGGCCTGCAGGCAGGCATCGTAGTACAGGCTGCGCTCCGGTCCGTCGGGGGTGTCCAGAAGCGGGTCCAGCGGGGCCAGGGCACCGGTTTCGGCCAGCAGGCCAAAATCTTCCGGCAGGACAAAAAAGACGTCCGGCTCCTCGCCGATCAGCAGATGCCCGGCCAGCCATTCGCTGTACTCATCCACCGGGATGCCGCTTTCATATTCCACCGTCACGCCGGGGTGGGCAGCCTCAAAGCAGGCGATGGCATCGTCCAGCACCTGATAGCTGCTGCCGTTGGGAGTGCCCCAGTAACTGCCCGCAAAGACCCCCAGATGCAGCACCGTATCGCTGCGGTGGCACTGCGCAAAGGCGGCGGCAGCAGCCAGTACAACCATGCCGCCCAGCAGGGCTGCCATACGCCGCTTCACGGCAGGTCCCGGCGCTTTACGCCGGTTTCAACAGCCCAGATCGCCAGCTGTGTGCGGTCCCGCAGCCCCAACTTGCCCAGCACCGTACTGATGATGTTGCGCACCGTACCCTCCGACAGGCAAAGCTCGGCGGCAATTTCTTTGTTGGAAAGTCCGCGTCCCACCGACTGGACCACCGGCAGTTCCCCCTTGGTCAGGCTGGCGGCGCGCTCATCCTCTACCGGGATACTGGCTTCGCCGTGAGCCATGTTGGAAAACAGCTGGATCATCTTGCTGGCAACATTGGGGTTGACCATGGCGCCGCCACTGTGGGCTACCCGGATGGCTTCGGCCAGCTCTGTGACGCCAGAACCTTTGAGCAGATAACCGCTTGCGCCGTTTTTCAGTGCGCCAAACACATATTCGTCATCGACAAAGGTCGTCAGTACGATGACCTTTGTGGCGGGATATTTCTCTTTGATGGTGCGGGTGGCCTCAACACCATCCATTACCGGCATCCGTATGTCCATCAGCACAACGTCCGGCCGGTGTTTGGCCACACTTTCCACCGCGGCGCCGCCGTCGCTGACGGTATCCACCACTTCCATATCGGGGTTGACGTTCAGAACGATCTTCAGGCTCTGGCAGAACAGCTCCTGATCGTCCGCAATCACCACACGGATCATATCGATTCCTCTCCTTTTTGACGTGGCTGCAGTCGTGCCGTCAAGATAAAGCCCGAGCCCTCACCGGCCGGGCGGTTGCCGTATTCCAGGCTGCCGTGCAGCAATTCCAGCCGCTCCCGCATGTGCCGAAGTCCAAACCCCTCCGGCTGCCCCGGCGCCATGCCGATACCGTCATCCTTGACTGTAATGACCAGCTCCCGGTCGGTGCGGTCCAGCCGCACTTCGATGTTTCGGGCCTTGCCGTGCCGCACGGCGTTGGTCAGGCTTTCCTGCAATACCCGGTAAATGGCTTCCTCCTCATCGGGGGCGAAGTCCATCTCTCCTGCGTTCTGGGTATAGGCCACTTTGGCGGCGGTCGTCAGGCAGAACTTCTCGATGGTATCCTCCAGCGCCTCGGCAAATTTTCGGTGTTCCAGGGTATCGGGGCGCAGTGCGTTGATGGACCGCCGCACATCGTTCAGACCTTCCCGTGCGGTCTGGTTGGCCAGCTGCAGTTGCTGCTTGGCCTGTTCGGGAGCGTTATCCATCAGCACCAGACTGGCATCGGTGGTCATGATGATGCCGGTCAGCGTATGGCCCAGCGTGTCGTGGATTTCGCGCGCCAGGCGGTTGCGCTCCCGTAATTCAGCCATATGTTCGGTCTTGTCGGCATAGTCCTGCAACTGACGGTAACTTTCCTGCAGCTGCTCATTGAGCTGGTGTACCCGGGTGTTTTCCTCTTTCTGGGCCAGAAACAGCAGCACCAGAAAGACCACGAAAAGCAGCACATGCAGCGAGGTCAGCAGGCTTTCCACGCCGCTGAGCCAACTGCGGAAAGCGTAGGTGTAATAGGAAAGGTAAACGCTCAGCGGCACACTGGGAAACAGCGCCGCGGCGATGTTGTAATCCGCCAGGGCATACAGGCCGGTCAGTACCGCAATGATGCCGGCCCGGCCCCTCCGGTCTTGAATGGTGTAGACCAGGTCGGCCAGCACCATCAGAAAAAATCCACGGTAATAGAAATTCAGGCTGGCGGCCTCCATGGCGGCCAGCAGAATCTCGGCCCCGAACAGGGCGGCGTGCAGCGCCGGACGCCCGGACGGCAGATGCGCCTTGCCCAGGATCAGCGCTGCCAGGGGCACAAACAGCCCCAAAGGAAGCAATGTCATCTGCCAGGGAGCGGCCGGAATCAGCCCCGCCTGGGCCAGAAAATCCCGGGCGGCAAACCCGCGGGCAATGCGCAGCACCGTTATGCCGCGCAGCAGGCAATAGTAGAGGACCAGTGCCAGGTTGATGACCAGCATCAGAGCGCGCAGGGTGCGCAATGTTTGGTCTTGTTTCATCATTGCCACCCGCTTGTTCCATACGCTGCCACGTTATCCTGGGTCAGCAGGGTCACGAGCAGTACGATCTCTTTCTCAGGGGTGCCGCCGTCCATGGCCAGGTAGGCCTGGTCAACAGCAGTCTCAGCCATCTGGCTGAGCATCTGGGCGCTTGTGGCGGTCATCAATCCGTCGGCAACCAGCACTTTGCCCTCCGGCGAGCCGTCCACGCCGTATACCAGGAACTGTCCGCGCAGCCCCGCTCCCTCGATGGCAGCCAGGGCCCCCAACGCACTGGGATCGTTCAGCGCCATCACCACATTGGCCTCGGGATGGTCGGCCAGCAGCTGTTCCATCACCGGCATGGCGTTCTCGATCTGCCCGTCGGAGGAGCCAGACCCTACGATGACAAAGTCGTCGTGCCCCTGCAGAGTGTCCACAAAGCCCTGGATGCGGTCGGCACCTGACCGGGCAGTCACATGCTCAAGCAGCAGGATGTTGGCGGAATCCCGCACACTGAGAAGGTGCTCGGCGCACTGTACCCCGGCCTGGTAATTGTCCGAAAGAATGGTGGAAGCAACCAGATGATCGTCCTTGACCGGCGCGTCGATGACAATGACCGGTACGCCGGCATCGGCGGCCAACTGTACCCCTTCGCTGACGCCCTCCCAGTCCACGGGATTGACCAGCAAAGCCGAAATTCCCAGTTCCAGCAGATCGGCAATTTCCTCGTTCTGGCGGTCCTGATCCATCACGGCATCCCGGGTCAGCAGCCGGTCGCCGTTGGCTTCTACCGCCGCCTGTACCCGGGCATCCAGTTCCTGGTAAAAGGGATTGTTCATCGTCATATAAGTGGCACCAATGAGCCGCTGGCCCTCGAGCTGGTCCGCCGAATGATCTTTCGGTATAAAAAGCAGGGGCACCAGCGCCGCCG
>CAJMLV010000053.1 GCA_905214345.1 uncultured bacterium
GCTGCGGGAAACTTTTTCGAACTTCCCGCCCATTATAATTTACCTCATTTTTGGGCAGATTGCAAGAGAAACGCAGGAAAATTTCGTCATTTTTTCAGCGAAAGCATTGAGCATTTTTTTAACAATCTACTGGTAATTCCCTGCTGGGTCTGTTATAATGGACTTTGCAAACAGTCTATGACGTTGCAGGCGCGGGCATGATGCACGCGCCGGGAAGAAACCGTACACATGGAGGTAAGATATGAGCAAGAAGTTCCTTTACCTGTTCAAAGAGGGCCATGACGCCTTCGGCGGCGACCAGACCGCTATGAAGAACACCCTTGGCGGCAAGGGCGCCGGCCTGGCCGAAATGACCAACGCCGGTATGCCGGTTCCCCAGGGCTTCACCATCACCACCGAGGCCTGCACCCAGTACTATGCCGACGGCCGTGAGATCAACGAAGAGATCCGCGCCGACATCTTCAAGTACATGGGCATCCTGGAAGAGCAGACCGGCAAGAAGTTCGGCGATATCGAGAACCCCCTGCTGGTTTCCGTCCGTTCCGGCGCCCGTATGTCCATGCCCGGCATGATGGACACCATCCTGAACCTGGGCCTGAACGATCAGGCTGTGGAAGGCCTGGCCAAGAAGACCAACAACCCCCGCTTCGCCTATGACTGCTATCGCCGTTTCATCCAGATGTACTCCGACGTCGTCATGGAACTGGGCAAGAGCTTCTTCGAAGAGCGCATCGACGCCATGAAGGAGAAGAAGGGCGTGACCCAGGACGTTGACCTGACCGCCGACGACCTGAAGGAACTGGTCAAGGAATTCAAGGCCATCTACCTGGAAAAGCAGGGCTCCGAGTTCCCCCAGGACCCGAAAGAACAGCTGATCGGCGCCGTCAAGGCCGTGTTCCGTTCCTGGGACAACCCCCGCGCCAACGTTTATCGTAAGATGAACGAGATCCCCTACGAATGGGGCACCGCCGTCAACGTTCAGCAGATGGCGTTCGGCAACTCCGGCATGCGTTCCGGCACCGGCGTTGCTTTCACCCGCAACCCCGCCACCGGCGAGCGCAAGCTGATGGGCGAATACCTCATCAACGCCCAGGGCGAAGACGTGGTTGCCGGTATCCGTACTCCCTCCCCCATCAGCAAGCTGCATGAGGAGATGCCGGAGGTTTATGACGAGTTCGTCGCCATTGCCACCCGCCTGGAGAACTACTACAAGGATATGCAGGACATGGAGTTCACCATCGAAGATGGTAAGCTGTTCATGCTGCAGACCCGTAACGGCAAGCGTACCGCTCAGGCCGCTCTGCAGATTGCCTGCGACCTGGTGGACGAAGGCGTTATCGATCAGCGCACCGCTGTTCTGCGCGTTGAGCCCAAGCAGCTGGACACCCTGCTGCATCCCCAGTTCGACGCTGCTGCCCTGAAGGCTGCCGAAGCCATCGGCAAGGGCCTGGCCGCTTCTCCGGGATCTGCCTGCGGCCGTGTTGTCTTCAGCGCTGAAGACGCCGAAGAGAAGGTCAAGGACGCCGAGTGGAAGAAGGTCGTTCTGGTCCGTCTGGAAACCAGCCCCGAAGACATCGTCGGCATGCAGGTTTCTCAGGGCATCCTGACCGTCCGCGGCGGTATGACCAGCCACGCCGCCGTTGTTGCTCGCGGCATGGGCACCTGCTGCGTTTCCGGCTGCGGCAACGACAACGACGTCGCCATCGATTACGACGCCAAAGTCATCACCATCAACGGCCACACCTTCCATGAGGGTGACTGGATCTCCATCGACGGTTCCACCGGCAACATCTACGAAGGCCAGATCGCTACCGTGGCTTCCACCGAGAACGCCAACTTCAAGCGCTTCATGCAGTGGGCTGACGAAGCTCGCCAGCTGAAGGTCCTGACCAACGCCGACAACCCGACCGACGCTCAGAACGCTGTCGATATGGGTGCCGAAGGCATCGGCCTGTGCCGTACCGAGCATATGTTCTTTGCGGAAGACCGCATCAAGGCCGTGCGCGAGATGATCTGCGCCCGCACCGTGGAAGCCCGCAAGGCTGCTCTGGCCAAGGTCGAGCCCTACCAGGAGGCCGACTTCACCGCCATGTACAAGATCATGGGCGACCGTCCCATGACCATCCGTTATCTGGATCCGCCTCTGCATGAGTTCCTGCCCACCAAGGCTGAGGACATTGCCGAGCTGGCTGCCGATATGGGCATGACCGCCGAAGAGCTGACCAACATCGTGGAAAGCCTGCATGAGTTCAACCCCATGATGGGCCACCGCGGCTGCCGTCTGGCTGTTACCTACCCCGAAATCGCCGAGATGCAGACCAACGCCGTTATCAAGGCTGCCATCAAGGTTTCTGCCGAGACTGGCAAGATGATCACTCCGCACATTATGATTCCTCTGGTTGGCGAAGTGAAGGAACTGAAGTACGTCAAGGACGTTGTCGTCAAGACCGCTGACAAGCTGATCGCTGACGCCGGCGTTGATATGAAGTACGAAGTGGGCACCATGATCGAGATCCCGCGCGCCGCTCTGACCGCCGGCGAGATTGCCAAGGAAGCTGACTTCTTCAGCTTCGGCACCAACGACCTGACCCAGATGACCTTCGGCTTCAGCCGTGACGACGCTGCCAAGTTCCTGACCGCTTACTACGACACCAAGATCTATGAGAGCGATCCGTTCCAGCATCTGGACCAGGTTGGCGTTGGCCGCCTGATCAAGATGGCTGCTCATGACGGCCGCGAGACCAACCCCAACCTGGGTCTGGGCATCTGCGGTGAGCACGGCGGCGACCCCAGCAGCGTTGAGTTCTGCCACAATGTTGGCCTGGACTACGTCAGCTGCTCTCCCTTCCGTGTGCCCATCGCTCGCCTGGCCGCCGCTCAGGCTGCCATCAAGAATCCTCGGAAGTAATTCTCTTGCATTGATGTGATTCTTCACACATAACCCATCCCCCTTGATCTTTTAAAAGACCAAGGGGGATTTTATATTACTCTGATATACGACACCATTTCAGTAAAAACGAAGTTGGTTCTCCTTACAGGACTTTACCGCCCGCTCCTTCACCACATCCTCCGGCAGGAGCTGCCCGCAGAGAAGCGGAGAGTCCGGGTCGTGGGCTTGCGTATTGCGCGCAACAGTTTTCAGACTGTGCGTAGCATAACAATACTTGCAACCATGACGGCAGGTGTCGTACATACCAATGTCGAGGCTGGCCATGCAGCCGCATTCCGGGCGCTGGTTCTTGTCTTTCTCCAACGAAAGGCGGCACCCGGCAATCTGTTCCAGCAAGGGGCGGTCAATGCAGTGGCCGTGGGCAATGCCGTATGATGATAAGTCTATTTGTTCTGCGCAGGTTTCCAGCACAAGGTGGTGTTTGCCCGCAACATCAGCCAATCGATGGGCCAGCTCCGCTATTTCCTTTTCGGTAAGAGCCGCAAAGCCCAGACCGCTCATGTTGGTCTGGGTGTTGCGGTACAGGTCCACGAAGCTGATGATACACTTGCAGGTATAGCCCTCCAGCCGTCGGGCCAACTGGCTGAAAAAGGTAATGTGGTAGTCCATTGTGTAGCGGTCGGTGAACAAAATAGGGTCATACCGCCAGATGACCCGTTCGGGGCCGATTCTGCGGGAAAGTTCCTGAAAGGCAGGCAGGATCACGTCGTTCTTGCTGGGTACACCCGGTTCCACGTCTTTTCCATAGGGTGTCAGGGTGAACTGAAAATAGAACGGGTACGCCCTCAATTCCTCCAGCCGAGTCATCAGCGGCAGCGGATTCTTGGTCCAAAATACGATGCCATCCACCACGTCTGGCGACAAGGAAATACGGCTGACCTGATGGAAGTTCATGGGGGTGCGGACACAGACAAAGCCCTCCCGGATACGATTGGAAAACCAATCGGGATAATAGGCGGGAATATCGGTCCGCCTGCTGGCACTGATGATCAAGGGGTTCACCTCCCGGTTGTGCAGCGGTACAAGCCACTCGCTTTTTCTTGTTTAGTTTCAGACAGATACCGCGATCATCCGCTATCCCTTGCAGCAGCTTCACGGCAGCCGCAGCCCGCTGCCCGCTCTTTGACGAAACATTCCGGCTGATCCTCCAGCTTGGCCACAACGTTTTTCAGATCTTCCAACGGCAGCAGGTACACCGCCGCGCAGTAGAAGGTTTTGCGGCGACCATCGTTATAGTTGGCGAGCAGCTTATCCAGAATGGCCCGCTTGGCCCGCAGTTCGTCTATGTAGGCATCCAGCCCCAATTCCCGAGCGCGGTCCAGATCGGCGGCACGGCGGCTGTGAGGCACAAAGGAATCTGCCGCATCAAATTCATCATACCGGGCGCAGGGGTAAGTGGGACACTGGCTGCAAAAGTTATACCCGCCTTTGTCCATTGAACACCGGGCAAGAGTGCAACTCTGGTTGCCCGGTCCGCCGCCGCAGCCGGGGCAGTAGCCGCCTACCTGCATGGGGCAGAGCAGACAGTTCAGACCACACAGGCTGAACTCGGTATGCTCCCGTGTGAAGCCTTTCATACATGCTCCACCTTTCGCACCGGGTGGCGCACCACAGTTTTCAAACTTTCCGGTTTGCACCGGCGCACATCGCTCAGGTAGATCTCGTGGTGGAATCGGTTCTCACCAAAGTCCGTCGCGTATCCGTGCGCTTTGGCGTATTCCGCCATAGCGGCTACCGTGGCGGGCTCGTCATCGTAGGGGCCGATGTGCATGCATTGGACGCACAGACCTTCCTCCCAGGGGAAGAACTCCACCGGGGAGCAGTCCAGCTTCTTTTTGCGGGAGGCTTCCTGCACGGCCCAATCAAACTCCGCCTTGGTGACGAAGTCCGGCAGACGGATCAGGGAAATCCAGCAAAAGTCCTCTTTGCGGTTGTAGTTCACGCCCTGTACGCCTTCCTGCCACCACAGGCCCTCCAGCGGCGGCACCACATAGTCGAAGTAACCGTCCATCTTGTGGCTGCCCATCTTACTCATTTTGATGGTGTAGGCCACCGCATACAAAAGGCCGATAGCCTGTTTGTAGGCACCGTTTTCCTCGTTGGGATCTCCGTGCCCGCGCAGCGCCAAAAAGTTCATGGCAGGTACCGTAACGATACCCGGCATTTTGGGCGGCAGATAGAATTCCTTGTATTCTTTCTTGTAGTCGAATGCCATACTCATTTCCTCCGCTTTTGGGATGCTGCTTTGCGCAGCGCTTCACAGGTGATGCGGGTCAATTCCACCGCCATAGTTGGGTCGTCCACGTCCTCTACGACAAAGGAGTCCTTTGCCCCTTCATAAGGCGGGGCTTTCGGCAGGTCGGGAAAGGCTGCCTCCCCCTGTGGTGTGATTTTGATAAACAACTGGTCATCACATATAACAGCGAAGAAGGTACCGTCGCAGAACAGGCCGTATTCTCCGAACATTTTGCGGGCACGGACACTTCCAGCCCCTCGGAGTTGTTCCACCACATACTCCACGTAATCAGGATGGGATGCCATAACTACCTCCGTTTCTTATAGCGGTGTGCCAGCCGTTGGGCAAGCACGCCTAACTTTTCCCGCAACTCGTCAGGCTCCAGCAGCTCAGCACTATCTCCAAATGTGAGAATCCAGCTGATTACACTGTCCGCGTCCGGGAAACCTCGGCGGAAAAGCAAGGAACCGTCCGGCTGTACGGTAAAACTGTCAGCACCGTATTCTTCCACCAGCCGCCAGCGGCAGACCGGGGCAAAGCGGACGCACACCTGATATTGCGTAGGGTAAATCCGCTCCGGGTCCAGGTCCGGCAAAGGGGCCGGGCGGGGAGAAAAGGGCTCTCCGGTAGAAAGGTCGGTCATGCGGTTGAGCTTGAACAGGCGGAAGTCCTGCCGGATTTGACACCAGCCCCACAGATACCAGGTGGACCAGTGAAAGATCAGGTAATAAGGCTCCACGCTGCGCACCGAAGTGCCCTTGGGTGCGTCGTAAGTGAAATGTACAAGGTGGTGCTGTTCAATCGCACGCTGGATGGCTTCGATTTTCGGGGCAAGGCTGCTTTTGTACCATGAGGACAGATCAATGAGCAGGTGGGTGCCGCCGGATAGCAGCGTACGGTTCCCGGCGGACAGCTTTTCCATGAGCTGGGCATAGCGCCTGGTGCCGCTGACGCTGTCCAGACTGCGCAGCCCTGCCAGAATGGCCTGCATCTCCGGGGCGGTGAGCACCGTTCGTTCTACCCGGTATCCCTCCATGATGGAGATCCCGCCGCCGGCGCCCTGTGCGGTGGTGACGGGGATACCTGCCCGGCACAGGGCTTCGATGTCCCGCTGGATGGTGCGGCGGGACACTTCGAACTGCTCCGCCAGTTCCGGCGCGGTGATCCGCTCCTGCTGGAGAAGGATGGACAATATGCCGATCAGCCGGTCCATTTTCATGGCACCACCGCCCTTCTGTCATTGTCTGTATTATACCATAGAAAGCGGACACCTGTCTGTCATGTTTGGCTTTGCGCGGCCGGCTTTTTTGTTGCAGGGCAGGGGACCCGGACGAAAAATAAGGGCCGCATGTTGGAAAGAAGCGGGAAAAAGCAGGCAGGCAACGGATTTTCTGTAAACTGCCAGTCAAAATCACGTAAAATTTCGTTGTAAAATGTCGGCGTTTCTGTTATGATAGTGACCGTGGGGCCGGACCCCACCGACGCAGCGCCGTGCGCTGCACCCACCTTTACAATCAAAGAATAGGAAAAAGAGAAAAGAGAAGAATACAAGGGAGACTCGTACATGGATGTAACGCTGTCGCATTTTCTCCAGCAGATGGCCTCCAACCCCATTTTGTTGATGACCGTGGCGCTCACGCTGGGCGTCATCTTCGTCAACGGATGGACCGACGCCCCCAACGCCATCGCTACCTGCATCAGCACCCGCTGCATGCGGGTCCGTCCGGCCATCCTGCTCAGCGCCGGGTTCAACTTTCTCGGTGTGCTGGTCATGACCCGCATCAACTCCTCCGTCGCTTCCACCATCTCCAACATGGTGGACTTCGGCGGCAACACCAACGAAGCCCTCATCGCGCTGTGCGCGGCGCTGTTTTCCATCGTGGTATACAGCGTCACGGCTTCCTGGTTCGGCATCCCCACCAGCGAAAGCCACAGCCTGATCGCCGGCCTGACCGGCGCGGCCATCGCCATCAACAACGGTCTGGGCGGCGTCAACGGGGCCGAGTGGGTCAAGGTCCTCTACGGTCTTGTCATGAGCCTGCTGCTGGGCTTCGGCTCCGGCTGGCTCATCTGCAAGCTGCTGACCTGGGTGTGCGCCGGGCTGGACCGCCGCAAGGCAAACGGCTTCTTCCGCTACGCGCAGATCTTCGGCGCGGCGGCCATGAGCTTTATGCACGGCGCGCAGGATGGCCAGAAATTCATCGGCGTACTGTTCCTGGGCGTGGCCTTCTGCAACGGGCAGTCCAGCGTCAGCGGGGTGGTCATCCCGGTCTGGCTGATGCTGTTGTGCAGTACTGTCATGGGTCTGGGCACCAGCGTCGGCGGCGAGAAGATCATCAAGTCCGTGGGGATGGACATGGTCCGGCTGGAAAAATACCAGGGTTTTGCAGCGGACCTCTCGGCGGCGTTCTGCCTGCTGCTGTCCAGCCTGTTTGGCATCCCGGTATCCACCACGCATACCAAGACCAGCGCCATCATGGGCGTGGGGGCTGTCAAGCGGCTTTCCGCCATCAACTACGGCGTCGTCAAGGATATGATGCTCACCTGGGTGTTCACGTTCCCCGGTTGTGGCCTGATCAGCTTCGCCATGGCCAAGCTGTTCATGTTCCTCATCTGAGTATGGCGGCGGGGAAATGCCCCGCCGCAGGGTACCGTTCCGTTACCGCAACACAAAAAGCAAGGAGAAACGATCATGGCGAAAGTTCAGGATTCCTACTATTTTGATACCTTCTCGGCCTGCGCCGAAGATGCCTGCCGTGCCGCCCATCTGCTGGAAGCGATGATGCAGAATTTCCAGCCCGCCAACATCCGGCAGGAACTGGACGAGATCCACAAGATCGAGCACAGCGCCGACGAAAAAAAGCATGAACTGCAGAGCGTGCTGGTCAAAGCGTTCATCACCCCCATCGAGCGGGAGGATATCGCCACGCTGTCCGGCAACATCGACGATGTGATCGACAAGATCGAGGATGTACTCCAGCGTATCTATTGCAACAACATCCAGAGCATCCGCCCCGACGCGCTGGAAATGGCCCAGAAAGTCATCCAGTGCTGTGAGGAAGTCAAACTGCTGGTGAAGGAACTGGCGGACTTCAAGCACTCCAAGACGCTGCATGACCATGTGGTACGCATCAACGATCTGGAGGAGCAGGGCGACCGGCTGTTCCTGGCCAGTATGCGCAAGCTGCACAAGAACTGCACCGACCCCATCGAAGTCATCGCCTGGCGCGAGGTGTACCACTACCTGGAAAGCTGCATGGACGCCTGCGAACATGTGGCCGACACAGTGGAGCGCGTCGTAATGAACAACACCTGAGCACACAGCGACCGGGACCGCAGCCCGCCGTAAGGCGGCAGCGGTCCCGGTTTTTGTCTGCGCAGTTATTGCACGGTGAGGGTTTCCACGATGGGCAACGCCCGCAGCCGTCTGACAGGGCCGCGCACCGAGAGAGCGGTGGTCAGCAGGATGACCCCGGCGATGAGCGCCAGTTCCGGCCAGGGGACCGACCAGGGAACGCCAAAGGTACGCGTGACCAGGCTGGAATACAAAAACCAGTGCAACGCCAGCCCCAGCGCGCAGCCCAGCAGCACACCCCCGGCGGCGTAGGCGACCGCTTCGGCCGCCACCATGCGGGTCAGCTGGCGGCCGCTCATGCCGATGGCGCGCAGCGCGCCGTACTGGCGGGTGCGGGCGGCTACCCCCAGGCGGACAGTATTCATGATATGGAACATCGTGATCGCCACGATCACCGAGAGAAACCCGTAAACCAGCACCGAGAAGGCATAATACAGCCCCGCTGTTTGTCAATCCCTCTATATTTTATCATGTTGCACTTGTATCTAGATGGTGAGGTAAATCTCCCACTACAACTATCTGGTCTTGATCGTCCCAAAAGAAATAAATTCTAAGGCAATAGCGGCAATCCTTATTACTTCCTTTAGCTAAGTGCCGCTCTAACTTTCTTTTTTTCCGTGATATTGCACATAATATGTATCGCCCTGCATACCGGCGGCAGTATCAGTAATTGCTCCCCTTTCATCTAATGCAGGATCTACTTCCTTGCACATATCCAAAAAGTTAGAATATGTAATAGCCCCTGTTTGATAATCATAATAAGCTGTCGCCAGTAATTTCAAACACTTATATACAAGCTTTGGATCTTCGTAGACAGCTGTTTTTAAACTTCGGATAGCTCGTGGGTGAAGATATATCCTGTCAGGATAGTATTTGCTGATCCATTCACTTATATCAGAATATGTGCAATCATCTGGGATATTTTCTCTCACAGATTCCCCGGCACCATTTTGTAATTGAAAGCGAAAAGTTGCAATCTGCGCCTTTAATTGCGAAATCAATTTGCGCTGTTGGCTATTTTCTTCTTGACATGCCTCCAAATCTTTTGCATACGAATCGGCTAATGCAAAATTTTCATCGCTCTGCTTTTGCAACTGCTTTAGTTGCTCTTCATATGAAAAGATCTATTGTTTTTATTATATCACTTCATATCTGTCTAGACAATTAGAACAAATACGTCAATTTGAGAATATTCCTTTTCCAATAAATAAGGTGGTAGACTTTTTCACCGTATAACAGATTCATTTTACATTTTTCTTATGCGCAGCAGTACTCTTTTGCTTGATTCTCTCCTTCTTCACTTCCTCCTGCCTGATTGTATCAAAAATCGCACATAGTTCTTTATCAAAAGCCTCTGGGTCAAAGGTTTCGGGATGCTCCGATGCCTGCGACACCAGGGGCTTTGCTTCTGCCCTCCACCGGGTAATGGTAGCTTTGCGGCAGGCATCGGACATGTACAAAAAGCGGCTGAGCCTGCCGTTCAGCTTGTTGCCGATCTTGGTGTAGAGTGCCACCGCGGGGTCCACCGTGCGGCTTTTTGCCACTTCCTCGGCGGCCACTTCCTTGCAGGTGCGCTGCCCGCCGTTTGGCGATTTGCGGTCACAATACTTTGCAGCTGAACTGAATGGTACAAACAGCATTCCACATTGCTTGCATCTGCGGGCGGTTTTATGCTGACCGCACATTTGCAGAAAATCCACCATGACAACCTCGGCCAGATTGTCCGCCACATAGTAACTCCGGCTAGCAATATCCGGATGTTTCCTGGCTTTCGGAGATTCCTCCGGCAAAGACAAACGGCTGAGCATTTTCATGTGGAGGCGCTCATACAGCTTTGGCTTTGAGTGCTACCGCCACAAAAAGCAATCCGCCCTGTATCTGAAAAAACACGGTCTGCCCGAGGGTATCTGTGAACTGAAAGCCTTCCCCGAATGGAAGCTGGAACTGATGGCCCGGAAAATCTTCGAGACCGTGTGGGGCAACCGGAGGGAGGCAGTGCTGGAAGCCTGCCGGATGCTCAATGCCTGCTGCTACCGGGAGGAAAGTGCCGATCCGGCCAAGCTGAAAGCCCTGGACAAACGCATGGACGCCCTGAACCAACGGCTGGACAACCTGATCATGATGAAGGCGTCCAACCAGATCACCCTGAACCAGTTTGTGGAGCAGAGCAACGAGATCGGCGTCCAGCAGCAGCGAATTACCAAAGAGAAGGCGGAACTGCTGGCCAAGCAGGGGGACCACAAGACGCTGGACATGGACTCCATCGAGGCCAGCCTCTGCGAAGCGGTGGATTTCACCGACGGTATGGTGAGTGAGTGGTTCATCCAGAACTTTGTCCGCCGCATCACACCCATCGACGACACGCGGTTCGCCTGGGTGCTGGATCTGGCACCCGAGCCCCAGACGCTGGTATGTGAGGTCAACGGGCGGAAGGAATATCCGCGCATTACATTGGAAAGCAATTTATACCGGGGGGCCTGGCCGCCCCCCGGGGCTTCCCGCCCATCCTTTCTGATCAACAGGAATGGTCGGCTGAATGGGGACATTTCGGCGGCGGGATTGGCACAGGACAGGCCGCAACCAAAAACCCCCGCACATACCCAATTGGGTATGTGCGGGGGTTTTCTTTTTTGTGCATTTACAAAATGTGTGCTTTGCCGCATTCGGCATTACAGTACTGCGGGAAGCAACGGCCGCGAAGACGGAGTCGGACGCCCCGGCAGGCGTAAAAATCGCCCTATTCCCTATTGCGGGTGAGGCGGCTGATTGCATTTTCGCTCCCGGCTTCAGGTGCGCTGTCTCCCGGCGCACTGCCAATATCAATATTTGGCCACGATGGCATTCATCTCGCCCCAGCAGGCTTCCATGTCGCTGACCAGCTTGAACTGGGTACGGCTGCGGTCCAGGTTCTGACCTTCCCGGTGGATTCGGAAGTAATGGTCTCCTTCCAGATAGTCGGTGAGGAACCGAATCCCACATTCCAGGGTCATCAGCTTGGCACCCCAGGGCAGGTTTTCCTTTTCGGCCGCGGTCAGCGTATCGCCGGCCGCCTCCAGGAAGCCTTTGGTGTAGATTTCGAAGAGGTCCAGTTCGAAGTTCACCTTGCTCAGATCCCTTTCATCCTCGGCAGAATGGGTGGCGCCGAAGCGGATAGAATCACCGAAATCATTCAGTGCAAGACCGGGCATCACGGTGTCCAGGTCGATGACACAGATGCCGACGCCGGTGTCCTTATCCAACAGGATATTGTTCAGTTTGGTGTCGTTGTGGGTGACACGCAGCGGCAGCTTACCTGCTTCCAGCTGATCCATCAGTACGGCACAGTCTTTTTCCCGGGCCAGCACAAATTCGATCTCAGGCTGCACATCTTTGGCGCGGCCGCACGGGTCCGCCTCCAGCGCCTTTTTGAAATTGGCAAACCGATTGCGGGTGTCGTGGAATTTCGCGATGGTCTCATGCAGGGTGGAAGCGTCATAACCAGCCAGCAGACGCTGGAAGTTGCCGAAAGCAACCGCACTCTGATAGAACTGTTCGGGAGTTTCCACCGTTTGCAGGCAAATGGTGCCTTCCACAAAGGAGTATACCCGCCAGCAGCCGCCCTTGCTGTCCCGGTAATAGTTCTTTCCATCTTTGGTGCGATGCACAGTCAGGGTTTCCCGGGCAGGGTCGCCGCCATTCTTGGCAATGATGTTGCGCAGATAGTCGGTCACGTTCACAACGTTTTCCATCAGACCGTCAGGGTCGGTGAAAGTTTCGGTGTTGATGCGCTGCAGCATATAGCGCACGTGGTCCCCTGCCTCGTTCCGGGTGTTCACACAGAAAGTATCATTGATGTGACCTTCGCCGTACCGGACCGTGTCTACAATCCGACCGCCAAATTCAAAGTTGTCCAATGCCTCCTGCACGGTTTCTTCCGCTTTGTACAGTGCCATAATGCTCATTCCTCCCACAAATTGTCCGGATACAGACCGGCAGCGGTCTTTTCGGCAACAGCCTTGACCACCACGGGCTTGTCTTCCTTATAAGTAACGCCGTACCACTTGTCGGTGCTGTACAGCACCTGTACGGTGGCCTTGTCCTCTTCGATCAGCTGGCTAACCACACTGGGCAGGAAATACTCACCCTTCAGCGGATTTTCCACCAGCGCCTTGTCCAGGAAAGCCGCAAAGCGGGCCTTGGCCTCCGCCACAAAGTGTTCCGAGAATCCCCACAGATTCATGGAGACCACACTGTCGGGGGCCAGATCAGTCCATGTCTTGCCGTCATCCTCCGTGAAGTGAATCCCGTTCGCGTAAGTTTCGATCCTGGTGCGCTCGGTCACACCGGCCAGGGTACCATCGGCGTTTTCCACGCAAATGCCGCGGGCCACGCTGCCGTTCTCGGTAACGGTATTTTTCAGCAGATAGCCCACCATGGCGAAACGGTACTTGTCATCGTCCTCGTGGGTGGACAGATAGTTGTAAATTTCCTTGAATGCCTCAGGTCCATAGTAATCATCGGCATTGATGACGGCAAACGGCGCATCGATCACGTCCCGGGCAGCCAGAATCGCATGGCTGGTGCCCCAGGGCTTGGTGCGGCCTTCCGGCACGGTGTAGCCTTCGGGCAGGTCGTTCAGGTCCTGATAGGCATAGCGCACATCCATGATTCTGGACAGCCGGTTGCCGATAGCCTCTTTGAAGGCATCCTCGATCTCATGTTTGATGATGAACACGATGGTCTCGAATCCGGCCCGGCGTGCGTCGTAAGCGGAATAGTCAATGATGATCTGGCCATGGTTGCCCACCGGGTCGATCTGTTTCAGGCCACCGTACCGACTGCCCATACCTGCCGCCATGACCACAAGGATCGGTTTCTTTTTCATTATCTGCTCCTTTCTCTTCCACATTCCGACTGTGTTGTCCGTTCAGCAGTTGGGCTGCTCTGCGTTGGACAGGCAGTTTACCGGCGTACGGCCGGGGACCAGACGAACCCCGTCGGAATACCCTTCTTCCGAGTCTTTCAGTTCCCGGATCAGCAGATTGCGCAGGTATCTGATCCGTTCCTGTTTGTCGGGATCATGGATGGCGTTGTGCGTCTCGTCCGGGTCGTTGACCAGATCAAAATACTGCTCCTCATCCCGTTCGTTCAACCAGATGAATTTATCTGTTTTGGTCACGATAAACTGGCTGGACCAGCGATTGAATCCGAAGGTATGTTCGCCGTGGATGTACTCCCGCTCCAACGGGTGCAGCATACTGCTGCCATCCAGGTGACCGGGGATCTTTGCCCCCGCCAGTTCCAGCACCGTAGGCATTACATCCCGCAGTTCCACCAGGGAATCCTCGGTGCGGCCGCGGGGCCCGATGTACCGTTCCGGTCCGCTGAGGAACATGGGGATGCGGGCACTGCCATTATAAGGCAGGGCCTTGCGGCACCAGCCGTGATCCGAAAGCATCTCCCCATGGTCGGAGGTAAACAGGATGACTGTGTTCTCCATCAGCCTGTGCTCGATCAGTGCCTGAATGATGCGGCCGATCTGGTGGTCCACATGGGTGATGCAGGCATAGTAACCGATCTGCTGCTGGCGGATCAGTTCCGGGTCTTTGGGCCCGGTGCAGGAATTGAACACCATGCCCCGCTTTTCCAGCATTTCGCTGTCATCCCAATCCCCCTTCACCGGCGGACACAGGTCTTTGTCCTTATACATGTCAAAGTAACACGGGGGTGCATCGTAAGGTGCGTGGGGACGCACAAAGCTGGCCATCAGGAAGAACGGCTTACGGGGGTCCCGGCGGCGCAGAAAATCAATGCTGCGGCTGGCCACCCAGTTGGTGGGATGGTATTTTTCCGCATAGGGCCAGGGCCGGGCGGTCCAGCCGTTGCAGTCCATGCCGGTGTCTGTCACATCCACATCCGCACCAAGCTCACTTTTCAGCCAGTAGAAGTAATCGTCCGCGAACAGCTGGTTTTCATAGTGGTCTACGCCGGCATACCGATATTCATGCAGGTAACCGTCATGCAGTTCCACGTTGTTGAAACCCAGATAATTGCGTAAAGGATGCACGTGCATCTTGCCTACACACTGGGTGTAATATCCGGCCTTGCTCAGTTCACCGGCCATGGTGCATCCGTAGTTCCAGTCCACCCGATCCTGATACCCCACCTTGCCGGTGTGCCGCTGGCTCAGGCCGGTGTGAAGGATTGCCCGGGCCGGAACACAGGTGGGACAGGACGACCAGGCATTGGGAAAATACACCCCATCCGCGGCAAGGGAGTCCAGGTAGGGAGTTTTCACATCCGGATGTCCGGCACAGCCCAGACAGTCTCCCCTTTGCTCGTCGGTCATAATCAAAACGATGTTGGGACGGTCCGTCACAGCATTCACGCCCTTTCCTGTAACAGGCAGCGGGACAGACATTTCCGCGCTGCGATGGAAAAGGCGGCCGCCGCCGGGGAGTCCCCGAAGGCGGCCGCCTTACAGCAAGATCGGCTTATATCCAGTCAGATCTCATACCACTTGATCTCGTTGGAGTCCATATCCAGTTCAAAGCTGGTGCCGTCGCCCTTGTAGACGGTGGTATGCTGGGGTTCGTAGGTATTGTTCACCACGCAGTATTTGCCGTTCTTCACATAGGCGTGCACTTCCACATTGAAATTGGAGGAGAACCACTTATGCAGGTCCTCTTCATCGTGCGCGCTCCACAAGATGGAACGGTACAGCATACGGCTGTTCTCGAAAGTATAGGGCAGGCCGCTGATGTACACGGTACGGCCCGCGCCGTACTCGTTCACCGCCATCTGCACTTCCTTGTCCCGCTGAACCAGGATCCGGGCGCCTTCCAGTGCATACATGCTCTTCTTGCCCTCACCGAAGTTCACCTCGCCGGTGGCATCGGCCAGGATGAAGTGATCCCGGTGCTCGTCCCAGTTGTACTTGTCGTAGCCCAGGGTAAAGCCGGTTTCCTTCTCCACGCCCATGACGGTGGCCAGCTGCAGATAATGCCCCTGATACTGGTGACCCGCAGGCTCACCCACGCCGATGAAGCCGCCGCCGTTGTAGATAAATTTCTTGACAGCGGAAGAAATCTCGGGATCTTCCCAAACCGCACCGCCGGTGTGTGCGGTGTCGCCATCGCCCACATTGATCAGCACGTCGATGGTATCCAGCAGGTGCGGATCGGCCTTGATGTCGTCAAAGCTGATGAACTTTACGTCGAAGGGCGCGCCGCTCAGCGCTTCGATCACGCCGGCGTAGCT
>CAJMLV010000054.1 GCA_905214345.1 uncultured bacterium
ACTGTCCCTTGAGCGTGTCCAGATACTGCCGCAGGATGGTCTCACGGCTCATGGCGTTCACCAGGGAGACCTCCATGCCGGAGAGCTGAATGTCAGCAGGCATCAGGTCAACTCCTTCTGAATGGTGCAGAATACCCTCACCGGGCTTGATTGGCTCATCCATCAGAATACGGCCCATAGCGTCGGACAGGGTAAATGGCAGCTTGTCCGGCTGGGGATGGCCCAGGCTGATGGTCAGGCTGCCTTGCGGGTCCCCGTCGATCAGCAGCACTTTCTTTCCGGCCTGCGCCAGCCCAATCCCCAGGTTCGCGCAGGTGGTTGTCTTGCCAACGCCGCCTTTCTGGTTGGCGATGGCGATGATTTGCGTGTTCAATGACTTCACCTCATTTCTGATTGGTGTTGTCATGTGCCTGCACAGCAGTCCTGGAAATGACAAAAGCCGCCACTCGAAACAAGTGACGGCTTCGCCTAAATCCAATATTCTGCTGTGTTTGAAATCAAAAGGCTTTGAGTTCCTTTCTGCTATTCATTTGTCGTTAATGAAACACCCCCTATAATTCGACTTATTTCAGTATGATTTTTCGGTTTGGAAAAGGATGAAAAAACCAGACTGAAAACCTCAAAACCCTTGATTCTACGGGGCTTTTCCGGTTTGTCGTAATTATACCGTAAGGGCACTCCTGCGCCAGTCTGCTGCTGAAGCAGGGCGTGCCCATGAAGCAGATCCAGGAGTGGCTGGGCCACAGCGACATCTCCACCACAGCCAACATCTACGCCCACCTGGATTCCCAGTCCAAGCAGCTGAGCGCCGCCACCATGGAGCAGGCGCTGCCACTGCCGGAGAGTGGAGTGACCAATCGTTGGCAGACATAAACAAGGCGAGGGCCGGAAAATCCAGCTCCCGCTTTGTGATCAATCCATTTCCGCTTCGATTCCCTGTTCCAGAACCTGCCGCAGCAGCATATCCATACCTTGCGACGCCTGTATGGTGGCAATCATCAGTAAGTCTGTATCCAACTGGGAAAAGTCCAGATGATAACCCGCATGGCGACATAGCTGAGAGAGAAAAACTCGTTGCGTTCGGCCATTGCCTTCCCGAAAAGGATGCAGTTCATTGGTACGTTGGTAAAAATCTGTGAGCTGTAAAACAAATTCCGGTTTTTCCAACCCCACCAGAAACTTTTCCTCTTTCAAACGCGAAAAAATCGCCTGGGCAACACGGTTTATTTCCCCGGCCGGGCAGAACATCGTGCCTTTTTTCGACAGGTCAATGGTGCGAACCTCACCAGCCCATTCATACAGGTCTTCAAACAACCAGCGGTGGATGGATTTATAATGTGCAAAATCAAAGGTCTCGCACAGGGGCTTTGCTTCCCACATGGCTGCCTTGGCGGGAACCACTGCAGCTTCTACCTCTGCAAGAGCTTCCGAATCCCGCAGTCCGAATTTGTTGATTAGAACGGTTGTTCCTTCATAGCAGCCGCTGGTAGCCGCATCCACGGTATATGGCATAGTTTACCCCTTTTGCCGCTTGTTGAGAATTTCCTTCACAAGACTGTCGACGTTCACTTCACCGTTCAGCAACCTTTGACAGTTGCGCGTCACTTCCGGTGTGACCGGGAAACCTTCCATCGCAGAAGATGCCAACGCGCTTTTCAGGGCTTGCTCTTTGGTAACAGGTGCCATTTCTGCCTCCTCAAAAAACAGGAGGCAAGGACGTTTCCGTCCTTGCCTCCCCATTTGGCGGAGATGGTGGGAGTCGAACCCACGCGCCTCTCTCGAGACCTAAAGCATTTCGAGTGCTCCCTCTTACGACCTCTTGAGTACATCTCCATATTTAATTTTTCCAGCACCGCCTTGCAAACATTTCGGAAAAATGCAAGATTTCGATGCAAGATAAGCGGATAAAAACCGGATGCATACCCCGGGCAAATCCCGCCGTCACGCCATTCGCGGCGGACGAATCGGCCAGCGGGCTGCAAACTTTCGAGTCACGCCTCTTCGACCACTTGAGTACTGCTCCCTATTCAATTTTGACGGCCCGTCCTGCGGGCCCTTTGGAAAAATGCAAGATTTCGATGCAAGATACGGGCGGAAATTTTCGACGCACACCCTGCTTTTTGCCCCGTGTGAAGCCAAACCCGGCGGACGAATCGACCAGTGGGCCGGGGCCTTTCGAGTGCGACCTCTTCGACCACTTGAGTAATGCTCCTTATTCGCTGTGCACCCGGCACAGCGTACAAATCATTATACCAAACCGGATTCCCTGCGTCAAGGGTCATGCAGCGTTCTGCCGCTCTTTTTGGGGCGTTCGTCCCTCAAAACAGCCGCTGCTTCTGCACCGGACCGGGGGCGAAGGGAGTCTCCTCGTGGTGGCGGCGGATAAAGACCTCCCGGGTCTTTTTGTCCACACCGCGGCCGTGGGCCTTGGGCACCGAGGAAAAAGTGCAGCTGATGTTATAATACCCCCGCATATGGGCCACCAGGTACTGGGCCACGGCGGGCAGGCAGTCGGTATCGTCGATATTTTCGTAGTTGTAGTCGTTATACCGGAAAGGCGTTTCCTCCCCGCCGCAGATCAGGATGATGCCCTCAGCATCCAGGCGCACCTCATCCACCACGCTCTGGCGCATACCCGCCACACCGCACTCGCTGGCGATGCGGGCAGCCCGTTCCCGCTGGTCCATGGGCACCGACTGAGGGTCCAGGGCTTCGCTGCCCCGCTGGCCGATCTCCAAAAGAATATCCCGCATCATGCGGCTTTCCACCAGGGGACGGATCTTCTCCTTGGCACGCACTTCCCCTGTTTTCGCCTGGATCTTGCGGATGAGCCCCATTGCCGACGTCCCTCCTGTTGATACATTCCCAAAACGAGCAGGCAGCAGTCCGGCTACTGCCCCAATGATAAGTATACCACAATAAAACGGGGCGCGCCACAGAAAATTTGCAGCGCGCCCCATTGGGCTGTTTTTCAGTTTATCAGGCGTTTTCCAGCACCTTGCCCAGGATCTCCAGGGCCTTTTTCACATCCTGTTGGGTGAGGATCAGCGGCGGCAGCAGGCGGATGCGGTCCTTGGCGGTGAGCACCAGCAGACCGTTGGCCTCGCAGGCGGCGCGCACATCGGCGGCTTTCAGGCCGTCGGCCAGCTGAATACCGATCATCAGGCCCAGACCGCTGACTCCCTGCACATGGGGCAGGGTGCGCAGACCGGTCCACAGGGCGGCGGCGCAGTCGTTGACGTTCTGCAAAAACTCCTCATCCATGGCATCCAGCACGGCGCAGGCACCGGCGCAGGACACCGGGTTGCCGCCGAAGGTGGACCCGTGGCTGCCGGGGCCCATGTGGGAGGCCACCTTTTCGGTGGTAACCACCGCGCCGATGGGCAACCCGCCCCCCAGGCCCTTGGCCAGGGTGACGATGTCCGGGTGGAGGTGATAGTTCTCACAGGCCAGGAACTTGCCGGTGCGGCCCACGCCGGTCTGCACCTCGTCCACAATAAGCAGAATATCCTTCGCCGCGCAGAAATCCGCCACGGCATGGACGTATTCGGGGTCCAGGGCCACCACGCCGCCCTCGCCCTGCACCAGTTCCATCATGACGGCGCAGGTATGTTCATCGGCGGCGGCCTCCAGGGCGGCAAAGTCCCCGGCAGGCACATAGGCGAAATCTTCGGGGAAAGGCCCGAAATCATGGTGGAACACATCCTGGCCGGTGGCGGTGAGGGTGGCCAGGGTGCGGCCGTGGAAGGAGTTCACCAGGGTGATGACCTTGCTGCGGCCCGCTCCGTAGGTATCCACGCTGTATTTGCGGGCGCACTTGATGGCGCCCTCGTTGGCTTCGGCACCGGAGTTGCCGAAGAACACCCGGTCCATGCCGGTGCGCTGGCAGATGCGCCGGGCCAGACGGCCGCAGGGGGCGGTGTAGTACAGGTTGGAGGTGTGCTGTACCTTGCCTGCCTGTTCGGTGACCGCTGCCACCCAGGCCGGGTGGGCGAAGCCCAGGGAATTGACCCCGATGCCGGAGGTGAAATCCAGGTATTTGCGGCCTTCGGCGTCGATGGCCGTCATGCCCTCGCCCCGCTCAATGACCACGGGACTGCGGCCGTAGGTGTGCATGATGTATTTGTTGTCCCGGTCCATGACCTTCTGGGTATTCATGGCAGAAACCTCCTTGCCTGATCAGCGGTTGCGGTTGCGGTAAAACAGGGTGCCGGACCCGCGGTCGGAGAACATCTCCAGCAGAATGGAATGGGGCACCCGGCCGTCGATGATGACGGCTTCGTTCACACCGCGGCGGATGGCGTCGGCCATGCCGTCGATCTTGGGCAGCATGCCCCCGGCGATGATGCCCTCGGCCTTGTAGGCTTCGATCTCGGAGAGTTCCACCTCCGGGATGAGGGTGGAATCGTCATCCTTATCCCGCAGCAGGCCGGTGATGTCGGTCATGGAGACCAGCTTTTCGGCGCCCAGGGCCACGGCGATGGCCGCGGCGGCGGTGTCGGCGTTGACATTGTAGAGCACGCCGTTCTCCGGGTCCATGCCCACGGTGGCCACCACCGGGATGAACTGGTCGTCCAGCAGGTGGTTGATCAAAGTGGTGCTGATGCCGGTGATCTCGCCCACAAAGCCCAGGTCGGCCTTGGTGTAGCGGCGGCAGCTGATGGTGTTGCCGTCCATGCCGCACAGGCCCACGCCCCGGCCCTTGAGCAGGGCCACCAGGTCCTTGTTCACCTGCCCGGCCAGCACCTGCTGCACCACAGCCATGGTCTCGGCGTCGGTGTAGCGCAGGCCGTTCACGAATTTGGATTCAATGCCCAGCTTTTTGAGCATGGAGTTGATGGCGGGGCCGCCCCCGTGGACCAGCACCACCCGCACCCCCAGCAGGGTCAGGGTGACCAGGTCGTTCATCACGGCCAGTTTCAGCTGGCCGTTGACCATGGCGTTGCCGCCGTACTTGATGACCAGGGTCTTGCCGTGGTATTTCTGGATATAGGGCGTGGCTTCGGAAAAAAGCCGTGCCATCTCTTCGTTTTTCATGGTCTTTCTCCCCCGTTTGCTCAGGTGCGGTAGTCGCCGTTGATCTTGACGTAATCGTAGGTCAGATCACAGCCCCAGGCCTTGGCCGTGGCGTCGCCGCAGCCCAGGTCCACCAGGATCTGGATCTCGCTTTCCTTCAAAATCTTGGCGGCTTCCTCCTCGCTGAAGATGTGATGGGCGGCGTTTTCGCACACCAGCACCTCACCGGCAACGCTCTTCAGGCGGACGCTGGTCTTGTCGATGGAGAAATCCCCCGGCGTGTACCCGATGGCGCAAAGCACGCGGCCCCAGTTGGCGTCGGCGCCGAACATGGCGGCCTTGAACAGGGTGGAGTGGATGACGCTCTTGGAAACATCCCGGGCCACCTGCAGGGTGGGGGCGCCGGTGACCACACATTCCAGCAGCTTGGTGGCGCCTTCGCCGTCCCCGGCCAGTTCCCGGCAGAGGGTCTCGGCGACCTGGGTCAGGGCAGCCAGGAAGGTGTTGTAGTCCTCGCTGTCGGCGGCCACAGGGGCATTGCCCGCAAGACCCGAGGCCAGCAGCATCACCGTGTCATTGGTGGAGGTATCGCCGTCCACCGAAATCTGATTGAAGGTGGCGGGCACCACGGTGGACAGGGCTTTCTGGAGCACGGCGGGCTCCATGGCGGCGTCGGTGGTGATGAAGAGCAGCATGGTGGCCATGTTGGGGTGGATCATGCCGGAACCCTTGGCGATGGCACCCATGCGGCAGGTCTTGCCGCCCAGGGTGAACTCCACGGCCACCTGCTTGGGATGGGTGTCGGTGGTCATGATGGCGAAAGCGGCGCTCAGGCTGCCTTCGGGGCTGTGGGCCAGCTTGGCGGCAGCGTCCGGGATGCCGGCGGCGAAAGGCGCGATGGTCATGGCCTGGCCGATGACGCCGGTGGAGGAGGGCAGCACGTCCTTCTCGTCAATGCCCAGAGCCTGGGCAGCCAGACGGCAGGTTTCCCGGGCCAGTTCCACCCCGCCGGGGGCGCAGGTGTTGGCGTTGCCGGAGTTGACCAGGATGGCCTGGGCGTAGCCGTCGGCCAGATGTTCCCGGTCCACCGTGATGGGCGCGCCGTAGACCTTGTTGGTGGTATAGCAGGCAGCGCCCGCACAGCGCACATCCGCTTTGATGATGGCCAGGTCCGGCTTGGAATGGTTGCGCCGGATGCCGCAGTGCACGCCCGCGGCGGAAAATCCCTGGGGCGCGCAGATGCCGCCCTCGATCTTGGTAATGTTCATCTTTCTCCCCCTCAATTCAACTCGCGGTCTTTGCCGCGTCTTACAGAGCCAGGCCGGCGGTCTCGTCCAGGCCCAGCATCAGGTTCATGCACTGCACCGCCGCGCCGGAGGAACCCTTGCCCAGGTTGTCGAAGCGGCTGATGAGCTGGATCTGGCCGCCGTCCGGGGAGGCAGTGACGAAAATTTCCATGCTGTCCTTCCCCGCCAGAGCGTTGGAGGGCAGGAACCCCGGCAGGGCGTCGGGGTCAAACGGGTGAACGGTGATCACCGGGCTGCCCGCATAATAGTCGGACAGGGCGGCAGCCAGGTCTTTGGCGTCACCGTTGAGCTGGCCGCGCTGCAGCTGCACCACCGTTTCCATACCGGCGTAGTAGTCCCCCACCACCGGGCAGAAGACCGGGGCGGTGTGCAGGCCGCAGACAGCCATCATCTCGGGCAGGTGCTTGTGGTGCAAGGTCAGGCCGTAGGGACGGGGGGCATACAGCCCTTCGTCGGTGCGCTCGGCCTCATACTGGGCGATCATGGACTTGCCGCCGCCGGAGTACCCGGTGAGGCTGAAGCAGCACAGGGCGGCTTCCGGAGCCAGCAGGCCGCGGCGCACCAGAGGCGCCACCGGGGCGATGAAGCCGGAAGCATGACAGCCGGGCACCGCCACCCGGGTGGCGGTTTTCAGCGCCTTGCGGGTGTTGTCCAGTTCGGGCATGCCGTACAGCCAGCCGGAAGCGGTGCGGTGGGCGGTGGAGGTGTCCAGGATGCGGACATCCTCTTTCACCAGCGGGATGATCTCCTTCGCCGCCGCGTCGGGCAGGCAGAGGAAGGTCAGGTCGCTCCGGTTGATGACCGCCGCCCGGGCGTTCGGGTCCTTCCGGTCGGCTTCGGCGATGGTCAGCAGTTCAAATTCCGGGCGAGCGGCCAGACGGTCGGCGATGCGCAGGCCGGTGGTGCCGGAGGACCCGTCCACAAAAATACGATACTTTTTCACAACAAACACCCGGTTTCTGTTTATTGGGCCAGCGCGGCGCGCACGTCGGCGATCTGGGAAAGGACACTGGCTTTGGTGGGGCCGCCGTAGCTGGTGCGGCCCTCGCAGCAGTTGGTCAGGTCGATGGCCTCGTACACATCCTGCTCGAACAGGGGGCTGTACCGCTGGAATTCTTCCAGGGACATTTCTTCCAGGGTCTTGCCTTCCCGGATGCAGGCGGCCACCATGGTGCCGGTGCACTTGTAGGCGTCCCGGAAGGGCATACCCTTCTTGGTCAGGTAGTCGGCGCAGTCGGTGGCGTTGATGAAGCCGTGGGCCGCCGCCTTGCGCATGTTTTCGGGCAGCGGGGTCATGGTGGCCAGCATGGGGGTCAGGGTGCGCAGGCAGAGGTCCAGGGTGTCCACCGCGTCGAAGATGGCCTCCTTGTCCTCCTGCATATCCTTGTCGTAGGCCAGGGGGATGCCCTTCATCATGACCAGCAGGGTGTTCAGGTCGCCGTAGACCCGGCCGGTCTTGCCGCGGATGAGCTCGGTGACGTCGGGGTTCTTCTTCTGGGGCATGATGGAAGAACCGGTGGTGAAGGCGTCGTCCAGCTCCACGAAGCGGAACTCCCAACTGCACCAGAGGATGACTTCTTCCGACAGGCGGGAGAGGTGCATCATGCAGGTGGCCATGGCGGCGCAGAGCTCGATGCAGAAGTCCCGGTCGGACACGCCGTCGATGGAGTTATGGCAGGGGGCGGCGAAGCCCAGTTCCTTGGCGGTGTAGAACCGGTCCAAGGGATAGGTGGTGCCGGCCAGGGCGCCGGAACCCAGGGGGCACTCGGCGTCCATGCGGCGCACGGCGTCCTGCATGCGGCCCAGGTCCCGCAGCAGCATCCAGGCGTAGGCCATGAGCTGGTGGCCGAAGCTCACCGGCTGGGCCCGCTGCAGATGGGTGTAGCCGGGCATGACGTAGCCCGCGCTCTCCTCGGCTTTGGTGCAGATGGCGTCGATGAGGTCTTTCATTTCCTGCTGGAGCATGGCCGCGGCGTCCCGCAGATAGAGGCGGATGTCCAGGGCCACCTGGTCGTTGCGGCTGCGGCCGGTGTGCAGCCGCTTGCCCGCATCCCCCACCCGGGCGGTGAGGGTCTGTTCCACGAAGGTGTGCACGTCCTCGGCGGCGGGGTCGATCTCCAGCGCGCCGCTGTGCAGATCATCCAGAATGGAGTGCAGTCCCTTATGAATGTCCTCCACATCCTGGGCGGAAATGATGCCCTGGGTGCCCAGCATGGCGGAATGCACCAGGCTGCCCCGGATGTCCTGTTCGATCATGCGGGCGTCGAACCGGATGGAGGAGTTGAAGTCGTTGACGCGGCTGTCCACCGCTTTGCTTGCGCGGCCCTGCCAGAGTTGGGGCATAAAAGTACCTCACTTTCGGTTGAAAGGCGTCCTGTTGCAGGAACGCCAAAGCCGCCAAGGAGGGAAAATCCTCCCCGGCGGCAGTATCGGGTTACGGTCGTTGCGTCAGAAATCAGTCGATGGCGGGCCAGTTCTTGGCCAGCTTGGCGCGCTCGGCGATGGGCAGGCCGAACAGGTTGATGAAGCCGCTGGCGTCGGCCTGATTGTAGTCCTCATCCTCGCCGAAGGAAGCTGTCTGCTCGTCATAGAGGGTGAAGGGGCTGGTGACGCCGGCGTTGATCATGTTGCCCTTGTACAGCTTCAGGGTCACATCGCCGGTGACGGTCTTTTCCAGCTGATCCACAAAGGCGCTGATGGCTTCCCGCAGGGGGGTGAACCACTGGCCGTTGTAGACGAGATCGGCCATCTTCTGGGCCACGATCTCCTTGAAGTGGGCGCTTTCCTTGTCCAGGGTGATGGTTTCCAGCACGTTCAGCGCCTTGTACAGGATGGCGCCGCCGGGGGTCTCGTACACGCCGCGGCTCTTCATGCCCACCAGACGGTTTTCCACGATGTCCAGCAGGCCGATGCCGTTGGCGCCGCCGATCTTGTTCAGGGTCTCCACGATCTCCACGGCGCCCATCTCCTTGCCGTCGATGGCGGTGGGGATGCCCTTTTCAAAGTGGATGGTCACATAGGTGGGGGTGTCGGGAGCCTGTTCGGGGCTGACGCCCAGCTCCAGGAAGCCTTCCTTGTTGTACTGGGGCTCGTTCTTGGGATCTTCCAGGTCCAGACCCTCATGGCTCAGGTGCCACAGGTTCTTGTCCTTGGAGTAGTTGGTCTCCCGGCTGATCTTCAGGGGGATGTTGTGAGCCTCGGCGTAGTCGATCTCCTCGTCACGGCTCTTGATATCCCATTCCCGCCAGGGGGCGATGATGGCCATATCGGGAGCGAAGGCCTTCAGGGTCAGCTCAAAGCGGACCTGGTCGTTGCCCTTGCCGGTGCAGCCGTGGCAGATGGCGTCGGCGCCTTCCTTGATGGCGATCTCGGCCAGAGCCTTGGCGATGCAGGGACGGGCGTGAGAGGTGCCCAGCAGGTAATCCTCATACTTGGCGCCGGCCTTCAGGCAGGGCCAGATGTAGTTTTCCACATAGTCCTTCTTCAGGTCCAGCACATACAGCTTGGAAGCGCCGGTCTTCTTGGCCTTCTCTTCCAGGCCGTCCAGCTCGGTGCCCTGGCCCACGTCGCCGGAAACGGCGATAACTTCGCAGTTGTTGTAGTTTTCCTTCAGCCAGGGAATGATGATGGAGGTATCCAGACCGCCGGAGTAGGCCAGAACGACCTTCTTGATATCCTGCTTGTTCTTTTTCATGGTAGAGCACCCTTTCTCTTTGCTTCACAGCGCGTGGCTGAATATTTATTCATCTGATGTTTCTTATTATACACGCCATTTTGCCAAAATCAAGGCGGAATTTCCTACAAACAGACCCCACTTGCGCCCAAAATTTTGTATAAATTTCCATATATTTGCAGTCCATTTTCATTTGCACCGCAATTTAATGAATTTTTATACATTGTATCGTGTTCACAGGCCGTACAGGTCGGTGTACTTGCGGCGCAGGTAGGCAGTGTAATGCTTTGCATCAAATTCCCCGCCGCACAGGCTGCGCACCAGTTCCGCCGGTTCCCGGCTGTTGCCGTAGCGCCACAGCCGGGCGCACAGGGCATCCTTCAGCGGGGCCAGGTCGCCTTTTTCCATGTGGGCTTCCAGCACGCCATCCCCCAGTTTGGCGGTGATGTCGTCCCAGGCCTGGGCGGCGTAGGCGCTGCCCAGGGCGTAGCTGGGGAAGTAGCCCATATCGCCCCCGGCCCAGTGGATGTCCTGCAAAACACCGCGGGCGTTGTCCGGCACATCCAGCCCCAGGTATTCCTTATATTTGGCGTTCCAGGCTTCGGGCAGGTCCTTTACGGCCAGAGTGCCCTGGAGCAGGGCTTTTTCCAGCTCGTACCGCACCATGATGTGCAAGGCATAGGTCAGCTCGTCGGCCTCGGTGCGGATAAGCCCCGGTTCCGCCCGGTTGGCGGCACGGTAGAGTTCTTCCTCGGTGAAATCGGCGGTCTGTTCGGGGAAAATTTCCCGCAGGATGGGCCACAGGCAGTGGATGAAGGCCCGGGACCGGCCCACCATGTTCTCAAACAGGCGGCTCTGGCTTTCGTGCAGGCCCATGGTGGCCCCGCCCGCCAGCACAGTGAAGTCACAGGCCGGGTCCACATGCAGCTCATACAGGGCGTGGCCGCCCTCGTGGGCCACGCTGTAAAGGCTGCTCAGCACATCCCGCTGCATATAATGGGTGGTGATGCGCACATCCCCGTGCCAGAACCCTTCGGTGAAGGGGTGTTCGCTCTCGGCCAGCACGCAGTGGTCGGGGTCCAGCCCCCACAGGTCCATGATCCGCCGGGCCAGTTCCCGCTGGCCTTCCAGGGGCCAGTCCCGGTCCAGGAAGTCGGTGCGCACCGGCTTGCCCCGCTGCTGGATCTCTTTCAAAAGGGGCAGAATCTCCGCCCGCAGAGCCGCGAAGAAGGTATCGCACTGGGCGATGGTCAGGCCCCGCTCGTACCGGTCCAGCCAGGCTTCGTAGGGGTCCTTGTCCGGGGCAAAGTACCCGGCCTGACGGCGGCGGGCGTCCACGATCTTTTCCAGATAAGGGGCAAAGGCGTCGAAATCGTCGGAGCGCTTGGCCCGGCCCCAGGCGGGCACCGCCTGCTGCACCAGACCGGTAAAGGCGGCGTATTCATCCGCCGGGATGCGGGCGATCTCATCGTAGCGGCGGCGCAGTTCCCGCACCTCGGCGGCGGTGAGCTCGTCCAGGTCGGCGGCTTCCGCCTCTTTCAGCAGGGCTTCGGTCTCGGGGTTGACCAGCGCGTCAAAGGAGATGCGGCTGAGCATCTCGGCGGCCCGGGCACGGCCGTCCTCGCTGCGGGCGGGGGCGGCGGTGGCTTCGTCATAGCTCATCACGGCCTGGGCATACTGGCAGGCGTAGAGTTTATCTTCCAGGGCGCGGAGTTTTTCGGTGAACTGTTCGGGCATAGGGGTTCCCTCCTGCATAAAATTCTATGGTCATTATACCACGCCGCCTTCCGGTGCGCCATTGTGCCCGGGCGCATTTTGTGGTATGTTAAACGTATACTTTATATATAGAGAGGGGAGTTCCCATGTCCGCCGCCGAACAGCCGCTTGTCAGTGTCATCGTACCCATCTACAACGCCAAAAAGCATATTGCCCGCTGTGTGGAGAGTATCCGCCGCCAGACCTACCGGAATCTGGAGATCCTGCTGCTCAACGACGGCAGCAGCGACGTGAGCGGGCCGATCTGCGCCATGTACGCCAAGGTGGACAGCCGCATCACCCTCATCGACAAGGCCAACAGCGGGGTATCCGCCACCCGCAACCTGGGTATGCGGGCCGCCAAAGGCAAGTACCTGCAGTTTGTGGATGCCGACGACACCCTGCAGCCCTACGCCACCGAAATGCTGGTGCAAAAGGCGGAGGAAAACGCCGCCGACATGGTCATTGCCCACTACAACCGGGTGGAGCCCCCCAAGGAACGGCAGGCCCAGCGTGCCCCCCGCATGCCGGAGGAGGTGGACCCCGGGTTCGACCCCTTCACCCGGGTGCAGACCTTCGGCTTTCTCATGGAAGGCTACATGGGCAAGGCCCAGTTTGCCTACGGCCTGATGCAGGAGCCCGCCAGCTTCTACTACGGGGTGATGTGGAACAAGCTCTACCGGGCGGACATCGTGCGGGAGCATAGCGACATCGCCTGCAGCGAGGAACTGGATTACAGCGAGGACTTTTATTTCAACCTCAGCTTCATCCGGTATGCGGAGCGGTTTTATGCCCTGTCCACCCCCATCTACAACTATGTGCAGAACCCCGAAAGCCTGGTGCACAACCTGAACCCGGTGAAGGTGCTGACCACCCGGTGGGAACTGCTCACCTATTATAAGGACCTGTACCGGGACCTGGGGCTGTACGAGGCCAACAAGTACCGTCTGAACCGGTATTTCTTCGGCATTGCCGAAAGCTGACTTTTTCCGTTTACAAACAGGAAGCCGTCCCCTTATGCGGGGGCGGCCTTGTTTTTTCCGGGGGATATTCCGGGTAAAACCGGCGTAAAATCCCGGTGGGGCGCTGCAAAGCAATTGCGTTTGCGCCGGGGATATGGTAAAATAGCCAGTATGCTGGCTGCGTGCAACCGTTTGCAGGCCCGGCAAAAAATGCAATACAGAAAGTAGAGTTGATCGTTCCCCCCCCATGGAAGAGGACAGTATTATCACCATCATCCTGATCGTGGCATTGGTGGCGATGTCGGCGTTTTTCTCCGCATCCGAGACCGCCTTCTCATCGCTGAACCTGATCCGGCTGCGTTCCCGGGCCGAAGCGGGCGACAAACCCGCCGGCAAGGCCCTGAACCTGGCTGAAAAGTTCGACCGGCTGCTGAGCACCATCCTCATCGGCAACAACATCGTGAACATTGCGGCGGCGTCCCTGGGCACGGTGTTCTTCTCCAGCCTGTTGGGCCCGGTGTACGGCCCCACCGCCTCCACGGTGGCGCTGACCGTCATTGTGCTGATCTTCGGCGAGATCACCCCCAAGGGTCTTGCCAAGGAAATGCCCGAGACCCTGGCGGTGGCTTTCTCCCCCATCCTGAATGCGCTGGTCACCCTGTTCACCCCGCTGAACTTCATCTTCGGCAAGTGGAAGGACTTTCTGGCGCGGCGGTTCCATTCGGACGAGCGGGACACCGTGACCGAAGGCGAACTGGTGACCATGGTGAGCGAAGCCGAAAAGGACGGCGAGATCACCGACCGGGAAAGCGAACTGATCCGCAGTGCCATCAGCTTTGATGATGTGGAAGTGGAAGACGTACTGATCCCCCGGGTGGACGTGGTGGCTGTGGCCGACGACGCCGACCTGGACGAGGTGGCCGACCTGTTTGCCGAAAGCGGCTATTCCCGCCTGCCGGTGTACCATGAGAACATCGACAACATCATCGGCGTGGTACACGAGAAAGATTACTTCGTGGCCGCCCGCCGGGGCGACGCGGAGCCGGAAAAGCTCATCGCCCCCGCTTTGTACACCACTTCCGGCAGCCGTATCTCCGAACTGATGCGCACCATGCGTGAGAGCAAGCACCACATGGCCATCGTGGTGGACGAATACGGCGGCACCGCCGGTATCGTCACCCTGGAGGACATCCTGGAAGAGCTGGTGGGCGAGATCTGGGACGAACACGACGACGTGGTGGAGGAAGTCCGCCCCCAGAGCAACGGCAGCTGGCTCATCGCCGGTGACGCCGGTGTGGATGACGTGGCGGAGGAACTGTCCATCCGCGATAAGGGCAAGGCTGTGTCCATCAGCGGCCTTGTGCAGGAAAAACTGGGCGGTCTGCCCAAGGTGGGCGACCATTTCCGCTGGGGCAAGTACGAGGGCATCGTCACCCGTACCACCCACCGCCGGGTGCAGGAAGTGCGCCTGACCCTGCTGGAACCCGAAGCCGTTCCCCAGGAATAAGCCCTGACCTGTCTTTTTGCATCAACCATACCGCCGGGCGGCCCCGCAGGGGCCGCCCGGCTTTTGTTATGCCCAAAAATTCCGTGCAGCCGCCCAAAAAACCTGTCCGCAGCGGTTGCATCCCGGGGTGACGGGCGGTATAATAAGGAACGCGCGCCGGGATGCCCGGCGTGATTCTGTACAAAAATGGAGCGGATGTTTTGGTGAAAACAGCAAGTGGACAGACTCTGTCCCCGGCCCAGCGGGTCAGGAACTTTATCAAGGGGGAAGTGGTGCTCACCGTTGCGGTGGTGCTGGCGCTGCTTTCGGCCATTGCGGTGCTCCCGGATGCGGAATATGCGGGCTATATCGACTGGGACACCCTGGCCCTGCTCTTCAGCCTGATGGCGGTGACCAAGGGCCTGCAGATGCTGGGGCTGTTCGACGCCCTGGGCGCGGCCCTGCTGCGCCGCACCGCCACCACGCGGCGGATGGTGCTGGCGCTGGTGGCTCTCCCCTTCTTTTTCAGCATGCTCATCACCAACGACGTTTCCCTCATTACCTTTGTGCCCTTCGCCCTGACGGTGCTGCGCATGGCCGGGCAGGACCGGCTGGTGATCCCCACCGTGGTGCTGCAGACCGCCGCCGCCAACCTGGGCAGCATGCTCACCCCCATGGGCAACCCCCAGAACCTGTATCTGTACAACCGGTCGGGGATGGGGTTCGGGGAATTCTGCGCTCTGATGCTGCCCTATGTGGCCCTGTCCGGGGTGTGCATCGCAGTGCTGTGTGTGTTGCCCCGCAGCGCGGCGGTCCACACCGACCTGCCCCGTATCCAGCTGAGCGACAAGCGCCGGATGGCCCTGTTCGCCCTGGGCGGCCTGCTCTGCCTGGGCTGCATCGCCAAGCTTCTGCCGCCCCTGGGTGTGGCGGCGCTGACGGCGGTGGTGCTGGTGCTGTTTGACCGTCCCCTGCTGGCGAAGATCGACTATTCCCTGCTGGGCACCTTCATCGCTTTCTTTGTATTCATCGGCAACATGGGCCGTATCGAGAGCTTCCAGAATTTCCTGTCCGGGATTCTGGCCGGGCACGAGGTGGCGGTGGCCGTGCTGGCCAGCCAGGTCATCAGCAACGTGCCCGCGGCGCTGCTCCTTTCGGGATACAGCAGCGCCTGGCCCCAGCTCATTGTAGGCTGCAACCTGGGCGGGCTAGGCACCCTCATCGCCTCCATGGCCAGCCTGATCTCCTACAAGCTGGTGGCCAAACAGTACCCGGACAAACGCCCCCGGTATTTCTTCTGGTTTACCGTCTGCAATGTGGGGCTGCTGGTGTTGCTGCTGGCAGTTAGCCTGTTTGTGTGATGGCACACACCTTGCTTCTTGGCAGACGGCATCTTGCCGTTGAGTTGTTCCTTTTTGTCGTCAAAAAGGAACCGAAAAACCGCCACCGTTTCGATGCGGTGGACGCCGACCAG
>CAJMLV010000055.1 GCA_905214345.1 uncultured bacterium
CGCCCGGTTCCAACAGTCCAGTGGACTGTTGGAAAGTGCGCGGGTCCCTCCGCAGTCTGATTAGTTGGCAAGGGGGCTGCTGCCCCGGATTGCTGCACCAAAAGACGCCTGTGGATAATGCGGCGGGAAAACTGGATTTTACCGGTACAGCGGATTCCCTTGAGATGGATTCCACGTCCGGCAGTGCCAAAGCTGTACATTGGATCTGAAGACTGCCTTGGGGACTATTTCTATCAGCAATCCATAAAGTCTGGAATGCGAAAAACGTGCAGAAAAAAGGCCTTACACACTGTGTAAGGCCTTTTGGTGTTTATCTGAGTCAGTAGCTTTCGGAAAATTCCTCACAAGCCGTGAGGCTCTCTATCGCGGTGAAACTGTCTTTGGAAACAAGGATATATCGGGTGTTCAGCGAAGCCTGCAAACTGTCGTCTGCGGCTATGCGGACAAACAGTTTATCCTGAAACTGCCCCAGCACGGTCAGGGAATATTCCCGGGAGAGAGGGACCGGAACCACGGTCCCATCGGCAAAATTCAGCTGATGCAGGCGGTTTGTGCCCTCTGTTCCGTTTTCCGGGGCGGTGAACCAGAGTGCATCATCGTCGGCGTACTGGACCACGGTCACCGAAAGGATAAACCGGTCATCCCGGGCCAGTTCGTGCAGCTGTCCGTCCCCGGAAAAGGCGCAGAGCCGGTGGTCGGCGGTGATGCAGTATACCGTGTCTGCCAGGGCGGATTCCAGTGCGTCACCCTGCTGCCACTCGTACAGTGGGGTGGTGCTGCCGTTTCGGGGATCTGCCAGCAGCAGTGTGTGGGTCTGGTCGGCAAGCTGTTCTGCGGTATCCACTTCCTGGGTGTTGCGCCGGATTTCCTTGAGTACGAGAAAATGATCCCGGCAGCCGGTCAGGAACGAGTAGGTGCCACCGGTGATGGAGTTGCTCCGCAACGTTGTACAGCTGCCGTCCTCCAGGCTGATGCGCAGCAGGTTCTGACTTCCGTCCTGTTCGGTGGAGATGGACGTGGACAGAAGGTATACGGCATCCTGGTCTATGCAAAAACCGTCGCCGGGAGTCTCGTTGGCGGCAAACTCATAAAGGACCCGGCGGTTGCTGCCGTCCGGGTTTGCCGTTTCGATGCGGGCGGGGCTGTTCAGGTAGCAGAATACCAGCTGCTCCCCGTTGGTCAGGATTCTGGGGATGTTGCCTTTGTCGCCGAACCAGGCGGGACAGTTCTCGTCGTGATGCTCGCAGTTGGGCTGGGCACACACCGGTACCGCTTGCAGCGACCCGTAATCATAAAAGACCAGGCAGCCAGTCCAGTCATCGTAGGTATGGATGGCATAAAACCCGTCTGCGGTTTGTGCCCCGGCGGAGCGAGAAAAAAGCAGGTCGTTCTCCGGAGGTGTATCCGTCATTTCTTCCGGCTGGGGTGTCTGCACAGCCGGTGTGGGTTCCTGCACCGGGGGCGGGGAAGGCTGAGCGGTGCTGTCGGCGGTACAACCGGCCAGCAGGGATGCGACGAACAGGGCTGCCGCAAAACGGTATTTCATGGTTGTGCTCCTTTCTCTTGGAATTCCTCTTAACTTAGGTATAGCAACCGGAACCGGTTCTGTCAATAAAATACAGAAGCGCACTGCCCGCATAGTCCCTGCGTAAAAGCAGAATGCGGACACTTTTGGGTGGTGGAAAGTCTGACGCTATGCTATAATGGCAGCACAGAACCGTACGGAAAGCGCGGCGCTGCCGCAGCCGGTATTTTGGAGGTGCAATCATGAAAATCGGAATCATGGGGGCCGGCGGCATTGCCGGTGTGATGGCCAACACCGTCAAGGCCATGGAAACGGCGGAATGTTACGCGGTGGCTTCCAGAAACCTGGAAAAGGCCCGGCAGTTTGCCGAGGATTTTTCCTGCCAAAAGGCGTATGGGTCCTATGAAGAGCTGGTGCAGGACCCGGAGGTAGAACTCATCTATATCGCCACACCGCACTCTGAGCATTACGCCAATGCCAAACTGTGCATCAGCCACGGCAAGGCGGTCCTGTGCGAGAAATCCTTCACTGCCAATGAGGAGCAGGCCCGGGAACTGTTCCGTCTGGCAAAAGAGAAGGGAGTGCTGATCACCGAAGCTATCTGGACCCGCTACATGCCTTTTTTGAAGGTGATGAAAGAGGTGCTGGCCAGCGGCGTCATCGGCCGCCCCACTCTGCTCACCGCCAACCTGGGATATCCGATCTCTCAGGTAAAACGGATCCAGGACCCCAACCTGGCGGGCGGCGCTCTGCTGGACGTGGGGGTGTATACCCTGCATTTTGCCTGTATGATGCTGGGTAACCGGGTGGAAGACATCTCCTCCACCTGCACCTACACCGCCACCGGCGTGGACGAACAGGACAGCATCACCCTGAAATTCAAGGACGGCGCCCTGGCGGTGCTGAACAGTTCGGTGCTTTCGGTCAGTGACCGCAAAGGCATCATCCAGGGTACCGAGGGCTTCCTATGTGTGGAGAACATCAACAATTTTGAACGCCTGACCGTCTACGACAGAGAGTACCGCAAGGTGGCCGAGTATGAGCGCCCGCCCCAGATTTCCGGCTATGAGTACGAGGTGGAAGCCTGCCGCCGTGCCCTGGAAAAAGGAGCGGTGGAATGTGAGGAAATTCCTCATGAGGATACACTGTACGTGATGAACCTGATGGATACCCTGCGGCGGCAGTGGGGCATCCGCTATCCGTTTGAATAAATCACCCGGCCGCCATAGAACAAACAAGCGCCCTGCCGTTTTTGGCGGGGCGCTTTGCGTTGCAGAGAAGCCGGGGCGGAATATTACATCAGGCTGTCGTCTTTCAGGATTTCTGACAGATCGGCGGAAAGAATCTTCCGGGCTCCCAGGGCATAGGCCAGGGCGACGGTCCCCACGATGAGCAGGGCAAACAAAACCACCGGAAGAACCGGCGCTTCGGCCAGAAACACTGCGGCATCCAGATAACTGGCCCGCAGCATAAATGCCACCAGCAGTCCGGTCAGGGGCAGGGTGATGACCAGAGGCCGCAGCGCCAGCACGGCACCCTCGATCCAGAACAGGCTGCGCAGTTCCCGAGGTGTCATGCCCAGGGCCAGATACCGGGCGAATTCCCGGCGGCGCTGCCGCACAAATCCCAGCGCATTCAAAAAGACGTTGGCGAGCCCAATAGCGGCCAGCAGCAGGCAGAACGCGCCCAGAATCATCTCGGCGCCCCGGATCATCCGGTCATTTACTGCCTGTTCGCCCGGTCTGTTTTCGATGGTATAGGTGTATCCTTCCCGGTCCAGAAGGGCGGCGGCATCCTCTTGCAGGGCTTCACATTCCGCCGCGGTGATGCCGTCCTGTCCCAGCAGGCGGACAAAAAGTTCCGCTCCTTCGGTGCCGGCAGGCAGAATCCCGGCGCCGCTCCACTTTTCCCACAGGCTTTGGGGCCAGAACATGACCAGTGTGTACTGGTCATACTCTTCCCGCAGAACAGGCGCAGTATCTGTCAGGGCCAACAGGGGCAGGTCACCAAGGGCGGCACCGGTCTTGTCTGCCAACGGGAGCGAAGCGGTATTTTCCGCCACAAAAGGAAGGTATTGCCGGGCACGGAAATGGCTGTGCAGGCTGTCCCAGACCCGGTTGAGAAGAACGGCACCGTCCAGAGACGACACAGCTCCGATGTCCTCGCAATAACGCAGAAACGAATTGTCATCCATCACCACAATGGGAGCGCCGACCAGCCATCCATCCCCATAGGAACGGGCTTCTTCCCCTGCCGCGGCGGCAAAACCGCCCAGGGCCTGCAGTTCGTTGCTCTGCATTTCGGGGGAGAGGGTCACAAAGGTCTGCCGCTTTTCGTAGACCACACAATCCTCTGCCCCGGGCAGGGCGGCCAGTGCATCGGTGAGGGAAAAATCGGAAAGTCCGGTATCCTGAACTTCTGCCATTACGTCCCAGGCATCCCGGTAGCGTTCAAAGTAGGTCATGCGGGTGCTGATGTCCGACAGGGTGAAAAAGCAGAGCATGGCAGTGAAGGTCATAAAGGAAAGCAGCAGCGATACATTGGCAATGCGCAGCGATTTTTTCTGGGCTTTCAAGGCATTGCCGGCCAGCTCGCCCCGGATGCCGAAACAGCGGGACAGCAGGGGCGAAGAGCGGCGGTGTTTCCATTGCCAGGCGGATTCCCGGCGGTCGTCGCCGTGCAGGGCTTCCAGCGGGGTGATGCGGCTGAGCCGGCGGGACGGCAGCCATGCGGAGAAAAATACCGTACACAGAGCGGAAAGCAATGCGGCCAGCACTACCAGCGGATGCAGCCGGAACACCGCGGGCTGGCGGCCGGGCAGGTCGGCGGCCACCCGGTTGACCGCCGCCAGAACGCCGCCGCAGGAGGCAAACCCCAACACGGTGCCCAACACAAGGGGGAGCAACGCAACAGAAAAGGCTTCTTCCAGCAGGCAGCGGCGCAGCTGCCTGGGGGTGGCGCCGACACTGGCCAGGATGCCCAGCTGATGGCCCCGGGCCTGCATGGTGATCTCAAAGGCGTTGTGCAGCAACAGGATCAGAGCCAGGGCTGCGGCGGCCCATACCGCCAGCAGAAAAGGCAGCAGCAGAGGCGGCGAAGAGTCCCGGGGATCAGTGATGAGATACCGGGACAACAAGGTCTCATGGACCTGGATCTGCTCCTCCGCCAGGCCAAGTGCGGCCCGGATCTTCTCCGTTTCTCCGTATATGGCGCTTTTATCCCCAAAGGTCAGTTCGACCACCGTTTCCTCCGGTCCGGATAATTCTTCGCTGACCGTGACGGTATCCACATGGGCAAACTGTTCCAGAAGTTCCGGCGCTTCCTCCAGGGCGGCATCGGTGCGGGGCATGGTCAGACGGACGTGCCAGCTGCCCTCTTCCCGCAGAATGCGGTCCACATCATAGGCCCAGGCATTATAGAAAAGACCGCAGAGCAGGGCGAGAAGGAAGGCGGCTGCCAGGGCTGCCGCGGCCATGGTGCGGGCGGCGGTGGGATTGTGGGACAGATAACTGCGGGAAAAATCTTTCCACATCACATTCACCCCCGTCTGTGGTCGCTGACGATGCGGCCGTCACTGAGGGTGATGACCCGGTCTGCCTGGGCAGCCAGGGCTTCGTCATGGGTCACCAGCAGGATGGTCTGCCCCAGATTGCGGTGGCAGAGCCGCAGCAGGTCCAGAATCTCCCCACTGTTTTTCCGGTCCAGGTTGCCGGTGGGCTCGTCTGCCAGCAGCAGAGCAGGGCGGTAACACAAGGCCCGGGCGATGGCTACCCGCTGCTGCTGCCCGCCCGACAACTGCCCGGGCATGGCTTTCAGCTTGTCCTGCAGGCCCAGCGTCCGCACCAGCTGCCCCAGTGATTCGGGGTCCGGGGTCCGCTTGTCCAGCAGCAGGGGCAGGGCAATGTTCTTTTCGACCGTCAGGGTGGGGATCAGATTGAAAAACTGATAGATCAGCCCCACCTTGCGGCGGCGGAACAGAGCGGCCCGGGTGGGGTCCAGTTTGCCCACATCCACTCCATCAATTTCCACGGTACCGGCGGTGGGCTTATCCACCCCGGCCATAAGATGGAGCAGGGTGGATTTGCCGGACCCGGAAGCCCCCGCCACCGCCACAAATTCCCCGCGGGATACAGTCAGATCGATGCCGTTCAGGGCACATACGGCGGTGTCGCCGGTGCCGTAAATCTTTTTCAGGTCGGTGCATTGCAGCAATTCCATGGGATGTCCTCCTTTTGGGAATAGTTTACCAGCCGAAAATGACATCCCGGTGACAGCTACCGATAAAACCGCACCACAAACCGGCCGCCGCCTTCCGGGGCATTTTCGGCGGTAAGCAGCGCGTTTTGCCGCTCCAGCAATTCTTTGGCGATAGAAAGACCGATACCGGTGCTTTGGGGGCGGGCATTGGTCCCGCGGTAAAACCGTTCAAACAGATGGCCCAGGTCGGCGGAAGAAAAACCGTTTCCTTCATCCCGGATGCAGACTTCCGTATGCAGCGGGTTCCGGGTGTAAGTGCAGTACACGGTACTTCCTGCGGGGGCGTGCTCCACGCAGTTTTTCATCAGGTTCAAAAAGGCTTCGGTGGTCCAGTCGGGGTCGACCGGCAGGGAAACTGTATCCGCTTCAGCCACGTCGATGGCAACTCCGGCCTCTTCCGCCAGGGGCTGCAGATTGTCGGCGGCCATCATCAGCAGGGTGAACAGGTCGGAAGGTTCGAGGTGCAGGGGCAGGGTCCCCGCGTCCAGCCGGGCCAACAGCAGCAGAGATTCCTCCAGGTGGGTCAGGCGGTCCAGCTGGGGTTCCATGACCCGGCGGGTGGGGGCCCCGGCGTCCTGGGCCGCCAAAGACAGGGCCGTCAGCGGCGTTTTTAGCTGGTGGGCGATGTTGGCCAGGTTTTGGGCAAAGGCGTTGCGGGCATCCACCGCGGCCTCCCGGGTCAGGGTCAGTTCGGTGACCGTCTTTTCCAGCTCATCTGCCAGACGGGCATAGCTGCCCTCAGCAGCCGGTCCCCCGTTCAGCGGAGGACACGGTTTTCCGGTCCGGGCGGCTTCCAGCAGGGCCGACAGGGATTGGAGCTGCCGGTCGGTTCGGCGGTGCAGATATAGCACAGCACCTGCCAGCAGAGAAAGCCCCAGTGCCAGCCCGGCTGCCGCGGCAGCGTACAGTATTCCGGCGCCGGCGGCAAAATCGGCGGGGCGGTATCCCCGTTCCGCGAGAACACCCGGAACTTGAGAAAGGGTGAATCCGCCCTCCTTGGCCAGGGCATACACGGCGTCGGCGGTTTCCGGCGCCCGGGTTACCAGAGCGGTGCAGAAGCCATCCAGAAGAGCCAGCTGACGGCGCCCGTACAGGCAGGCAAGCATGCCGGCTGCGGCCGAAACAGCCAGCAGGCAGACGGCCAGGCCCCCCAGAAGAAAGGGGAGAACGCGCCGGAAAGAAAGAGACCGGTTCATGGCATATCCTCCATTCGGTAACCAAAACTGCGCACCGTCTTGATGCAGGCAGGGCGCCCCAGCTTTTCCCGCAGCCGTTTCATGGTCACTGTCAGGGTGTTGTCATTGACAAAATGTCCTTCCCGGTCCCACAGCGCGTCCAGCAGCTGCCGCCGGGTCATGGTGCGCCCCTTGTTTTGCAGCAGCAGGCAGAGCAGCTGGTATTCCAGGGCACCCAGCACCACCGGTTCGCCCCGGCAGGTGACGGTCTGGCGGGATTCATCCAGAAAGATGCCGCCGCACTGCAGCAGGGAATGGTCGCTTTGGCCGCTGCGCCGCCAGAGGGCCAGCAGCCGGGAATAGAGGACTTCCCGGTCAAAAGGTTTGGTCACATAATCGTCGGCACCGCAGGCAAAACCCTTGAGGATGTCCGGGGTATCGCTGCGGACCGTCAGCAGTAAAATGGGCAGGGCGGGATACTGTGCCCGCAGTTCCCGGCATAAGGAGGCGCCGTCACCATCGGGCAGGTTCCAGTCCAGCACCGCGGCATCCGGCAGGGGGCCGTCCAGCTGGATTCGTGCTTCCTGTAGGTTGGAGCACCGGGCCACGGTACACCCCTTGCCTGCCAAAAAAGAGGCCAGGGCACCGGCGATGGCCGGGTCATCCTCCACGATCAGAATGTACTGTGCCATATTTCGTTCCTTTCCGGCTGTATGGATTTTCTTGCGGCTGCCTTCAGCTTTCGGCATGGTAAAGACGGAACCTGTTTTTGCGGAAATCCAGAATCCCTTCCTTGCGCATGCGTCCCAGCTCTTTGGAAAGAGCGCTGCGCTCCACGTTCAGGTAATCCGCCATCTGCTGGCGGTCAAAGGGGATGGTGAACTCCAGGCTGCCCTGTTTCCGGGCTTCTCCCGAAAGATAGGTCATCACCCGGGTGCGGATGTTTTTGGAGGAGATGCAGAACATGCGGGTGGACCAGGCCAGGTTCTTGCCGGTGGAAAGCACCAGCAGGCTGTGCAGCAATTTGGGATACCAGCTTTTTTCCCGGCTGACGGGGGCGTTGAGTACCCCCAGGTGTACCAGCAGCACCCGGCTGTCCCGCACGGCGGTCACGTCCACCATCAAAGGGACCTGGCAGAAAGCGTAGGTCTCCGCAAAAGACTGTCCCGCCGACACGCTGTGCAGGATCACCCGGTTGCCCCATACATCCAGGCTTTCGATGTGGACTTCTCCCGACAGCAGGACACCGAATTCCCGGGTGCGGTCTCCGGCGCGGAAGAGTACCGTGCCTTTGGCTGCTTCGGTGAACCGGAAACAGCCGCAGCCCACCAGGTCGCGGTATTCTTCGGGTTGGATGTTCTGAAAGATGGGGGGCAGAGTAGGCAGCATACGATCACCTGTTTCGTGGTTATAACCACATACTTTTTTCCGCATTATAGTATACTGGAAACCAGAAAACAAGGAGGCTTTGAAAAATGCTGCGAAGAATCATTCAGATCGACAAGGAAAAATGCAACGGCTGCGGCGCCTGCGCCCAGGCCTGTCATGAAGGCGCCATCGGCATGGTGGACGGCAAGGCGGTGCTGCTGCGGGACGACTACTGCGACGGGCTGGGGGACTGCCTGCCCACCTGCCCCACCGGTGCTATCACCTTTGTGGAGCGGGAAGCGGCCCCCTATGACGAAAAAGCCGTGGCGGAGAATATGGCCCGGCGTCACCAGGGCGGCGGATGCCCCGGCCAGAGGATGCGGCGGATGGAACCTGCCGCCGCGGCGCCGGAAACGGGGACCATGCCCTCCCAGCTGGGCCAGTGGCCCTGCCAGATCAAGCTAGTGCCGGTGAACGCGCCCTATTTCCGCGGCGCCAAGCTGCTGATTGCGGCAGACTGCACCGCCTATGCCTATGCGGGACTGCACCGGGACTTCATGCGGGGCAAGATCACCCTCATCGGCTGCCCCAAGCTGGACAGTGTGGATTACAGCGAAAAACTCACCGAGATCTTGCGCCAGAACGAGATTGCCAGCCTGACCGTTCTGCGCATGGAGGTGCCCTGCTGCGGCGGGCTGGAAGCCGCTGCCCGCAAGGCCCTGCAGGCCAGCGGAAAGTTTATCCCCTGGCAGGTGGTGACCATCTCCATCGACGGCAAAATCCTGGATTAAGGGTTCTTTCCCATAAACAAAAACCGGCAGCGGAATCTTCCGCTGCCGGTTTTTTGCGCCGCCGGAAGCACCGCGACAAAAGCTGTCATAAAGTGCGGAAGCCTCCCGTTATAATACAAGGCAAAGCGCGAAGGCTGTGCCTTTGTCCAACATAAAATGGGAAGGTGGAGAGCAATACGAATATCCCACGAAAAACAGGCCGGCTGGCCGCCCTGGCCTTGGCTGCCGCCATGCTGTACATAACCGCCGCCACGTCGGTATGGGCCGAAAACAGCCCGCGCCCCGGCGGACGAAGTGCCCCGGCGCCTTCCGCCACTGCCGAGACCGCCACGGCAGAAAGCGCGGAAGCCCCGGAGAAGACGGCTCCGGCGTCTGCCGAGACGGCCGTGTGGGAGGCGGTACCCCACGCGACAGGGGATGTGGTCACCGATACGGTTTCCCCGGTGGGCACCACCATCAATCTGTTCGATTACTGGATCACCACCCGCTTTGCCCCGGATAACGTCAACCCGCCGGATATGGACCAGGGCATCAATGCAGGCAAGCTGCTGCAATTCACCGCTTCGGCGCCCCGCAATCCCAATGGCGGCATCAACGATTATACCGGCAGCGACAAACCACGCACCGGCATCGTGCAGAACACCTTGAGCAGCGGGTATCCCATCCTGTCCCAGGGGGACCAGTCACTGGCCTATCTTTTCAATCCCAACCTGCCCAACGCGGGCAAGGCCTCTTTCCCCGGGGTGCGCAACCTGCTGCAGATCGACGAACAGGGGTACTATTACTACGACAGTGCCCAAAACTTTGCCCAGTATGATGAGGCGGCAAACTCCTTCATCGTGTATGATGCGCCCGGCGTCAGGTCGGGCGGTGCTTCGGGGCAGACAGGGCAGTTCTTTCCTTTCAATGAGTTCAGCCAGGTGCGCGATCTGGCGTCCAACAACGCGGCCCTGAACCATTACTTCGGGGTGACCATGACCACCCGCTTTGTCCAGCAGCCCTACGGCACAGTGGACGGCACCCCCGGCGGTACCCCTGTGACCTACGAATTTACCGGCGACGATGACGTGTGGGTCTTCATCGACGACGTGCTGGTGGGGGACCTGGGGGGCATCCACGACGCGGCGTCCCTGAAAATTGATTTCGAGACCGGCCGGGTGGAGATCAACGGCAGCGACGACGGTACCATCCGGGAAAAATTTCTGGCGGCCGGGCGCACCTGGACCAACACCGGCTCGGATACCTTTGCGGATGATACCTACCACACCCTGAAATTCTTCTATCTGGAACGGGGCAACTACGATTCCAATATGAAGCTGAAATTCAATCTGGTTTCCATACCGCAAAGTGATCTGATCAAGATCGACCAGATCGGCGACCCGGTGGCGGGGGCGGAGTTCCGTCTCTATTATGCCGCCGAGGATTACAGCTACGATCCCCGGGACCTGATCGCCACCGGTACCACCGGGTCCAACGGGTATTTTGTGTTCCAGAACCCGGACGGCACCCTGCTGAGCCTGAACAATCTGAAAAACGAATATGGCGGCGACGGCAAGACCGGCAAGTTCGTGCTGGTGGAAAGCGTGACCCCGGAAGGCTACCGCTCGCCCCCGCAGATCGACCTGTATTTCCCCGAAGGATACGACGAGCTGGCCACTCTGCTCTCCGCCAATCCCTGGGATACCGGGGCGTATGCCAGCCCGGTGGTCACCGTGACCCTGCCGGACGAGCCCCGGGGGCTTGACGGTACCACCTACTCGGCGGATTCCGGCACCTACTTTGCGGTGGTGCTCAAGCGGCAGACGGCTTCCGGCGACGGCAGCAGCACACAAAGTGACTGGTACCCCGTGTACGGGGACCCCATCACCGGCTGGCAGGTTTCTTCCGCCGCCGGTATGGACGCAGCGCTCACCGCTGCCCGGTCCAACCCCTATATCTTCACCCTGGACAGCAGCGGCGCATACAAGGATACCATCGATAACCTGCCCGGGGACATCCTGACCTATTACTATGTGCTGGTCACCAACGGTAAACTTACCCCGGACAACGCCCAGTATACCGTGGCTTTTTACCGCACCTCTGCGCCCAATCTGGAAAGCGCCGACGCCGGGAACACCGTGCGCCTCAACGCCGATGTGGATGCTGACGAGGAGGACGGCGGCTTCGACCGGGAATTTTCGGTGCGGCTGTTTGTGCCCAACATCAAGAACTATCTCTTTGTGCAGAAGGTGGGGGCGGATGCCCTCACCACCCTTACCGGGGCGAGCTTTGCTTTGTACCGGGGAGAAGATGTGACCGGCGGGCAGGTGAACCCCGGGGCGCAGCCCTATGATACGGTGACCACCGCCAACCTGAGCCAGGACCGGGGGGACGTGATCACCCTGGGCGGTGCAGGGGTGTTCCCCAACACCCGGACGGTTTTGCCTGCGGGTACCTATTACCTGCAAGAGACCCAGGGCCCGGACGGCTATGCGCCCTCCGACCAGCTGGTGGAGGTGGTGGTGGACAGCACCGACGTGTACGCCGATGCAGGTACACCCCAGGACGATGTGGTGGTACTGCGGGGCGTGGGCAAGGTGGTGCGCAGTATGCTGCAGTTTGCCGTGCCCGATGACATCAACGCCACCCTCACGGACATCCGCGCCGCCCTGTACACCGCCGGCAGCTATACCCCCGGCACCGGCAACGATTGGGCGGTGTGGTCAGCCTCGGCCCTGCCGCCGCTGGACCTTTCCTATTACAGCAATAGCCAGATTCTGGAATACGGCCCCACCACCCCCGGGGACCCGGTATATTTCCTGGTGGAGGGGGGCTGGTCCCGGCTGAGGATCACCCAGAACTACGCCGCCGGTACCGACCAGGACCTGAAAATCGACCTGGGCGATCAGAACCTGAGTGAGGTGTTTTCCCGCAGCACCATCGTGCGGTACCGGGATGATCCCAACCGACTGACCGTGACCAAGGCCGTCACCGGGGCCATGGGGGACAAGGAACAGGACTTTGCCTTTACCATTACCCTGACCCGGGCCGACGGGACCCCGCTCAGCGGCGAATACGGCGGGCTGGCCTTTGATGATGAGGGAATTGCCCGCACCACTTTGCGCCATGGGCAGAGCCTGACCATCGAAGGGCTGGAAGCAGGCACCGTCTGCACCGTTACCGAGGAGGAGACCGCAGACTACCGGACCACCGTGCAGCTGAACGAAGAAGCCCCCCAACAGACCGATACCATACGGGTAGAATTGCCCTTGGGCGGGACTGCGGTTCTGTTCACCAACGAAAGCACCCTGCCCACGCCAACCCCCGCGCCTACGCCCACGCCAACGCTTGCCCCAACGCCTGCACCTACCCTCACCCCGACCTCCACCCCCGCCCCGACGGGCACCCCGGAGCCTACCCCGGCTGTCACGGCTGTGCCGACAGTTTCCCCAGCCCCGACACCGGAGAAAACCGCTGTCCCGGCGGACACGGCAGAAGAAACACCATCTCCGGCGCCCACCCGGGAACCCGGAAACCGTCTGCCCCAGACCGGTGACAATGCCTGGAAAACCTGCTGGTTCACAGCTCTGTGTGCAGCGGCCCTGGCGGCGATACTGGTGCACCGGGCCCGCTTTGCCCGCCGGAAGCGGTAAAGAATTTCCCCAAAAAGCATCAGCCTGCACAAGAAAAACGCCCCGCTTTTGCCCAAAACGGCAAAGGTGGGGCGCTTTTGCAGGAAATGGACGCGGGTGCATTGTTTTTCCAAAACAGGCGCTGTATAGTAGGAGTAACGAAGAGAAGAAAACGGGAACCGAAGGAGGGAAGCATCCGTGAAAACGCTGAAAGGAAAAATCTGGTTTATTCTGTGCGGCGTGGTATTGGTCATCTGCGCCGTGGTCATGGCGCTGGCGGCGGACCCCGATACGGGGCAGCTGCCCCGCAATCTGGACAAGGAGTTTGACCATGGGTCGGGCATTGTGCTGGATGACGCCACCGACTTCCAGAAGGATTCCCTCTACAAACTGGCCAAGGTGTGGGGGTATGTGAAGTATCGCCACCCGGATATTATCGCCGGGCAGATCAACTGGGACGCCGAGCTTTTCCGGGTGATGCCCAAGGTCTTGCAGGCGGCGGACGAGGACACCGCCAACGCGGTCCTGCTGGACTGGCTGAATCAGTTCCCCTTTGAACAGGCCACCGCCGAAACCGCCCGATACTACCAGACCGTGCAGGAAACTTTCCCGGGCACTGAGAACGACATGAGCTGGATCAGTGACCGGGAGTTTCTGGGCGAGAGGCTGTGCACCTGGCTGGAAACCCTCTCCAACACCCATGCAGGGGACTGGACCTACGCCTACGCTTTCTGGGACGGTTCCTCGGAATCGTCGGGTGGATTGGACTTTTCCAACGAGACCAACTGGAGCTATACTTTTTCTGCCGATGATGTCGGCATGCGGTTACTGGGGGCTTTCCGGTTCTGGAACGCCTACGAGTATTTCTCGCCCAATGTGGACATCACCCGTATGGACTGGGACCAGGCCCTGCGCAACGCCATCGACGATATGCTGGCGGCCGGGGACCAGATGGCCTACGAGCGGGCGCTGGGCCGCCTGACCGCCCAGACCGGGGACAACCATGTGATGCTGGAAACCAACGGCGGCCGTTTTCTGCGGTTTTACGGCGATTACTTCCTGCCCGTCAGCTTTATTTCCATCGATGGGGAAGTGGTGGTGGAATCTGTGGGGAAAGGCTGTACCACCCTGCAGCCGGGGGACGTGCTGCTGACGGTTGACGGCATGGCCATGGCCGACCGCATCGCCGAACTCAGCGAATATTTCCCCGTGCCGGAACCGGACAAATTTGTCAACGCTCTGTTCTACCCGCTGCTGAGCGTGGAGGGGGAAACCTCCCGGATCACCCTGCGGCGGGACGGACAGGAACGGACGGTGGAGGTGACCAACAGCAGAAGCTATGACGGCGGCGTCGAATTTACGGAAAGCGGCCTGATCGCGGGCGGACGCATCGGCTACATTGCCCCCGCCACCCTGAAAGAGGGTGACCTGGAAGAGCTGATGGTCACCTTTGCCGATACTGACGGCTTGGTGGTGGATCTGCGGCAGTATCCCGGCTACCCGTTCGCTTTGGATCTGTCCGAATACCTGATCCCTGAACCCACCCTCTATGCTATTTTGGAACTTCCCAACATGGCAGACCCGGGGCGGTTCTGGCAGATGGGGCAGTACGGCGGCGCCGGGTATCTGGCACAGATGGGCATAGCCGATGGTAGGGAAAACGTGCCCTTGTATACCGGGCAGGTGGTGATTCTTATAGACGAGACCAGCCAGAGTCAGTCGGAATTTGCCACCATGTGCCTGCGTCAGGCCCCCGGTGCGGTGGTGGTGGGCAGCCCCTCGGTGGGGGCGGACGGCAATGCCATTTATATCCACCTGCCCGGCGGCTGCCGGACCCGGTTCACCACCCTGGGTGTGCTGACCCCGGAGGGGAAAGAGACCCAGCGGGTGGGGGTGCAGCCGGATGTGCTGTGTACTCCCACGGTGGAGGGCATCGCCGCGGGCCGGGATGATCTGCTGGAAAAGGCCGTCGAAATCATTGAAGAAGCGTAAAAGAAACAAAAAGCAGGCACCCCGCCGTGAAGTGACCCCGAAAAGTTAGACAATATTTTTGAAGAAATTGTTCAAGCAAC
>CAJMLV010000056.1 GCA_905214345.1 uncultured bacterium
CCGCATCGGAACGGCGGGCCCTTTTCGCTTCCTTTTCGGGCACGAAAAGGAAGGAGCACCCGGCTGGCAGCCGTTAACCAGAAAGCAAGAATCGTAAAACTCTTTTACGTCCTCTCGCTCACGAGAGTGAACCCTTCCTCCCGCAAGCGTTCCTTGATCTGTTCGATCTGGGCGGCGTCGCGGGTTTCCAGGCCCAGCTTGAGGAAGCAGCTGGTGATGGCCATGTTGGTATCGCCCCGGTCGTGGTGGACCGCCACGATGTTGGCCCCGCAGGAGGAAACAATATCCGATACCCGCAGCAGCTGGCCGGGCTTGTCCTCCAGGGCGATCATCAGGTTGGCGGTGCGGCCGCTCATGACCAGGCCGCGGGTGATGACCCGGGAAAGGATGTTCACGTCAATGTTGCCGCCGGAAACCAGGCACACCGTCTTTTTGCCCGCGATGGGCAGCTTGCCGAAGAGGGCGGCGGCCACGGGGGTGGCCCCGGCGCCTTCGGCCACCAGCTTCTGGTTTTCCATCAGGGCCAGAATGGCGGCGGCGATCTCGTCCTCGCTCACCGTGACGATGTCGTCCACATACTTCCGGATCAGCTCAAAGGTATGTTCGCCGGGGGTCTTGACGGCAATGCCGTCGGCAAAGGTGTCCACCCGGTCCAGGGTCTCATATACGCCGTCGTGGAAGGCGCGGTACATGCTGCCCGCACCGGCGGCCTGCACGCCGTAGACCTTCACGTCGGGACGCAGGCTCTTCACCGCCATGGCCACACCGGCGATGAGTCCGCCGCCGCCGATAGGCACGATGATGGCTTCCACGTCCGGCAGCTGGTCCAGGATTTCCAGACCGATGCTGCCCTGCCCCGCCACGACCAGTTCATCGTCATAGGGATGGATGAAGGTCATGCCGGTTTCCTTCTGCAGTTCCACCGCCCGGTCGTGGGCGTCGTCGTAGGTCCCCTTGACCAGTTCCACCTTGGCGCCCAGGCGCTTGGTGCTTTCCACCTTCATAATAGGGGCGCCGTCCGGCATGCAGACCACACTGGGAATCCCCAGCCGGGTGGCCGCCAGCGCCACGCCCTGGGCGTGGTTGCCCGCCGAACAGGCAATGACGCCGTGGGCGCGCTCTTCCTCACTGAGCTGGCTTATTTTATAGTAGGCCCCCCGCAGCTTGAAACTGCCGGTGACCTGGAGATTCTCGGTTTTCAGATACAGTTCACTGTCGCTGTGCAGGCGTTCGGCCGCGATCAGGTCGGTGCGGCGGGCAACATCCCGCAGTACAAAAGCGGCGTGATAGATCTTGTCGAGCGTGAGCATGGACGTCCTTCCCTTCGTTGGGTCTTGGCCCGCTGCCCCGAGGGCGTAAAAGCGGCCCGGCGTTGTGGGCCGGGCCGCTTTCGTGCTTCGTCCTTGAAGCGTCGAGCGTATGAGCATGATTATAGTTGAACACAATTGATTTGTAAAGTGAAAAATATTCACTATGTGCGCATACCGCGTGCAGCCGTCAAAAACACTCCGCCTTTTTTGTGTAACCCGCCAAAACGCCCACCTTCCGGGCAATGGCAATAAAATCCCTTCCTTGCTCACCGGCCCCCAGGCCGGTGAGTAGGCCGTCGTAAGGTGGCCGCATCCCCGGGTCCAGGGCCGCAGCCCTGGTCGGCGTCCACCGCATCGAAACGGTGGCGCTTTTTCGCTTCCTTTTTGGCGTCAAAAAGGAAGGACCATCCGACAGACTGCCGTTCCCCCTTTGTGCTTGTACGACAAACCAGCCAAAAAAAACGCTCCATTCTTGTGCTTGTATACACTTTTGCGCCGCCCGTTTTTTGTTTATAATAAGATTGTATACAAGGTCAGGACCACACCGTGGGCCCCGGCTTTTCAAATGCCATCATCAGGGAGGTCTTTGCCGCATGGATATTCGTTATTCCTGCAACCAGCGCGATTTTAAGCGCTACACCACCGAAGAGACCCGCAACGAGTTCCTCATCACCGGCCTGTACAAGGCTGACGAGGTCGTGGCTGTGTACAGCCACGTGGACCGTATGGTCACTCTGGGCTGCATGCCTGTCCATGAGACCGTGTCCATCGACAAGGGCATCGATGTCTGGGCTAACTTCGGCACCCACTATTTCCTGGAACGCCGCGAGATCGGCATGTTCAACATCGGGGAAGGCGCCGGCGTAGTTACCGCCGACGGCGTGGAATATCCCATGAACTACAAGGACTGCCTGTATATCACCCAGGGCACCAAGGAAGTCACCTTCAAGAGCGTTGACCCCGAGAAGCCCGCCAAGTTCTACATGGTTTCCGCCCCGGCCCACTGCCGTTACGAGACCAAGCTCATCACCATTGAGGAAGCCGCCAAGCGTCCTCTGGGCAGCCTGGAAACCTGCAACAAGCGCACCATCAACCAGTTCATCCATCCCAGCGTGCTCAAGACCTGCCAGCTGTCCATGGGCATGACCTGCCTGGAACCCGGCAGCAACTGGAACACCATGCCCAGCCACACCCACGAGCGCCGCATGGAGATCTACACCTACTTTGAGATTCCCGAAGGCCAGGCCGTGTTCCACATGATGGGCGAGCCCACCGAGACCCGCCACATCCTGATGCACAACTACGACGCGGTCATCAGCCCGTCCTGGAGCATCCACAGCGGCGTCGGCACTTCCAACTACACCTTCATCTGGGCCATGGGCGGCGAAAACATGGAATTTGACGACATGGACAACATCGCCACCACCGACCTGCGCTGATTTTTCCATCGGTTCCCGGCGCCCCGCACGGCGCCTTGAATACACTGACATTACACTCAACAGGAGGTTTTCACAATGTCTGTCTGCACTCCGAAATCCTTTGACCTGACCGGCAAGGTTGCTCTGGTCACCGGCGCTTCCTACGGCATCGGCTTTGCCATCGCCACCGCCATGGCCAACTGCGGCGCCACCATCGTCTTCAACGACATCAAGCAGGAACTGGTCGACAAGGGCCTGGCCGCTTACAAGGAAGCCGGCATCAACGCCCACGGCTATGTCTGCGACGTTACCGATGAGGACGCCGTCAACGCCATGGTCAAGCAGATCACCGAAGAAGTCGGCCACATCAACGTGCTGGTCAACAACGCCGGCATCATCAAGCGCATCCCCATGTGCGAGATGACCGCCGCTCAGTTCCGTCAGGTCATCGACGTTGACCTGAACGCTCCCTTCATCGTGGCCAAGGCCGTCATTCCCGACATGATCGAGCAGGGCGGCGGCAAGATCATCAACATCTGCTCCATGATGAGCGAGCTGGGCCGTGAGACCGTCTCCGCCTACGCTGCTGCCAAGGGCGGCCTGAAGATGCTGACCAAGAACATCGCTTCCGAGTACGGCGCTTACAACATCCAGTGCAACGGCATCGGCCCCGGCTACATCGCCACCCCGCAGACCGCTCCTCTGCGTGAGATCCAGCCCGACGGCTCCCGTCATCCCTTCGACCAGTTCATCATCGCCAAGACCCCGGCCGGCCGCTGGGGCGAAGCCGAGGACCTGGGCGGCCCCGCCGTCTTCCTGGCTTCCGAAGCTTCCGACTTCGTCAACGGCCTGGTCCTGTACGTGGACGGCGGCATCCTGGCCTACATCGGCAAGCAGCCCGGCTGATTTTCCCCCTCTTTTTTCGTCTGACACAAAAGGAGCCGTTCCCGGCCGGGAACGGCTCCTTTTTTATACGGCAGCCAAAAAGGGAACGCCCCGCCGGGGCGTTCCCTTTTTCTATGGCTTATTCCTTCTCGGTGAGGATACCGCTTTGGGCAATGGCCTGCACTGCCTGACGGATCACATCCTCGGTGAGGGTCAGGGCAAAACGGACGTATCCTTCCCCCGAAGGCCCGAAGCTGGAACCGGGGGTGCAGATGACACCGGCTTCCTGGATGAGGGCCATGCAGAAATCCATGCTGTTGGTCCAGCCCTTGGGCAGGGGCGCCCAGACGAACATGCTGCCGTGGCTGTCGGGCACCGGCCAGCCGATGGACCGCAGACCGCCGCACAGAGCGTCCCGCCGGGCCTGGTAAACGCCGCACTGGGCGCGGACGCTGTCCAGAGGCCCTTCCAGGGCGGCGATGGCCGCCTTCTGGATGGGGAAGAACATGCCGAAGTCGATCTGGGTGCGCAGCTTCTTGCAGGCGGCCACCACATCGGGGCGACCTACCAAAAAGCTGATGCGGGCGCCGGTGACGTTGAAACTCTTGCTCAAAGAGAAGAACTCCACCGCCACATCCTCGGCGCCGGGGGTGTTGAAGACGCTGTGGCCCACCGCCCCGTCGAAGATGATGTCGCTGTACGCGTTGTCATGCACCAGCAGAATGTTGTAGGTGCGGCAGAAATCCACAATTTCCTTGTACAGTTCCGGGGTGCCGATGCTGCCCACCGGATTGGCAGGCAGGGACACGATCATCAGCTTGGCCTTGCGGGCCACATCCTCGGGGATGCTGTGCACATCGGGCAGGAAGTTGTTTTCGGCGGTGAGGTGATAGAACCAAGGCACCCCCCCGCCCAGCCGCATGCCGGTCATGAACACAGGGTAGCAGGGGTCGGGCAGCAGCACGGTGTCGCCGTCGTTGAGCAGGGCCAGGCCCAGGTGGCCGATGCCGTCCTGGCTGCCGGAAAAGCTCATGACCTTGTCCGGGGTGATGCCCTCGACGCCGAAGCGCCGCTCATAGTAATGTCCCACCGCTTCCAGCAGTTCGGGCAGGTCCCGCAGGGAATACTTCCAGTTTTCGTCCACGGCGGCGGCGTCCAGCAGCGCCTGCTTGATGTGGGGTGCGGGCGGGAAGTCCGGCGTACCCACCGACAGGTTGTACAGCGTGCGGCCTTCGGCTTCCAGCGCGATCTTCTTGTCGTTCAGCGCCGCAAAGATCTCCGGCCCGAACAGGTCCAGCCGCTTCGAAAATTCCATTTCCATGGCCCCCATGGTAAAAAGCCCCCTCATTGCCTTTTTCAGGAAATTTTTGTCGATTGCCTTATTGTAGCACTGTCGCCCCCTCCATGCAAGGGCGGCGGGTAGGCAGAGGCGGTCATCCGTGGTATAATGAAGTTCAATTATAAGAATGGGGAGGTGTTTGCCATGGTGGAGGTCCTGCTGCTGGGCACCGGGGCCACAAGGCCCCTGCCCCACCGCGCCCTGGCGGCCATGTGGCTGCAGGTGGGCGGCCGGGGGGTGCTCTTTGACTGCGGGGAAGGCACCCAGGTGTCCGCCCAGCGGTACGGGGCCAGCCTCTACAAGCTGGACACCCTGCTGCTCACCCACTACCACGGGGACCACCTCTTCGGTCTGCCGGGGCTTCTCCAGTCCATGGCCGCCCTGGGCCGCACCGAGCCGGTGACGGTGGCCGGACCGCCGGGTCTGGACGAAATTCTGGACGCGGTGCTGGCTCTGGCGGGGCCGCTGCCCTTTGCCCTGTGCCGCCACACCTTCCCGGACTGCCGGGGCACCCTGGCATTGCCGGGCGGGGCCGCCGTCACCGCCTTTCCCGCCGACCATCGGGTGCCCTGCTGCCTGTATGCCTACACCTTACCCCGGGCCGGGCGTTTCGACCCAGGCAAGGCCAGGGCCCTGGGCATCCCGGTCCGGCTCTGGCGGACCTTGCAGGAGGGGCAGCCCGCCGGGGGCTTTACCCCTGATCAGGTACTTGGCCCCGCCCGCCGGGGGCTGCGCATCCTCTACGCCACCGACACCGGCCCCACCCCCGAACTGACCGAACTGGCCCGGGGTGCGGACCTGCTCTGCATGGACGCCACCTACGCCGACGAAACCGACACCCCCAAAGCCCGGCTGTACGGCCACGCCACCTGCGGCGAGGCAGGGGCCCTGGCCGCCGAAGCCGGGGTGCGGCGGCTGTGGCTGACCCATTACAGCGCTGCCGTCACCGACCCGGAGCCGGGCCTTGCCGCTGCCCGGGCCTTGTATCCCGGGGCGGAAGCGGGGTTTGACGGCAAACGGCTGACCCTGACCTTTGACGATTCCGAATCTCCCCGAAAGGACACCCCATGAAAGCATCCACCAAGCAGAACCTGATTTTCCTGGCCGTGGCCCTGGCCGTCATCGGCGGCCTGCTCTTCTGGCGGTACGCCGCCCGGCAAAAAAGCGGCACCGAAGCGGTGCTGCAATACGGCGACCCCGCCCGGGAGATGCGTATTCCACTGAACGAGGACACCGTCTATGACATTGACACCGGCACCTACACCATCCATTTACAGGTACAGGACGGGGGCATCGCCTTCATTGACAGCCCCTGCCCCGACCACCTGTGTGAGGGCTTCGGCACCCTGCGGAACGTAGGGGACTGGGCAGCATGCCTGCCCGCCCGGGCCAGCCTGACCATCGTTGACTGACACAAGAAAGGATTTACCATGAACGCCACCTACAAACAAGTGACCAAAGCCCGCTACATCCGCCAGGTCAGCGACCTGGCCCGGGAGATCTTCGTGCAGCATTACACCAAACTGACCCCCAAGGTCGCGGCCCAGCTGGCCGAAGCCTGGCAGAACGAGGACCTGACCGATGACGAGGTCCACTGCGGGGCGGTGAACTACTTCCTCATCTATCTGGGCAGCGAGCCGGTGGGCTATTTTGCCCTGGACCTGCGCCCGGTGGGGGCGCTGTGCATCAGCCGCCTGTTTTTGCTGGAAAAAGCCCGGGGCCGGGGTATCGGCCGTGGGGTGGTGGCCTATGCCCAGAAACTGGCGGAAGGTGACGGCCGCAGCCGTCTGTTCATGCCGGTGTGGGCCAAGGACCTGAAAGCCGAAGGCTTCTGCAAGCGCTGCCGGTTCCGTCCCGCCGGGGTGGAGCCGGTGGAAGTGCTGCCCGGCCTGACCCTGGACATCAAGACTTGGGAGAAACTCTGGCGATGAAATTTCTGCATCTGGGGGACCTGCACCTGGGCAAGCGGGTGAACGGGTTCGATTTTCTGAAGGACCAGCGGTTCATTCTGGACCAGGTACTGGCCCTGTGCGAAGAACACGCCGTGCAGGCGGTAGTGCTGGCCGGGGACATCTACGACGTCCCCGTGCCCCCCGCCGCCGCCGTGACCCTGTTGGACTGGTTCCTGACCGAACTCACCGGCCGGGGCATCCGGGTATTGGCGGTATCCGGCAACCACGACAGCGCCGACCGCCTGGACTATGCCGCCGCTTTGCTGGCCCGGCAGGGCGTACACATCGCCGGGCGTTTCACCGGAAAAGTGCGCATTGCCGAGCTTTCCGGTGATATCCCGGTGGAATTCTGCCTGCTGCCCTTTGTGCGCCCGGCCACCGTGCGCCATTACCTGCCCGAAGCCCCCATCACCGACCAGGACACCGCCGTGGCCGCCGCCCTGGCCACCCTGCCGCCCCGGCGGGAGGGCGTGGCCCGGGTGCTGGTGGCCCACCAGACGGTGCTGGGCGGGGGTGTGCTGCCCCAGTGCGCGGGCAGCGAGAGCATTGCCCCCGACCTGAGCAGCGCAGCATCAAACGCCGGGGCCAGTGTGAACATCGGCACTCTGGACGCGGTGAACGCCGCCCGCTTTGGAGAAAACGGCGGCTTCGACTATGTGGCCCTGGGTCACATCCACCGCCCCCAGGCCGCCGGGGCGCCTCATATCCGCTACGCCGGGGCCCCTTTGTGTTACAGTCTGGACGAAGCGGGCGCCCGGAAGAGCGCCGTTCTGGTGACCCTGACCCCCGCGGGGGCCGAAACCGAACTGCTGCCCCTGTGCCCCCGCCGGGCCATGCGGCATATCACCGGGCCGCTGGCGGAACTCACCGACCCCGCCCGGGTCACCGACGCCGACGATTACATCTGGGCCACCCTCACCGACGACACGCCCCAGCCCGACGCCATGGCGGTGCTGCGGGCGGCGTATCCCAACGCCATGCGGCTGGACTACGCCCCCCGGGGCACCGGGCCGGATTTCGGCGTCGAAGCGGCCGCCGCGGTGCGGCAGAAAAGCTTTGAGGAGCTGTTTTCCGCCTTTTTTGAGCAGATGCACGGCCGCCCCCTCACCCAGGAGGAGACCGCCGCCCTGAACGAGATGCGAGAGGAGGCCCAGCCGTGAAACCCTTGCGCCTGACTCTGTGCGCCTTCGGGCCTTATGCCGCCCGCACCACCCTGGACCTGACCGGGTTCGGGGCGGGCGGGCTGTTCCTCATCAGCGGGGACACCGGCGCGGGCAAGACCGCCCTGTTTGACGCCATCACCTTCGCCCTCTACGGGGAAGCCACCGGGGCCTACCGTTCCCCGGACATGCTGCGCAGCGACTTTGCCGACCCCAAGGACGAAACTTTCGTGGAGCTGACCTTCTCCCACCGGGGCCGGGAATACACCGTCACCCGTTCTCCCGAACAGACCCGCAAAAAGCAGCGGGGGGAAGGTTTTACCACCATTCCCGCCAAGGCCAGCCTGGTGCGGGAACCGGAGGAACCGGTCACCGGCACCAAGGCGGTGACCAATGCGGTGTGCGGCCTGCTGGGCATCGATGCCCGGCAGTTCGCCCAGATCTCCATGATCGCCCAGAACGACTTTGCCCGGCTGCTCAACGCTTCCAGCGCCGACCGGGCGGAGATTTTGCGCCAGGTGTTTGATACCGGTGCCTACCAGAAGCTGGGTGCCAACGCCCGCACCAAGGCCGCCGAGGCCGCCCGCACCGCCGAAAACGCCGCCGAGACGGTCCTGCTGCACCTGAAACAGCTGCAGCCGGTGCCCGGCGTGCCGGAAAGCGAAGTCCTCACCGACCTGCAGGCCGCCCGCGACCCCTACAAGGCCGCCGGGGCCCCCGCCCTGGCCCGGGCGCTCATTGCCGCCGACGAGGAGACCCTCAAAAACGGAGAAACCGATCTGACCGCCCTGGACGCCGCCGTCAAGGCAGCCGCCGCCAAAGCCGAAGCCGCGGGCAACGCCGCCGCTCTGCGCAGCCGCCTGCAGGCCGCCAAGGCTGAAGCCGAAGCCTTGCTGAACACCGCCCCTGCCCGCCGGGCCGCCTGGGACAAGACCGAAGCCCGCCGCCCGGAACTGGAGACCCTGGCTGCCCAGCTGGCGGACCTGGACCGTCTGGCCCCCCAGTACGAAGCTCTGACCGGGGCCGAGACCGCTGCCCGGAAAGCCAAGGCCGCCCTGCAAGGCGCACAAGCCGCCGAAGCACAGGCCCGGCAGGCTTTGCAAGCCTGGGAGGAAAGCAAGACCGACACCGAAAAGGCCCTGGCCGCCTGCGGGGACCCGGATACCGAAGCAGCCAAGGCCGAAGGTCTGGAACAGACCGCCGACGGCCTGCTGCGGGACTGCAACGCCCTGCTCACCGACTGGAACGTCTGGCAGCGGGCGGAGGGGGAAACCGCCGACCGCCGGGCCGCCTATCAGACAGCCCAGCACACCGCCGACGAAGCCGCTGCCCGCAGCACCGAACTGCAGCGGCAGCTCAACGCCGCCCGGGCGGGCCTGCTGGCCCAGACCCTGACCGAAGGGCTTCCCTGCCCCGTCTGCGGGGCCACCCATCACCCGGCCCCCGCCCGGCTGGACCCCGGCCATGTGACCGAGGCCGACTGCGAAGCGGCCGCCGCCCTGGCCGCCAAAACCGCCCGCACCGCCAACGATGCCAGCGTCAAGGCCGGGCAGGCCGGGGAGCGGTGCAAGACCCTGCGGGAAAATCTGTACAAATCCGCCGATGCCTTTTTGGGCAAACGGCGCAAATTCTATACCGGGGCCCCCGCCGCCGAACTGGACGCCGCCGCCCTGCGTGGGGTGCTGCTGGAGCAGTCCGCCGCCCTGGAAAACGGCCTTGCCAAGGTCCGGGCCGCCTTGCGGGACGCCCGCGCCCGGGCCGCCCGCAAAGCCGCTCTGAACAAGCAAGCCGCCGACCTGCAGGCCAAGGGCCCCGCCCTGAATCAGGCGCTGCAAACGGCCCAGACTGCCGCCGCCCAGGCCAAAGCCGACCTGGCCGGGGCCGAAGCCCGGCGGGAAGAGCTGCGCAAGGGCCTGCCCTACCCGGACAAGGCCGCCCTCACCGCCCGACGCGGCCAGGTGGCCGAAGAGCGGGACGCCCTGAACAACGCTCTGACCGCTGCCGCCAAGGCGCGGGCGGAATTTGAAGGTCAACTCAGCGAAGCCCAGGGCAAGACTGCCGCTCTGGAAAAGGAAGCAGCCGCCGCAACAGCCGCCCCTGACCCGGCAGCCGCCGCAGCCGTTTTGGAGCAGGCGGAAACCGCCCGCGACACCCTGCGCCGGACTTTGCAGGACACCGACCACCGGCTCAAGACCAACCGCACCGCCCTCTCCGCTCTGGAAAAGGCCTTGGACACCGCCGAAGCCGCCCGCGCCCGCAGCGCCATGCTGGACAACCTTTCCCGCACCATCAACGGCAACCTGGCCGGCAAACCCAAGCTGCCTTTTGAACAGTATGTCCAGGCCTTCTATTTTGACGGGGTGGTGGCTGCCGCCAACCGGCGGTTCGGCCGCATGACCGGCGGGCAGTACCGTCTTTTGCGCCGCAGCGACGGGGGCATCGCCGCCAAGACCGCCCTGGAACTGGACGTGTTCGACGCCTACACCGGCAAGACCCGCCCGGTGGGCAGCCTATCCGGCGGGGAGAGCTTCCTGGCCGCCCTGAGCCTGGCCCTGGGTATCAGCGATACCATCCAGCAGAGCGCCGGGGGCGTGCAGGTGGACACCCTGTTCGTGGACGAAGGTTTCGGTACCCTGGACGCCGAAGCGTTGGAAAAAGCCATCGAGACCCTCACCGCCCTGGCTGGGTCGGACAAGCTGGTGGGTATCATCAGCCATGTGGAAGCCCTGCAAGACCGGGTGCGCCGCAAAATTCTGGTGCACAAGACCCGCCGGGGCAGCACCGCCGAAATTCTTACCGAGTAAAAAGGAGCCTTGTTATGTCCAAGTCCCTTTTGCAGGACCAGCTGGAAGCCTGCGCCGCCTCCCGCTATCCCCTGCACATGCCGGGGCACAAGCGCCGGGTCCTGCCTGCGCCGGGCCTTGGCTGCGCCGCCTGGGACACCACCGAAGTTCCCGGCACCGACGACCTCCACGACGCCGACGGCATCCTGGCCCAAGCCATGGCCCGTGCCGCCGCCCTGTGGGGGTCCCGGCGGTGCTGGTTCCTGGTAGGGGGCAGCACCTGCGGGCTGCTGGCGGCCATCCGCGCCGCCGCGCCCTACGGCAGTGAGATTCTCTGCGCCCGCAACTGCCACAAATCCGTCTACCACGCCATCGAGCTGTGCGCCCTGCGCCCGGTATGGCTTACCCCGCCGGTGGACGAAGCCTTCGGGGTGTACGGCAGCATCTCCCCCGCCATGGTGGCGGATACCCTGGCCGCCCATCCCGGCGCGGCCTGCGTGGTGCTCACCAGCCCCACCTATGAGGGGGTACTCAGCGACGTGGCCGCCATTGCGGACCTCTGCCACGCCAAGGGAATCCCCCTGGTGGTGGATGAAGCCCACGGCGCCCATTACCTGCCCGATGCCGCAAACTTCGGCTGGCAGGGCGGGGCGGTGGCTGCAGGGGCGGACCTGGTCATCCAGAGCGCCCACAAGACTCTGCCCAGCCTGACCCAGACCGCCTTGCTCCACCTGAACGGGGACCTCATCGACCCCGACGAGGTGGAACGGCAGCTGGATGTGTTCGAGACCAGCTCTCCCTCCTATCCCCTCATGGTCAGTCTGGACGGCTGCTGCGCCCAACTGGCCCAGGACGGCCCCACCCTGTTCGCCGCCTGGCGGGCACGGCTGGACAGGTTCTCCGCCGCTGTGGTGCCCCTCAGGCACCTGCGGGTGCTCTGCCACGGTGCCGACACCTTGGCCGACCATCCCGCCTTTTTTGCCCATGACAGCGGCAAAATCCTGGTGAACGGAGCCGCTGCCGGGCTCACCGGGGCGGACATGGCACGGATGCTGCGGGAAGACTACGGCTTTGAAATAGAGATGGCCTGCGGGCACAATCTGCTGGCCATGACCAGCGTCTGCGATGCCGCCGACGCCCTGGACCGCCTGGCCGACGCCCTGCTGGCCATGGACGTCCAGGCAGACGCCGCCCCCGCCACCCCTGCGCCGGGGCTTTGCCCGCCGGGGGAAGCCGCACTGACCATCGCCGAGGCGGTGCGCCATTTCCGGGAAGAATGTCCCATGCCCCAAGCTGAGAGCCGTATCTGCGCCGAGTACGTCTGGGCCTACCCGCCGGGGGTGCCCCTGATCACCCCGGGGGAGCGGGTCACACCCGCCTTCCTGACGGCCTGCGCCGCCCTGGAAAAGGCAGGCACCGCCCTGCACCACACCGCGGCCAAAACACCGGGTTGCCTGGCTGTCTGTGCCCATTCCAAGCCTTGACAACCCCGCACCGCCCGTGTACAATAAAACCATACCATTATAAAAGGGGTGACTGTTTTATGAAGCACATCCAGACTCTGAACACCCGTGACATGGCTAAGAGCCTGCAGAACGGCGGTTGCGGCGAGTGCCAGACCTCCTGCCAGAGCGCCTGCAAGACCAGCTGCGGCATTGCCAACCAGCCCTGCGAAAAGAAGTAATCTTTTTTCTGGCTTGTCTGCCGGGACATCCCCCTGTTTTTGCGCGGGGCTGTTCCGGCATTTTGTTGTGAATACGCACTTTTTGCGTCGAAAAATAGTAAGGGGTTTCCTATGATCCATCAGTACAAACTCAATGGCTACAACATCGTGCTGGACGTGTACAGCGGCAGCGTACACGCGGTGGATGATGTGGCCTATGACGCCATCGCCCTCATCGATGCCGGTGTTTCCCGTGAAGATGCCATCGAACAGCTGGCCGCCAAGTATGCCGACCACCCGGAAGTGACCCGCGCCGACATTGAGGACTGCTTTGCGGACATCGATGAGCTCACCGAAGCCGGGCAGCTGTTCGCCCCGGACATCTACGAAAACCACGCCTTCGACTTCAAGAACCGGTCCACGGTGGTGAAGGCCCTGTGCCTGCATGTGGCCCACACCTGCAACCTGAACTGCGAATACTGCTTTGCGGCCCAGGGCAAGTTCCACGGCGAAGCGGGCCTGATGAGCTTCGAGACCGGCAAGCGCGCCCTGGATTTCCTGATTGAACATTCCGGCACCCGCCACAACCTGGAAGTGGACTTCTTCGGCGGCGAACCGCTGATGAACTTCGAGGTGTGCAAGCAGCTGGTGGCCTACGCCCGCAGCATCGAGAAGGAAAAGGGCAAGAATTTCCGTTTCACCCTGACCACCAACGGCATCGGCGTCACCGATGAAGTCATCGAGTGGGCCAACAAGGAATGCCACAACGTGGTGCTTTCTCTGGACGGCCGCAAGGAGGTCAACGACCGGTTCCGCAAGGACCTGGCGGGCAACGGCAGCTACGACCGCATCGTGCCCAAGTTCCAGAAGTTCGTCAAGGCCCGGGGCGGCAAGGGCTACTACATGCGGGGCACCTTCACCCACCACAATGTGGATTTCACCAACGACCTGTTCCACATGGCGGATGATCTGGGCTTTACCGAACTGTCCATGGAGCCGGTGGTGTCCAAGCCGGGCAGCCCCGAAGCCCTGACCGAAGCCGACCTGCCCAAGCTGTTTGACCAGTACGAACTGCTGGCCAAGGACATGCTCCGCCGGGAAAAGGCGGGCAAGCCCATCACCTTCTACCATTACATCCTGGACCTGGAGCACGGTCCCTGCATCTACAAGCGCATTTCCGGCTGCGGTTCCGGCACCGAGTACATGGCCGTGACCCCCTGGGGCGACCTGTATCCCTGCCACCAGTTCGTGGGCGACCCCGCCTACAAGCTGGGCGACATCTGGAACGGCGTGACCAACACCGCTCTGCGGGATGAGTTCAAGCTGTGCAACGTCTATGCCCGCCCGGACTGCAAGGATTGCTGGGCCCGGCTGTACTGCGCCGGCGGCTGTGCCGCCAACGCCCTGCACGCCACCGGGGACATCCACGGCGTGTATGAATACGGCTGCAAGGTCTTCCGCAAGCGTATCGAGTGCGCTTTGATGATCAAGGTGGCGGAGAGCCTGGACCCCGAGCTGTCCAGGAATGCCGCTCCCGCCCCGGCGCAGGATGACTGCGACGGGTGCAGCAGCTGTGCTGACTGAGTTCTAAATTAAAAAGAGGTTTCCCCTGGTTGATACGGGGGAAACCTCTTTTTTGTTTGTTGTTTCTTGGGAAACAGCTGCCAGCCGGGCGAACGTCTTCTAGCCAATAGGTTGTCGCTTTTTGACGCCAAAAAGCGACGGAAAAAGCGCCACCGTTTCGACGCGGTGGACGCCGACCAGGGCTGCGCCCTGGACCCGTGTGCGGCCACCCCTCCGGGACGGCCTACTCAGGCCCTGGGGGGCCTGAGTAAGGAATGGATTTGAAATCCTTGCGGGAAAGTCAAGTCATTCTTCCGCAAAGCAGTACCTTCCGGGAAATGGCATTAAAATCATTTTCCTTGTTCACCGGCCCCCAGGCCGGTGAATAGGCCGTCGTAAGGTGGCCGCATCTTGGGGTCTGGGGCCGCAGCCCCAGCCGGCGGCCGCCGCATCGGAACGGCGGG
>CAJMLV010000057.1 GCA_905214345.1 uncultured bacterium
ACAGATGGAGTACGGCGGCATTGATTTTTCCCGCATCCCGGAACTGATGCTGGCCAGCGCCGAAGCCATGGACAAACTGGCCGACCTGGACCCGGAATTTCCCACCCTGGTGCGGCAGTGCGCCAAGGAGGCGGGCCTGCTGGAACGGGACCTGTGGCGGCAGACCGAAGCCGCCTCGGAAGAAAAGATGCGCAAGGCGGGGGTCACCGTGACCACTTTGGACGAAGAGGAACTGGAACGGTTCCGCCAGGCCACCGCCCCCATCTACCACATGTACGCCGACCAGAAAGCCCTCATCCGCCGCATCCTGAACGCCGCCCCCGACGGGGAATAAAGGCGGCATTTTGCCTGTATTTCTCCTGTTTTCTGCTCTTTTGCCGCGCCGGAAAGTCCAAAAAGCTTTCCGGCGCCTTTTTACATTCTGCACAATCCGCCCCCGACAGGTTTTGGGAACCTGCACAAAAGCCATTTGCAAATTTTTTTGGAAAACAGTACATTTTTTGCTCCTATTGCAGGCGTTTTGAAAAACGGATAAAGTGAAATCACAGACAGGGCGGCCCGCTGGAGAGGCCGTCCCAATATGCCGAAAGGCAAAAGATAAGGAGAAATCACCCATGAAAAAGCTGCTTTCCCTGACCCTGGCCGCTGCCATGGCGCTGAGCCTGGCTGCCTGCGGCGGCGCTCCCTATGAGTCCACCGCCCCCGCCACCGATTCCGGCGCTTCCGCCGAAACATCCGAAGCCGCCGGCGAGGCCACCGGCAACATTGCCGACGCTGCCAACGACCCCGCCGTGACCCTGGTCTACGCCGAGGTCAACCCCCTGGACACCATCGTTGGCCAGACGGCCACCGCCTTCAAGGAGAAGGTGGAAGAGCTGTCCGGCGGTTCCATCACCATTGACATCCAGGCTTCCGGCGTGCTGGGTTCCGAGAACGACGTTCTGGACAACATCCTGGCCGGCGGTGACACCATCGACATCTCCCGCATCTCCGCTTTCGCTCTGACCAGCTACGGCTGCGAAAAGTCCATGCTGCTCTCCATCCCCTTCACCTGGGAAAGCCGTGAGCACTGGTGGAACTTCGCCAACTCCGACCTGGCGCAGGAATTCCTGAACGACCCCCAGGAACTGGGCCTGCCCATCCGCGGCGTCTTCTACGGCGAAGAGGGCTTCCGTCACTTCTTCACCGCCGAGCCTGTTTCCGGCATTGAGGACCTGAAGGGCATGAAGCTGCGCGTGTCCAACGACCCCGTCATGAACGGCATGGTGGAAGGCCTGGGCGCTTATCCCACCGTCGTTTCCTTCAACGAACTGTACAGCGCTCTGCAGACCGGCGTTGTGGACGGCGCTGAACAGCCCATCGCCAACTACAAGTCCAACGCCTTCCCCGAAGTGGCCAACAACCTGATCCTGGACGGCCACACCCTGGGCGCCGTGCAGGTGGTCATCACCGACAACGCCTGGAGCAAGCTGACCGCCAACCAGCAGGCCTGCATCATGGAAGCCGGCAAGTATGCGCAGGAATTCAACGCCCAGCTGTCCGAGACCGAAGAAAACAAGGTCCTGGAAGAGCTGAAAGCGGAAGGCTGCAACGTGGTGGAAGTGCCCGACAAGCAGGTCTGGGCCGATGCCTGCGCCAAGGTCATTGAGGAGAACACCGCTTCTCAGGCCGAGCTGTACCAGCAGCTGAAGGATTTCGCCAACTGATCCGGCGGACCTGATCGCTGCCCCATTTCCGGCAACTGAATGATGCGGGGTGTCGGGAAATACAACCCGCGCCCTGCTTCTTTTTGAGATTGGTTGAGGAGGAAACTGCATGCCAAGATCTTTGAAACACTGGACAAAATACGCCCCTTTTACGATGCGGCGTACAATGTGATCATGTTCGTCTGCAAGCTGCTGGTGGCCGACATCCTGATCACTTCCTACGCCGTGCTTGGCCGTTACATCCCCTTTATCGCGGACCCCTCCTGGTCGGAGGAAGTGGTGCTGACCCTGATGAGCTACATGGCGGTGCTGTCCGCCGCGCTGGCCATCCGCCGCGGCTCCCACATCCGCATGACCGCCTTTGACGCCTACCTGCCCAAAGGCCTGGTCAAATTCCTGGACATCCTGGCCGATGTGGCCGTGCTGGCCCTGGGCATCATCATGCTGGTCTACGGCTGGAACTACGCTTCCACCCTGGGCGGCCGCGGCTTCTATGTGTCCATGCCCTGGCTGTCCCGTTTCTGGATGTACTTCCCCGTGCCGCTGGCCGGCGTGGCCATGATCATCTTTGAGATCGAGGCCATCTACACCCACATCAAGAGCTTTTTCGTAAAGGAGGCCCAGGCGTAATATGGATATGCAGACACTTGCCATCATCGTGCTGCCGGGCAGCTTCTTCCTGATGATCCTGCTGCGCTTCCCCATCGCCTACGCGGTGGCGCTGTCCACCGTCTTCTGCCTGGGCGTGCAGGGGCTCAGCTTCAACACCCTGTGCCAGCAGATGGTCAAGGGCATCTCGTCCTTCAGCCTGATGGCCGTTCCCTTCTTCATCACCATGGGCGTGCTCATGGGTTCCGGCGGCATCAGTGAAAAGCTCATCGCCCTGGCAAACGCCTGCGTGGGCTGGATGCGCGGCGGCATGGCCATGGTCAACATCGTGGCCTCCTACTTCTTCGGCGGCATCTCCGGTTCCGCTTCCGCGGACACCGCCTCCATCGGTTCCATCATGATCCCCATGATGGTGGACCAGGGCTATGACGCCGACTTCTCCACCGCCGTCACCATCACCTCCTCCTGCGAGGGCCTGCTGGTTCCCCCCAGCCATAACATGGTCATCTACGCCACCACCGCCGGCGGCATCAGCGTGGGCAGCCTGTTCCTGGCCGGTTACATTCCCGGCGCGGTCCTGGCCCTGAGCCTGATGATCGGTTCCTACATCATCTCGGTGCGCCGCAACTATCCCAAAGGCGACCGCTTCAACCTGATGGTCTTCTTCAAGCAGCTGGGCATCTCCATCTGGGCGCTGGCCGCCATCATCATCGTGGTCTTCGGCGTCGTGGGCGGCGTGTTCATTCCCAAGCTCTGCGGCTATGTTCCCAGCGTGACCCCCGCCTGGTTCTGAGGGTAAGCTGAACACAAACCCCTGACCTCCCAAATATAAAGCCCGGCAGAGACCAGCTCTGCCGGGCTTTTGCTATCTCACAGGCATGCCCATCTTGCAGGGCATATATCCGATGCGCAGATGCACAGAAGGCGGGACCATGCGGTCCCGCCTTCTGTCAAGGGGAGAAATCCTGATTCTTTCGGTTGCTGCCCGGCTGTTCTCAGCGCTGGCAGGGCATGGCCGGATCGTCCTCGGCGCCGCGGCAGGTCTTTTCGCCCCGCACCCAGGCTTCGTCCACGCACAGATACTTGATGCGCTTGCGGCGGCCCCAGGCATAGGCAATGTGGATCATGCCGTCCCGGCTCTGCATCATGACGGGGTACTCATACCGGCGGTTGTTGATGTCGTTCCAGGGACCGACGAACCCTTCGCCATGTTCCACGATGCGGCGCCAGGGCCAGGTTTCGCCGCCGTCCTCCGAGATGGCCACCGTGACGGGGCAGCGCTGGTCGGGCCAGACGGTGCGGCTGCCATCGTCGTTGAAAGCCACATCGTTGTACACCACCGCAATGGCGCCGCTCTGCAGCACCACCGCCGAAATGCTGGCGTTGTTGTTGCGCAGCACGGTAGGCTGGGGAGCGCTCCAGGTTTCGCCGTTGTCCAGGGATACCGAACGGTAGATGTGGTCGGCGGCGCGGCTGCGCAGCAGGCAGACCAGCTTGCCGGGCTCCACTTCCAGCACGTTGCCGTGAACACGGCCCCGGCTTTCCGGCATTTCCACGGCGCGCCAGGTACGGCCTTCGTCATCGGAGATCTGCAGCACGGTAACATCGCTGCCCAGACGGGTGCCGTCCTGGGCGCAGAGGAAGTTGTTGAAGATCCACCGGCCGTTGGAGAGCACCTGGATCTTCTGGCGGCAGAAGGAACCTTCCTTGGTGAACATCGCCTCGGTGGGGCCCCAGGTATGGCCGCCGTCCCGGGAGATCTTGCGGCGGATCTCCGCCGTGCACTGCATGCTCACGCCTTCAGGGAGGTCATCGGGTTTTGTGGCCTGGGCCGTGTACATGAGCCAGATCTCCCCGTTGGGAGCCAGGAAAAGGGAGGGGTTCTGCTCGCTGCGGGTGGGGTCGTCGGATACGATGACCGGCGTGCTCCACTGGCTGGCGCCTGCTTCCAGGCGGGCCACCGCGATGCTCACATCGGCGTTGCCTTCCCAGGAACCGGCAAACCAGCAGCAGAGCAGGTCGCCGTTATCCAGTTCCAGCAGGTCGGGGGCATGGCAGCTTTGCCAGGGGTTGGGGATCAGGGATTCCACCATATCCAGGGCAACGTCGCGGTACAGGCGGCCGTCATCCCCCAGAGCGGGCAGATCAATGATGGTACGGTTCATGCAAGAACTCCTTTCTCAGCCCTTCACAGAGCCGATGAGAACACCTTTCTTGAAGTATTTCTGTACGAAGGGATACACGCAGACGATGGGCAGCATGGCAATGAAGATGGCCGCTGCTTTCAGGTTCTGCTGGTTCAGGGTAATGCCGTCAATGACCACGTTCTTGAAGGTCGTGCCGGATGCACCGTCGGTGATGACGACGCTCTGCAGGACCTGCTGGATGGTCTTGAGATTATCGCTCTTCAAATAGATCTGGGGCAGCATGTACTGGTTCCAGATGGACACGGCGTAGAAGGTGGCGATGGTGGCAATGATGGTGGTGGACAAGGGCAGATACACCTTTGTCAGGATATGCAGATCATTGGCACCGTCCACCACGGCGGCTTCCTCCAGTTCCTTGGGGATACCGTCCAGGAAGGTCTTGGTGATGATCAGGAACTGGGTGTTGATGGCGCCGGGGATGATCATGACCCAGGGGTTATCCACAAAGCCGAACTGGTTGTAGATGATGTACTGGGGGATGATGCCCGCATCGAATACCCAGGTAATGATGAAGATCTTCATCAGCCAGTAGCGATGCTTGAACCGGGGGCGGCTGAGCACATAAGCCGAGATGTAGGTGCTGAACAGGGCCGCCAGCGTGCCCAGGATGGTATACAGGAAGGAGTTCCGCATACCGGTGAACACATTGAAGCGCGGGGTGGAAAGGATGTAGGAAAACGCTTTCAGGTTGAAGCCCATGGGCAGGAAGGTCATCTCGCCCCGGGCCAGGTAGGTGCCGTCGGTGGTAGCCACAAAGAATACATACAGGAAGGGATACACACAGGCCAGCGCCACCAGAAGAAGGATCGTGCCGTTGATCACGTTGAACGGGCCGACTCGATTGAGCCCACTGTGATGCTTTACGCTCATACTTGCAGACCCTCCTTTCTCAGAACAGACGGGAATCGCTGAATTTATCGGCGATCTTGTTGACGATGATGACCAGCACAAAGGCGATCACCGACTTGAGCACGTTCACCGCGGTGCCGTAGCTGTAATCCGGGAAGCCGGTAGACTGGAAGGCGATGCGGTAGACATAGGTCTGGATCACGTCGGCGGTGGAGTAGGTGCCGGTGTTGTACATCAGCAGGATACGGTCCAGGTTGACCGTGAAGATGTTGCCCACGCTGATGATGAGCATGGTGATGACCGAGGTGGAAATGCTGGGCAGGGTGATGCGCCACATCTTGGTCCAGCGGGAAGCGCCGTCCATGTCCGCCGCCTCATACAGGGTTGGGTCGATGTTCATCATGGCGGCGATGTAGATGATGGCGGAATAGCCGAAGGTCTGCCAGATCTCCAGGATCACATACAGCGGCCGGAACCATTCCGGTTTGGACATGAAGTTGATGCTTTCGCCGCCCATGCGGGTGATGATCATGTTGACAAGACCCGAACTGGGGGACAGCAGCGTGTACATGATACTGACCATGACCGCCGCCGAGATGAAGTAGGGCAGAAAGCTCAGGGACTGCACGGTGCCCCGCAGCCATTTGGAGCGGACCTCGTTGAGGAAAAGTGCGAAGATGATGGGGACCGGAAAGACGACCACCACCGACAAAAATGCCAGTATGATGGTGTTTTTTGTGATTGTCCAGATATACTGGTCCTGCAGGATGCGGGCAAACTGCTGCAAGCCCACCCATTCACTGCCGAAAACGCCCTTGGCCGCACTGAAATCTTCGAACGCAATGACCATGGCTCCCACCGGGCCGATCTTGAACAGAACCAGGATCAGGAAACCGGGGACCATCAGCAAATACAGCAGGTAATTCCGTTTTATGTCTTTTTTAATCCGAGCCCACAGCGGCGCCTTCGGCTCAGCCAGTTCCGCTGTCTTTTTTGTGCGTTTCGGCATGTGGATACTCCTTTCGCCTCCCCCCGGACCGCCGCACCGGCACGGGTGGTGCCGGTGCGGTGTGTTACGGGCCGAAGGGGTGCATGATCAGATGGTTGCTATCAGGCGTACATGGACTGGAAGGCTTCCAGCTGGATCTCTTCGAGGCGGGACAGGCCCAGGCCGTCCATTTCCTCAATGAAAGCCTGCCACTCGGTCTCGTTGAATTCACGGCTGCCGTTGATGAACTGGCAGATGCCGGACATCTGGGCGTCATACACGGCGGCCACCAGGTTGGTCAGTTCCTTGGACTGGTCTTCGGTCAGCTTCAGGGTGTAGGAAACGCCCATGTTTTCATCGGTGAACAGGCGGCCGCTGGCTTCGGCGGTGATCGGGTCGTTCCACTTGAAGAAAGCTTCGTTGTCAACGGGCTTGCAGACGGTGAAACGGTCGCTCAGGAAGCTCCAGCGCTTTTCGCCGGCGGGGGGTGGATTCCTCGGTGGCGTAGTCGACGATGAATTCCTTGCTGCCGTCTTCGGTCACTTCAAAGCTTTCGCCTTCCACGCCGTAGTTGGCCAGGGTGATGCCTTCTTCGCTGTAGAAGTAATCGATGAAGGTCAGGATGGTCTTGATCTTTTCTTCGCTGCAGTTGGCGTTGACGGCGGTGACGCACTCGTCATTGTACTTCATGCTGACGGTCATCTTCTGGGGGTTGCCGTTTTCGTCTTTGATGAAGTTCAGGACGCCCATCTGGAAGTTGGGGTCGTTGTCGGGGCCGCCGTTGGTCATGAACCAGCCGGCACGGTTGTAGTAGTCATAGAAGATGCTGGAGTTGCCGTTGAGGACAGAGGCTTCCCAGTCGGCTTCGCTGTAAGTGCCGGCCACCCATTCGGGCTGGATCAGGCCTTCGTCGTACCACTTCTTCATGGTTTCGACCATCTTGTAGGCGCCGTCGGCCTTGATGTCGATGGAGCCGTCCTTGTAGTGGCCGCTGACGTAGATGCCGTTGGATTCTTCGGCAGAGATGTTGCTGGCCGCACCGAACCAGGCCGCAAAACGGACGGCGGTGTCACGGCCGCTGAGGGGATAGTAGTTGGGGTTGTCCTTGCCATAGTAGGCTTTCAGGGTCTCCAGCGCCTTGGTGAAGTCTTCCACCGTCACGATGGATTCGGGGTCGATGCCGGCGGTCTCAAAGTGGTCCACGCGGTAGCCGATCAGGTCCGCAAAGATGGGGGTCTCTTTGCACAGGCCGTAGATGGCGCCGTCCTCGCTGGTGACCAGAGCCTTGTAGTCGGGGTCAGCGTCGATGTAGGCCTGCAGGTTGGGGGCGTACTTTTCAATGTAGGGAGCCAGGTCGGCAAACACGCCCTGGGGACCGTACACGTTGGTCTGGGACAGCTTGGTCATCACAGCGTCGGGCAGGGTGTTGCTGATGATGCGCTGGTCCACTTCGGAATACACGTCGTTGAATTCTTCGGGGCCGGAGATATACTCCACATGGATGCCGGTGCGTTCTTCGGCCACATCATACCATTTCAGTTCCTTGATCCAGTCCACATAGGTGGAGCGCATGAACATGGTATAGGTGTTGTCGGCTTCGCCGGTGGACGCCGTATCCGCAGTACCGGCAGAGGAGCTCTGAGACCCGCTGGAAGCTGTTCCGCAGCCCGCCAGCAGCGAGGAAGCCATTGCCACAGCAAGAACCGCTGCGCCGATCCGTTTTTTCAGTTTCATTCTGTTATCCTCCTTGTTTTCTTGGTGTGTTCTCTTATGACTACCGATTTTCGCCGTTTCTGGTAGCGGCAAACCGGATTGCATACTCGATGGCATTTTTCAGGCTGAGCTCGTTGGCCCGGCCGGTGCCCGCCTGGTCAAAGGCGGTGCCGTGGTCCACGCTGGTGCGGATGATGGGCAGCCCCAGGGTGATGTTGACCCCTTCCACCGCGCTCCAGGCTTTCGCCTCGCGGTCGTAGGTGAAGCCCACCACCTTGAGCGGGATGTGCCCCTGGTCGTGGTACATGGCCACCACAATGTCGTACCAGCCGCCCAGCGCCTTGGAGAAGATGGTGTCCGGCGGGATGGGGCCTTCCGCCCGCAGCCCTTCCCGGCAGGCCTGCTCCACCGCCGGGGTGATCTCTTCGATCTCCTCCCGGCCGAACAGACCGCCTTCGCCGCAATGGGGGTTGAGTCCTGCCACGCCGATGCGCGGCTTCCAGATGCCCATATCCCGGCAGGCCTGGTCCGCAATGCGGATGACTTCCAGCACGCGCTCTTTCTTGACACGGTCACAGGCTTCCCGCAGGGAAACGTGGGTGGACACATGCACCACCCGCAGATCGTGGTGGGCCAGCATCATGGTGTAGTGGCGGGTGTCGGTGTAGTGGGCGTAGATCTCGGTGTGGCCGGAGAAGTGATGCCCCGCCAGGTTCATCGCCTCCTTGTTCAGGGGGTTGGTGACGGTGGCATCCACCTTGCCTGCCATAGCCAGTTCAATGGTCTTGCGCACATACTGGAAAGCCGCGTTGCCCGCCTGGGGAGAAACCTTTCCCAGTTCATAGTCTTCCGGGCGAAGCAGGCCCATATCCAGCACGTCGATGGTCCCGGCTTCATACAGGCCCTCGGCGGGGTCCTGCACCGGATGGATCTGCAGTTCCGGGTGTCCCGCCAGGGTGCAGGCCCTTTGCAGGATGGCGGCGTCGCCCACCACCAGGGGTTTGCAGCGCCCGTACAGGTCGGGGTCGCTCAGCGCCTTGGCGGTGATCTCCGGTCCAACACCGGCGGGGTCGCCCAGGGTGATGGCAAGGATCTTACGCATGGTTTGCCTCCTTTACCGCATGCCCGCGTCCCGGCACCGGGCCAGGGCGGCCCGCAGGGCTTCCAGCCCCTGCTGGGACAGGCCGTTGAAAGGTGCGCGGCAGGGGCCCACGTTGTAGCCCAGTTCCCGCACCGCCGTCTTGACGATGGTGTTGGGGTTGCCGAAGCGGAAGCAGTCCCGGAACGGCCGGATGCTGTCCTGCAGGCGGCGGGCCTCGGTGAGGTTGCCGGCTGCGAAGGCTTCGTAGATGCCCACCATCGTTTCGGGGAAGACGTTGGCGCAGCCTGCGATACCGCCTTTGCCGCCGGCCAGCAGAGTCCACAGGATCAGGGAATCGTTGCCGGACAGCACGGTGAAGGGCTTGGCCCCGTCCCGGGTCTTTTCGATATATTGCAGGATGTTGTCGAAGTTGCCGCTGGAATCCTTGGCGCCCACGATATTGTCCACCTTGGACAGCGCCGCCACCGTGTCGGGGGCCAGGGCGTTGCCGGTGCGCGCCGGGATGTTGTACAGCAGGATGGGCAGGTCCACCGCTTCGGCCACCGTTTCAAAGTGGCGCTGCAGTTCCTGCTGGGACGCCGCCGCAAAGCTGGGGGTGATGATGGACAGCACGTCCGCCCCCAGGTCCTTGGCCTGACGGGAAAGGCGGATGGTCTCGGCGGTGCTGATGCAGCCGGTGCCCGCGTACACCGGGACCCGTCCGTTGACGGCATTCACGGTGGTTTCCAGGATCCGGCATTTTTCCTCATAGCTGAGGATGTAGCCTTCGCCGTTTGTGCCGAACACGAAGATGCCGTGCACCCCTGCCGCGATCATCCGCTCGATCTGGCGGACCAGTTCTTCATGGCAGACCGATTCATCCTCCCCCATGGGGGTCAGGATCGGCACGATGATGCCTTTGATCTCTTTCATCCCGGTTCCTCCTCTTTCCTTTACAGAACCGCCCGGTAGATGGCTTCGGCGTCCGCCGATTCTACCTTGCGGGGGTTGTTCACAAGCAGCCGCTGCACCGCCATACCGGCTTCCACCAGGGCGGGCAGGTCGGCTTCGGTCACGCCGTAGGGCGCCAGCGAAGTGGGAATGTCCAGATGGCGGACCATGCGGTCCATTTCCTGGATGACCCACTGTGCCTTTTCGGCGTCGCTGCCGGCCTTGCCGGGGCCCACCTCGTCATAGACCCTGGCCAGCCGCTGTTCGCAGGCGGGCAGGTTGAAGGTCATGACCGGCATGAGCATCATGGCGTTGGCCACACCGTGGGGGATGTGGTACCGGCCGCCCAGCGGATACGACAGGGCATGTACCGCCGTGGTGCCGGAACAGGTGATGGCCACACCGCCGTAGAATGCCGCCTGGAGCATCTTTTCCTTGGCTTCCAGGGCGTCGGGGTCGTCGCAGGCCTTTTCCAGATTGGCGAACACCAGCCGCAGCGCCTGCATGGCGAAAAGGTCGCTGAAGGGATTGGCCTTGGCCGAGATGTAACACTCGATGGCGTGGCACAGGGTGTCCACACCGGTGGAGGCCGCAATGGCCCGGGGCAGGCGGCGGATCATCTCCGCATCCAGGATCACCGCGTCGGCGATCATCTCCGGGTTCACGATGCCCACCTTGAGCTGCTGCTCAGGCACCGCCACAATGCTGTTGGGGGTGGCTTCGGCACCGGTGCCCGCCGTGGTGGGGATCATCACGGTAAACACGTTCTTTTTGCCCCGGGTGGGGTCTGTCAGCAGCTCCCGCACGGTGCAGCTGCCGTCTGCGGTGATGGAGGCCAGCTTGGCCACGTCCATCACGCTGCCGCCGCCCACAGCCACGATCATGTCGGCGCCCCATTCCCGGAAAGCGTCCACCACCTTCTGGGCCTGGTCGCAGGTGGGTTCGGCGGGCAGCTCATCAAAGAGCCTGTATTCCACCCCGGCCGCCTGCAGCTGGTCCAGCGGGCGCCGGGCAATGCCCGATGCGCAGATTCCTTTATCGGTAAAGACCGCGGCCTTGCGGTGTCCCGCCGCCAGACGGCCCAGGGCCTGCATGGCGTCGGCGCCGCTGAAAACCCGGCGCGGCATCTGAAGCTGATACTCGTTCATCCCGTTTTGCCTCCATTCAGATTGCGGCGGATCTCGGCGAACAGGTCTTCCTGCCCGAAGCCGCCCGACTTTGAGAGCATCCATCGTGATTCTTCGGCGGAGAGAGGCACCTCAAAGAGCACCACGCCGGGTGCCGCTTCGCCCCGGGGACGGATGGCGCTGCAGGGCAGCTGCTGTATCGCCCCCAGCAGGGTGTCGCCGCCGATGACCATGGGCAGATACCAGCGGGACGCCCGGCTTTCCAACAATCTTTTGACCAGGATTCCCAGCTGCCGGGCGGTGGTGTCCCGCAGGGTCCGGGCGCTTTCGCCATCATCCCCCAGCGTGTCGATCAGGATGTCCCGGCCGCCGCGCATCAGCCGTTCCAGCTGTGCCAGGAATTCCCCGGATTCGGGCGTATCAAAGTAACCTTCCCGCAGCTGGTGGGGATTCAGGGATACCCGGATGCTGCCGCACCCGGCGGCGTAGTCCAGCTGCCGTTTGGTGATGGGGTTCAGGCTGCCGCACACCACCAGCAGCGGTGCGTCCAGGCAGGGCCGCGGGGCGGGCGGGGCGTCCATCCCCAGGCAGGACCGCAGCGCTGCCGCAAATCCGGCACATCCGCCCAGCACCCGGAGCTGTCCGGTGGTTTTCAGGTGTTCCGCCACGGCCAGAAGGTCCTCCTCCCGTTCCGCGTCGAACACGCCGATGGTGGGTTCTTCCAGTTCCGTGGTGCGGTACGTCCCGCCCAGGGGGTATTCCCGCACCGCAGCCCGGCATTCCGCGAACAGATCGCTGACCCGGGAGGACCGTACCGGTTCAAAAGGGTCTTTGCCGAACACGCTTTCACTGATGGGCTGGCCGTCCACATACTGGATACCGCCCCGGGTGATGCGGTTCATACCGGGCAGCGCCGGTGCAAAGGCCGCAAATCCGGTTCTGGTCTTGTCCAGGGCAGCCTGCATCATGGCACCGATGTTGCCCCGCAGGCCGGAGTCTGTTTTAATATAAAGTATATCCGTACCGTTGTCCATGGCCCGGGCAGCCACGGCAGAACAGATTTCGCAGGTATGTTCCGGGTCCGCGTGGCGGACTTCGGCGTCCACCACCACTACATCGGCTCCAAAGGAATCTTTCCGGCTTGCGATATACTCGGTGCCCAGAACTACCACCACCCGAACCCGGGTATTTGCAAATTGTACACCCGTGTCCAGTGCACCGGTGAGATCATCTGCAATGACTGTCAGTCGCATGCCTTCCTCCTTCGGAGCGTTTCAATTTGTTACACATCGCTTCAAGAGTTTCTAAAAACAACAGTTTCATTTTGTAGCGCCGTCTTTGTTTTGTCTAATATTATCATTATCGAAACACAGTGTCAACGATTTTTAGGGCTTTTTCCAGTTTGTAAAGTTTCTATTTGAAACACACGTTTAATATTGACAATCATTCCGAAACGTTCTAGTATAGAGTTACAGAATAAAACAACCAGGGAGGTGCTCCTCTTGAGACCTGTACGGATTCTGGCGATCGCACCTTATGAAGGCATCGCCAGCCTGGTACGCCAGGCCGCCCAAAAGCGCGACGGTGTGGACGTCACCGTTCTGGTGGGAGACCTGGAGACAGGCGCCCGGCTGGCGGAACAGCACACAAAGGAGCAAGACTATGACGTCATCCTTTCCCGCGGCGGCACCGCTGAGCTGATCCAGGACCGGTGCGACCTGCATGTGGTGGATATTCCCCTTTCGGTCTATGACATCCTGCGTTCCATCAAGCTGGCGGAAAATCACAACTGCAAATATGCGGTGATCGGGTTCCCCGCCATCACCCGCAACGCCACCTTCCTGTGCGAGGTCCTGCGCTACGATGTGGGCATCCACACCATCCACAACGAACGGGAAGCCCGGGCGGTGCTGCAGTCCCTGAAAGAAGAAGGCTGCCAGATGATCCTGTGCGATGTGGTGACCAATTCTCTGGCACAGGAGTACAATCTCCCCGCCATCCTGATCACCTCCGGCATAGAGAGCGTGGAAGCCGCCCTGGACCTGGCCATTCAGGAAGGAGCCGCCCACCGCAGCGCCATGATGCAGACCAGCTTTTTCCGCAGCATCGTGCAGGCACTTCCGCTGGATACCATTGTATATAATGAGGCCGGCGAGGTCGCCTTCAGCGCGGCGGGAGAGCACCTGCCCGGCGCCGTTCTGCAAAAAGCCCACAGCGCAGCCGCCGCCACCCGGGACGGGCAGCCCCACAAAAGCTGTGTGGAAGCCGACCTGCACCGCTATACCATCCAGGCTGTGCCCATCCGCACCAACGACGAAAACTATCGGGTAGCCTGCATCAAGACCAGTCCCCTGCCCTATTCCTTGCAGAAATACGGCATCTGCTGGACCGACCGCCAGGAAGCCGCCGACACCTTTTTCGACAGCTTTTTCGGTATTACCGAACCATTTGCCGCTTCCAACTTTACCCTGGAACAGTATCTGAAAAGCAGCCAGCCGCTGGTGATCTTCGGGGAACCGGGCACCGCCAAGATGCAGATCGCCCAGATGATCTACACCAAAAGTTCCCTGGCCAACGGGCCCATGGTGCAGATCGACTGCGCCAAACTCATGAAAAACGGCTGGGATTACCTGATGGAAAACGACCATTCTCCCCTGATGGAGAGCGGCGCCACCCTGTGTTTTGACCACATCACCTCCCTGAGCGAGGAACAGTTCAGCGAGTTGTTCTCCACCGTGCGGGACCTGCACACCCACAAGCGCAACCGCCTTTTGTTCCTGGCCAGCTGCGGTCCCGACGCTCAGCTGCCCCCCTGCTACCCCCGGCTCATCGACATGCTGACCTGCCTGACGCTGTTCATGCCGCCCCTGCGCAGCCACCTGGAGGACATTCCCCGGCTGGCCAGCCTGTACATCAGCACGCTGAATATGCAGGTAGCCCGGGCGGTGATCGGGTTCGAGCCGGAAGCCGCCCTGAAGATGAAAGACTACACCTGGCCCGGCAACTACGACCAGTTCCACCGCTTGCTGGATGAACTGGTGATGATCACCGACACCCCCTACATTTCCACCCAGCATGTGGAACGGATTCTGGCCCGGGAACACACCCTGTACCCCGACCCCGCCGTGGAAAAATCCGAGATCCCCACCGAC
>CAJMLV010000058.1 GCA_905214345.1 uncultured bacterium
CCGCCTCGAAACGGTGGCGGTTTTTCGGTTCCTTTTTGACGCCAAAAAGGAACAAGCACCCGGCAGACTGACGTCTGCCAAAATTATGCACCCCCGCAGAAAGGCGGTTTTGACTTGTTCCACCGCATTCCCAAACTGTTTCATACAATCGCCACCGCCCTGGCGGTGGTCATCCTCTCGGTCGTGCTGACTTTCTTCATGCACAACCAGGACACCTACCTCACCGGCTTCTGGGACGATTACTCCCAGTCCCTGGTTTTTGCCCGCATCTTGCAGATGCAGCAGGACCAGAGCGCCCCGGGGGGCTTTCTGGGCAGCTATACCGGTGAATTCGGCGACACCGAAAACCGTTACATGTACCGGGAAAACACCCCCGTCACCCCCGACCAATATCTCAGTTACACCCACCAGACCGGCCTGCAGGGGCTGGGCTTCGGGGTGCTGAACAAGGTGTTCTCGGTCTGGCAGGACAGCGGCGAAGCCCGGGAACGGATGCTCTACGCCACAAACAGCATACTGTTCTATGCCGTTTCCCTCTGCCTGTGCATCGGGCTGTGGAAGCTCTTCGGCGCCCCCGCTGCCATCGGCTGGATGGCCGCCGTGCTGCTGTCCCCCTGGGTGCAGCGGGGCATGAAGGACATCTACTGGTGCCTGTGGACCTGGCTGCTGCCCGCTTTGGCAGGGCTGGTCCTCTGCGCCGTCACCCGGCGGAAACACAAGACCCCCGCCTGGGCTTACGCCCTGGTGTTCGCCGCCGTCTGTGTGCGGTGCATGTGCGGGTTTGAGTTCATCTCCGCTTTCCTGATCCTGGCCGAAACGCCCCTTTTCCTCTGCTGGGTGCTGGCCCTGGGCGAAAGACGCCCCGCCCGCCCCTGGTTCATCCGGATGGTGCGCACCGGTTTTGCCGCCGTGGGCGGCGTGGTTGCGGCGCTGGTCGTCTGGCTGGTGCAGAGCCTTCTCTACTTCGGCAACTGGGCCGAAGCGGTGGACAATGTGGTGGCCGCTGCTTTGCGCCACACCACCGGCGGCAGTGTGTCCGCTGCGTCCATCCTGGACCGGTACTTTGTGCAGGGGGATGCCGTGCTGCAGATCGGCCCGGTGTCCATCACGCCGCCGGTGTGGCTGGGCATCTGCGCGGCCGCTTTCCTGCTGGCGGCGGTGGTGCTGGTACTGCGCCGCCGCACCCTGCCCCCGGCCTATGCCGCCCTGGCAGCTTTGTTCCTGCTGGGTCTGGCGGCACCCCTCAGCTGGATGGTGCTGGCCCCCGCCCACTGCGACCCCCACCCCCATCTCATCCCCATGCTGTGGAATTTCGCCTTTGTGCCCGCCGGCGGCGCGGCCCTGGGCGGCCTGCTGCGCCTGACGGTGCGGCCTGCCGCACCCGCCCCTGCGGAATAAAAAGAGGGAGGACCCCCTATGCTGGAACCCCGGGAGGAAAAACTCGTCCGCAAATATGCCCTGGCCCCTGCGGTGGCCCTGGGCGCCTTTCTGTCGGTGGTGGCCACCTGCGGCGCCTGGCTGCTGCTGGTCATGGTGGATGACATCACCTACCACACAGAAGACATCTACTGGCCGGGCATCTACCTGTTCGGTTTCTTTGTGGTGGCGCTGATGGTGCTGGTGGTGGCCGCGCTGCTTACCGACCGCCGCCGCCCCTACGCCCCCGCCTGGCTGGACCTCTGTGACCGCACCCTGCGGGCAGGTCCCTTTGCCCCCAATGCTGGCCCCGACCTGCCGCCCCGGGTGGTGGCCCAGTTCCATGAAGTACGCATCCCCTCCACCGCAGCCGTGCTGCTGGGTCTGATTTTGCTGCCCCCGGCCATGCTGCTGTCCCTGTATCTGCCCCATTACCGGGCAGGGGCCCGCCGCATCGAAGCACAGCAGCAGACGACTTCCGCTGCGCTGGAAGAGATCCGCCTGGGTCTGGAAAACGCCGGATTCGCCTATACTTGGTGTGATGACCCCTACGACTATTACAGCAGATACGGGTACAGCGTCCACGGCGACTTGTACGACAGCGACTACGACAAGGAAGTTTCGGTGGTGCTGGAAGTGAACAACGCTGGGCAGGTGAGTGGTGTTTCCTACACCGTGTATGTGGACCTGACCCAATCCAACCGGGAAAACCTGGACCGTGCCGCCGCCGAAGTGAAAACGATGAACGCGGCCTTGCAGGACATTCCCATGGACCTGGCGGGTGGCGGCCTGCTCACCGCCGACCTGATGCCGGAATCCTTTGCCGAAGAGTTCCTGGAAAGCAGCCTGTATGAGGATGTGCACGAATGGGAGGACCGGGAGGACGGCACCAGCCTGAGCGCCGCCTACTACACCTACCCGGAAGAGGAATACGACGAATACAGCCGCTCCTATTTCTGGTTCCGGGTGGAATATCCGGAGTATACCTACTGAAAACAAAAATCCCGCCCCCGGGTGCGCCGCACTGGAAGCGGCCCCCCGGGGGCGGGTTTTTGTTTGTAGAAACGGGAACAGGGGACAGGGTCAGGCGATTTCCGCCTTGGCCTCCCGGCGCACCAGGGCCGCAAAGACCAGCATGCCCGCACAGGGCACGATATTGCAGGCCATGCCCGCCAGCAGCCCGGCTCCGTCGGCCACCACGCCGATGAGCCAGGGCATCAGGATGGCACCCAGCCCCGCCGCGGGCAGCATGATGCCCATGCTGGTCACGCTGGTCATCTTGCCCGCACAGGCCACGGCGGTGGGGTTCATCCCCGCAATGGCCAGGGCAAACAGGCCAAGCAGCAGCAGGGCGGGCACCTGGGTGCGGGCCAGCATCAGCCCGGCGTAAAAGACGGTGCAGCCCAGGCCCATCCAGATCATGGCCCGGTAAGGGTCCTTGGGCGGGCGGATAAAGGCCAGATACAGCCGGGCCGCCATGGTGGCGCCCCACAAAAGGGTCACGGTGTAGGGGCTGACCGTCTCGCTGAGGATGCCCTGGTCCTTGAAGTAGGTCACCAGCCAGCCGGTCACGCTGGTCTCGGCCCCGTTCTGGCAGAAGATCAGGGCGGTGAGCAGCCAGAATTTCCGGCTGCGGCAAAAACTCCAGTCCGGCCTGGCGGAACCCTTGCGCCGCCCGGTCAGGGAGGCAGGGGCCGCCGCAAAGGCCAGCCACAACCCGGCGCCGCACACTGCCAGCACGGTGGTGGGGCCGTTGGCCCCCAGGGCGGCCGCCGCACCCGCCGCTACAAAGGGACAGAGCAGGGCGCCGCAGGCATAGCAGCTGTGCATGGCGTTCATGCCCCGGGTGCGGTCGGGCACGTTGTCCCCCACCAGGATGGTGCAGGCGTTCAGGGAACATCCCTTGGCCAGACCCACCAGCCCGAAAGCCGCCGCCAGCAGCCACACCTGGCCGGAAAGCCCCATCAGCGCATAGCCGATGGTGTACCCGGTGCCCAGGATGAGCACGGTGGTTTTCAGGCCCAGGCGGGCGGGCAGCACCCCCGCCAGAAAGGCCGCCACCAGGTTGCCCACGCTCATCACCGAGAGCAGGGTGCCGGTCACGCCGTAGGCCAGGCCGTACTGCTGCTGCAGCAAACTGACCACCACGCCGCTGCTGATGGCGCAGATGCCGCTGAGGAAAAACGCCGCAAAGCCCACATTCCGGGCCCGCTGGGATGCGCTGTTCATAAAAGGATCAACTCCCATTAAAAAACCACGCGCAAAAACCGGTACGGCTCTGCGCGTGGAAAAATTCAGTTCTGCGGACCTGCCGTTCAGCCCTGCAGGTGGATGTGCTGGGGAACGCCGTTGATGTAGATGGGGGTGAGCTCCGCCTGGATCAGGGGCCGGGCGTACCGCTCAAAGTTTTCGTTCACATGCATGCCGTCGTCGGTGATCCAGCTGGAAGGCACGCACTTTTCCTGGTTGGCCACGTCGGCCACGTTCACGGTGGTGGTCTCGGTGCGGTAGGGCATGTCGGACAGACGCACGATGCCGCACATCTTGCCGGTCTGGCCGTTGAAGGCCGCCTCCACCGCCGCGCCGCCTACCTGATAGGCCTCGGTGATGTCGGTGCGGCTGGCCAGGTGGGAAGCGCACCGCTGCAGGGTGGAAAATTCGATGGCGCGGGTCTTGCAGCCCAGGCGCACCCGGATCAGGTCGGCCAGGTAACGGCTGGTGCCGGACAGAATGGCCTTGTGGCCGAAAGCGTCCAGCTGACCGGCGGTGCTTACCAGGTCGCACAGGAACACGCCGTCCTTGTTCTTCACGCCTTCGCTGGCGGCAATGATGACGTTCTTGCGCTCGGCGGTCAGGGCCGCCACCTTGTTCAGGAACACTTCCTCGTCAAAGGTGCGCTCCGGCAGCAGGATGATGTCCGGCCCGGCGCTGTCGCTGCCCGCGGCCAGGGATGCCGCGGCGGCCAGCCAGCCGGTGTGGCGGCCCATGATCTCGGCCACCGTCACGCTGCGCAGGTCGTAGACGCTGGAATCGCAGATGACTTCCTTCAGGATGGTGGCGATGTACTTGGCCGCGCTGCCGTAGCCGGGGGTGTGGTCGGTGCCCATCAGGTCGTTGTCGATGGTCTTGGGCACGCCGATGAACCGGATGGGGCTGTTCTTGGCAGCGCCGTAAGCCGCCAGCTTGGCGATGGTGTCCATGGAGTCGTTGCCGCCGATGTACAGCACCGCGCCGATGGAATACTGTTCAAACAGGCCGAACAGGGTCTGATAGGGCTTTTCGTTCACGGCGGGATCGGGCAGTTTGCACCGGCAGCTGCCCAGAAAGCTGGAAGGGGTGCGCTTGAGCAGCTCAATGGCCATCTTGTCGCTGAGCTGGTCGTTCAGGTCCACGATGCGGCCTTCCAGCAGGCCCTCGATGCCGTACTGCATGCCGTACACATGCTGGGCGCCAAAAGCCCGGGCGCTCTCAAACACGCCGGCCAGACTGGAGTTGATGACGGCGGTGGGGCCGCCGGACTGCCCTACAAGCAGATTGAATGCCATAAGTGTTTCACCTTCTTTGGGTTGTTTCCGCGCGCAAAACGGCGCGCACAGTTCTCTATTTTATATTGTATGTGATAGAGGCCCAAAAGGCAAGCTTTTTACGCGTTGCCCAGGGCGTACCGCTCAATGGCTTCGGCCACGCCGTCATGGTTGTTGTCGGCGGTGATCACGTCGGCCACGGCCTTCACTTCGGGGAAGGCGTTGCCCATGGCCACGCCCAGCCCTGCCATCTGGATCATGGCCAGGTCGTTGCCGCTGTCGCCGCAGGCCATCACCTGGTCCCGGCGCAGGCCCAGTTCGGCAGCAAGGGCCATCAACCCCCGGCCCTTGTTCACCCCGGGGGCGTTCACTTCCAGGTTGTCCTTCACGCTGCTGGTGGCGTCCACGTCGGGGCAGGCGGCCAGCACTGCTTTTTCGGCAGCGTCCCGGGTCTCGGTGTCAGCATACAGGATGCTGAACTTCTCCACTTCGCCGGGGCGGGTGCGGATCAGTTCCGCCAGGTCGGGAACCAGCACCCGGCTGGCCCGCACATAGGGCAGCAGTTCCGGCGGGCAGCAGCGTTCCACCTCGGCAGCGGCGGCCTCGTCGGTGCAGCATTCCCCGTTCACAAACAGGCTGAACGCCCCGCCGAAAGGCCGCAGCACGTCCAGCACCTTCAGGGCCTGGTCGGTCTCAAAGGGCAGGGTGACCACCGGGCGGCCGGTGGCCAGTTCCACCACGCTGGCCCCGTTGGAGGTCAGGGCGTAGCGCACACCCTCCATGTGCAGGAATTCTTCCGGCACGCCGGTCACCGAGCGCCCGGTGGCGGGGATCACGTCGATACCCGCGTCCAGGGCGGCGCGGATGGCTGCCAGAGTGCGGGGAGAAATGTGTTTCTGATCGTCAAAAACCGTGCCGTCCAGATCCAGCGCGATCAGGCGGATGTCCTGCATGATGCTGCCTCCTTGCGGGCCCGGCGCCAGGGGAGCCGGGCGGCCAAACTTAGTCATTTTATACAAAGATTGTACCGCAAATTTTGTCGGTTTGCAACCGCCGCCCTTGCCTTTTTCCGCCCCGGCGTGCTACACTGTTGCACAGGAGTAAAAGGGAAGAGAAGGGACGCTGGATGGAGAAAAAGACCGGGGCCCGGCTGTGGCCGCTGGACGCTTTGCGAGGGCTGGCCATGGTGAACATGGTGGCCTATCACGGCATGTATGACTGGGTGTATGTGTTCGGGCAGAAATCATCCTGGTACGACATCTACGCCCCCGGGTGCCATGTGTGGCAGCAGTATATCTGCTGGAGTTTTCTGCTGCTGGCGGGGTACAGCTTCAACCTTTCCCGCCGCCCGCTGAAGAACGGCCTCATCGTGGCGGGGTGCGCCCTGGTTCTCAGCGCGGTGACGGTCCTGTTCATGCCGTCGGAAGCCATCTGGTTCGGGGTTCTGCATCTGGTGGGATGTGCCATCCTGCTGTGCTGCGCCGCCCGGCCGCTGCTGGAAAAGATTCCTCCCGCTGCGGGTCTGGCGGCGTCGGCGGTGGTGTTTTTCCTCACCAACCGGCTGCCCTGGGGAGAACTGGGGTTCGAGGGACTGCGGCTGGTGCGTCTGCCGGATTCGCTGTACGCGGCCAATCTTTTCTGGCTGGGGCTGCCGGACCTGACAAGATTTACCTCCGCCGATTATTTTCCCCTGATCCCCTGGCTGTTTTTGTTCCTGTGCGGGTATTTTCTGGGCCGGATGCGCCTGCCCGTGCCAAAAGGGGAAGCCCCCGCGGCCCTGCGCCCGCTGTGTTTTGCGGGGCGGCACAGCCTTTTGGTGTACATGCTGCACCAGCCGGTGGTGTACGGCGGGCTGTGGCTGATGCTCAATTTGTAAACTTTATGAGAATTTGGTCGAACTGGCGAAAACGTGGTTGACAGCCGGGCTTTTCATATAGTATACTTTTATTTACTGGTTGATTAGAAATTTTTGACCGGCAAACTCCTGTCTAAAGACCAAGGGAGGGATAAAGATGTCGGAGATCCGTGTCAAGGAGGGCGAATCCCTGGAGAGCGCCCTGCGCCGTTTCAAGCGCAGCACCGCTCGCAGCGGTGTCCTGGCCGAAGTGCGTAAGCGCGAGGCGTATGAGAAGCCTTCTGTGCGCCGCAAGAAGAAGTCCGAAGCCGCCCGCAAGCGCAAGTATAAGTAAATTTCGGCAAAGGCGGACGAGCGCCGCCCTTTGATGCCCGTGTTTACAAAAGGAACGGCAAAGCAGACCCGCCAAGGCGGGTCTGCTTTTTGTTTTGTGGCTTTTTGGACAAAGGCATCTAGCCGCATGGTCCTTCCTTTTCGTGCCCGAAAAGGAAGCGAAAAGGGCCCGCCGTTCCGATGCGGCGGCCGCCGGCTGGGGCTGCGGCCCCAGACCCCAAGATGCGGCCACCTAACGACGGCCTACTCAGGCCCTGGGGGGCCTGAGCAAGGAATGGAGTTTGAAAGGCTTGCGGGAAAGCTAATTGCTGTTTCCGCCAAGTAATAGCTACCGGGAAATGGTATAAAATCATTTTCCTTGTTCACCGGGCCCCAGCCCGGTGAATAGGCCGTCGTAAGGTGGCCGCATACCCCGGGTCCAGGGCCGCGGCCCTGGTCGGCGTCCACCGCATCGAAACGGTGGCGGTTTTTCGGTTCCTTTTTGACGCCAAAAAGGAACAACCACACGGCAGAATCTCGTCTGCCAAAAAATCACTGACTTTTGATCGGCTCAACAGCCGATATAATCAAGGAGCCTGACCATGCTTCTCACACCTGAGATCATCTTCCAACATGTGGAATCCATCACCCCGGAAGTCCTGCAAAACATGGGCATCCGGGCACTGGTGCTGGATGTGGACAACACCCTCACCGGCGACGGCAGCCAGCAGCTGGACGATTCCGTCCAGGCCTGGCTGGATACCATGCGCGCCGCCGGTATCTCTTTGACCATCGTGTCCAACAACACCGCCAAGAGGGTGCGTCCCTTTGCGGGGCGGGTGGGCCTGGCCTTTGTGCCTCTGGCCTGCAAGCCTCTGCCGGTGGGGCTGTTTGTGGCCCGCCGCCGTCTGGGCGTGCCCCGGTCCGCCATGGCCATGGTGGGGGACCAGATCTTCACCGACCGGTTGGCGGCAGGGCTGTTCGGCATCCGCTGCCTGTATGTGCTGCCCCGCACCCCCCACGACAAAAACAAGGTGGTGCGTCTCAAGCGCAAGCTGGAAAAGCCCTTTGTGCGGCGATACTACGAAAAAGGCGGTGTGACCCATGAATGATACCCCGCGTTTCGGCACGGCGGGCCTGTCGGACAGTTTCAAGGCTTCCGGGGGCAAGACCCCGGCGGACATTGCCCGCTTTACCGCCGGTTTCGGGCTGACCGCCTTCGAGTACCAGTGCGGCCGTGGCGTGCGCATCAGCGCCGAGCGTGCCGCCGAACTGGGCGCGGCCTGCGCCGCCAACGGCATCGTGCTTTCGGTGCATGCGCCCTACTACATCAGCATGAGCAGTCTGGAAGAGGAAAAACGCCTGCACAGCGTGGATTATCTGCTGCAAAGCTGCGCCGCCGTCAAGGCCATGGGCGGGCGCCGGGTGATCTTCCACACCGGCAGCTGCGGCAAGCAGAGCCGGGAAGCCGCCCTGGAAAAGGCCCTGGATACCCTCACCCGCGCCCAGAAGGCCGTGGACGAGGCGGGATACGGCGACTGCATCCTCTGCCCCGAGACCATGGGCAAGGTGGGCCAGCTGGGCACCCTGGAAGAAGTGCTGGCCCTGTGCCAGGTGGACAAGCGCATCACCCCCTGCATCGACTTCGGGCATCTCTACGCCCGCAGCCGGGGCCAGGACCTGGCCGACCCCGAAGGTGCCGGGTATGCCGCCTTGCTGGACCGGCTGGAGGAAGCCCTGGGGGATGAGCGGGCGAAGAACTTCCACGCCCATTTTTCCCGCATTGCCTACACCGACGGCGGCGAGAAGATGCACCTGACCTTTGCCGATACCCAGTACGGCCCGCCCCACGAACCCCTGATGAAACTGCTGAAGCAGCGGGGATTGTGCCCCACTATTATCTGCGAATCCGCCGGTACACAGGCGGAGGATGCGGCGACACTGCGCCGGGTGTTCGAAGAGGCTTGAATGGCAGACGGGAGTCTGCCCAAAAAACCAAAGCCCCAAAAAACCAAGAATCAAGGCCGAATTTTCGGCCCCAAACCCCCATTTTTTACGTTTGTGTGCTCCAAAACACTTGCAATACGCCAAGTTTTCGGGTAAAATATCAACAGGTATGTTTTATTTGCATCAACTTTAATTCTACAATCGGAGGAATCCATTTATGATCTCTGCAGGCGAATTCCGTAACGGCGTTACCTTTGAGCAGGACGGCCAGGTTCTCCAGGTCGTTGAGTTCCAGCACGTCAAGCCCGGCAAGGGCGCCGCTTTCGTGCGCACCAAGACCAAGAACGTCATCACCGGTTCCGTGGTCGAAACCAGCTACAACCCCACCGCCAAGTTCCCCCAGGCTTTCATTGAGCGCAAGGAAGTGACCTACAGCTACGAGGACGGCGACCTGTATCATTTCATGGATAACGAAACCTACGATGATATCCCGGTCAGCGCTGCCGACGTGCCGGAAAACTTCAAGTTCTGCAAGGAGAACGAGATCTGCAAGCTGCTGTCCTACAAGGGCAAGGTCTTCAGCGTGGAAATCCCCAACTTCATCGAGCTGGAGATCACCGAGACCGAACCCGGCTTCAAGGGCAACACCGCTACCAACACCCTGAAGCCCGCCAAGGTTGAGACCGGCGCCGAGATCCGCGTGCCCCTGTTCATCAACGAAGGCGACAAGATCCGCATCGATACCCGCACCGGCGAGTATATGGAGCGCGTCAACTGATTTTTGTGCCTGAGCCGGGCCGCGGGTCTGCCGCGCCCGGCTTTTTGCACCCCTTGGGGTGCGCAGATTGTGCAATATAAAGGAGGTACCCCCTTATGGCTATGGACCTGAACGCCAAGGCCGCCTACATCCGCGGCCTGATGACCGGCATGGAATTTGACCCCAACAGCAAGAACGGCAAGATCATCGCCGCCATGATGGACCTGCTGGAAGAGATGGCCGCCACCGTCACCGAACATGACCAGGCTCTGGACCAGGCGTTCGATGAGCTGGACGCCATCGATGAGGACCTGGACGATCTCACCGACGCCCTCTTCGGCACCGAAGAAGACGACGAGGACGAGGATGCCGAGTACGAAGTCACCTGCCCCAACTGCGGCACCGTGACCGCTGTGGACGAGGACACCCTGCTCAGCCAGGAACTGGTCTGCCCCAACTGCGGCGCGGCCTTTGACATCGAACTGGCTCCCGAAGACGGCGAGGAAGAAGCTCCCACCGAAGAATAATCCCGGCCTTTTCAGCGCCCCGGCCCCGCTTTCTGCGGGCGCGCCGGGGCGCTTTTGCTTTGCCGTGTGTCATGCCGCGAAAGGGGATTGCTCATGTTCCGGACTCTCCAGCTGATCCTGCCCGTCCTGGCCGCCCTGCTGTTTTTGTGGTGCGCCGGGTGCTGTGTGCTGGGCACATTGCGTCCCGCCACCCTGCGGCCGCTGCCTTCCGGCGATACTCTGCCCCGCTGGACCTGGGGTCACGCGACGGCAGTCTGCCTGGTCATCGCCCTGGTGTGGCAGGGCATCTTCTGGGCGGCGGCCCTGGTGCGGTATCCCGACCTGGACCCGGTGGCCGCCCTGCAGGCCCAGTACTTCGGCAATACCGATGCCCGACACTATGTGGACCTGGCCCAATATGGGTACGGGGCGGGGGAGGCGTTCCCCGAACAGTACCTGATGATCGTGTTCTTTCCGCTGTTTCCGGCGCTGCTGCGGCTGCTGAACCTTTTTGGCTGGTTCGACTGGTATGTGCTGGCCCTGGCGGTGCAGGTACCCCTCTTTGCCGCCGCGGGCGCCAATCTGTACCTGCTGCTGGCCGGACGGTTCGGCCACGACCGCGCCCGGTGGGCGCTGGCCTTCGCGGTGCTGGGCCCGGGCTGCCAGTTTTTCTTCGCTCCCATGACAGAAAGCCTGTTCCTGCTCCTGTCCACCGCCTATGTGCTGCTGCTGGAACGCCGCCGCTGGGCTTTGTGCGGGCTGGTGGGCCTGCTGGCCGCCCTGACCCGCGCCCCGGGCGGGCTTTTGTGCGGGGTGGCCATGCTCTGGCTGCTGGGCCGGGCGTTCTGCCGCAAACCCGCCCCGGGATGGGGAGCGGTGCTGGCGGTGGCGGGGCCCCCTGCCGGGCTGGGGCTGTACTTTGCCCTGAACCGGGCGGTGTACGGCAACCCGTTCCAGTACTCGATTTACCAGAAAGACCACTGGAACCAGGCCCTGGGACTGTTCACCAACACGGTGGGGTATCATCTGCGGTATCTGGTCCAATGGTGGGACGACAACCGCACCGCCGCCGTGTACATCTGTGCCGCGGCGCTGGCGGCTATCTTCCTGGTGCTGGTGCTGCTGGCTCTCACCGCCCGGCAGCTGCCGCCCCATTATCTGGGCTATGCCCTGGCCTACTTCGCTCTCACAGCGGGGACTACCTGGGCCATCAGTCTGCCCCGGTACTTTTCTGCCTGTTTCCTGCTGCCGGTGCTGCCTGCCGTGCTGCTGCGCAAAAACAGCCTGCGGGCTGCCGCGCTGACGGTCTGGGTGGGACTGGGCGCGGTGTATACCCTGCAATACTTTGCCCAGGGTCCTATTTACTGAGAATATGGCGACAGCCGCCCTCCCGCAAAAGGGGAGAGCGGCTGTTTTGCACCGGGAAAACGTCTGTTTGTGGAAAACTTAGGAGCCGGGAGCGGCGGGCTCTGTGTTATGGAAACTTTACGGGATAAACAAGGAAACCCCGCAGGAGTTGACTCAGTCGCCGGGAGCGGCGGGCTTTGTGTTATAGAAATTTTACGGGAAAAACAAGGAGACTCCGCAGGAGTTGACTCAGTCGCCGGGAGCGGCGGGCTTTGTGTTATAGACATTTTACGGGAAAAACAAGGAAACCCCGCTGCACCAGAGGTACAGCGGGGTTTTCAACCATTTGCGATCGGAAAAATTATTCCGGCTGGATAGCGCCGGTGGGGCAAGCACCTTCGCAAGCGCCGCAATCGATGCAGGCAGAGGCGTCAACGACAGCCTTGTCGGCCATGCTGATCGCACCCACGGGGCAGGTGTCAACGCAGGCGCCGCAAGCAACGCATTCGCTGGTAACGGTATGAGCCATGGTGATACTCCTTATCTCCGTGCATAGTGTATTGCACGGCGGCCGCTTTGCACGGTGGGACGGTACGCCGACACGCAGAACACCGCGAAAATCACGGTCTCTGCGTTTTTATTATTGTAGCACCGGGCACTGGGGTTATTCAAGCCTAACTTGGTGATTTTATGCACAAAACCCCTGCGAAGTGCACAAAAAAGAGTTGCATTGACGCAACTTTTTACATTTTCCCATCAAAGGGCGGCTAAAATATAACACGGTGCAAGCGGCGGGCCGCTTGCGTGGCAGGTGGCGGATGTGGTATACTTCTGGTAAGAAGTTTTCGCCAAAAAATCACCCCTGTGCGCGGATACTTTGGGTATATTGCCGGGGCGTGGTGCCGTATTCCGCCCGGAACGCCCGGTAGAAGTTGGCATAGTCCCCGAACCCGCAGTACCCGCAGGCTTCATTGGGGGCCACGCCGCCCGCCAGCAGCTGTTTGGCAATGAGCAGGCGTTTCTGCAGGATGTAGCGGTGTACGGTGGTGCCCACCTGGGCGTCGAACTTGCGCAGCAGGTGGTATTTGCTGATAAAGAATTTTTCCGAGAGCATGTCCAGGGTCAGCGGCTCGTTGTAATGCTCGTTGATGTAGGCCAGCACCGCGTCCACCACCCGGTCGGTGGAGCAGTCGGCGGTTTTCTGGCCGCGGCGGTCGGCGGCCGCCCGGTTCAGTTCCACCAGCAGGGAAACCAGACACCCGGTGGCCAGCAGGTCGTCGCCGTAGCCTTCCCGGGCGTGGAGTTCGCCCAGGGTCTCCAGCTTCTGGCGGATGGCGGCGCTGGATGCCCCCGGCAGCCGCAGCAGGTTGGTGTGGCCGGGCACGGTGGTGTCGAAACACCGGGTCAGGCTGGTGCGGGTGCTGGACAGCCGCTCCAGATAGGGCCGCGCCACCCACAGCACGATGCGCTCGTAGGGTTCGGTGTCGGTGGCAATGCGGGCCTGGTGCAGTTCCAGGGGACTGACCAGCATGATGTCTCCGGGGCGCATTTTGTAGAGATGGTTCTCCACGATATAACTTACCTGACCGCGCAGCAGCAGGTAGATCTCATAGAAATCATGATGATGCAGCGCCACTTCGTTCATGTAGGTGCTGCGGTAGCGGTACACCTCAAAGTCCGATGTGATCATTGTCTGACGGCGGGTGTAGGGCTGGAATGTTGCTGACATTTGGAGGCCTCCTGTGGTGAAGGCTCCCCTGTGTAAGGGGAGCTGGCGGCCGACAGGCCGACTGAGGTTTTTTTGGCAGACGGCAGGCTGCCGTTTAGTCCTTCCTTTTCGTGCCCGAAAAGGAAGCGAAAAGGGCCCGCCGTTCCGATGCGGCGGCCGCCGGCTGGGGCTGCGGCCCCAGACCCCGAGATGCGGCCACCTAACGACGGCCTACTCAGGTCCTGGGGGACCTGAGCAAGGAATGGATTTTAAAGGGCTTGCGGGAAAGCTAATTACTGTTTCCGCCAAGTAATCGCTACCGGGAAATGGTATTAAAACAATACCTTGTTCACCGGGCCCCAGCCCGGTGAATA
>CAJMLV010000059.1 GCA_905214345.1 uncultured bacterium
TGCAGGGTGGTACCGGCGGGCACCTGCAGGGAAACCGCCTCCCAACTGAACACGGTGGAATAGCCCAGTTCCCGGGTGTACAGGGTACTGCCGTCCGAAAGGCTGACGGTGATGGAACCGCCTGTACTGACGCCGGGATACATCCACAACCAGGCGGTGTCGCTGCCCACGGTGACCGCCTGGGTTTTGGTGGCGTCGGTGGCATCCAGCGGTGTCTGGGGTGCGGTCAGGCTGCCCAGATAGGTAAAACTGAGCACCGCCGTGGCAGCGGTGAGCCCCAGCATGGCCAGCACTTCCCGCCGGGTCCAGCGGGGCTGGGTTTCCGGCACGGCAATGCTCTGGGCCGCTTTGGTGAAATGCAGGACCCGTCCGGACCGGTTCATCCGGCGGCCCAGGGGCGAAATCAGGCCGTGGCGGCTCAACGACCAGGCGGTAAAGGCCAGCTGCAGGAAGGCAGCGGTTTCCACAAAGCCCACCAGCTGGGTGAAAAGCCGGCTGGTGGCGGAGGTGAGCCACTCGTCTTCGGTGCCTACCTGGGTATAAACGGCGGCCAGATTCAGAAAACCGGTGAGGGACAGCCCGAAAGCCGCCCCGTACAGCCGGATGTCGCCCCAGCGGGCGGCAGCCAGCAGCACCAGCAGCACGCCGGGCACCAGATACCGTTCATGCATGCAGTGGCCGAAGGTGAACACCCCCACCAGGTAAAAACCTGCCAGCAGCAAAGGAGAAAACCGGCGTCTTTCCCGGGGGGCGCGGCGATCGGCCAGCCAGGCCGTCACCCCCAGCAGCACCATGGCGGCCGTGACCAGAACAATGTTGACTACCCCCGCCATGCCCCAGGTGACGGGGCCCAGCAGAGAATCATCCAGCGGAGTCCAGTTACCGCCCAGCGCCGCAAACCAGTTGAAGGCGTTGACGGTGGCGTACAGGTAGCCGGAGGTGGTGGTGATGTACTTTTCGATGAGGGCGGGAATCAGCCGCACCGGACCGTAGAAGGGCAGCGCGGCAGCCAGCGGCACCGCCAAAGCCAATGCTGCACCGCCAAAAATACGGCCTACCGCCCGGCCAAGAGCCTTGCTTCCCTGCCCTATGGCATCGGCCAGCCCCAGCAGGAAGCACAGCGCCAGCACCGGCCCGGCCAACAGGGCCTGGGGTTTGATGGCCAGGGCCACGCCGTACAAAAAGGCCGCGGGCAGAAAGCGGCGGCGCTCCAGCAGCCAGAAGCAGAGCACCAGCGGCAGCGCAAAGGCGGCGTCCACCTGCTTCCAGATACCGGTGGCAAAGAGCATCAGCGGGCAGAAAGCGGTGAACAGCCCCATTCGCAGGGCCTGGGCCCGGTCGCCCACGCCCCGCAGTGCTTCCCGGTAGACCAGGGCGGCGATGGCGCAGTCGCACACAGAAGGTACCAGCGCCAGCAGGACCCGGCCCATGGCAGAGTCCCCCGCCAGGCCGAACAGGTTCCGCACCGCCGCCACCAGTGCCAGCACCGGCAGATAGCCGGGCGGGTAGTCGGCAAAATAACCTTCGCTGTAAAAGCCGGCGGGACCGTCCGAAAGCAGCTTTTCTCCCCAGGAGATAAAGCAGGACATATCATAGGTATACCCCGCAGTGGCGCCGGCCAGGATGAGCCGCAGCACAAAGGCCACGGCCAAAGCGGCCGGGAACCAGCTCCAGTCTTGTTTGTTTTGGATACGATCTTTGTACATATAAGGTCTTTCCCCGTTGCAAAAAACAGCCGGACACAAAAATCAGGAATGAGCCGCGACGCACGGCGCATCCGTGGTGCCCATTCCTGTTTTTGTTTCCTGATTACAGCTTGCTGATCTGCGGGCCCTGGGCGGTGTCGGCCACGCTCCAGCCCATCTCGGTGAGCTGAGCGCGGATGGCATCGGCGCGGGCAAAATCCTTGGCCTTCTTGGCGGCGGTACGCTCCTCCACCAGGTCGAGAACTTCCTGAGGAACTGCTGAGGTCTTGCGGTTGTACACCAGACCCAGCACACCGGTGAGCTCATCGAACATGTCGGCGGCAGCCTGCAGGCTGGCCTTGTCCGCGGCATCGGACAGGGTGTTGATTTCCTTGACGAACTCGAAGATGGCTGCCAGGGCATCGGGGGTGTTCAGGTCATCGTCCATGGCGGTGATGAACTTTTCCTTGGCGGCATTGGCCTTCTCCACCAGGGTGGTATCGGTGCCGTGAGCATGCTCGATGGCAAAGTCCAGATTGTCGCGGCAGGTGTAGAGGCGTTCCAGAGAGCTCTTGCAGCTCTCGATGAGCTCCACGGTATAGTTCAGCGGCATGCGGTAGCCGGCGGTGAGCATGAAATAGCGGATGGGCTCATAGCCGTACTTGTCGGCGATCTCCCGCACGGTGAAGAAGTTGTTGGCGCTCTTGGACATCTTCTGGTTATTGATGTTCAAGAAGCCGTTGTGCATCCAGTAGCGGCTGAAGGTGCAGCCGTTGGCGCACTCCGACTGAGCGATCTCGTTCTCATGATGGGGGAAGATCAGGTCCTGGCCGCCGCAGTGCAGGTCGATGGTGTTGCCCAGATGCTTGCGGGCCATGGCGCTGCACTCGATGTGCCAGCCGGGACGGCCGTGGCCCCAGGGGCTGTTCCAGTAGGGTTCGCCGGGCTTGGCGGCCTTCCAGACAGCGAAATCCGCCGGGTCTTCCTTCAGGTCGTCGTCCATCTGGCTGCGCAGGGCGCGGTTGCCGCTTTCCAGGTCATCCAGATTCAGATGGCTCAGCTTGCCGTAACCGGGGTCGGACTTGACCCGGAAATACACGTCGCCGTTGCGGGCGGGGTAGGCATGGCCGGAAGCCACCAGATCCTTGACGATCTTGATGATCTCGCCGATATGCTCGGTGGCGCGGGGGCGCACGGTGGGTTCCATGACGTTCAGGCCCTCGGAGTCCTTGATGTACTCGGCCTCGAACTTGCGGGCCACCTCCTGCATGGAGACGCCCTCCTGCTGGCCCTTGGCGATGAGCTTGTCGTCAATATCGGTGATGTTGGAAACATAGTACACCTTGTTGCCGCGGTATTCCAGGTAACGGCGCAGGGTGTCAAAGACGATCATGGGGCGGGCGTTGCCCACATGGATATAGTTGTAGACCGTGGGCCCGCAGACGTAGATGCGGTATTCCCCGGGGGTCTGGGGGATGAATTCTTCCTTCTGACGGGTCAGGGTATTAAAGATCTGCATAACGGAGCTTCCTTTCCGGGAAAGTTTGAGGATCTTCCTGCTGTATCATTATAGCCCCGCCGCCGCAGCGGCGCAAGGGCCAAGGGGCTTATTTTGCCTGCATGAAACAGCTGCGGTTCTGCCACAGGTAGATACCGCCGGAGAGCACCGTGACCGCCGCCACCAGCCAGCACAGCACCTGGGTGATGATGCCGAAAGCCATGATGTCGGTGGAACCCATGAAGGGAGGCACAAAGTAATAGAACAGCACGGTGACCATCTGCAGCACCGTCTTGACCTTGCCCCACATGTTGGCGGCAATGACGGTGCCGGAACCGGCGGCGATCATCCGCACACCGGCCACCGCAAATTCGCGGAACATGATGATGGCCAGCACCACAGGGGAGCACAGTCCATCCACCAGCATGTAGATAAAAGCGGCGGTGGTGAGCATCTTGTCCGCCAGGGGGTCCATGAACTTGCCGAAGTCGGTGACCAGGTTATCCCGGCGGGCCAGGTAGCCGTCCAGGAAGTCGGTGAAGCTGGCCACCGCAAAGATGATGCCCGCCACCAGATGGGCGGTGGGGTTGTACTCGGCGGTGCCGATACGGCTGAATGCCGCAAACACCATGAACACGGGAACCAGAACTGCGCGCATCAGGGTCAGTTTGTTGGGCAGATTCATGATTTATTCCTCCTCGGTTTCCACATAGCCGTACAGGTCGTAGGTGTCGCTGTCGGTGATGGTGACACGATAGAATTCGCCGGGGGTCAGGGGGGTGTCGGCGGGGGTCAGCACATTGCCGTCGATCTCGGGGCAGTCGGCTTTGGTGCGCAGCAGGTACATGCCGGTCTCATCGTCCACACCGTCGCAGATACACTCCAGGGTCTTGCCCACCTTGGCAGCCATGGCGGCGGCGCTGATGTCGGCCTGGATCTCCATGATATGCTCGGCCCGGCGCTGCTTGACCTCCTCGTCGATCTGACCGTCCATGGTGGCGGCGGGGGTGTTTTCCTCCGCCGAGTAGGCAAAGCAGCCCAGACGGTCGAACCGCACGGTCTTGACGAAGTCGCAGAGTTCGGCGTATTCTTCCTCGGTCTCGCCGGGGAAACCGGCGATGAGGGTGGTGCGCAGGGTCAGGTCGGGGATGGCCGCCCGCAGCCGGGCAATGGCGTCCTCGATCTCCTTGCGGCCGCCCCGGCGGTTCATGGCCTTGAGGACCCGGTCGTCGCAGTGCTGGATGGGCAGGTCCAGATAGGGCACCACCTTGGTGTTGCGCACCATAGCGGCGATAAATTCATCGGTGATGCGCTCAGGATAGGCGTACAGCACCCGGATCCAGTGGATGCCGTCGATCTCGTTCAGGCGGTCCAGCAGCTCACAGACAGCCCCCGGCTTGCCCCAGTCTTCGCCGTAGGCGGTGGGGTCCTGGGCCACCACGATGAGCTCCCGCACCCCTTCCCCGGCCAGCCAGCGGGCTTCGGCCACACAGTCCTCCAGCGGACGGCTGCGCAGCGGGCCGCGGATCATGGGGATGGCACAGTAGCGGCAGCGGTTGTTGCAGCCCTCGGCAATCTTTAAGTACGCATAATGGGAAGGGGTGGAGATGACCCGGGCGCCGCCCAGGGGCATGTCCGTCTTGGGGCCGTAGCTTTCCAGGCGGTCAGCACCGGCGGCGCAGACCCGCTCCACAATGGCAGGCAGGGCCGCATTGGAGCCGATGCCCACCACGGCATCCACCTCCGGCATTTCGGAGGCGATCTGCTGCTTGTACCGCTCGGCCAGGCAGCCGGTGACGATGACCTTCAGGTCAGGGTTCTGCTGCTTGTACTGGCAGGCCAGCAGGATGTTTTCGATGGCCTCTTCCTTGGCGGACTGGATGAACCCGCAAGTGTTGATGATGATGACATCCGCTTCGGCGGGGTCGGCCACAGTCTGGTGCCCGGCCTTGATGAGGGCGTGGCAGAACACGTCGGCGTCCACCTGGTTTTTGGGGCAGCCCAGCGAGATGATGGCAATGTTCTTGGTCATGGATGTTTCCTTTTGTTCATGTATTTGAGGGGGACTCACTCGTCCCCGGCTTCCCGCAGAACGGTGCGGATGACCGAATGGGAGAACCCCCGGCGGGCCAGGGCGGCGGCCACCTGGGGTTCCTTGCCCTGGGCCAGCTTGGAGGCATACTGCCGCTCCACCAGCGCCCGGGCGCTGGCCAGGTCGGGGTCTTCCTCCTCGTCCGCGCCCAGGTCCTCCACCACGGCAGCGGCCGTATCCCGGTCGATGCCTTTGGCGTTCAGGTCCATCAGGATCTCCCGGCGGCTCTTGCGCTTGCGCAGCAGTTCGGCGGCACGGCGGCGGGCAAAGCTTTCGTCGTTGAGCAGCCCCAGTTCCCCCGCCCGGGCCACCGCGGCGGCGGCGCTGTGGGGGTCGAACTTGCGGCAGAGTTTATCATACAGTTCCCCCGCCGCATGGTCCCGCAAAGCCAGCAGGTCCATGGCCTTGTCCAGGGCACGGCGGGTGTCGCTTTTCTTGCGCAGTTCCTCGATCTGCCAGGGTTCCAGCTCGTCGTCCTGGTGCAGGTCCGCATCCGCAAAGGTACCCGCATCCAGGGAAAAGGCGAACTCGCCGTCAAAAAACAGCGCGTATCGCCCTTTTTTTGTTTCAGATATCTGTGTCAGCTGCGGCATCAGTCATCGACCATGATGTCCAGGTCCACCTCGCTGCCGGTGGTCTTGGGGGCGGGGGCTGTTTCGGCGGCGGGGGCGGCGGCCACGGGGGTGGCTACCTTCTCAATGGGTTTGACGGTGCCCTTCTTGCCGGCGGCAATGAGGCGGTCGGCGTTCTCCCGCACCAGCTTTTCGATCTCATCGGCCACGGCGGGGTTGTCTTTCAGGAACTGCTTGGCGTTGTCACGGCCCTGGCCCAGGCGCACATCGCCGTAGTTGAACCAGGCACCGCTCTTCTGGACGATGCCCAGCTTGACGCCCAGGTCAATGATCTCGCCCACCTTGGAGATGCCTTCGCCGAACATGATGTCGAATTCCGCTTCCCGGAAGGGCGGGGCCACCTTGTTCTTGACGATCTTGGCGCGGGTACGGTTGCCGATAAAGGAACCGTTGGAGTCCTTCAGGCCTTCGATGCGGCGCACGTCGATACGCACGGAGGAGTAGTATTTCAGGGCACGGCCGCCGGTGGTGACTTCGGGGCTGCCGTAGATGACGCCCACCTTCTCACGCAGCTGGTTGATGAAGATGCAGACGGTGTTGGTCTTGCCGATGATGCCGGTGAGTTTGCGCAGGGCCTGGCTCATCAGACGGGCCTGCAGACCCACATGGGAATCGCCCATCTCGCCTTCGATCTCGGCCTTGGGGACCATAGCGGCCACCGAGTCCACCACGATGGCGTCGATGGCGCCGGAACGGACCAGGGCTTCGCAGATCTCCATGGCCTGCTCGCCGGTGTCCGGCTGGCTGACCAGCAGGCTGTCGATGTCCACACCCAGGGCGCGGGCATAGGTGGGGTCCAGGGCGTGTTCCACGTCGATGAAGGCCACTTCGCCGCCGGCGCGCTGGGCTTCGGCCAGCACCTGCAGGGCCAGAGTGGTCTTACCCGAAGATTCGGGGCCGTACACTTCCACAATACGGCCGCGGGGCACGCCGCCGATGCCCAGGGCCATATCCAGCCCCAGGCTGCCGGTGGAGATGGCGTCCACCTGCATGGTGATGTTGGCGCCCAGCTTCATGACGGCGCCCTTGCCGAACTGCTTTTCGATCTGGGCCAGCGCGGTTTCCAGCGCGGCCTTCTTATCCCCGGCCGGAGCCGCGGTGGTTTTGGTTTCTTTTTTGGCTGCCATTGCTCTTCTCCTTCAGGGCCTTTTCCAGGCTCCCCTATGATTTTCGTATGCTCCTATTATAACCGCTTGCCCCGCAAATTACAACTATTTGTTGTGTTTTTGTGGGCCGTTTTATGGGTCTTTCAGCTCAAATCAACGGTTTTTGCAGCAGGATGACCCGGTCGTTGCCGCCGTAGTCCTGCCGGCAGGCGCCGCTGGTCCAGCCGTTGTGTTGTCCCAGGTCCAGAAGTGCCTGCCGTTGTTCGTAGCCGATCTCCAGCACCAGCCAGCCGCCGGGGCGCAAAGTCTGCTTCCAGGGACCGGTCAGGCAGCGGTAGAAGGTCAGGCCGTCGCTGCCGCCGTCCAGGGCCATGGCGGGTTCCCGGGCAGTTTCGGGCATCAGGTCGTGCATTTCGGCCTCGGTCAGGTAGGGCGGGTTGCTCACAATGAGGTCCACACTGCCGGGTTCCACTTCCCGCCAGCCGGTGAGCACATCCCCTTCCCGCACGGTCACTTCCGCCCCCTTCAGGGCGTTGACGGCGTTGCGCCGCAGATAGGGCAGGGCTTCAGGACTTTTTTCCCAGCAGGTCACCCGGGCGCCGGGCACAAACCGTTTGACGCCCAGGCCCAGGCAGCCGGTACCGGCGCAGAGGTCCAGCACCACGGGATCGGCTTTTCCCCTTTTCCCCAGAAGTTCCACGGCGGCTTCACAGACCATCTCGGTGTCTGCCCGGGGGCAGAGGACACCGGGCCCAACGGCCAGGGTAAAGTCCAGAAAATCCCACTGCCCCGCAATATACTGCAAGGGTTCCCGCCCGGCACGGCGGGCGGTGAGTTCCGCCAAAACGGCGGCAGTTTCCGCCGTCAGGGGGGCATTGTCCAACCTGGGGTCCCGCCCCACAGCCTGACGGTAGAGTTCCCGGGCATCAAATGGTGCATCGGGCACACCGGCCTGCTGCAGCGCACCCCGGACGGCTGCCAGGGCTTCACGGGGTGTCAGGCCGGTCAGCTGTATGGCGTCACTCACGGCTCCAGGCGGCCTCCTCCGGGTTTTCGGGCAGGACGGGGGTCACGGCCGCGATGGCCACTTCGATCATATCGTCCTCCGGTTCAAAGGTGGTCAGGCGCTGCAGCCACAGACCCGGCACCGAGACTGCCCGGGCCAGCCAGGAGTTGGAACGCCCGGCCCAGCGCAAAACTTCGTAGGAAATCCCCACCAGCAGGGGCAGCATGGCCAGCTTGTACAGGACCCGCAGACCGGTGCTGGTCCAGGGCAGCACCGCGTACAGCACGATGCTGATAAGCAGCACCAGGATCAGGAAGCTGGTACCGCACCGGGGATGGAAGCGGGTATGGCGGCGGATGTTTTCCACCGTCAGTGCCTCTCCGGCCTCATAGCAGGCGATGGTCTTGTGCTCCGCCCCGTGGTAGGCAAAGACCCGGTGGATCTCCTTGGTGCGGGTGCACAGGAACATGTAAGCCAGGAACAGAGCCAGTTTGATGACAGCCTCAATGATGACCCGGGGCCAGCGGCCCAGCACCAGGACCTTGGAGATCAGCCCGGTGAGGAAGGTAGGCAGATACAAAAACAAAAACAGGGCCAGCACCACACCCAACAAGGCGGACACGGTCATCAGGGCATTCTGGAAAACAGGGCCGGTGTGTTCGTCCAGCCATTTGTCAAAGCGGGACTGTTCGGCTTCCTGTTCCTCCTCGGTAAGGGCGATGTCGGCGCTGTGCATCAGGTACTTGTACCCGCTGCGCAGATTTTCCACCATATTGCAGACGCCGCGCAGCAGGGGGACTTTGTTGTACCAGTGGGAGTGGACGTCCTCATAGGTAAGGTCGATGGTGCCGTCGGGACGGCGCACGGCGCAGCAGATCTTTTTGGGGCCGCGCATCATGATGCCTTCCATGAGGGCCTGACCACCCACACTGGTACGGAATTTTTCAGTGGGACGCGATTCTTGCGGCATAGGGTAGGTTGCTCCTTTTATGGTTCAGATGGGTTGGTGCAGGTGTTCCTGCCCGGGATGGTACAAGGGCAGGGTGATGAGAACCGTGGTGCCCTGGCCCAGGGTGCTGGTAATGTCCACGGTGCCGCCCAGGGCGGTGACGATGGCATCCACCACCGCCAGACCGATGCCGGACCCCCGCACCGAGTTCTTGCCTTTGAAGAACTTGACCTTGACCTTTTCCAGGTCTTCGGGAGAGATGCCCCGCCCCTGGTCCCGCACCGATACGGTGACGGAGGAGGCGCTGCGGGTGAGGGTGAGGAACACCGACCCGCCGGGGGGCGAATACTTGATGGCATTGTCCAGCACATTGATGAACACCTGCCGCAGACGGGCGGGGTCCGCCCACACCGGGAAGGGTTCGGGCGGTTCCTCATACACCAGGCGCAGGCCTTCCTGCCGGATGCGGCCTTCCACAAACAAAGCGGCATCGGTGGCTTCGGCCACCAGGTCCAGCACCTGGCAATCCAGGCTGATACCGTTCTGCAGGCGGGAGAAATCCAGCAGTTCCTCCACCATGGCGTACAGGCGGTCGGTCTCCGCACCGATGACTTCCAGGCCCTTGCGGTAGTTTTCGTCACCGGGGTCCCGGATGGCACCGATGGTTTCCACCCAGCCCTTGATGGAAGTCAGCGGCGTACGCAGTTCATGACTCACCGAGGAGATGAACTCGTTCTTCATCCGCTCGGTCTCGGTCAGGTGCTCGGCCATCTCGTTGATGGTGCGGCACAGCCGGCCGATCTCGTCGTCATAGCGGGTATCGGGCAGACGGGTCTGCAGGTCGCCCCCGGCGATACGGTTGGCGATGGATTCCACCTGGCCCAGCGGCCGCACAATGGACCGCACAAAGAACAGGCCGCTCCACAAAGCGAAGCCCAGCGCCACCAGCACAACGCCGCCGGAGATGAGCACCAGGTTCCACCACTGGCGGTCGGCCAGGGTCAGGCTGGTGACCAGCCGCATGGCGGTGATGTTGCCCGCGTCGTAGGGCACCAGGGCGGTTACGGCCATGACCCGTTCCCCGTCGGGGGTACGGAAGATGGCCCGGCCGATGCCGTCGGAACTGACCAGGGCGCGGTAATAGTCGGTGCCGTCGGTGAGATTTTCGTTGATGATGCCGCTGGATGTGGCCAGAACCACACCGTTCTGGTCCAGCAGCATGAACTCAAACTTGTCTTTTTCCTCAAACTGTTCCACCGTGCGGCGCAAAGACTGGGCCCGGCTGGCGGCGTTGCTGTCGCTGTCGCCGGCGGTGCCGGTGGCCTGCAGACGGCCGATAAAGGTGGAAAAGCGGCTTTCCATGGCCCGCTCTACCCCGCCGTACAGGTTCTGGTAACAGAAGTACAGGAACAGGCTTTCGGCCAGGGCCAGGATCAGCACCGTGATCAGCAGGCTGCCCCGCAGCCAGCGCTTGGTGATGCTTTGCATGCGGGGAACCTCCTTTCCTGCGGTGCATGCGGGCGCTTGGTATCAATCAGGGGCTCCAGCGGTAGCCGTATCCCCAGACGGTGAGAATATGGGCGGGGCTGCTGGGCTCGTCCTCGATCTTCATGCGCAGACGGCGGATGTTCACATCCACGATCTTCACGTCGCCGTAATACCCTTTGCCCCAGACGCCTTCCAGAATCTTTTCCCGCACCAGGGCGGCGCCGGGATTTCGGAAGAAGAGCTCCATGATCTGGAATTCCACCTGGGTCAGGTCGATGGGTTTGCCGGCCTTGTAGAGCACCCGGCTCTTTTCGTCCAGTACAAAGCTGCCGCTGACCAGCTGGTCAGGACCGGAACCTTCCCGACTGTCCCCGGCGTTGCGGTGGACACGGCGGGCCAGAGCCTCCACCCGGGCGATGAGTTCCGACACCGAGAAAGGCTTGGTGATATAATCGTCCGCGCCGATGGACAGCCCGCGGATCTTGTCGGTCTCCTGCCCTTTGGCAGACACGATGATGATGCCGATGTCGGGGTCGTCCCGGCGGATGGTCTCACACAGGGAAAGTCCGTCCATGCCGGGCAGCATCAGGTCCAGCAGAGCGGCGTCGCAGGGCGGGTTGGCGTGCAGCAGTTCCAGGGCACGCTCGGCGCTGGGGGCTTCCAGCACCTCCCACCCGGCCATGCGCAGGTTCAGCACTTCCATTTCGCGGATGCTGTTTTCGTCCTCCACAACCAGGACTCGTTTCATACAGACAACTCCTTTCGATTTCAAGGAAATCGGTACAGATCAAGGCAGTATGGTCACACCGGAGAGAATATCCTCCAGTTTCAGGCCGTAATACTCGGTGACGATGCGGGCCTGCAGCTGCTGGCTGCCGATGGTGGCCACCCGGCTGTAACGGTCGTTGAGCAGATCCGCCTGAGAGGAATCCACCACCCGCATTTCACAGTACACTATATCCCCCGCCAGGTTGGAAAGCACCCAGCCGGTGTCGTTGGCATTGGATTTCAGGGCCACATTGCCGTGCATGGATTCCGGCAGCCGCAGGAAAAAGCGGTGTTCGCTGTCGTATACGCCGAAGATGTTGTTGCCCCCTTCGGGGGTGGCGTAATCTTTCCACAAGAGAAAGTGCAGCTTGTTGACAAGTTCTTCCGAGACACTGCCGCCGTCGGACACTTCGGTGGGGATGTCGATGGTGCCGTTGCCGTCCACGTCCATGCTCAGCAGTTCGGTATCATAGCGCTGGGTGGCGCGGTACAGATCCGTCACCCCCGGCGGCAGATAGGTTTTGAGGAAGCCGGTTTCGGCATCGTAGATGATAATGGTGGATGCCAGGCTGGAGGCAGAACCGGTCCAGCCGTCCACCACCATATAGGAGGCACCGTCCGCCCCTACCCCGGCATGCAGCCCGGCACAGCCGCTGTAATAGCCTTCGCCCACGGCCAGGGTCTGGGCCGCCAGGAAGGTATCGCCGCCGGTGTAGGTGAGCAGCTGCAGGTTGATGCCGCCGTTTTCGGTCTCAGTGGGCAGGGCCAGCACCAGGTCCTCGGTGCCGTCGCCGCTGTCGGTCACGTCCGCCACCAGCATGTCGGTGTAGCTTTGCTTGTTGACCGTCTGCAGGGTGCCGTCGCTGTTATACAGGTAAACCACCATGTAGCGGTCGCCCTGGGCGCTGTCATATCCCACCAGCAATTGCAGGGACTGGGCGTCCCGCAAAGGCGCGTAGCTGACTGTTTCCACTTCGCTGGAAAGGCCCTCGGTGGTCTGCACCACCCGCCACCCGCCGGAATCGGTGGGTTCCAGAATGGCCATCCATACATTGGAGCCGCTGGCCTCGGCGGTGTAGAGTACCGCCGCTTCCTCGGTGCCGTCCCCGTCCCAGTCGCCAAAGAGGAACGGGGAAAGAAAATCGCCGCTGGCCGGGTATTTCAGGGTGGCCACACCGTCCAGATAACTGTTCAGTGCCTTCTGCACGGCGCTGGCTTCGCCGGAAAGGCGGGGTGCGCGCAGCAGGCTCTCGGTCTCGCCGCCGGGCAGCGCACTGCACCCGGTCAGGCACAGGGCCAGCGCCAGAGCGGCGGATGTCATCCTGTGTGTATGGGCCATGGGCGCACCTCCTTTCCCCCGTCAGGATATACGAAGTTAGTATACCACAAACCGTGCGCCCCCGCAACGGAAAGAGCATTTTCCGGCGCATTTTGCAAAGTATGCTTGACACGTTTTGCAAAGCATGCTATGCTAATTATGCAAAGCAAGCTTTGCAAGCACGGCCTGCGGTCATCGCCCCGCAGGCCGGAAAGGCGATGAATCATGAAAACACACATCCCGGAACTGCGCAAAGCCCGCCGCATGAGCCAGCAGGAGCTGGCCGACGCGGTGGGGGTAACGCGGCAGACCATCACCAGTATCGAGGTCGGCAAATACGTTGCCAGCCTGGAACTGGCCTACAAGATCGCCCGCTTTTTTGGGCGGAGCATTGAAGAAGTGTTCGATTTCAGTCATTTGGAGGGTTCGGATCATGCTGATACAGCACATTCTTGAAGCAAACCTGTCCACGCCGGAGGCATATCGTGCCCGGCTGCGAGCCCTGCGGCCCCTGCTGGTTGTGCTGAAGATCCTGGGCGCCGCCACCGTCCTGTTTGCCCTGTTGGGGGTCCCCCGCCTGCTGCCGGAAGGCCGGAATGCCTCCTTCTTCAGCGGGTTTGAACTGCACCCCATTTGTTAGACAGTATGATATACTGAATAACAAATGGGGTGC
>CAJMLV010000060.1 GCA_905214345.1 uncultured bacterium
AACCATGTCTTCTTTTATCCTCTTTTCAATTTGCGAAACTTATTGTACCTTATCATTTAGCCAACCGTAATCATTGCGCTTCACGTGAAATGCTTGGCATATATAAACCCTGACTAAAAAAGAGAGTCAGCTGATTCGTCGAAATCAGTTGACTCTCTTTTTATCAGATGAAAAAATGTTGTCTATTTCGCTGCCACACACAACGCCAACAGTTCAGGAACAGCTTAATTACGCGATTTTTTCAGGCCTTGAAATTATTCGAACTCGATGGTGGCCGGGGGCTTAGTGGTGTAATCAAACATTACGCGGTTGATGTGCTTGACTTCGTTGACGATGCGGTTTGCTGCCGTGGTCAAGGTTTCAGCAGGCAGAATGGTCACTTCCGCCGTCATGAAGTCTGTTGTCGTGACCGCGCGCAGCGCAATGGTGTAATCGTAGGTACGCTCATCACCCATGACGCCCACACTCTGCATATTGGTCAGCGCGGCAAAATACTGGCTGGGGCGCTGGGCCAAAGGCAGCTTATCCACCTCTTCACGCCAGATGGCATCGGCATCCTGCACGATGGCAATCTTTTCGGGGGTCACTTCCCCGATGATACGGATGGCCAGACCCGGGCCGGGGAACGGCTGACGAGAGACCAGGTATTCGGGCAGCCCCAGTTCGCGGCCAGCCTGACGGACTTCATCCTTGAACAGATCACGCAGAGGCTCTACCAGATCCTTAAAATCCACGGTATCGGGCAGGCCACCCACATTGTGATGGCTCTTAATCACAGCGGATTCACCGCCCAGACCACTCTCTACCACGTCAGGATAGATGGTGCCCTGTGCCAAGAAATCAACTGCGCCGATCTTCTTTGCCTCATCCTCGAACACACGGATGAACTCTTCGCCGATGGTCTTACGCTTAGCTTCCGGTTCAGTCTTGCCGGCCAGCTTATCGTAAAAGCGCTTGCGGGCATCCACACAGATGAAGTTGATGTCAAAGGCGCCGCCTTCACCAAAGACCTGGCAGACCTCTTCCCGCTCGTTCTTGCGCAGCAGGCCATGGTCCACAAACACACAGGTCAGCTGCTTGCCCACAGCCTTAGCCAGCATAGCAGCACAGACGCTGGAGTCCACGCCGCCGGACAGAGCGCAAAGCACCTTGCCGTCGCCGATTTTGGCGCGGAGCTCCTGTACAGCGTGTTCCACAAAGGAATCCATTTTCCAGGTACCGGCACAGCCACAGACCTTATACACGAAATTGTGCAGAATCTGAGTGCCGTTTTCGGTGTGCAGAACTTCGGGATGGAACTGCACACAATACAACCCGCGCTCCTGATCCTGGGCAGCAGCCACCGGGCAGTTCAGGGTATGGGCCACAATAGAGAATCCGGGGGCAGCGGTCTTGATATAGTCGTTATGGCTCATCCAGCAGGCATTGTTCTCCGGCAGACCTTCGAACAGAGGGCTGGTGGTATCCAGCGCGACCAGAGTCTTGCCATATTCCCGTTCGGGGGCCTTGCATACTTCGCCGCCAAGATTATGCATCATCAGCTGGCTGCCGTAGCAGATTCCCAGGATGGGCACACCCCAGGTATAGATTTCGGGATCAATGGTCGGAGAATCCGGCAGATAGGCACTGTTGGGACCACCGGTAAAAATAATTCCCTTGGGGTTCTTGGCCTTGATCTTGGCAAGGTCGGTACGATACGAATAAATCTCGCAATACACGTTGCATTCACGGACGCGACGAGCAATCAGCTGATTATACTGACCGCCAAAGTCCAGAACGATAACGGTTTCCTGCTGCATGGAGATGCTCCCTTCCTTTTCTATACTTTTCACACCAGCTTATTATATCATGTTTACTGCCCTGCATCAACAAGCTTTGCAAAGTCTTTGCCGTTCTGCCCTCTCCAACAAGCAAAAACAGGCATCTGCCTTGCGGCAGATGCCTGTTGAATGTTGCTTTTAGAGCAAGAAATTACTTCTCGATCTTGGAAACAACGCCGGAACCAACGGTGTGGCCGCCTTCGCGGATAGCGAAACGCATGCCTTCTTCCATGGCAACGGGGGTGATCAGCTCAACATGCATATCGACGTTGTCGCCGGGCATGCACATCTCGGTGCCTTCGGGCAGGGTGATGATGCCGGTAACGTCGGTGGTGCGGAAGTAGAACTGAGGACGATAGTTGTTGAAGAACGGGGTGTGACGGCCGCCCTCTTCCTTCTTCAGGACGTAGACATGGCCATCGAACACGGTGTGGGGATGCACGGAGCCGGGAACAGCGATAACCTGGCCACGCTCGATCTGATCGCGGTCAACGCCACGCAGCAGGGCGCCGATGTTGTCGCCGGCCTGAGCATACTCCAGGCTCTTGCGGAACATTTCGAGGCCGGTGATGGTGGTGGTCATCTTCTCTTCCTTCAGGCCGACAATTTCCATCTGGTCGCCTACATGAGCGGTACCACGCTCAACACGACCGGTGGCAACGGTGCCACGGCCGGAAATGGTCATAACGTCCTCAACGGGCATCAGGAAGGGCTTGTCAGCAGCACGGTCGGGAGTGGGGATATACTCGTCGACAGCGTTCATCAGTTCCCAGATGCAGGCATACTCGGGAGCGTTGGGATCGGTGGAGGTGCTCTCCAGAGCCTTCAGAGCGGAACCACGGATGATCGGGGCGTTGTCGCCGTCGAAGTCCTGGCTGCTCAGCAGCTCACGGATTTCCATCTCGACCAGATCCAGCAGCTCGTCGTCGTCGACCATGTCGCACTTGTTCATGAAGACAACGATCTTGGGCACGCCGACCTGACGGGCGAGCAGGATGTGCTCACGGGTCTGGGGCATGGGACCGTCGGTAGCAGCCACGACCAGGATAGCGCCGTCCATCTGAGCAGCACCAGTGATCATGTTCTTGATATAGTCGGCGTGGCCGGGGCAGTCAACGTGAGCATAGTGACGCTTGTCGGTGTGATACTCAACGTGAGCGGTGTTGATCGTGATGCCGCGGGCCTTCTCTTCGGGAGCCTTATCGATGCTGGAGTAATCCATGAAGTCCGCATCGCCCTTCAGAGCCAGGGTCTTGGTGATGGCAGCGGTCAGAGTGGTCTTGCCGTGGTCGACGTGACCGATGGTGCCAATGTTGACGTGCTCCAAAGAGCGGTCAAATTTTTCCTTTTCAGCCATTGGAAGTATCCTCCTTTGTTTAAGACAATTAGATGCCTGTAATAAGGCTATCATACTAAATTGTTTGAGAAAAATCAAGCAATTTTGCGTGAATTTTTCCCGGTTTTTGCGCACAAATCAGGCGTTCTTGGCGCGCTCGGTCATGATCTTGTCCGCAATATTCTTCGGGACCTGCTGATAATCAGCCGGCTCCATGGAATACTGGCCGCGGCCCTGGGTCTTGGAACGCAGGTCGGTGGCGTAACCGAACATCTCAGACAGAGGAACCATCGCATTGATGCGCTGGGTGCCGGCCATGGCTTCCATACCCTGGATCTGGCCACGGCGGGCATTCAGGTCGCCCATAACGTCGCCCATATATTCATCGGGAACGATGACGGCGACTTTCATGATGGGTTCCATAATGACCGGATCGCACTTCTTCATGGCTTCCTTGAAGGCCATGGAGCCGGCGATGGAGAAGGCCATTTCGGAGGAGTCGACTTCGTGATAGGAGCCGTCCCACAGGGTGACCTTGCAGTCAACAACGGGATAACCAGCCAGAACGCCGGCTTTCATGGCGCCCTGAATACCGCTGTCGATAGCCGGGATAAATTCCTTCGGGATCGCGCCGCCAACGATGCCGTTGACGAACTCGTAACCCTTGCCGGGGTTGGGCTCCAGCTTGATCTTGACATGACCATACTGGCCCTTACCGCCGGACTGGCGGGCATACTTGGTTTCCTGGTTGGCTTCCTTGCGGATGGTCTCGCGGTACGCAACCTGAGGAGCGCCAACGTTGGCTTCGACCTTGAACTCACGCAGCAGACGGTCGACGATGATCTCCAGATGGAGCTCGCCCATACCAGCAATGATGGTCTGGCCGGTCTCTTCGTCGGTCCAGGTGCGGAAGGTCGGGTCTTCTTCAGCCAGCTTGGAAAGAGCAATGCCCATCTTCTCGGAACCGGCCTTGGTCTTGGGCTCGATGGCCACGCGGATAACCGGCTCGGGGAAGTTCATGCTTTCCAGAATGATGGGGTGCTTTTCGTCGCACAGGGTGTCACCGGTGGTGGTGTTCTTCAGACCGACAGCGGCGGCGATATCGCCCGCGTAGCAAACGTCAATGTCCTTACGGTTGTTGGCGTGCATCTGCAGGATACGGCCGATACGCTCGTCCTGATCCTTGACCGAGTTGTACACGGTGGTGCCGGCTGCGATCGTGCCGGAGTAGACACGGAAGAAGCACAGCTTGCCAACGTAGGGGTCGGTCATGATCTTGAACGCCAGAGCGGAGAACGGAGCGTCATCGCTGGATTCGCGATGCTCCTCTTCGCCGGTTTCGGGGTTGGTGCCCTTGATAGCCTCAACGTCGGTAGGAGCCGGCATATAGTCGACAATGGCGTCGAGCAGCTTCTGAACACCCTTGTTGCGGTAGGAAGAGCCGCAGACGACGGGAACGATGGCGTTGGAGATGGTAGCCTTGCGCAGGCCAGCCTTGATCTCCTCCTTGGTCAGCTCTTCGCCTTCCAGGTATTTCATCATCAGTTCTTCGTCGGTCTCCGCAACAGCCTCAATCAGCTTGTTGCGGTACTCTTCGGCCTGCGCCTTCATATCCTCGGGGATATCTTCCACGCGGACGTCGTTGCCCATGTCGTCGTAGTAGACGTCAGCCTTCATATCGATCAGGTCGATAATACCCTTGAAGGTATCTTCCTGGCCGATGGGCAGCTGGATGGGCACGCCGTTGGCATGCAGGCGGTCGTGCAGCATCTGCACGCAGCGGAAGAAGTCGGCACCCATGGTATCCATCTTGTTGACGTAAACCATGCGGGGGACCTTGTACTCGTCAGCCTGACGCCAAACGGTCTCAGACTGGGGTTCAACGCCGCCCTTGGCAGCCAGAACGGTGACGGAGCCGTCCAGAACGCGCAGAGAGCGCTGCACTTCGACGGTGAAGTCAACGTGGCCGGGGGTGTCGATGATGTTGATGCGGTGGCGGTTCTTTTTGAAAGCCGCGGGATCTTTCTGGGTCTCGGTATGGCTCCAGTAGCAGGTGGTAGCGGCGGAGGTGATGGTGATACCACGCTCCTGCTCCTGCTCCATCCAGTCCATCGTAGCGGCGCCGTCGTGCACCTCACCAATCTTGTGATTGATGCCGGTGTAGTACAGGATACGCTCGGTGGTGGTGGTCTTACCTGCGTCGATGTGGGCCATGATACCGATATTTCTGGTCATCTGCAGAGAAACGTCTCTCGGCGTTGCCATGGCTTTAACCTCCTAGGTCTTGCAAAAAGAATCAATAACGGTAGTGCGCGAAAGCCTTGTTGGCCTCGGCCATCTTGTGGGTGTCTTCGCGCTTCTTGACCGCGCCGCCGACGTTGTTGGTGGCGTCGATGATCTCGGCAGCCAGACGCTGGGACATGGTCTTCTCGCCACGGTTGCGGCTGTACAGAGTCAGCCAGCGCAGACCGAGGGTCTCACGACGAGCGGGGCTGACCTCCAGGGGAACCTGGTAGGTGGAACCGCCGACACGGCGAGCCTTAACTTCGAGGCTGGGCATGATATTTTCCATGGCCTTCTCGAACATTTCGAGAGGATCGTTGCCGGTCTTTTCCTTCACGATGTCGAAAGCATCGTAAACGATCTTCTGAGCAACGCCCTTCTTGCCATCCAGCATGATCGAGTTGACCAGGCGGGTGACGATCTTGGAATTGTAGATAGGATCAGCCAGAACTTCGCGTTTAGCGACATTACCTCTTCTGGGCATCTTTCTTCCCTCCTTCACATAAATGATATCATCGGTACTCGAAAGTTTCAGAAACTCCCGTCATGCCACAAAAGGGTCAGGCGACCATTTTATGGCGAAAAGATGTTTCCTTACTTCTTGGCACCGGCCTTGGGGCGCTTCGCGCCGTACTTGCTGCGAGCCTGGTTACGGTTCGCAACACCCTGGGTATCCAGGGTACCACGGATGATGTGGTAACGCACACCGGGCAGGTCCTTAACACGACCGCCGCGGATCAGGACGACGCTATGCTCTTGCAGGTTATGGCCGATACCAGGAATGTAGGAGGTGACCTCGATACCATTCGTGAGGCGGACACGGGCAACTTTACGCAGAGCAGAGTTCGGCTTCTTGGGGGTCATGGTACGCACAGCAGTGCAGACGCCGCGCTTCTGGGGGCTGTTCAGGTTGGTGTACTGCTTCTTCTGGGAGTTGTAGCTCTTCTGAAGGGCAGGCGCGGTGCTCTTCTGAACCAGGACCTCACGACCTTTGCGCACGAGCTGGTTAAAAGTAGGCATTTCTTTTCTCCTTTCTTTCGTTATTACGCGTGATTTATCCCGGGTCATGTACTTCCAAATGGCCGCACTGACCCCTTTAGGACATCACGCATTTGTTATTTTAAGGCATAAACAACGGGTTGTCAAGAGAATTTTCAAAAAATCTACACGGGAATTCATTTTCCCATCTTTTCGGCACAGGCTTCGGCATCATCCAGCAGCCGGCCGAACTTTTCCAGTGCTGCATTCACCGGAGCCGGAGTGGTCAGATCCACGCCGGCGTGGCGCAGTTCATCCAGCGGCCAGGCACTGCCGCCCATGGAGAGGAACTCCAGATACCGCTTGCGGGCCGGTTCCCCTTCTTTCAAAATTGCTTCGGACAGAGCCACCGCTGTGGAATAGCCGGTGGCATACTTATATACATAGAAGGGACGGTAGAAATGCGGGATGCGGGCCCATTCCAGTTCCACTTCCTCATCCATGATGAGTTCGGGACCAAAGTAATCCTGCACCAGCTTGCTGTACAGCTGGTTGAGGGCTGCCGGGCTGAGGGCTTCTCCCCTTTCCCGCATGGCATGTGCTTCCCTTTCGAACTCTGCAAACAGGGTCTGGCGGAATACGGTCCCCTTGAAGTTTTCCAGATACTGGTTCAGCAGATACAGCCGGGCATCCGGACGCTGTTCGGTCTTGAGAAGCTGCTCGATCATCAGGTTTTCGTTGACGGTAGAAGCCACCTCGGCCACGAACAGGGTATAATCGGCATACTGGACGGGCTGGCTGCGGCGGGACAGCAGGCTGTGCATGCTGTGGCCCATCTCATGAGCCAGGGTGGAAACACTGTCCAGGGTACCGGTAAAGTTGGTCATGATATAGGGTTCGGAATCGTAAGTGCCGGTGGAGTAGGCACCGCCGCTTTTGCCTTTGTTGGGGTAAACATCCACCCAGCGGGCATCAAAACCCCGGCGCACTTCGGCGCAGTATTCCTCTCCCAGCGGCGCCACAGCATCCAGCACCATCTGCTTGGCCTGTTCATAGGTGTAATGTGCATTGGACTCACCGGTGAGCGGCGCGTACACATCATAATAGTGCAGGTCCTGAACACCCAGCAACCGTTTGCGCAGCGCCACATAACGGTACATCAGGGGCAGGTGTTCCCGTACCGCCGCCACCAGGTTGTCGTATACTTCTGCGGGGATGTTCTCCCCTGCCATGGACATGGCACGGGAAGACTCATAATGCCGGGCGGCCGCTTCGGCGGTGGCAGCCTTTACCGCCCCGGCGTAGGTGGCGGCAAAGGTATTGATGTGGCCGCGGTAAGTCTTGTAGAAACTGCGGAAAGAGTTTTCCCGCAGGGTGCGGTCGGAGGAAGTCTGGAGCAGGATATAATTGGAGCCGGTCACCTCGTGCAGTTCCCCTGCCCCGTCCTTTACGCTTTCAAAGGACAAGTCGGCATCCTGCAGGCTGTCGGCAATATCGGCAGGCGCGCCCAGCACCTCTCCCAAAGAGGCCAGCAGTTTTTCCTCTGCGGCAGAAAGGGTGTGGGGTTTCTGACGTACCAGATTTTCCAGCACAAACCGATAGTCCTTGAGGCAATCGGCATTGCGGATGGCTTGCAGAGTTTCTTCCGGCAGGGCCAGGATTTCCGGCTCCGCAAAAGACAAGGCAGCTACCGCACCGGCATAGGCTGCCGCAATGCGTGCGTACATGCTCTGGGCAGCTTCGGCACGGGTATCCTCACTGCGGCGCATAGAGGCATAGCAATAGAGGTTGGACAACGTGCGGGACAAGGTCATGGAGGCATCCAGATATTCCCGGATGGTACCGGCATCCTTCAGCCGACCGGCAAAGGCCGCCACTTCCTGCACCTGCTTGTCCAGACCGGCCAGCGTCTGTTCCCAGGCCGCATCATCGGCAAACAGCCGGGTCAGGTCCCATTTATACTGCGATTCGATCTCGCTGCGTTCTTTCAATGTATCGGGCATACAAATTCCCTCCCTGGTCTGATAGTATGAGCAGCCGCAGCCGCTCGTATTCTCCCCTGTGCCGCCTCCCAAGAACAGCGGCGGACGGGCACCCTCTTATTATACACGTACCGGCTCCAAGATACAAACAACCCCGCCGCAAAACTGCGACGGGGCTGTTCCTACTTATTCAGGATTCAGCACGAAATCATTCGGCTTCGTCATAAGCGGCGTTCTCTGCATCGCGGGCCTCTTCGGCGCGGACCAGTTCTTCCTCCACTTCCGCCAGACCGGTACCGGCGGGGATGAGCTTACCGATGATGACGTTCTCCTTCAGACCGGCCAGCGGGTCGACCTTGCCCTTGATGGCAGCTTCGGTCAGAACGCGGGTGGTCTCCTGGAAGGAGGCGGCGGACAGGAAGCTGTCGGTAGCCAAGCTGGACTTGGTGATACCCAGCAGCACCTGGCTGGCCTGGACCAGCTTCAGGTCAGTTTCACCGGCATCGATGCGGGCCTGGATGTTCTCGTTTTCGATCATCACATCGCGGCGGTTGACCACGCTGCCCACGATAAACTCACTGGAACCGGCGTCTTCGATGCGAACCTTACGCATCATCTGGCGCACGATAACCTCAATGTGCTTATCGTTGATCTCAACGCCCTGCAGACGATAGACCTTCTGGACTTCGCTGATCAGGTAGTTCTGGGTGGCGATGCGGCCCTTGACGGCCAGGATATCCTGGGGATACGCATGACCTTCGGTGAGCAGAGCACCCTTGGCGATCTCGTCGCCTTCCATCACCTTCAGGCGCTGGCCGAAGGGGATGATGTAGCTCTTGGTGACCGGGGCGCCCTTGTCGTCCTGGCCCAGCACTTCCACATGACGGGTCTTCTTGGTATCGTCGATGTGAACAGTACCGGCAATCTCGGACATGATGGCCATGGCCTTGGGACGACGGCTCTCGAACAGTTCCTCAACGCGGGGAAGACCCTGGGTGATATCTTCGGCCGATGCGATACCGCCGGTATGGAAGGTACGCATGGTCAGCTGAGTGCCGGGCTCGCCGATGGACTGAGCCGCGATGATACCAACGGACTCGCCCACCTTCACGCGCTGGCCGTTGGACATGTTGGAACCGTAGCAGCGGGCGCAGACCCCCACATGAGCACGGCAGGTCATGACGCTGCGGATCTCCAGCTCGGTGATACCGGCCTTCTCGATCTTTTCGGCGTCGAACATATCCATCATCTTGTCCTTGGACACGATGAGTTCGCCGGTGGTGGGATCGACTACATCATGCAGAGCATAACGGCCGATCAGACGCTCGGCAAAGCTTTCGATGGAGGCATTGCCTTCGCTGATCTCGCTGACCAGAATACCCTCGGTGGCATGGCAGTCTTCCTCACGGATGATGACTTCCTGAGAAACGTCAACCAGACGGCGGGTCAGGTAACCGGAGTCGGCGGTACGCAGAGCGGTATCGGTCAGACCCTTACGAGCGCCTCGAGAAGAGATGAAGTATTCCAAGATATTCAGGCCTTCACGGTAGTTGGCGCGAATGGGCATTTCCAGGGTCTTACCGGCGGTGTTGGCCAGCAGGCCGCGCATGCCGGCCAGCTGTTTGATCTGGTCCATAGAACCACGGGCACCGGAGTCGGACATCATATAGATGGGGTTGCGCTGGTGGTTGGTCTTCAGGTTGGTGGACAGAGCGGTGGAGACTTCCTCCGTGGCCTGCTGCCACACTTCAACGGTCTTCTTGTAGCGCTCCTCGTCGGAGATCAGACCACGGTTGAAGTTCTTCATGACCTTCTCGATCTTCTTGTCAGCCGCAGCCAGGATGTCGGCCTTCTCATCGGGGATGATAGCGTCAGGCACGGCAACGGTGATGGCAGACAGAGTGGAGTACTTGTAGCCCCGGGCCTTGATGGCGTCCAGCATGATGGCGCAGCGCTTGGTGCCGTGCTTGGTCAGGCAGCGGCTGATGATGTCGGGCAGCTTCTTCTTGGTGACCTGGAAGTCGACCTCGTAATCGAACTTGTGTTCGGGGTCGTTGCGGTCCACATAGCCCAGGTCCTGCGGGATCGGGGTGTTGAAGATGATCTTACCGACAGTGGTGGTGACCAGGGCGCTCTCTTCCACGCCGTTGAAGGTCATGGTGCGGCGCACCTTGATGGGAGCCTGCAGGGTGACCACATGCTCGGCGTACGCCATGAGGGCTTCGGCTTCGTCGCGGAAGACCTTGTCGTGGCCGGGGTCCTCGGGGTTGACCATGGTCAGGTAGTAGGAGCCCAGGATCATGTCCTGCGTGGGCACGGTGACGGGTTCACCGTCAGAGGGCTTGAGCAGGTTGCCGGAAGCCAGCATCAGCATCTTGGCTTCGCGGCGGGCTTCGGTGGACAGAGGCAGGTGCACGGCCATCTGGTCGCCGTCGAAGTCGGCGTTG
>CAJMLV010000061.1 GCA_905214345.1 uncultured bacterium
CTGCCCTGCAAGATCGTCTACAAGGTCACCGCCAAGACCAACAAGGAGATTGCCGACGTGGTGCGGGAGGCCAACTATGACCCCCGCTGTGCGGGCATCATCACCTGGTGCCACACCTTCAGCCCCAGCAAGATGTGGATCAACGGCTTTGTGGACCTGCAGAAGCCCTACTGCCACTTTGCCACCCAGTATAACCGGGAGATCCCCAACGAGGAGATCGACATGGACTTCATGAACCTGAACCAGGCCGCCCACGGCGACCGGGAGCACGGGTTCATCGCCGCCCGGCTGCGGATGCCCCGCAAGATCATCGCCGGCTACTGGCAGGACGAGGAAGTCCAGAAGCGCCTGGGCCGCTGGATGCGTACCGCCGTGGGCGTGGCCGTCTCCCGTGACCTCAAGGTCATGCGCTTCGGCGACAACATGCGGGAGGTGGCCGTCACCGAGGGCGACAAGGTGGAAGTGCAGGCTAAGCTGGGCTGGCAGGTGAACACCTGGGCCGTGGGCGATCTGGTAAAGGTGATGAACGAAGTCACCGACGCCGAGATCGACGCCCTGATGGAAGTCTACCGCGCCAGCTACGAGATCGCCACCGACGACATCGAGGCCATCCGCTACCAGGCCCGGGAGGAGATCGCCATCAAGAAGATGCTGGACGCCGAGGGCTGCAAGGCCTTCTCCAACACCTTCCAGGACCTGTACGGCATGGAACAGCTGCCGGGTCTGGCCAGCCAGCACCTGATGGCCCAGGGCTACGGCTACGGCGGTGAGGGCGACTGGAAGGTGGCCGCTATGACCGCCATCCTGAAAGCCATGGGCGAGGGCGGCAACGGCTGCTCCCTCTTCATGGAGGACTACACCTACAATCTGGTGCCCGGCGCCGAGTACAGCCTGGGCGCCCACATGCTGGAGGTCTGCCCCTGCTGCGCGGCGGAAAAGCCCCGCATCGAGACCCATCCCCTGGGCATCGGCATGAACGAGAAGGACCCTGCCCGTCTGGTCTTTGAGGGCAAGCCCGGCAAGGCTATCGTGGTGAGCCTTATCGACATGGGCGGCCGTCTGCGGCTGATCTGCCAGGACATCGAGTGCGTGAAGCCCATTCTGCCCATGCCCAACCTGCCGGTAGCCCGGGTCATGTGGAAAGCCCTGCCCAGCCTGACCACCGGCGTGGAGTGCTGGATCACGGCGGGCGGCGCCCACCACACGGTGCTGAGCTACGACGTCACCGCCGAGCAGATGCACGACTGGGCCAACATCATGGGCATTGAGTTCGTTCACATCGGCAAGGACACCACCCCCGAGGGACTGGAGCACGACCTGTTCCTGGCCGACCTTGCCTGGAAACTGAAGTGAGGCACACTATGCTGGAAGAACTGCGCAAACAGGTCTATGAGGCCAATATGGAACTGCCCCGCCGCAACCTCGTGACCTATACCTGGGGCAATGTATCGGGCATCGACCGGGAGAAGGGACTGGTGGTCATCAAGCCCTCTGGCGTGGAATACGACGAACTGACGCCAGAAAACCTCGTGGTACTGGATCTGGACGGCAACCGGGTGGAGGGGGAGATGAACCCCTCCAGCGATACCAAGACCCACCTGGAGCTGTACAAGGCCTTCCCCACCCTGGGCGGCATCGTCCACACCCACAGCCCCTACGCGGTGGCCTGGGCCCAGGCCGGGCGGGACATTCCCTGCTACGGCACCACCCACGCCGACTACTTCTACGGTGCCGTGCCCTGTGCCCGCCACCTGACCAAGGCGGAACTGGACGAGGACTACGAAAAAAATACCGGCAAGGTTATCATCGAAACCTTTGCCGGCCGGAATATCGACCCCGTGGCGGTGCCCGGGGTGATCTGCCACAGCCACGGCCCCTTCACCTGGGGCAAGGACGCGGCCCAGGCCGTCTACCACGCCGTGGTGCTGGAAGAGGTGGCCAAGATGGCCCTGCTGACCCGCCAGGTGGACCCCAGCGCCGCCCCGGCTCCCCAGTACCTGCAGGACAAACATTACATGCGCAAACACGGCCCCAACGCATACTACGGGCAAAAGTAACGCAAGGCGTCTTGCATCCATAATTTCTGTGATTCCTTTCGTTTGCGAGGATTGGAAACCATAAGGAGGAATTGTCCATGAGTCTTTCCCAAGAGGAACTCCAGCGCATAAACGCCTACTGGAGAGCATCCAACTATCTGGCGGCGGGCCAGCTCTACCTGCTGGATAACCCCCTGCTGCGCCGCCCCCTGACCCGGGACGACGTGAAAAAGAAGATCGTGGGCCACTGGGGCACCGTGCCCGGCCAGAACTTCGTGTATGTGCACCTGAACCGGGTCATCAAGAAGTATGACCAGGATATGATCCTCATCTCCGGCCCGGGCCATGGCGGCAACTTCTTTGTAGCCAACGCCTACCTGGACGGCACCTACAGCGAGGTGTACCCCAACATCAGCCGGGACGAGGAAGGCATGAAACGGCTGTTCAAGCAGTTCAGCTTCCCCGGCGGCATCTCCAGCCATGTGGCGCCCGAAACACCCGGCTCCATCAACGAGGGCGGCGAACTGGGCTACTCCATCGCCCATGCTTTTGGCGCTGTCTTCGATAACCCCGACCTGATCTGCGCGGTCACCGTGGGCGACGGCGAAGCCGAGACCGGCCCCCTGGCCACCAGCTGGCAGTCCAACAAGTTCCTGAACGCCAAGGGTGACGGCGCTGTGCTGCCCATTCTGCACCTGAACGGCTACAAGATCTCCAACCCCACGGTGTTTGGCCGCATGACCCATGAAGAGATCGAGCATTTCTTCCTGGGGTGCTCCTGGAAGCCCTACTTTGTGGAGGGCGACGACCCCATGACCATGCACGCCAAGATGGCCGAAACCCTGGATGCCGTCATCGAGGAAATTCACGACATCCAGCGCCGCGCCCACGCAGGGGAAGAGATGGGCCATATCCTGTGGCCCATGATCGTGCTGCGCACCCCCAAGGGCTGGACCGGCCCCAAAGTGGTGGACGGCAAGACCATCGAGGGCACCTTCCGCGCCCATCAGGTCCCCATCGACATCACGGTGGGTACCCCCAACCAGGAAGAACACCTCAAGCAGATCGAGGAATGGCTGCGCAGCTACCATCCCGAGGAACTGTTTGATGAGAACGGCACCCTGATCCCCGAACTGCAGGAACTGGCCCCCAAGGGCGACCGCCGCATTGCGGCCAACCCCCATGCCAACGGCGGCAAGCTGCTGCGGGACCTGCGCACGCCGGACTTCAAGGATTATGCCGTCGATCTGCCCGCCCCCGGCAGCGTCGAGAAGCAGGATATGATCGAACTGGGCGGCTACATCCGCGACCTGTTCAAGCTCAACGCCGAAGCAAAGAATTTCCGAATCTTCGGACCGGATGAGACCATGTCCAACCGTCTGTACAAGTGCTTCGAAGCCACCAACCGCGACTGGAACTCCACCACCGTGGAAGGGGACGAGTTCCTGGCCCAGGACGGCCGCATCATGGACTCCATGCTGTCCGAGCACCTGTGCGAAGGCTGGCTGGAAGGCTATCTGCTCACTGGCCGCCACGGCTTCTTTGCCTCCTACGAGAGCTTCATCCGGGTGGTGGACTCCATGGTGGCCCAGCATGCCAAGTGGCTCAAGGTCTGCAACCAGCTGCCCTGGCGCCAGAGCATCGCTTCGCTGAACCTGATCCTCTCCTCCAACGTGTGGCAGCAGGACCACAACGGCTACACCCACCAGGACCCCGGTTTCCTGGACCATATCGCCAACAAGAAGGCCGACGTGGTGCGCCTGTACCTGCCGCCGGATGCCAACTGCCTGCTCTCCTGCTTTGACCACTGCATCCGCAGCCGTGATTATGTCAACGTGCTGGTCACCTCCAAGCATCCCCGGCCCCAGTGGCTGACCATGGAGCAGGCGGTCAAGCACTGCACCCAGGGCGTCGGCATCTGGGAGTGGGCTTCCAACGATGCCGGCCAGGAACCCGACGTGGTCATGGCCTGCTGCGGCGACACCCCCACGCTGGAGACGCTGGCCGCTGTCAGCATCCTGCGCAAGGCCCTGCCGGAACTGAAGATCCGGGTGGTCAACGTGGTGGACCTGATGAAGCTGGAGCCTGCCACCAAACATCCCCACGGTCTCACCGACGCCGACTACGACGCCCTGTTCACAAAGGACAAGCCCATCATCTTTGCGTTCCACGGCTATCCCACCCTCATTCATGAGCTGACCTACGACCGTGTCAACCGTAACCTGAGCGTGCACGGTTACCAAGAGGAGGGCACCATCACCACGCCCTTCGACATGCGCGTGCAGAACGAGATCGACCGTTTCCATCTGGTCAAGGATGCCATCCAGCATCTGCCCCAGCTGGGCAACCGTGGTGCGTACCTCATCCAGCAGATGAACGACAAGCTGGTGGAACACAAGAACTACATCCACGAAGTGGGCCAGGACCTGCCCGAGATCCTGGACTGGAAGTGGGAGTCCTGAGCCAAGCGGCCTCCCTTGAGAACGCCGACAGCTGAAATTTACAATATAACATCCTGAACCAATAACCGCGCCGGGTAAGATAAAACCGGCGCGGTTTTATGTTTCGTGATTTGGATCACTGTAAGTATAAATAACTGCCCAGGGGGGCGAACGGACAAGATTTTTAAATCGCTCAAGTATGGAAAATAATTTGAAGCGAGAAACATTTTCAAGGATGGCAACGTGAAAAATCTGATAAACAAGAAATTGACGGATAAAGATGAGATCAGATCAGCATGGGTACTATGTCCATTTTGTCAGGCGAAAACTAAGACTAAAATACTTGATGATTCTATTCTTCTTCGTTTTCCGCTCTACTGCCCCCGATGCAAAAAGGAAATGAAGGTAGATGTCATCCAAGGAATAATTTATTTCTGTTCTCAGTAAAAGAAGCAAAAGGTAAGACCCGCTTTTCGAATGTGTGAAAAACGGGTCTTTCTTTATACGGTCTGAACCTCACCAACCGAGTCTTTTTTCTAGTGTGAATTAAGATTTCACGGTTAATGGAAAGCAGCATCTCAAGTTCATCTTGTGTACAAGTGTCGATTAAATGATGAAATTGTTCCTGCAGATTAGAGGTGTCTCCATGCCCAGGGAAGAAAACATCGTTGACATTGATGCCTAAGTAACGGAACAGTAAATAGATGGATTCGAATTCTGGGTTGGCAATACCACGTTCAATATTGGAAATTGATTTTCCTGTGACACCGATGTGTTCTGCTAACTCGTCCTGCGTCAAGCCGTGAGCGATACGCGCAGCTTGAACAATAGATGCGAGATTTTCGGAAAATTCGTACAATTCTGTTCACCCCAAAATAAGCACTTTCGATATTTTACGAGTTACGAATATATTGTATAGGTGTCGAAAATAGAGTTGAACGAATTATATTTCTATATTTTTCCTAAAAATAATTACATGAAAGAAGAAAGGTGGCTGTGACAAAACATTTTGTTTTACAAGAAATCATTAAACTAATAAACATTTTTACCTGATGTCTTTACTCATTCGAGTGTGGCAATAGAAAAATATTTCTACCTTGCCTTCAAGAGCAGAAAAAGGGTACATGATTATACCTGTTTTTCTGCTCTTTTTGCTTTTGTACGAAACTGTCGTTCGCCACCGTAATGAACTTTTCCTGAATCAAAAGGAAAGGTGATGTGTGAACGTGAAAATTTATTTTTTAAATAGTAAGGTTTATTTCCTATTTAACCATTACGATAGAGACAGGGCAAAGGAAGGGAGGTGGTGCGGTGGATGCAATGGAGCGTCGATGCCAGATCATTGAAATCCTTTGCGATGCAAAAATGTGTGTTAAAATGCGCGATCTGGCTTCCCGGTTCAATGTGTCCGTTCGCACTATCAGAACTGATGTTGATTTCCTATCTGTTACATACCCGATTGAAACAACAAGAGGGCGCTACAACGGTGGTATCAGCTTTATAGAAGGGTATAGCCCTAGAAAAGCTAGGCTTACTCCTGTTCAGCGAGATTTTCTTTATCGTGTTATGAAATTGGTATCGAAGTCGGATCAGGAAATCGTACAGAGCATCCTTCATGATTTTGCCTTTATGCAGTAGTACTGCCTGAACCTTGACAATTGAATACTCAGCACGGAGGTACGTTCCCGGAGCAGGAAGCGATGTAAGGGAAGCGCCAGGACGTACAAGCTCATACCCGGCAAGGTGGCGAGATTGTACCGAGCGATCCATTCTACTGAAAAAGCAGCGAGAGCTGCTTCGCCATGATCTGCATGGGAGATAATGATACCCTGTTTGCCCCGCACATCAGACGGGGTGGCCGACCTTGGGTTGCAATCCTTAGACCCCTGGAACGCCAGTGAAAGTTGCGCAAGCGGCTGCCTAACGAAAGTGAACCGTGTTCCCAAGTGCCAGGGGGCGAGCTGCAAATATGGCATTTCTGCATGTTATTCTCTTTTCTTCTGAACATCAACAACCCCATGTGTTGATGTCAAACCCGTGCGGCGCAGTGCAGACCGCTGCGCCGCACTATTTTGCCATCAACCAAGGAGATGATCCTATTGACTAATCCAGAAACCGGATACGAGAAAGCCCACCGACAAGCAGAGCAGATCTTCCGGGAAGTGTTTTCGGCCAGAGGGATGAACGTACGCGAAGGCCAGATACGATTGTGCCATGCGATGCTGGATACCTTGTTTGGCAGGGATGTGGCCCTGTGTGACGCCGGTGTGGGTCTGGGCAAGACCTATGCCTATCTGGTAGCCTGCATTTTGTGGCAGCTTTAAAAGCCGCATCCAATGCAGCGGCCGGTGGTGATCTCCACGGCCAGCATCACGCTGCAGAATGCAATTCTGGAAGAATACATACCGTTTTTATCTGATGCTTTAATACAGAACGGATATATTCGAGAGCCGATCTGTGCCGTGTTGCGAAAAGGAAAGGAACGCTTCGTTTGCGATGTGCGTTTGCTGATTCGCCAAAAACAGATTTCAGCAAGAGGAAAACGCTTTCGTAAGCGGGCCACCATGCTGGGAGAAGCCAAGCAGTGTCTGGACCTGGACAGGCTGCCGAATCTGCCTCACTATGAGCGTCGCCTGATTTGTGTGCCGAGTCACTGTGGCCGCAGCTGCATCGCACATACGGACTGCCGCTATCGGCAATATCTGAAAGCATCCAACGGGCCTTCGGTCACGATCCAGGTCTGCAATCACAATTACCTGCTGGCAGACACGGCCCACCGGCAGAACGGGTGGACGCCGCTTTTGAAGGATTACCAGGCTCTGGTGATCGACGAGGCACACAAGCTGCCGGAAACAGTACGCCAGATGAACACCCGGCGGATCTGTTCGGCAGAGTTGCTCGCCTATGAAAAAATGCTGACGGCCGGTCATTGCGGGCTGAGCGCGCAGAAACTCCGAGCCGTCACCCGGGAATTCCTCGCGGCATTTGCGCCGCCGGAAACGAAAGCAGAACGGGCAATACCGCTGAAACAGACAAAGGTCGGAACCGCGGCGCTCCAGCATCTGGACAAAGCAATCGGCGAAATTCTGAAACAGAGGCCCGAAGCAATGCCCCGAGGACTGCGCGGCAAACTAAGCGCAGTACAGCAGCTGATACCGCTGTTCTTAGGTACAGACAGCACCTTTGTGCGCTATCTTACCTGGCACCGGGAAAGTGGTGGGATCGGCGTGGAACTGTGTGCCGTACCGTTTGATCTGCCGAAATGTCTGACCTCTGCACTTTGGGATGAACAAAAGCCTGCGATCCTTACTTCGGGTACACTGGCCGCAGGGGAAGACTTTTCACATGCTGAAAAGCGAATGGGACTGGACCGGGGCACGCTGCTGCGCACCCTGAAAGTCCTTTCACCCTTTGATTACAAGAAAAACTGTATGTTGTATTTCCCGGAATCCCGGCGGTGCAAGAGTGAACCGGAGGAGGAGCGCATTGCCCGGCAGATCGAAGAACTGGTTTGTGCGGCAAACGGTCACACGCTGGTGCTGTTTACATCCTATGACCAGATGGGCCGTGTCTACGAAAAACTGAAGGACAAACTTCCTTTACCCGTTTTGCAGCTGCGGCGCAATGCACAGAGCTATCTGCAGCAGTTCAAACAACTGCCCAATGCGGTTCTGTTCGCCAGCGGTGCCTGTTGGGAAGGAGTGGATTTTCCTGGGGATATGGTTTCTCTGCTTGTGATCCCGAGGCTTCCGTTCCCCGTGCCCGATCCGCTGGGAGAAGCGCTGCGGACGCAATACTGCGATCTTCACAGTTACATCCAGACCGAGATCGTGCCCGAAATGCAGATCAAGCTGCGGCAAGGCTTTGGCCGTGCCATCCGTACTGAAACGGACAGCTGCGTGGTAGCGATTCTCGACCCCCGCGCGGTTCCCGGCGGGCGCTACCACCGGGCAGTGCTGGACGCATTGCCGGAAATTCCCGTTGGCGCCTCGCTCCGGGCGGTCCGCAAATTTTACCGGAAGCATAAAAGCCCGGAATACTTTTTGCCTAAATTATCCAGGGAGGTAGATTTATCATGCGAGCCATCTGTTTTATCCAGGAAGTCAAAAGTGGAGACCTGACCATGCGGCAGCAGATCCTGATTTGCCGCAAAGCGCTGCGTAAACTGCGCTGGTCCTGCGTACAGGAAGTGTATGCTCAGGCTGGCACCGAAGACCAGCCGCTGTCGCTGCGCCCCGGTATGGCCGACCTGCTGCGCGCCGCGGCAGACGGCGAAGCAGATGTTCTGATCGTGGTGGATGCCGAGCATCTGCATTGCGGCCGCCCCGAACTGGAAGGGCTTATCGCTTCGCTGCTTTGCTATGGCATCCACACCTTCGGTGTTAAGTGCGGCTGGATCGAACCGGGCGGCCGGCACTGGATGGCTCTCCCGAATTACGATTCGGAGGTGTGAGATGGAACGCAAGAAAGAAGATGTGCTTTTCTTTCCGCGTGTCTGGTTGTATGCGCGCACAGGCAGCGGACATCGCTCTGTTGCTGAACAGCAGCTGGCAGAACTTCGTGAATGGGCCAATTGCAATGGGTACTGTATAGTTGGCCAAAGCTGCGAATGTACCAAGGACAATTCCTTTTGGCGGCCCGGTTTATTTTCCATGCTCCGGGCCGTGCGCAGGGGCGATGTCGATGCCGTGGCAGTAACAAGGCTCTCTCGATTTGCCCGTAAGAGAAGCAAACTTTGCAAGATCCTTGTCGAATTACAGGCAAGCGATGTGACGCTGATCACCACCGACGTAAGTTTGCGGTATCAGCTATATCTTTATGGTCTGGATCGTGTGATTGCAGATTGCCCGAAAGGAAGGAACCGGTGTGCAGGAATACATACAGCAGATGCCTGATGGCCGTACTCGGATACAACGGGAAGTAGAGGGGGGCTCCGTTACCATATACTTTTCGGAAAAAGACGATGAAGATACACTTGAAAAAGTAAAATCCATGATCATGGATGCCTATGCAGAGAGAAAACACCGTGAGGGTAAACCGTCAAATTCCGGCCCGCAATAAGACAGGGATTTCTCCGTTTTGGTGATAGCTTTCCTGTCCCGAAATGAGTACTGTTGGGATAGGCAAATAACCCATACTAAGAGAATGCGAGAGGAACAAAAATGACATTTTGGGACCAACATAGGCAGGAAGTGGAGATCTCGCAGGCAGATCAGAAGTGGTTAGATGATTCGTATTTTATGACCCAACAGATACGGTTGGAGGTCGATGCACCACGGGCGGCCCTGTCCTACCGCGTTTCGACTAAGGGCCAGGTGGATCACGATGATATTCCCATGCAGAAGATTGCCTGCCGGAAGTTTGCCCAGGAGCATGGCTGGCGTGTGGTACTGGAAAAAGCCGAGAAGGGAATCTCGGGTTCCAAAGTTTCTGCCAGTAAGCGGGACGTGATTCAAGAACTGCGCAGTGAGGCGAGCAGGGGTAACTTCGATATCCTTCTTGTATATATGTTTGACCGGCTGGGACGCATTGAGAGCGAAACACCCTTTGTACTGGAATGGTTCGTCCAGCATGGCATTCAGATGTGGAGCACCCACGAAGGCCAGCAGCGTATCGAGAGCCACAGCGATAAGCTGATGAATTATATCCGGTTCTGGCAGGCAGCAGGGGAGAGCGAAAAGACCTCCATGCGAACCAGGGACCGTATCCGTCAGATCGTTTCCAGCGGACACTTTGCCGGAGGCTTTGTCCCTTACGGATATCGAGCTATTAATAAAGGTAGAGTCAACAAGAGAGACCAGCCCGTAAAGGACCTGGAAATCAATCCAGATGAAGCGGAATGGGTCCGGGAAGTGTTTATAAAAGTGGCGGAAGAAGGTGCCAGCGGGTACGCCATGGCACAGATGCTGAACCAACGAGGGCTGCGTACCCGCCAGGGGGCGGAGTTTCAGTCTTCCAATATCAAGAGGATGATTCAGCACGAGGGGTACACGGGATATATCATTACCAAGGCAGCAAGATCAGAGTTCATGCCGCAGCTGCAGATCATTGACGAGGCTTTGTTTGCCAAGGCAAATGAGATGATCAGTAAGAGAAGCAAAAAGGCTCTGAAAGATAAAAACGCTGCCCAAAAGAGTGGCAATCCAACATTATTGGCCGGCATCGTCGTCTGCGCACATTGCGGGGCGAAGA
>CAJMLV010000062.1 GCA_905214345.1 uncultured bacterium
CTTTTGCTCCTATCTTTGCTGAAAATCCGGGTTGAAAGCTACAACTTTCAGCCCGAATCTCTTTTTGTCAACAGGTCCCTTATTTTACCTTGTCCTTTGTGCCCGCATATTTCCCGGCATTGCCTGGAGATTTTATTGCGCCCCATCGAATAATGCCGGATAACGTCTGCGTCGAAAAAACTGTTCTTCCCACATGGTCGTGTTCAAAATTTTACCCGCCAATGACAAGATTGTTACCTTGCAGCCGCGCACTGTGCTCGGTATACTGGTGCTGAGAATCCGGTCTTAGGGGCAAGTGCGGTGACGGAGCAGATCATTTTTCTGGGGCTGGTGGTGTTCGCCTCCCACATGGTGGAGGGCATCACCGGCTTCGGGTGCATGATTTTGGCGCTGCCCTTCGCGGCGGGGCTGCTGGGCCTGCAGACGGCGGTGCCGGTGCTGGTGGTGCTTTCCACCTGCTTTGACCTGGTGCTGGTGCTGCGCGGGCGCAGTAGCCTGAACTGGCGGGTAATGCTGTTCATTACCGCGGTCACGGCGGTGTTTATACCGGCGGGCTTCTGGGGCCTGCGCACCCTGCCCGAAGAGCTACTCACAAGTTTGCTGGGGGTGTTCATCCTGGTTGCGGCGTGCATCAATATGCTGCGGGGCGACAAGCCGCTCACCGGGATCGCCAACCGGGCCAGCGTTCTGTTCCTGCCACTGGCCGGGGTGGTGCAGGGAGCGTTCGGCGGCAGCGGGCCGATTATCGTGCTTTATTCCCGGGGCGTGCTGGCGGACAAAACCGCCTTCCGCTCCACCATGGCGGCAGTGTGGGAGTTGCTGAACCTGTTGAACTTGGTGCAGTACGGCGCGGGCGGAATGCTCACCTCCCGCGTGTGGGAACTTTCTGGTCTGATGCTGCCCTTCATCGCCGTGGGCTATGCGGTGGGCGAACTGGCTCATCGGCGCATCAGCGCAAAACGTTTTGGAATGGTCCTCAATGTCATTCTGATCATCACCGGCATCAGCATGTTGGTCTGAAACGACGGGGAGGTTTTAGTGTGAAAGTAAGTACTGGTCCAGCACAGATAGGAAAAGGGCGCAGGAAAAAGCCCCTGCAAACCACTCGTTTTGCAAGGTCGAAGCATATCAAATAGAGCTAAGCAACAGTTAATCCTTGTTTTTCAAGAAAGCGAGACGCCTGCTTAATTGCTTTGGCGAGCTGCTGCTCTTTCAAATGTTCGGGCATATCGACTTTGAAGATATCAACTGGGTTCCACACTTCACCGGTGCATAACATCGAATAGATTGCCGTCAGGATCATTCTGGCAATAGCGATGATCGCCCTCTTCTTGCCCCTGCGTTTGGCAATGCGTGAATACTTTAGAGCGTAGTAAGGGCTATTCTTGTCCTTCACCGCAGCGTGGGCGACTGGAACTAAAGCAGACTTGAGGTAGACACCGGCTCTGGAAATATGGACAGATTTCTTCTTTCCAGCCGATTGGTTGTTGCCGGGAGTCAATCCAGCCCAGCAGCAAAGGCGTTTGGAGGAACCGAACTGGCTCATATCCGTGCCGATTTCAGAGATGATGGTGATTGCAGAACTGCGGTCAATCCCCGGAATGGTACAAAGAAGGTTGATTGCACCTTCGTGTTTTGCCACCATCTCATCGACACAGGCATCTACCTTGGCAATCAGCTTCTCAGCGAAATCGTAATGCTCACGGATGATTTTGATGCGAGCCTTCTGCTCGTCAGCCATGGAGAAACCTTCAATGGACTCCAGCACTTGCGCAGCTTTCTTTTTAAGGGAGCGCTGTAACAGGGAAACACAATGGTCAGGGTCAAAGGATTCATCGGATGTGAGGTAATCCGCAATGGCGGTTGCGGATTTGCCAAACATATCGGACACAACGGAATCCAATGCCACATTGCAGACGGTAAAGGCATTCTGGAAGCGGTTCTTCTCGCTGCTTTTCATAGAAACCAGTTTATAGCGGTAGCGGGTAAACTCACGCAGAATGCGGATATCCAGATCTGGGATGAAGCTGCTCTTTACAAGGCCAATACGAAACAGATCACCAATCCATTTGGAGTCTTTCGTGTCATCCTTGTTTCCCTTTACAGCCTTTACCCATTTGGGATTGGCAATAACGACCCGGATACCACGCTTTTCAAGGATGTTGAATACAGGAACCCAATACTTTCCGGTGGATTCCATGCAGACATCCAGACAGTCGTGCTCCAGAAGCCAGTTGGCAAAACGGTTCAAATCTGAATTGAAAGTGCTAAATCGCTTTTTCCGATAGTTGGGCTGCAAACTGCCTGCGGGCGTGGTGATGATGGTAGCGACCACGAATGTTTTGTGAACATCTACACCGCAGCAGGTTGGGAATACGACTTTCACAACAAAACCTCCTCGTCAAAAACGGTGGGGAGAATGCAGGGACTGAACCGCCAAGCAATTAACAGGTGTTAAAACAATCCTTAGTGTGCGGGTTCAAAACGCCACTTATTTGTGCTTGAAAAGGCGGTTCCAGCACTGATTAAAATACTGTTTTAAGCGCTGGATGCAGTCTACGACTCCTCCTACCGTGCGTTGTAGTGTGCATTCCCTCTCATCAAAATTTTACAAGAAAGGCGGTCGTTTGTCTGCACTCTTTCATTCCTATTTGTGCGGACGCTTAGCGGCCGAATGGACGATTAAAATGAGCGATCGTGGGAATGAGATCCGGCAGGTGCCGGGCGGCGCGGAATTCACACAGCCCGGCAAGGGCGTGCTGCGGGTCGTGTTCACCCGAGAGGATATCCTGCATATCAAATACTGCTTTTCGGAACAGGCCAGCGCGCACGCGTCCTATGCGGTGATCCGCTCGCCGGAGGAAAATGTCAATCCGGCCATGGCACGGGAGGCCGAGCGCTGCCCGCTGCCTGCGGTGGAACTGAGGCAGGAAGAAGGGGCGGTGCGCCTGTGCAGCGCCGCGCTGGAGGCTCAGGTGGAACTCGATCCGCTGGCGGTACAGGTGAAGGACCGTCAGGGCTGCGCGCTGCACCGGGACGTGGCGGGGCGCAGCTACACCCGGGACGCCAACCTGCGCAGCACCCACTGCTTTGAGCTGGGGGATTACACTGCCTTTTATGGATTTGGCGAAAAGACCGGCCGGCTGAACAAGTACGGCCGGCGCATGCGGATGTACAGCTGCGACACTATGGGCTACAACAGCGAGACCACCGACCCGCTGTACAAACACATCCCCTTCTTCATCAAAAAAGATGCCGGGCGCGGGCTGTGCTGCGGCGTGTTCTACGACTGCCCCCGCCAGGGCGTGATGGATATGGGCTGTGAGCGCAGCGGCTATTGGCCCCGCTACGGTCTGGTCAGCTTTGACGGCGGCGACCTGGATTACTATGTCATCGCGGGCCCGGAGATGAAGCAGGTGGTGCGGGGCTATACCTGGCTGACCGGCACCACCGCGCTGCCCACAGCGCTTCGCTGGGGTATATAGCGTCCACCATGTACTTCACCGAGTCGGAACGGGACAGCGACCGCCAGATCCTTCAGTTCGTGGAGAACTTGGAGCGCCACGGCCTGGGCTGCGACGGCTTCCACCTTTCCTCGGGCTACACCACCCAGCAGGGGAAACGCTGCGTGTTCTGCTGGAACAACGACCGCTTCCCCGACCCGGAAGCCTTCCTGCACCGCATGGAGGAACTGGGGGTGCCGATGAGCCCCAACATCAAGCCGGCCCTGCTCACCGAGCACCCGCTGTACGGCGAATTCCGGAACGGAAACGCTTTCTTCACCGACCCCGAAACAGGACGTCCCAGCCTGGAACGCTATTGGGGAGGCTGGGCCTCTCTGGTGGATTTCACCAGCGAAGGCGGCCGCGCCTTGTGGAAAAAACACCTCACCCGCTCGTTGCTGGTAAAGGGCGCCCGCTCTTTGTGGGACGACAACAACGAGTATGAGATCTTCGACGAGCAGGCGATGTGCGCGGGCGACGGCACGCCCTGCCCCGCGGTGCAGCTCAAGCCGGTGTTCGCCAATCTGATGGCCCAAACGGGCATCGAGGCGCTGGGCGAGTTCGACCCGGAGGCCCGGCCCTATGTGCTCAGCCGTGCGGGCTACGCGGGCATCCAGCGCTATGCTCAGACCTGGGCAGGCGACAACTACACCAGCTGGAACGACCTGAAATACAACATTCCCGTGATGTTGGGCATGGGGCTGAGCGGTGTGGCCAACCAGGGCTGTGACGTGGGCGGCTTCCAGGGCCCCGCGTCGGACGGCGAGCTGTTCGTGCGCTGGGTGGAGAACGGGATTTTCCAGCCGCGTTTCTGCATCCACAGCTGCAACACCGACAACACTGTTACCCGGCCGCTGAGCTATGGCAGCCTGACGAGCTATGTGCAGTCAGCGTTTCGCCTGCGATACGCCCTGGGGTTGTATCTGTATGCCTGTATGCGCCAGTGCAACCTGCTGGGCGTCCCGGTGATGCGCGCGCTGCCCTATGAGTTCGGCGACGACCCGCAAGCCACGTCAGATTTCGATTTTATGTTTGGCCCGTGGCTGCTGGTGGCCAACGTGCTGGAACCGGGTGCAGTGGAGCGGACGGTGTATCTGCCCGCGGGCTGCGACTGGTACGACTGGCATACCCACCGCCGCTATGCCGGCGGGCAGACGGTGTGTGTGCCTGCGCCGATGGGGCGCATCCCGCTGTTCTACCGCAGCGGCTGCATCCTTCCGCTGATTGCCCCGGCGCAGCACATGCAGCTCGGAAAGCTGCCCCTCATCCGCCTGCTGGTGGAGGAAAGCTGCGACAGCAGCTTCGTGCTGTACCAGGATGACGGGAAGACCAACCGCTGGCGCCTGGGTGACTATCTGGAGACCGCCGTTAGCACCCGCGTGGAGGCAGGCGCCACCAACCTGTGCTTCGCATGCAGCGGAAACTGGGATTGCGGTCCGCGCTCTTTTGAGATAGAATTAGTGCATGCCGACTGCGCGCCGCTGAACGTCCGGCTAAACGGCCGTCCACTTCCGATGCTGCTGGAAGCCGACGCCTACGAGGCAGCGCAGGAGGGCTGGTATTTTGACCTTGAGACCCGCCATGCCTGCATTCGCGTCCAGGACCCCGGCACAGACTTCTGCCTGCGGGCGGATTATCAGATCAAGGACCTGGTGGCGATGTAACGCCCCGCGGGCCTGCAGTCAACACAGAGAGGAGAACAAAAGCCATGAGCGTATCAAACGAGTATTCGGTCCCGTTGGTCACCGGCGGCTGTGACGCCGCCGGGTGGCCCCGCCGCCGCCAGGAGATCCTGTCGCTGTTTTCTGACCATGTCTACGGGTGCACGCCGGACATTGAATTCGACCGGGTGGAAGACAGCGTGCTGGAAACGCTGGAACTGGCCTGCGGTACGCTGCGGGAGAGCCATATCATTTTCTTCGAGCGGGGTGGTTCAGCCTGCTGGCTGAGGTATGTGATCTACCTGCCCGCCGGCCGCCGGCAGGCAATGCCCTGTGTGGCGATGATCGAGCCCTTCGATACCAACCCCGAGGTGGCTCACTCGGCGGCCCTCGGTTATGAGCATCTGCCTTACCGGGAGATCAACGCCCTGGGGATGGCCGCTGTGTGGATTGCGGTGGACGACCTGTGCCCGGACGACGCGGACCAGTGCGTCCGCCAGGGATTGCTGTGCTTTGCGCCCCGCACCGGGCCGGAAAGCTGGGGCGCGGTGGGCGTATGGGCCTGGGCCGCCAGCCGGGTGATCGACCGCCTGACAGCGGACGAGCGCTTCGACGCCGGACGCATCGCGCTGGCGGGCTGCTCCCGGGCAGGCAAGACCGCTTTGTGGTGTGCCGCCCAGGACGAGAGGGTGGCGCTGGTCATCTCCAATGTTTCCGGCTGCACCGGCGCGGCCATGGCCCGGGGCAAGCAGGGAGAGCGAATCGCTGATATCACCCGACGCTTTCCTCACTGGACCTGCCCGCGCTATGCAGAGTATGCTGAACGGGAAGAGGAACTGCCGGTGGACCAGCATCTGCTGCTGGCGCTGTGCGCCCCTCGGCCGCTGTATGTGTCCAGCGCCTCGGAGGACGACTGGGCCCATCCCGCCAAGGAGTTCGAGTCCTGCGTGCGGGCAGGGGAGGCCTACCGCCTGCTGGGGGCGCAGGGCCTGTGCTCCGAGACCTTCCCGCCCGTGGACACTCCGCTGACGGCGGGAACCATCGCCTACCATCTGCGCACCGGGGCCCACGGCTGCCGGCTGTATGACTGGCAGCAGTATCTGCCCTTCATCTGCCGCAGTTTCGGCCTGGACCAGCCCGCTGAGGAGCAGGCATGAAGGCGGGGCGACGGTTTCGCTCCATCCAAAAAAAGCTGACGATCAGCAGTGCTGTGGTGATGTGCCTCATGACACTGCTGATCGAATTTTGCGTTTATACCACCGTGGTGCAGATCCAGCTGCGGGATACCATCCGCTTTAACAGCGAGTTGATTCTGACCATGGGACGCGGCTTTGACAGCAGTGTGGAGAGCTTCAAGCAACAGATCAACTATGTCACCATGGACTCCACACTGCAGGAGCGGCTGACACAGGGCCCCGGCGAAGGCTCCGAACGTCTGGTCTACGCCAATGCCCTTCGCACGAGCCTGGTGAGCAAGACTCTGGCGACCGACCAGGTGGAAGGCATCTACCTGTACGATCAGCAGGGGGAACTGATCACCTTCTGGCAGAAAAAATATGACGCGGGCGACCCGTATACGCTGTTCCCCGACATGGGAACGCGCCCCTTCAGCGAGAGCGGCACCATCGGCATGGCTTACTGCGTCGGGCGGATGACCTACAACCGGACCATCCGTAGCACCCGCACGCTGGAACGGCTGGGTTATATCACTTTCGTCTACGACATGGACGCCTTGCGGGAGGTAATGAACACCATCACTCCCAGCAATCAGCGCTTTGTTGCCATCTTCGATGAGAACGGTGACACGGTGCTTCACAACTACGGCAGCGAAGAGACGCTGCAGCAGATCGTGGAAAAGGTGGACCTGACAAAAGCGCAGAACAATGAGTTTGTGACCCTGCCCAAACTGGGCGAATCCTTGGTGAGCCGGTACGACAGTGCGCTGCCGGGCTGGAGCCTGGTCTGCGTGGTGGAGAAAAATCAGCTGCAGCGCTCGTCGAACCTCACCCAACTGGTGGTGATGCTGTTCGGTGTGGCCGGGGCGGCCATCGGTGTGTTTCTGTCTGCCCTGAACGCCCGGCGGATCGTGCGCCCGCTGAAGCGCATCATGCACAGCGTGCAGAAGAGCCAGGAGGGCGACTATCACTGCAAGGCCACCGTGAGCACTGCCGACGAGATCGAGATCCTGGCGAGCGCGGTGAACACCATGCTGGACAAGATCGACACCCTCATCAACAAAGGCCTCAAAAGCGAACTGGCCTATAAGGAAATGCAGCTCACCGCGTTGCAGTCCCAGATCAACCCGCATTTTCTCTATAATACGCTGGAGTGCATCAACTCGCTGGCCCAGCTGGGCCGCCGGGACGAGGTGCGCCAGGTGACCGTGGCCTTCTCAAACATCATGAAATCGCTGGCCAAAGGGCCGCGGGTTGTGTCGGTGCGGGACGAGATCGCCTACACCCGCGATTTCCTGATGATTTACAAGATCCTGCTTGAAGAACGGCTGGAATACCACATCGACATGTCCGAGGACTGCGCCGAACTACAGATCCCCCGGCTGGTCATCCAGCCGCTGGTGGAGAACGCGGTGCTCCACGGCGTCAAGTCCCGGCCGGAGGGCGGCTATGTGTCGGTCACTGTCTTCCGCACCACCGGCGAACTTTTGCTGTCGGTGTCGGACGATGGCGTGGGGTTCCCGGAACAGAGCCTCGCGGCGATGAAGGCCTACATCGCCGGGGATACCGCGGTCTCGGGCATCGGCGTGGGAGTCAAAAACGTGGTGGACCGGCTGCGGCTGATTTACGGAAGCCGGTGCCGCATCTCGGTCCAGAGCAGCGCGGAGTGGGGAACGATCATTGAAATCGTACTGCCGATCTGGGAGGAAGAGGAATGAACTATCGAGTTTTACTGGTGGACGATGAGCCGCTGATCCTGAAAAGCCTGATTGATATGGTCCCTTGGGCGCAGCTGGAGTGCGAAGTCGTCGGCTCCGCCTGCAGCGGCGAAGAGGCCGAGCGCCTTTTCAAGAGCCTGCGCCCGGAACTGGTCATTACCGACATCAACATGCCCGGCATGAGCGGGTTGGAACTGATCAAGCGGATGGCCGCTTCCCGCCACGTTCACAAGGTGGTGGTGCTGTCAGCCTATGGCGATTTTTCCTATGCTCAGCAGGCAATGGCCAACGGAGTGACCCAGTATGTGCTCAAGCCCATCGAGACGGAAAAGCTGCTGGGGGCGATCCGCAGCAGCCTGGCCGACTTGGCGGAAAAACGCCGGCAGGATGCCATGACCCAGGATCTGGAAACCACTGTGCAGTGCGCCCAAAAGCATGCTTCCTCCAGCCTGTTGTTCGATATCGCCCGATACGGAAGCGACATCACCTGGGAGGAAAAGGAGCTGCTGGCCAGACTGGACGGGTTCCGTCACAGCGTTGTGGTGGCCGTGCGCATCTTCAATGTGCCGCGGGGCGGCGGCAACGGTCTGGGCGAGGCCATGCGCTTTTACGACGCGGCGATGCAGCGCAACGGTTACAGCATTCTTCCGGGCAGCTGGGACCGGGGCCTCCTGTTCGCCTGCCCTGTGGAAAAGGGCATCGCACTAAACGTGGCCCGGGCGCGCGTGGTGGGCATTCTGGAGCAGATCGGCCGCAGCTTCGATCCTGCCCGGGGTATGCCGGTGGCCGGCGTCAGCGACATCTACCGTGACTGCGTCACGCTGCATGTGTGCTACCGCCAGTGCATGGAACTAATGGAAGAGACCTTTTTCTGCGAACGGCCTACGGTCTTGTATGAGTTCCGCCCGCGGGAGACAGCGGAGCCCGCGGACATGCAGCCGGTGCTCAACCGGCTGACCCACGGCGACGTGGAAGGGGTGCGCCGGGCTTACGACCAGTGGAGCAGGGCGCTGGCGCTGCGCCGGGAAGAAAACTCCGCTGCCTACACCATGCGGGAATTGCACCGCCGTGCCACGCTGGCCGCGGTGAAGGCAGGCATGACCGAAAACCCGGAGATTGCCGCCGCCACCGCAATGGGAAATTTCTGTACCATGCGAAAAGCGCTGGGGAACTACTTGGAGCAGGTGGCGCTGTGTGTGCAGAAAAGCCAGACCACCCCTGGCCGGCTGGAGATTCTGATGAACGAGCTGTACAGCGACAGCGGCCTGAACCTAACCATGCTGGCGGACCGCATGCAGATTAACAGCTCTTATCTGAGCCGGCTGTTCAAAAAGAAGTTCGGCGAAAACTTTTCTGCCTATCTTCTGGAAATGCGCTTGCGCCAGGCGCGGGAGCTGCTGCGCACCACCCAGTTCCGCAGCAGCGAGATCGCCCGCATGGTCGGCATTGAGGACGCCCACTACTTCAGCCAGGTCTTCAAAAAGCAGTGCGGCATGACCCCCAGCCAATACCGGGAATCCTGCGCCGAGGGCGAAAAGTAGAGATTTTCACCCCGATTGTAAAAAATATCAAACTGTGCGGCCGTGCGGTGTGTGTTATTCTGTTTACAGAAAAAACCGCACGGTCTTTTCATTACACTGAAACAGGAGGAAATCACCATGAAAAAAGTTTTAGCAATGGTGCTTGCGCTTGCGATGGCGTTTGCACTGACCGCCTGCGGCGGTTCCGGTATGTCTGATCAGGGCACCAGCGGCTCCGGTGCCGGTAGCACCGGCGAGGTCAAGGAGATGGATATGTTCTGGTTCTCTGACGGCGGCGATACCGCGGCGATGCAGAAGCTCATCGACCAGTACCAGACCGAGAACCCCAACATCAAGATTAATCTGATCGAGATTCCCTTTGAAGACATTCAGAACAAGATTATGGTTTCGGTGTCCGGCGGCACCCCCCCCGCACTGGCTCGCACCACCGAGAGCGTCACCAGTTTCATCAACGAGGCCACCATCGACTTTGCGGACTATGTGGACAAGGATGAGCTGCTCAGCCAGTTCTTGCCCTCCATCCACAACTACTTCGTGCTGAACGACAAGGTCTGCTCGGTGCCCACCGACGTGACCGCCAACGGCCTGATTTACAACAAGACCGCTTTTGAGAAGGCCGGCGTCAGCGTTCCCACCTCTCCCGACGACATCTGGACCTGGGAGGAGTTCGAGCAGGCCCTCAAGACCGTCATGGAAAAGGGCGGCGTGCAGTACGGCCTGGTTATCGACAACCCCACCCACCGCTGGTCTACCATCCTGTATGAGTTCGGCGGCAGCCTGGCCAACGAGAACGGCGGCAACCTGAGCAGCCCCGAGAGCCTGGCGGCCATCGAGTACACCAAGCACCTGTTCGACGAGGGCATCGTTCCCAAGAGCACCTGGCTGGGTGGCGAGGACCCCAACAATATGTTCCGTTCCGGCCAGGTGGCGGCCCATCTGTCCGGCAACTGGATATTCATCAACTACCGCGACAACATCACCGACTTTGAGTGGGGGGATTCACTTAGATAAAGATACCACACCATTCCCACGCTGACTTTTGCTCAA
>CAJMLV010000063.1 GCA_905214345.1 uncultured bacterium
AAAAAGGCGCTGCCTCTCATGGCTTGCTTTAGCCATTTTGAGACAGCGCCGTTTTACTATATCATGAAGGAGCGGCGCAGGCTTCCCCGCGCCGCTCCTTAACAGCGTCAGCGCGCCAGCGGCAGCTTCACCACTTCGCCGGTGGAGGCGCTCAGGTCGGCTGCAAAAACGATCTCCTGAGTCTTCACCGCGTCGCTGAGGGGACAGTCGGTCTCCCGGTCGTTGACGATGCAGTCCATGAAATGCTCCACCTCTTCGGGGAAGGGATGGTGCTTCACATCGCCGCTGTTGGGGGTCAGCACGGGCAGCTGCATGTAGTCCCGCTGCTCGGGAATCATGCCCGGGGACCACAGCTTGTCGTTCCACAGGGTGCCCTTGTCGCCGCACAGGTTCAGGTTGAACACATAGGGGCTGATAAAGTCGTAGCTGGAGCCGATCTTGGCCACCGCGCCGTTTTGGAACTTCAGGATGATGGCAATGGTGCCGTCAAACTCCAGATCGGTACGCATTTTGCTGCTCTGGGCATAGACGCTGACCACCTCGTCCTGCATAAACCAGCGCATGGCGTCCACCGCGTGGCAGCCGCCAGCCAGCAGAGAGCTTCCGCCGACGGACTTTTTGCAGGTCCACTCGTAGCAGGGAATATTGCTGGTCACCCGGTGGAAATAATCCGTCTCGGCATAGGTCAGCTTGCCGATAAAGTCCTTTTGCAGCTTTTTGGCGGCCATGAACAGGGGGTTGTAGTGCAGCACATAACCCACCAGCGTCTTAACGCCCGCCTCCCGCACGGCCTTGTCCATGCGCAGGGTGTCCTCCCAGGTCAGGGCGACGGGCTTTTCCAGCAGGATATGCTTATGGGCCCGAGCCGCCTTGATGGTCTGCTCGCAGTGCATGTCGTTGGGGGTGCAGATGACCACAATATCCACGTCCGGATCCTTCAGGCCCTCATCGTAGTCGGTGTACACCTTGCAGCGCTCGCCCAGATGATACTCGTCCGCCTTGGCCCGGCCCTTTTCATAGCTGCGGGACACGATGGCCCGCACCTCGGCGTATTCGTTCATTTCAAACGCCCGAATGTGCTCGCCGGATACCCAGCCCGTGCCAACGATCATTACGCCATACTTTTTCATGTTTGATTTCCCCTTTCAAATGTTTATTTCAGCAGTTCCCGTAAGGTGCTTTGCGCGTAGACAAGGGTGTTTTCCACCAGATGACGGGCGGGGGGCACCAGCTCCACCACCATTTCGCCGTCATAGCCCGTTTCCCGGATGGCGCCGACGACCTCCGGCCAATCCACGTCCCCGTCCAGCAGATTGGTAAAGCCGTTGATGGTATCCACGGCCATGCGGTAATCCTTGCAATGGAACTGGCGGATGCGCCTGCCCAGCGTGCGGATCCACTGCTGGGGCCAGCCGAAGCGGCGGGCGTTGGCAATGTCAAAATACACGCCCACGTTCCCACAGCCGGTTTCATCCACAAAGCGGCTCATTTCCAGCGGGCTGTACAGCATACCGTTCCACACGTTTTCAACGGCCAGCTGAATATCCGGCGCATGGGCCGCCAGCCGGGCCACCCGCTCCTGCGCCAGATCATAGGCGGCCTGATACTCCATGTCCGCCGTCAGCATCCCCGGAATCACCAGCACGGTATCCGCACCCAAAATCCGGGCGGAATCCAGCATCTTTTTCACCGCGTCCATGCTCTTTCGGGCCGTCTGCGGATCCTGTGCGGTGAGGGGATAAATGGTGAAGCTGACGATGCCGCCGACGCTGGAGATTCGAATGCCCGTATCGTCGGCCAGCTTTTTCAATTCGCTCACGTCCGCGTCCGTGCTGTTCGTATTCAGCAGCCGGTTCTGGTAGCCGCTGATGTCCAGCGCGTCGGTCACGCCGCCGCCGGGCCGGGCGCCGTCCGCCGCCGTAAAGCATACCTCGATGCTGTCGAAGCCCAGACGCTTCGCCGCCTTGACAGCGTCGGCCACGTCATAGCTCATGGGAAAGCAGAACTGGTTTACGCCAATATTCATACGACCCCTCCTCAGTCCTTTTTGACCATGCTTTGCACGGCCACCACTACAAAGATCACCAGCCCCTGAACGATCAGCTTGCCTACCTCGCCGATGCCGATCATGGTCAGGATCGCCATGAGGAAGGTCATGAAGAACGCGCCCAGCACCACGCCCAGAATGCCTCCCCGGCCTCCCTCGATGGCGTTGCCGCCGATCAGCACCGCCGCCAGAGAGTTGTTGACATAATCGCCGCCCACCGTCAGGGAGGTGATGTTCAGGTAACCGGACATGATTACGCCGGCGATCATGGCCATGACGGCGGAAAAGAGATACGCGCCTGCGATGACGGCCTTGTTGCTGACGCCGCTGAGCCGCGCCGCCTGACCGTTGCCCCCGACGGCGTAGACCTTGCGGCCCAGCGTGGTAAAGCGCAGCGTCACCAGCGTCACTGCCGCCAGCGCCAGCCAGATCAGGGTGGAATACGGTATGGGGCCCAGATAGCCGGAGCCCAGCGCCCGAATGGCGGGCGCGGCGCTGCCGGTGGGCGCGCCCTGCGTATACACATAGCAGACGCCCTGCAGAATGGTCATGGTGCAGAGGGTCATCACAAAGGGCGCGATGTTCAGCACCAGCACGCCGACGGCGTTGGCCGCGCCAATGGCCAGAGCGATCAGCGCGCATACGCCCAGACCGCTTCCCAGAAGCTGGTCGGAGCCCTGCATCTGGGCGATGCAAAACACGTTGGTAATCATCACGATGGAGCCGACGCTCAGGTCAATACCGCCCACCAGAATCACCAGCGCCTGCCCCAGCGCGATGATGCCCAGCGCCGAGGCCTGACGGGAAACCAGCCAAAGCTGGCTGCCGGTGACGGAGCCGGGAACCAGAATCGCCTGCATGACCACCATCAGCACAATGATGCCCAGCAGAAACAGGGGCTGCAGCGAGGCGTTGGAATCGTGCCTGGGATCAGTGCTTTTCATGACGCTTCACCTCCAGCAGGTTGGAAATGGAATAAACAATCATGGCCACCACCAGCAGGCCGCCCTTGAGCACATACTGATAGAACTGGTTGACCGCCAGATTGTTCATGATATTGGACAGCATCCCGATCAGGAACGCGCCCGCCACCGTGCCGGACAAAAGGCCCACGCCTCCGGCCATGGACGCGCCGCCTACCACGGCCGCCGTGATGGAGTCCATGGCGTAGGCCGTGCCGCAGGTGGGGTCCCCCACCCGCATCCGGCAGGCCAGCAGCAGGCCCGTCAGGCCGGCACACAGGCCGCACAGCACATAGGTTCTGATGCTGACGGCCCGGGTGTTAACGCCCATGGTGGCCGCAATGCGCCGGTTTTTGCCGATGGCGTAAATATGAACGCCGGTCCGGGTGCGGTACAGGATGACGCTCATCACGGCCAGCAGCGCCAGCATAATCAGCAGGGGCATGGAGAGGATGGTCCACTTCTGGTAGACGAATTTGCAGAAATCCCGGTTCACCTTGCCGCCGGCCATGGGCAAAATCCACAGGGCCACGCCGCTCAGGACGGTATTCATGCACAGGGTGGTAATCAGCGGCGGAACCTTCAGCAGGTTTACGCCCAGACCGTTCAGCGCGCCCACCAGCACGCCCGTCAAAATCACTGCCGCAGCGCCCAGCGCGATCTGCACCGGGCTGCTGGTATTCATCAGCTTGGCGGCCACCGCCGTACACACGCTGATGCTGGAGGCCACGCTCAGGTCGATGCCGCCGGAGATGATGACCAGCGTCTGCCCCATGGCCACGCAGGCCAGCGGCACGCACTGGGTCAGCATATTGGTGATGTTGTACAGCGAACGAAAGGATTCCGAGCAGATGCACATCACAATAAACACCAGAACCAGCAGCAGGTAAATGGTCCATACGCCCCGGGCCTGCTGGCCCAGCTTTTTCTTTTTCATGGTAAGCACCTCACTGGTCCGGCATGCTGCTGGCGGCGCGCATGATGCGCTCCTCCGTAGCTTCGCCGCGTTTCAGCTCCCGGGTTATCCGGCCCTCGTAGAACACCAGCACCCGGTCGCTCAGGCCGATTAGCTCCATCATATCGCTGGTCAGCATCACGATACCGATGCCCTCCCGGGTCAGCTGGTCGATGATCTGATACACGGACATCCTTGCGCCCACGTCCACGCCCTTGGTCGGCTCGTCGATGATCAGCACCTTTGGCTTGGTCATCAGCCAGCGGGCCAGCATTACCTTTTGCTGGTTGCCGCCGGACAGGTTGGCCACCTTCTGCTCCATACCGGCGGTTTTGATCTGCATTTTGGCTATATTCTCGCCGACCTCGCGCTTTTCCGCAGCCGCGTCCACAAAGCCCAGACGGCTGCGCCGGTACAGGGAGGCCAGCGCGCTGTTTTTGCGCACGGATTCGTTCAGCACCAGTCCCTCGCCCCGGCGGTCGTGGGTCACGTAGCCCACACCCCTGCGAATGCGGCGGCGAATCCCGCCGCTTTTCAGCTCCAGCCCGTTGGCCGTTATCCGGCCCCGGGCGAAGGGCACGTCGCCAAAGACGGCCCGCACCGTATCCCGCTGGCCCTGTCCCTCCATGCCGCCCAGCCCTACGATTTCGCCTGCGCGCACGGCAAAGCTCACGTCGTGAACCCGGCCCGGAATTTCCAGATGCTCTACCTTCAGCAGCGCCTGACCAAAAACGGCGTCGTCCCGCTTCGGGTAGATATCCTGAAGCACGCGGCCCACCATCATGGTGACAACGTCGTCCTTGGTTACCTCCCCGACGTTGCGGCTGCCTACGACCCTGCCGTCCTTCAGCACGGTAATGCGGTCCGCCAGCTGGAAGATCTCATCCAGCCGGTGAGAGATGTAAATCACGGCCACCCCTTCGTCCCGCAGACGGCGAACGATGTCAAACAGGCGGCTGACCTCGCTGTCGTCCTGCGCGGCGGTGGGCTCGTCCAAAATCAGGATGCGGGGCTCGCACAGCAGGGCGCGGGTAATCTCCACGCATTGCTGCTCCGCCAGATGCAGGCTGCCCACCCGGGCGTCCGGATCCAGCTGGTAGCCCAGCCGTTGATTCACCTGCAAAATTTCCTTTCGCATGGCCCTGCGATCCAGCAGTCCCCGTCCCAGCTTTTCGCGGGCCAGAAACACGTTTTCCTGCACCGTCAGATTGGGCAGCAGATTGGACTCCTGATGCACGAACCCGATGCCCATCCGCAGGGACTCGATCGGTCCGGCGATGGTTACCGGCTTGCCGTCCAGCCGGATAACGCCCTGATCAGGCTTCAGGTTTCCGCCCAGCATATTCATCAGGGTGGATTTTCCCGCGCCGTTTTCGCCTACCAGCGCGTGGATTTCATTCCTGCACAGGCTGAAATCCACGCCGTCCAGCGCTCGGACGCCGGGAAAGCTTTTGGTAATCCCGCTCATTTCCAGATAGATATCTTTCACATCCATGATTCCCTTTCCTGATTGAAAGAAAGGTGGGAAGCCGAGCTTACCACCTTTTCAAGTGTTATCCCAGTCGGTCTGGGAATATAGGGATCGATCAGTGGTCGGCGGCCGCGCCGGCGCCGGTGATGCCCTGAGAGCCGTCGTTGCCATTGCCGTACAGCGCCACGATCTGCTCCTCGGTCATATGGGTCTGGCCCCAGAAGCTGTCGGACAGGTCTTCCCGCACGTACTTGTCCACATCATCGTTGCCGAAGGAGGGAATCTCCACCACAACGTCCTTTTCGCCGGTGTAGGTGCCGTTGAGAACCTGCAGGCCCAGCTCAGCGCCGTAGGCGAACAGCCACGTGGGCAGGGACACGGCGATGCAGCTCAGGCCGTCGTCCTTGTACTTCTTCCACAGCTTCAGGAAGCCGTTGCAGTCCTCGCCCATCATGGGAACCCAGGGACGGCCGGCCTCGGCCCAGGCTTCAATCGCAGCGCGGGTCATGTCGCCGCCGGAGGACCACACCGCGTCGATCTGGTCATAAGTGGCCAGCATGTTTTCCACAATGGGCTTAGCGGTCGCATAGTCCCAGTTAGCGTATTCGCTGGCGATGATCTTCACGTCGGGATACTCCTTCAGAGCGTCCTGAGCGCCTTCCATGCGCAGCACGGCGCTGGACAGACCGGCCATGCCGTCCAGACAGATCACGTTGCCCTTGCCGCCGATCTGCTCGCACAGCCACTTCATGCCGGTGTAGCCGAAATCGTAGTCCTTGGCGACCACGGACACGCTGTACTCGTCGGTAGCGGGGGCCAGCGGAGAGGTGCAGTCCACTACCACGATGCCGGCCTCGTAGGCCTCTTCCACCACAGCCGCCACGGATTCCGCGGAGATGGGCTGAAGAATCAGCATGTCCACGCCCTTGGCGATCAGGTCTTCAATATCGGAGATCTGCTTGTTCACATCGTTGTCAGCATTGTAGATGTAGTATTTCTCCACCTGAGGATTGCTGTTGAGGAAGGCCTCCAGCTCGTTTACGCCCTGAATGCCGTAGGTGTTGCCCACCCACACATTGGAGAAGCCCACCGTGTACTTCTTTTCCCCCTCAGCGGCAGCGCCGGCGCACATGGAAAGCACCAGAACCAACGCCAGTAACAACGCCGTCCATTTTTTCATTGCAAAAAACCTCCTTATCTTATTGAAAGAACGTCTGAACGGTGAACGTCCCTTTTCCTCTCCGTTTCGGGACGTTCCCCATTGGTTGATTTCACTATACCATGCGTTTTTGACATATTCAAGGCCAGTACAGGATTATTTTATGTCAAATATGGTATGTATCAAGAGGCTTCTTCTGTTTTTCGCCCCTCCGGCGGCCGTCACTTCAGCGCCGTCCGCAGTATCAGCGTTTCGCAGGGCTGCCAGACGAGCTCCTCGCCGTCCGCGCACAGGCCCTCCCGGCCGATTTGGCTTACGTCCCCCAGCGCCGGCTCCAGTCTCAGGCGGCTGCTCACGGCGTGATTGGCGTGGTTGATCAGCAGATAAAGCGCCTGTCCGTCCTCCTCGCACACCAGACGGCTGACCTCGATATTGACGTTTTCCACCCGCACAGGCCGGTCGATGCGGCTTTCCTGCACGAGAAACTCCATGACCCGATGCAGGGGATGGCGCTCGAAGACGCTTTCGGCGCACTCCAGCAGGCCGTCCGTCCACTGCATGGCCAGAAACCACGCGCTGCCATGGCGGGTCAGCAGAGGCGTGCCGTCCTCAAACTCCGCCAGAACCTGAGCCTTCACCGCTTCGGTCTCCAGCCGCATCACGGCGGCGCTTCCGGCGGGCGTGGCTCCGTGCCATTTGGCGGGCGACTGCACCTCCAGGCCGAACAGGTCGTTGAAATAGACGTTCAGCCCGCTGTTGCCGTCAAACATCCAGAACAGCTGCCCGCCGTCGCGCACACACCGGCGAAGCCTGTCCCAATAGCTGGTGGTGAAGCCTGAGGTATCCGCGATGACCAGCAGGTCGTAGCCCGCCGTGGGCAGCCCCTGCCACAGCAGATCCACCGACACTCCGCAGCCCTTGAGGAACAGGTAGGCAAGGTAAACGCGCCGGAAGGACAGGGGCGTCTGCTGATAATAATCCCTTGGCACCACCACCGCCACCCGGGCCCGTTCCCGGTGGTAGCGGGCAAGGCCCAGCTCCTTGACGACGCCGGCAAAGCTGCGCAGCTCCTTCCCGCTGGGCTTGACGCGCCCGTCCACTGCGACCACGCCGAAGGAGGGCTCCAGCACATATTCCTCCAGCGGGCGCTGGTGCCAGATGGAGGGGTCGAAGTCGTTCATGGCCCAGGGCAATACGCCGTTGCTGCCCTCCGCCAGCTGCCCGTACAGGCCGGCGCGGTAATAACGGCCGATCACCGCCTCCGAAAACATCACGCTGCTGAAGCCCGGAGCCTCGCAGGTCATGACCGCGTTGCCGTAGGGGCGGTTGAACGCCACGTAGAAGGGCAGGAAATAATTGTTGCGCAGGCAGTCCGCCCGATCCGGGCAAAGCTCCAGCGGGTAGCAGGTAACCACCATCAGATCCAGTATTTCCGCCATGTCCAGCTCGTGATAGCCGAAATTCGCCGATGCGATATGTCCAAAGCCCAGCGTGACCAGATGGTTGGGATCCGCCTCCTTCACGCCGTCGTACAGCGTGCGCACCCACCGGCGCAGATCGTCCCGGTCGAAGGGCCACTGCTCCGCGCCGGGGTTGCGGCAGTAGTATTCCGGCTCGTCGCACAGATCCCACATCAAGATCCGCTCCTCGTCCCGGTAACGGCTTACGAAGTGGCGGATATGGTCGCGGGCCACGTCCACCATGTCCCCGGTGAAAAAGGGGCGGCCGTTACGGAAGGGCACATCATAATCCTGCGTGGCGATTCCGACCAGAAACCATGGCATCAGGTACATGTCCAGCGCCCGGCACCAGTCCAGAAACCGATCGAACATCGGAAAGATAGCCTCGTTGTACACCCGTTCCTCCGGCTCCATGAACCCCCAGTTCATGGGGATGCGCAGCGCGCGCACGCCCAGACTGGCGGCCAGCTTCAGGTCCTTGTAGATCACATCGGGCCTGAAATCCTCCCAGAAGTTGGTGCAGATATAGGACGCCACATAGTTGATGCCCACGGGATAAAAGAGCTCGCCCTCCTTGTCCCGCAGGCGCAGATTTTTGTCCAGAGCCACAAAGGCCATTCCGATCCCTCTCCTTTCCTGATGATCACGCATTGATTCCATGATACGGAAAACCGTCGGAGGGGTCAGCCCTTGACCGCTCCGGTTACCATGCCCTTGATGATCTGCTTTACCAACGAGCATTTTGCGGCCTAAAGCAAGCCATGAGAGGCAGCGCCTTTTTCCGCAACATTTTTGGGCAAGCGA
>CAJMLV010000064.1 GCA_905214345.1 uncultured bacterium
CTGAACGATCTTTTCCGCCGCTGTGATCTGTATCTGGACATCAACCACGGCAACGAGATCGTATCCGCGGTGCAGCGGGCTTTCCTGAACAATCAGGTCATCTTTGCCTTTGCCAACACCAAACACAATGAAGCGGTGATGGACCAAGCCCATATCTACGCGCCGGAAAAGGCCTCCGATATGATCGAGGCCATCCGGCGGACGCTGACCGGGGCGGACGGCTTCGACCAGGCCCTGACCGCCCAGCATACCGCTGCTCTGGCAGAGGAGCGGGACGCTTTTTTGCATATCTGACCAGTTGAGTTTGCATGAAAAAAGGGGACCGGCTTTATACAGACCGGTCTCCTGCTGTTTTGCTGCGGGATGTGCTTCCTTTTACTATGGTATGGACGCCCGCTGTCGGAGAAAGCCGACAGGCACACCTGCCAACGCAAACGGCATCCTCCATTTCATTGCTTTAAGCTGCGCAACAGTGTATAATGGATGCAACCAAAAGCCGGAACCATACAGAATGCCCGACGGCCGGATTTTTGCATCTGCAACTGTCCGGGCAGGCTGGCGGGTTCTGAGGCTGAGAGGAGAACGACAATGCAGGAATCCAATTCCGCCAAAGCATCCGCTGTAACCACATGCGAGATCATGGGGGTCCATATCGCAGTCACGGATATGCCCGGAACGCTGGCGTTGATTGAACAGCATCTTGCAGACTGGAGCGGACACTATATCTGCGTATCCAATGTGCATACCACTGTGACAGCCTATGAGGATGAAGCTTACCGCAAGGTGCAGAACGGTGCGGTCATGGCACTTCCGGACGGGGGACCGTTGTCCAAATATTGCCGGAAACGGGGATATCCCGACGCCCGGCGTGTGACCGGTCCGGACCTGATGAAAAACATCTTGTCTTTGAGTGCGGAGAAAGGCTGGCGCCACTATTTTTACGGGTCTACGCAGGAAACCCTGGACCTGCTGCGCAAAAAAGTGGAAGAACGCTACCCCGGTGCCGTGATCGCCGGGATGATGTCTCCGCCGTTTCGTCAGCTGACGCCGGAAGAAGATGCCGACATCGTGGCGCAGATCAACGCAGCCAAACCGGACTTTGTCTGGGTGGGTCTGGGTGCGCCCAAGCAGGAGCGCTGGATGGCCGCCCATGAAGGGCGCGTTCAGGGCCTGATGGTGGGGGTCGGCGCTGCCTTCGATTACGAAGCCGGCAATATCAAGCGGGCACCGCAGTGGATGCAGAAGCATAATCTGGAGTGGCTGTACCGCCTGATGCAGGACCCGAAGCGTCTGTTCAAGCGCTATTTTGAAACCAATACCAAATTCTTGCTCTGGACAAAAAAACATTGAACTCCGCGCCAAAGCTGTGCCCGCTGAAACCGGAGACACCTTTGCCGGACAAAAACAAGAACGCCGCAGCAGATCCACATTCTGCCGCGGCGTTTTTTGATTGCCGGTGGATATGATGCACGCTAAAAAGGGAAAAATCCGGTCCTTTTCTTCTCCGCGCAGAAAATGCCGTCTTGAAAATAACCGGCCAACTGGCTGCATAGGATTGGCCAAAGGGGTTCCCAAGTATGCTGGAATCCTGCGGAGGAGGAATGGTATGAAGGTCAACTCGGTAACCTTGAAATTTTCAGGCAAGGACAAGGCCCCGTCGCTGGCAGAATGCCTGGAAATGCTGCTGCGCAGTCTGAACCCGGACGATACGGAGGGAAAATGAGATGGAACGAAGCGGCGGGAGAACCACGGCAGGAGCCCTGACCGAAACGGCCATTTACCTGCGCCTGTCCTCTGCCGATGGACCTGCGGCGGAATCGGATTCAATCCAGAACCAGCGCTCCTATCTGCTTGAGTGGGCCAGGGCCCACGGCTTTTCGGTGATCCGGGAGTTTGTGGACGACGGTCATACCGGCACCGACTTCCAGAGACCCGGATTCCAGGAACTGACCGCCTGCCTGATGGACGGCAGTGTACGGTGCGTCATCGTCAAGGACCTGTCCCGCCTGGGACGAAACTATGCGGAAACCGGCCGCTACCTGGAACAGATATTTCCCCGTCTGGGGGTACGATTCGTTGCGGTCAACGACCAATACGACTCTGCCCGGAACACGGACTCTGTCCAGCAGATGGCCGTGTTCAAAAATGTATTCAACGACTTCTATGCAGCGGATGCCAGTGCCAAGGTCCGCACTTCTTTGGGGATTCTCAAGCGTCAGGGAAAGTTTCTGGGCAGGCTGGCGCCGTATGGATACCGCATCGACCCGGCCGACCGCTACCACCTCCTGCCTGATGAGGAAACGGCGCCGGTGGTACGGTACATTTATTCGCGCTTTTTGGGCGGCAGCAGCCGCACGGACATCGCCAAAGAACTGAACCGAAACGCGATCCCCTCTCCGGCGGTGCAGAAAGAAATGGCGGACAAAAACCGCCGGTTTACCGGTCTGTGGAATGCCGAATCCGTCCGCCGCATCCTCACACACCCTGTGTACCGGGGAGATATGGCCCAGCAGTTTACCAAAACCATCAGTTATAAGGTACACGACCGGCGCCGGGTGCCGCCGGAAGAGTGGATCGTGGTGGAAAATACCCATCAGCCTCTGGTCAGCAGAGAGGACTTTGCACGGGCTTGTCAGATGCTTCGTGTCCGTACATACCAAAGCACGGACCACAGCCATCTCCTTACCGGCGTGGCATTTTGCGCCGATTGCGGCAGCCCTCTGTATGCCAAGAAGCGGGGAAAATACTGGTATCTGAACTGTTATGGCTATTACCGTGACCCGGCGATGGGCAGATGCACCTCCCACAGCATCCGGGAAGATGCTGTGGTCCAAACTGTGCTGGACGTACTGCGGGACCTGGCCCAAGGTGCGGTGGACCCCGGGAAGATCGCACGCCAAAAAGCGGGAACCCAACGCCGCGCATCCGGCACACAAGCCCGCCGGCAAAAACTGGAACAACAGCTGGAAAAAGCCCGGCGAACCCGTTTGAATGCGTACAAGGACAAGGCGGCCGGGACTTTGTCTGAAGAGGAATTCGCCTATATATCGCGGGAACTCCGTCAGGAGGAGGAACATGCCCGCCGACAGCTTGAACAGCTGCAAAGTGCTGCGGATGACGAGGACCGATGTCCTCATCTGGAACAGGAAATGCGCAGGTTTCTGCGGTTCGACCGCCTGGAAAAGGTACAGCTGCAGCAGCTGGTGCGCAGAGTGGAGGTGGACCGGGAAAAGAATATAACCATAGAGTTTGCGTTTTCAGACCCGGAAAAGGCCGATTGAGTCTGCCCGCTTTGCGCGGTAAGACCCGATCGGCCTGATTTTTTGGGTATGACCCGGCAGAAGGTGTTTGGCGCCGGTTCCGGCCATGGTCCAAAATCCTGTACCGGACGGGCCCGGTGGAACTGGCCAGCTGTTCTTTCGGGCAAAGCAGCAAGGTCAGCTATCTGCAGGTGATCACCGCTGTGTCTGCCATTGTCAACGGCGGTAAGCTGATGCAGCCCTATATTGTGCAGTCCGTCACGGATGCCGACGGGCAGACGGTCAGCGTCACCGAACCCACTGTAAAGCGTCAGGTCATTTCAGAGGAAACGTCCGCCGCCATGCGCACCCTGATGGAAGGGGTGGTGGCGGAAGGCACCGGCAAAAACGGTGCGGTGGCAGGGTACCGGGTGGGGGGCAAGACCGGTACCAGCCAGAAGCTGGACAGCGAGGATTCCGCCGCCCGTATTGCCAGCTTTGTGGCGGTGGCCCCCATCGACGATCCTAAAATCGCCATATTGGTTTGTCTGGATGAACCCCACAGCTGGACCACCAGCGGCGGTGCGCTGTCCGGTCCGGTGTGTGCCCAGGTCCTGGAACAGGCTCTGCCATACCTGGGCATTGAACCCGGCTACACGGAGGAAGAGCAGGAAAAGTACTTTACCGAAGTGCCCGATATTTCCGGCTGGCGTGTATCGGCTGCCAGGCAAAAACTGGCGGAGTACGGTCTGGAAGCCGCCGTGGTAGGGGAAGGCGAACGGGTCACAAGTCTGTACCCTGCGGCGGGAACATCGGTGCGGAAAGAATCTGCCATCACGCTGGATACCACCGGCAGCTATGACGCAGCGGCGGATGAATAAGGAACCGCTTCCTTACTTTGGAAACATCCGGAACAGGGGACGCCTGAAGCACAGATGCCGTGCTCAGGCGTCCTTTTCCATTTCTTTCAGCACTTCCAGAAAGCGCTCTGCCGCCCGGGAAAAAATCTGGTACTTTTTCCAGATAATAAACATTTCCGCTTCTCGCCGGGGTTCCAGCGGGCGGAAACACAGCGTGTCCGACCCGGCTACGTTGATGATGTTGTCCAGGCACAGGGCACATCCCATGCCGTCCTCTACCATCAGCGAACCGTTGAACACCAGGCTGTAAGTGCCGGCCACCTGCAGCTGTCTGGCGGCGTCACCGAACCAAGCCTGCAGCCGGTTGGTTTTCAGGACTTGGCGGGATACGATCAACGGCTGGGTCTCCAGGTCTTTCAGGCAGACGGTTTCTTTGCCGGCCAAAGGACAATCCCGGCGCATCAGCACACCCCAGGTGTCCCGGTAGGGCAGTCGGATGGCGTTGTAACGCGCCAGGTCCACCGGGGCAAACAGCAACCCGAAATCGATCAGCCCTTTGTCCAGCTCTTCCCGCACATCGGTGGTATCGCCGCTGGAAATATGAAAATGTACTGCGGGAAAGGCCTCCTGCAAGCGCCGGGCCGCACGGGTCAGCACATGCACTCCCACGGTCTCACCGGCGCCGATGTACACATCTCCCGAGAGCGTCTCTTCCGTCTGAGCAAATTCCTGTTCGGTCTTGCTCACCAGGTCGATGATCTCCTCCGCCCGCTTGCGCAGCAGCATGCCTTCTGGTGTCAGGGTCACGCTGTGACTGCCCCGTACAAATAAAGTCTGCCCCAATTCCTCCTCCAGGTCCCGGATCTGGCGGGACAGGGTGGGCTGGGTCACATGTAAGGCGTTGGCCGCATTGGTGATGCTGCCTTCCCGGGCAATGGTCAGAAAATATCGCAGCACGCGCAGTTCCATGGTTGGGAGCCTCCTTTGATGTTGTCTTTATCCTACCAAAAATATGGTATGCCTGCAAGACATACCATAATATAAAATATAAGTATTTGCTATTTGAATCCGATCGCGGTACACTGAGAACGAACAAAGAAGGCGGCGGGGAGAAGGTCCTGCCGCAAGGAGGGCGAAGGCACGACCATGGAAGAACTTACGGCGGAACAGATTCGCCAGAATCTGCAGGACGCAGGTTTTTCGCCCCGCGCGGCGGCAGGTTTTATGGATTGCTGGCAGGCCGGGGACCGGCGTCAGCAGTTGTGCCTGCTGGCCAGACAGCGCAGCTGCCTGCTGGAAAGCATCCACAAGCAGGAACGGCAGATCAGCTGCCTGGATTATTTGGTCTACTGCCTGGGACGGTGCGAGCCGCCCTGCCAAAAAAAGGGGAGATGAAGACAGGATGAAAACCATTTCCAACCAGACTTTTGATGAAGAACGAGCCTTGTACGGCCAGAAAAATCTCTGTGTCACCGACTGCCGTTTCGACGGCCCGGCGGACGGCGAAAGCGCATTCAAAGAAGGCGCTGACATCATCGCGGAACGCTGCTTTTTCAATCTGCGCTATCCTTTCTGGCACGATACCGGCCTGACCATCCGTGACAGCGAGATGACCGAACTTTGCCGGGCTGCTTTGTGGTATTCCAGCCATGTGACCATCACCGACACCAAACTCCACGGCATCAAAGCCCTGCGGGAGTGTGAGGATGTGACCATGCGCGGCTGTCACATCGTATCTCCGGAATTCGGCTGGTCGGTGCGGGGCATCACCATGGAGGACTGCAGCGCCGAGAGCGAATATTTCATGATGAGGTCGGATCACCTGCATTTTTCCAACGTGACCCTGAAAGGCAAATACTCTTTCCAGTACATCCAGGATGCTACCTTCGACCATTGCAACTTTGATACCAAGGATGCTTTCTGGCATGCCAGGCATGTGGTGGTGCGCAACAGCGTGGTGAAAGGGGAGTATCTGGCCTGGTACTGCGAGAATGTTACCTTTGAAAACTGCAAGATCATCGGTACCCAGCCTTTGTGCTACTGCAAGGGCCTGAAACTCATCAACTGTGAGATGGTGGATACCGACCTTGCCTTTGAAAAGAGCGAAGTCCGGGCGACCCTCACCGCGCCTGTCCTGAGCATCAAGAACCCCCGCGCCGGACGCATTGAGCTTCCGGAGGTCGGGCAGGTTATTCGGGACGATCCCGACTCCCGTGCGGAAATCATCTGTGCCCGGTCTGCCGGCAAAACCGCCGGCGGCTGCGCCTGACCCTTATCTCGAAAGGAGCCACTTCCATGTTAGGCAATTTTACTTACTGCAATCCTACCCGCGTGCATTTCGGCGAACAGTCCCTGGATCAGCTGGGGGCGGAACTGTCCAACTACGGTCCCAAGGTTCTGCTGACCTACGGCGGAGGTTCCATCCGCCGGTCCGGTCTGTATGACCAGGTGGTTTCCATCCTGCATGACTGCGGCAAGGAAATTTTTGAAGTGCCCGGCGTCATGCCCAACCCCACGGTGGAAAAGCTGTACGAGGGCTGCCGGATTGCCAGGGAAAATAAGGTGGACCTGATCCTGGCTGTGGGCGGCGGCTCTGTGTGCGACTACGCCAAGGCGGTTTCCGTTTCCACCTGGTGTGCGGAGGACCCCTGGGACAAGTACTACCTGCGTATGGAAGAGGTGGACAACCCCATCATTCCGGTGGGCTGTGTGCTCACCATGGTGGGTACCGGGTCGGAGATGAACGGCGGCTCGGTCATCACCAACCATGAACAGAAGCGCAAGATCGGCCATGTGTTCGGCAGCAACGTCATGCCCCGGTTCACCATCCTGAACCCCACCTACACCTACACTGTGCCCATGCGCCAGATGGTGGCGGGCATTTACGATGCCTTCAACCATATCTGTGAGCAGTATTTTTCCGGCAATGATGACAACACCACCGATTATATCGCCGAAGGGCTGATGAAATCGCTGGTCCACAGTTCCCGCATTGCCCTGAAGGACCCGCAGAACTATGAAGCCCGCAGCAACATTATGTGGGCGGCGACATGGGCACTGAACACCCTGCTGGCCATGGGAAAAACCACCGACTGGGAAGTGCACATGATCGGCCAGTCCATCGGTGCCTACACCGACGCCACCCACGGTATGACCCTGTCCGCTGTGTCCATGGCATACTACCGCTTTATCATGCCGTACGGCACCGCCAAGTTTGCCCGCTTTGCCGTCAATGTCTGGGATGTGGACCCTGCTGGCAAGACAGAAACCGAACTGGCCGAAGCCGGTCTGGCGGCTATGGAAAGCTGGATGAAGGAACTGGGTGTGACCATGAACATCCGGGAACTGGGTGTGACCGATGATATGATCGAAGGCATTGCCGACGGTACCTTCATCATGCCCGGCGGGTACAAAGTGCTCACCCGGGATGACGTCATCGCCATTCTGCGGGCCAGCCTGTGAGTGTCCGAAAACATGCGGCGGCCCTGGTCCTGGCAGTGCTGCTGATGCTGGGCGGCTGCGGCCGTGAAACGGCAGCACCGCCTGCCGGAACCGAAGAAACCGCCAGATTCGCCCCGGAAGCGGAGAAAACGGCGGCAACCCAGGAAACGGGGAAGGAAGAAACCTTGTTGTATATTCAGATTGGGGAGACTACCCTTACTGCCGAACCGGCCGCGACCGAAGCCGCCGACGCCCTGATGGAACTGCTGGCGGAAGGTCCGCTGACCGTGCAGGTGGAAAATTACGGCGGATTCGAGAAGGTGGGTGAGCTGCCCCGGGCTCTGCCCCGGCAGGACAGCCGCATCACCACAAAACCGGGAGATATTATGCTGTATCAGGGGGATTCCATCGTCCTGTTCTACGGCAGCAATACCTGGTCCTACACCCGCCTGGGGACAATCCGGGATGTGAGCGGCAAAGAACTGGTTGCCCTGCTGGGCGGTACGGAAACCCAGATCACACTGTCCCGATAACCTGATCCGAGAACGGCGTCTGCCCTTTACCGGGCGGCGCCGTTCTTTTTTATCAGAGACAAGGGTGGATGAACAGGCGGCGGAAACAGGAAAAAACTTCGCTTTCCCTCTTGCGCCGACTGCCGGGATAGGGTATTACTAAAAATTGTGAGCCTGCGTCCGCTTTTGTGAGACACACGGCTTTCCGCGAAAATGTGACCCGAGAGAAAGGAACATAGAATGAACGCTGTACTGAATATCCTGCGCGGTATCGTGATCGGTATCGCCAACGTCATTCCCGGCGTATCCGGCGGCACCATGGCGGTGTCCATGGGCATCTACGATAAGCTGATCAGTGCCGTTACCGGTCTGTTCAAGCACTTCAAGCAGAGCATGAAACTGCTCATCCCTCTGGGCGTGGGCATGCTCATCGGCGTGGTGGGCTTCGGCTTCTTGCTGGAATACCTGCTGGACAACTTCGTGCTGGCCACCTGCCTGACCTTTGTGGGCCTGATCCTGGGCGGTCTGCCCATCCTGTGGATGAACCTGCGCCGCAACATTGAAAAGAAGCCTTCCCGCAGCATCGGCGCGGGCGAGGTCATCAGCTTCCTGGTACTGCTGGCCATCGGCATCGGCCTGCCGCTGGTGCAGGGCGCGGAAGGTGCCATCAAGACCCTGACCATCGACCCCGTTACCATTGTGATCCTGTTCCTGCTGGGGCTGATCGCCAGCGCTACCATGGTCATCCCCGGCGTGTCCGGCAGCATGGTGCTCATGGTGCTGGGGTATTACA
>CAJMLV010000065.1 GCA_905214345.1 uncultured bacterium
CGCCTCGAAACGGTGGCGGTTTTTCCGTCGCTTTTTGGCGGCAAAAAGCGACAACACTCCGGCAGACTCCCGTCTGCCAAGAAACCCCCAACCAAAAAAGGACGGGATAAATCCCGTCCCTACAAATAGGATAAAGGTACAAGCAGCAGACTGCCGTCTGCCTGCAAAGCAAAGGTTGCGTGAAGGAATCTTACTCCTTCACAACACCCAAAAGCTCCTCTGCTTTGGAAACCTGCTCATCCGTGGGTGTGGGCACCCCGTCCAGGGTGTAGGGGATGCCCAACTTCTCCCACTTGAACAGCCCCAGGGTGTGATAAGGCAGCACCTCCACCCGGCGCACGGTCTTCAGGTCCTTGATGAAGGCACCGGTGGCGGCCAGGGCGTCCTCGCCGTCGGTCAGGCCGGGCACCAGAACATGGCGGATCCACATATCCTTGCCGTGGTCGGACAGCCACCGCGCCATGGCCAGAATATTCTCGTTGCCGTGACCGGTCAGGGCCTTGTGACGGTCGCTGTCCCATTCCTTGATGTCCAGCATCACCAGGTCGGTGTACTGCATCAGCTCCACAAACTTGGAATAGAAGGGTTCCTCGGTGGTGAAGGGCTGGCCGCAGGTATCCAGGGTGGTGTGTACGCCTTTTGCCTTGGCCAGACGGAACAGCTCGGTGAGAAAGTCGATCTGCAAAAGAGGTTCGCCGCCGCTCACCGTCAGGCCGCCGTTGTTCTTCCAGTAATTGCGGTAGCGGTAAGCCGCCGCAAAGGCTTCGGCCGGGGTCTGAGCGTTGTCCTGGCTGAAAGCCCAGGTCTCGGGGTTGTGGCAGTACCGGCAGCGCATGCGGCACCCCTGCAGAAACAGTACGTACCGCACCCCCGGCCCGTCCACCAGGCCGAAAGTCTCCACCGAATTGATATAGCCCAGGGGTTCTTTGACAGTTTCAGACATGATGTGGTCTCCTTGGCGGCGGTGCATAAACCGCCGCTGAAATTTTCGGGAATTTTTTGGATATTATGATAAAACAACAGAGAATTATGACAAAACAACAAAAACCGTGTGGAAATTCAGGAATGATTGTGCTACACTGTTAGCAGGAAAAGAGAGGTGCCAACGGATGGAAAACAACACTGGAACGCATCAAAACAGCAGCCTGAACGAGCGGCTGAACCAGTTGCGGGCGCAGTATGCCGACGCCTGCCGGCGTACGGTGCGTGCAACCAACGCGTGGATCATTGCACGCTGCATCTGTGCCGCCGTCACCCTGATCCTGCTGGCCATGGGCATTTTTACCCCCGCCGTGGGCGGCAGTACCGTTCTCGGCGTGGCCGTTACCCTGGGCATCAGCTATATGCTGCGCCGGGGCATCCGGGTCCTGGCCTGGCTGGGCGCACTGGGCGGCGCGGCTTCTCTGATTCTGCTCCTGCTGGACATCGGCAGCTACCTGAGCATGGCCGCCCAGCATCCCCTGCTCTACCTGTATATCGTCGTCACCGCGGCGGCCGCGGCGGTGCAGTGTGCCGCCAACGGCCGGCTGCTGGCGGACGGCGAATACCGCGCCTTCAGCCAGGCGGTGAACGAAGCTTCTTTCCACTGACCGTTTTGTTTTTCTCCCAAAATCCCAAACACCCCCCGCAGCATGACGCTTGCGGGGGGTGCTTTCATTTCAGGGGCACGCCGCGGGGCGCGTCATCCTCACATCTTCTTGTGGCAGGTGCGGGCGATGACATCCAGCTGCTGCTCACGGGTCAGGTCGATGAACTTGACCGCATAGCCGGACACGCGGATGGTGAAGTTGGCGTACTCTTCCTTCTCGGGATGTTCCATGGCATCCAGCAGCTTCTCGGTGCCGAAGACGTTCACGTTCAGGTGGTGAGCGCCCTGGTCAAAGTAGCCGTCCAGCACCTGCACCAGGTTGTTGGTGCGCTCGGTGTCGGAGTGGCCCAGAGCATCGGGGTTGATGGTCTGGGTGTTGGAGATGCCGTCCAGAGCCCAGTGATAGGGCAGCTTGGCAACGGAGTTCAGAGAAGCCAGCAGGCCGTGGGTCTCGGCGCCGTAGCTGGGGGTAGCGCCCGGGGCAAAGGGAGTGTACTCCTTGCGGCCGTCGGGGGTAGCGCCGGTGGCCTTGCCGTACACCACGTTGGAGGTGATGGTCAGGATGGAGGTGGTGGCTTCGGAGTTGCGGTAGGTGTGGCGGCGCTTGATCTTCTCCAGGAAGCTCTTCAGCAGCCACACGGCGATCTCGTCGGCGCGGTCGTCGTCGTTGCCGTACTTGGGGAAGTCGCCTTCGGTCTCGTAGCCGATGACCAGACCGGTCTCATCGCGGACGGTCTTGACCTTGGCATACTTGATGGCGGACAGGCTGTCCACCACGTGGCTGAAGCCTGCAATGCCGGTGGCGAAGGTGCGGCGCACGTCGGTGTCGATGAGGGCCATCTCGGCGGCTTCGTAGTAGTACTTGTCGTGCATATACTGGATCAGGTTCAGCACATTCACATACAGGCCGGCCAGCCAGTCCATCATCACGTCGTACTTCTTCATGACCTCGTCATAATCCAGGTACTCGCTGGTGATGGGGGCGTAGTTGGGGCCCACCTGCTCATGCAGCTTTTCGTCCATACCGCCGTTGATGGCGTACAGCAGGCACTTGGCCAGGTTGGCGCGGGCGCCGAAGAACTGCATCTCCTTGCCGGTCTGGGTGGCGGAAACGCAGCAGCAGATGGAGTAGTCGTCGCCCCACACCGGCTTCATCACGTCGTCGTTCTCGTACTGGACGGAGCTGGTCTTGATGGAGATCTCGGCGGCGTACTTCTTGAAGTTCTCCGGCAGAGCGGAGGAGTACAGCACGGTGAGGTTGGGTTCCGGAGCGGGGCCCATGTTCTCCAGGGTGTGCAGGAAACGGTAGCAGGTCTTGGTGACCATGGAGCGGCCGTCCATGCCGATGCCCGCCACTTCCAGGGTGGCCCACACGGGGTCGCCGCTGAACAGCTGGTTGTAGCTGGGGATACGGGCAAACTTGACCATGCGGAACTTCATGACCAGATGGTCGATGAGCTCCTGGGCCTCGGTCTCGTTCAGGATGCCCTTGTCCAGGTCGCGCTGGATGTAGATGTCCAGGAAGGTGGAGATGCGGCCCACGCTCATGGCGGCGCCGTTCTGGGTCTTGATGGCGGCCAGGTAGCCGAAGTACAGCCACTGCACGGCTTCCTTGGCGTTCTTGGCGGGGGCGGAGATGTCGTAGCCGTAGATGGCGGCCATCTCCTTCATGCCCTTCAGGGCGGAGATCTGCATGGCGATCTCCTCGCGCTGACGGATGACGTCATCCACCATGGTACCGTCGCCGCAGTTGGCGAAGTCTTCCTGCTTGGCGGCGATCAGGTGATCGATGCCGTACAGGGCCACGCGGCGGTAGTCGCCCACGATGCGGCCGCGGCCGTAGGTGTCGGGCAGACCGGTGATGATGTGGCTGTGACGGGCCTTCTTCATCTCGGGGGTGTAGGCGTCGAACACCGCCTGGTTGTGGGTGCGGGTGTATTTGGTGAAGATCTCGTGCAGTTTTTCGCTGGGAGTGTAGCCGTAGGTGGTGCAGGCCTGCTCCGCCATCTTGATGCCGCCGTAGGGCATGAAGGCGCGCTTCAGGGGCTTGTCGGTCTGCAGACCCACGATCTTTTCCAGATCCTTCAGGTCTTCCTTGATGTAGCCGGGGCCGTAGGCAGTCAGGCCGGAGACGACCTCGGTCTCCATGTCCAGCACGCCGTTCTTGGCGCGCTCTTCCTTCTGCAGCTGCTGCAGAGCGCCCCACAGCTTGTTGGTGGCTTCGGTGGGGCCGGCCAGGAAGGACGAATCGCCCTCATAGGGACGGTAGTTCTTCTGGATGAAATCGCGGACGTTGACTTCCTCTTTCCAGATGCGGCCTTCAAAGCCTTCCCACTGGGGATAATTGTACATCGACGGTACCTCCTTAAAAACTGAGGGAAAACATATACTCCAAAACGCGCGGTGCGCGGTTTGACGGTGCAAAAGCCCTTTGCCCCAACTCCAGTATACCCCCGGTCGGGGTCTGGGTTTGTTGCATGGGCAACAGGAAGCGGCGATGAGAACGGTTTGCTGCTTACATGGTTAGTTGATACTAACTTTGCGTCCCCTATTTTACCACAGAAATCGGTTTTTGCAAGCCCTGATTTTGCGCTTTCGGCAGGGAAAATCCCCACATCTTGGGGATAGGGCGGGCGTGGCAAGTTGAATTATACAAAATATCTATCTATTACACAAGGGGGCCATATAAAATACAGTCATATTTAACAAGAGAATCGTCAAATTGCCAATATTTTAACAAAAAAATCGTACAACATTCTATGCAATACTACTTTACGAAACCGCCGCAAATTTGGTAAAATGGGAACAAGCAAAAGCGTTCCCGTCCGGCGGGGCTGCCCTGTGCCGCAAGGCAGAGGGCCGCAGGGCGGGGAACTTTCCTGCAAACAGCCGTTCGGGGCCATGGTCTGACCGTGGGCCCCGTATGGTCGTGCGCGGGTGCTGAATCCAAATTGGTGGGTCACAAGGCCGGGCGGCCTTCGGCACACCGAAGTAAACGGAGGAAGAAAAATGCCAAGAGCAAAACAGTCCATGGATGGCAACACCGCTGCGGCCCACGTAGCGTATGCGTTCACCGACGTAGCTGCCATCTACCCTATCACCCCCTCCAGCCCGATGGCCGACACCGTTGACCAGTGGAGCGCCGCGGGGCTGAAGAACATCTTCGGCAACCAGGTCAAGGTCGTCGAGATGGAATCCGAGGCCGGCGCGGCCGGCGCCGTGCACGGCTCTCTGGGCACCGGTGCCATCACCACCACCTTCACCGCGTCCCAGGGCCTGCTGCTGATGATCCCCAACATGTACAAGATCGCGGCCGAGGGCCTGCCCTGCGTCTTTGACGTTTCTGCCCGTACCGTTGCGACCCATGCGCTGAACATCTTCGGCGATCACAGCGACGTTTACGCTACCCGCCAGACCGGCTTTGCCATGCTGGCCGAGTCCAACCCCCAGGAAGTCATGGACCTGTCCCCCGTGGCGCATCTGTCCGCCATTGAGGGCCGTGTTCCTTTCGTGAACTTCTTCGACGGCTTCCGTACCTCTCACGAGATCCAGAAGATCGAAAAGTGGGACTACGAAGACCTGAAGGAAATGTGCAACATGGAGGCCGTGGAGGCTTTTCGTGCCGCCGCCCTGAACCCCGAACATCCGAAGAGCCGCGGCAGCCATGAAAACGGCGACATCTTCTTCCAGCATCGTGAGGCCTGCAACCCCGCTTACGAGGCTCTGCCCGCCGTCGTGAAGAAGTACATGGACAAGATCAACGCCAAGATCGGCACCAACTACGATCTGTTCAACTACTACGGCGCCGAGGACGCTGACCGCGTCATCATCGCCATGGGCTCCATCTGCGACGTGGCCGAAGAAGTCATCGACTACCTGACCGCCAAGGGCGAGAAGGTCGGCCTGGTCCTGGTCCGCCTGTACCGTCCCTGGGTCTCCGAAGCTCTGCTGAAGGTCCTGCCCAAGACTGTGAAGAAGATCGCCGTCCTGGACCGCACCAAGGAGCCCGGCGCCCTGGGCGAACCCCTGTATCTGGATGTTGCCGCCACCCTGCGTGAGGCCGGTATGAACGATGTCGTTCTGACCGGCGGCCGTTACGGCCTGGGCAGCAAGGACACCCCGCCCTCCAGCGTGTTCGCTGTTTACAAGGAACTGGAGAAGGATGCCCCGAAGTCCCGCTTCACCATCGGCATCGTGGACGACGTCACCAACCTCAGCCTGCCTGAGGTCAAGCCCGCCCCCATCACCTCTGCTCCCGGCACCAAAGAGTGCAAGTTCTGGGGCCTGGGCGGCGACGGCACCGTCGGCGCCAACAAGAACTCCACCAAGATCATCGGCGACCATACCGACAAGTACATTCAGGCGTACTTCCAGTATGACTCCAAGAAGACCGGCGGCGTGACCATCAGCCACCTGCGTTTCGGCGACAAGCCCATCCGCAGCCCCTACTACGTCAACCAGGCCGACTTCGTCGCCTGCCATAACCCCGCTTACCTGCACATGGGCATGAAGATGGTGCAGGATGTCAAGCCGGGCGGCGTGTTCATGATCAACTGCCAGTGGTCCGACGAGGAACTGGATCATCATCTGAACGCTGCCGACAAGAAGTACATCGCTGACAACAACATTCAGCTGTACACCATCAACGCCATCGACAAGGCCATCGAGATCGGCATGGGCAAGCGCACCAACACCATCCTGCAGTCTGCCTTCTTCAAGCTGGCCGACGTCATGCCCATCGACGAAGCCGTCGAGTACATGAAGGCCGCTGCCAAGAAGAGCTACGGCAAGAAGGGCGACGCCGTTGTCGAGATGAACTGGAAGGCCATCGACGCCGGTGTGGACGCTGTCCATAAGGTCGAAGTGCCCGAAAGCTGGCACAACCCCGAAGCCGACGCCCCCGCCAAGGAGCTGAAGGGCCCCGCTCCGCTGGTCAAGATGATCCGCGACGTCATGGAGCCTGTCTCCCGTATGGACGGCGACAGCCTGCCTGTTTCCGCCTTTGCCCACAACCCCGACGGCGAGTGGGAACTGGGCGCCTCTGCTTACGAGAAACGCGGCACCGCCGTTATGGTGCCCGAGTGGTATGCTGACAAGTGCATCCAGTGCAACAACTGCGCCTTTGTCTGCTCTCATGCCACCATCCGTCCCTTCTGCCTGACTGCCGACGAAATGGCTGCCGCTCCTGCCAGCCTGAAGAGCGCCGACACCAAGCCGAAGGCCAGCGAATACAAGTTCACCATGGCTGTTTCTCCGCTGGACTGCATGGGCTGCGGCGAGTGCGTCACCGTCTGCCCCACCAAGGCCATCGAGATGAAGCCGCAGGAATCCCAGGCCGACCAGCAGGCTGCCTTCGATTACTGCGTGGAGAACATCCGCAAGAAGGACAACATCCCCGGCGTGGTTTCCGAAGTGTCCGTCAAGGGCTCTCAGTTCAACCAGCCGCTGCTTGAGTTCTCCGGCTCCTGCGCCGGCTGCGCCGAGACTTCTTACGCCCGCCTGATCACTCAGCTGTTCGGCGAAAAGATGTTCATCTCCAACGCCACCGGCTGCTCCTCCATCTGGGGCGGCACTGCTTCCGTCAGCCCCTACACCACCAACAAGGAAAGCGGCTGCGGCCCTGCCTGGAACAACTCTCTGTTCGAGGACAACGCGCAGCACGGCCTGGGCATGCAGATCGGTTATGAGACCGTCCGTGCCAACCTGATCAACAAGGTGGTCGCCCTGAAGGGCAAGAGCGCTGAACTGGATGCCGTCATCGACAAGTTCATCGAGACCAAGAACAACACCAAGGCCAACGACGCTCCCGCCAAGGCCCTGATCGCTGCTCTGGAAGCCTGCGGCTGCGAAGAGTCCAAGGAGATCCTGAAGGACAAGCAGTACCTGGCCAAGAAGAGCTTCTGGATCTTCGGCGGCGACGGCTGGGCTTACGACATCGGCTACGGCGGCCTGGATCACGTCCTGGCTTCCGGCCACGACGTCAACGTCATGGTCTTCGACACCGAGATGTACTCCAACACCGGCGGACAGGCCTCCAAGGCTTCCAACATCGGCGAAGTCTGCCAGTTCGCTGCTGCCGGTAAGGAAGTCAGCAAGAAGAGCCTGGCTGAGATCTGCATGACCTACGGCTACATCTATGTTGCTCAGATCGCTCTGGGCGCCAACATGGCTCAGGCTGTCAAGGCCATTGCCGAGGCTGAGGCTTATCCCGGCCCCTCCATCATCATTGGCTACGCTCCCTGCGAACTGCACGGCATCAAGGGCGGCATGACCAACTGCCAGAACGAGATGAAGAAGGCCGTCGAGTCCGGCTACTGGAACCTGTTCACCTTCAACCCCGCTCTGAAGGCCGAGGGCAAGAACCCCTTCACCCTGACCTCCAAGGCTGGCAAGATGGATGTCTATCAGGACTTCCTGGCCAACGAGACCCGTTACAGCCGTCTGTCCCGCGCCTTCCCCGATCGCGCCAAGGAACTGTTCGACAAGAACCAGAAGGCTGCCGAGGATCGTTACGATCACCTGACCAAGCTGGTCGAACTGTACAAGTAAGACCTGCGCAGTCTGGTAAAGCTGCATAATTAAAATCCCCGCTCTGTCGGAAACGACAGGGCGGGGATTTTTTTGTTTGCAGCTGCGCGCTGCGGGCGGGTTTTTTGCGGTCAATTTTCTGGCTGGCTGTATTTGCAGGGACGGGATTTATCCCGTCCGCGCTTTTGGCTGTTTCTTGTTTCTTGGGGAACGGCATCTTGCCGGAGAGTTGTCGCTTTTTGCCGCCAAAAAGCGACGGAAAAACCGCCACC
>CAJMLV010000066.1 GCA_905214345.1 uncultured bacterium
CTGATGGAGGAACTGACGGTGCTGCTGCGCCCCGGCCAGGACTATGACGACCGGGCGGGCAAGCGGGCACTGCTGTGGCAGTACCTGGAGCGCTGCCGCCACACCCTGAGCGGCCGCACCGTGCGGGTGCCCCTGACCGACCTGGCCGACGACCTGGAAAAGCGGGCGGACTGGCTCACCGGCCATCTGCGCCGCCAGGAATGGATCGACGGCGGCGAGGAGGGCTGGTTCAACAGCTACTACGACAACGACGGCCAGCCGGTGGAAGGGTTCTTCCCCGTCGGTGTGCGGATGATGCTCACCGGGCAGGTATTTGCCGTCATGGGCGGGGTGGCCGACGAGGAACAGGTGCGCCGCATCGTGCGCAGCGCCGACCACTACCTCTATCGCCCCGAGATCGGCGGCTACCGGCTGAACACCGATTTCGGCGAACTGAAATTCAACCTGGGCCGGATGTTCGGCTTTGCCTACGGCGAGAAGGAGAACGGGGCTGTCTTCTCCCACATGACGGTGATGTACGCCAACGCCCTCTACCGCCGGGGCTTTACCAGGGAGGGCTGGAAGGCCCTGAAAACCCTGGCCGACGCCGCCCTGCACTTTGAGACCAGCCGCATCTACCCTGGCATTCCCGAATACTTCTCCACCGACGGGCGGGGGGTCTACCACTACCTCACCGGCGCGGCCAGCTGGTTCATGCTGACGATGATCACCCAGGCCTTCGGCGTCCGGGGCGAGGCCGGCGACCTGCTGCTGGCCCCCCAGCTCACCGCCGAACAGTTTGATGAAACCGGCACCGCCGAACTACGGCTGACTTTTGCGGGCCGCCCGCTGACGGTGCGCTACCATAACGCCGCCCGCAAGGAGGCCGGCAGCTACCGCCTGGGCGAAGTCCGGTGCGGCGACACCGCCGTGACCCCCGGCGCCGACGGCACCGTGAAGCTGCCCCGCGCCCTGGTGGAGCAGCTGCCCGCCGAGGGCGGCCTGATCACGGCGGAACTGGTATAAAAACAAGGAGGATTCTTCCTGATGCAATACGGATATTTTGACGATGCCCACCGGGAGTATGTGGTCCAGCGCCCCGATACCCCCGCCCCCTGGGTAAACTATCTCGGCTCGCCGGAGTACGGCGCAATCATCTCCAACAACGCCGGCGGCTACAGCTTTGCCAAGTCCGGCGCCAACGGCCGCATCCTGCGCTATGTCTTCAACCAGTTTGACCGCCCCGGCCGGTACCTCTACCTGCGGGACAACGCCAGCGGGGATTTCTGGTCGGCTTCCTGGCAGCCGGTGGGCAAGGACCTGCAGGACTATGCCTGCGAATGCCGCCATGGCATGGGCTACACCCGGATGCTCTCCGACTACGCGGGCATCCACGCCGAAGCGGTCTACTATGTGCCCAAGGACAGCGCCCACGAGGTGTGGGAGCTGTCGGTGACCAACACCACCGACGCCCCCCGGGAACTGACCCTGACGGGCTACGCGGAGTTCACCAACCACAACAACTACGAGCAGGACCAGGTGAACCTGCAGTACTCCCTCTTCATCAGCCGGACACTGTTTGCGGGCAACCGCATCACCCAGCAGATCCACGGCAATCTGGACGCCCAGCCCGCCGACGAACTGGTGGACGGCAAGAACGTCACCGAACGGTTCTTCGGGCTGGCGGGTGCCGAAGTGGCCAGCTACTGCGGCGACAAGGAAGCCTTCCTGGGCCGGTACCATGACTACGGCGCCCCCCAGGGCGTGGCATCCGGCGACCTGGGCAATGTGCTGAGCTACAACGAGAACGCCTGCGGCGCCCTTTCCTGCGTGGTGAAACTGGCCCCCGGCGAAAGCCGCACGGTGGCGTTCCTTTTGGGGATGAAACCCTCCGAGGAAGCCGCCGCCCTGGTGGCGGGCTACGCCGACCCCGCCCCCCGCTGTGCCGCCGAGGTGGAGGCCCTGAAGCAGGACTGGTACGGACGGCTGGACCATCTGCAGGTCCACACCCCCGACGACGCCTTCAATACGATGATCAACACCTGGAACGCCTACAACTGCTTCATCACCTTTGTGTGGAGCCGGGCGGCTTCCCTGATCTACTGCGGCCTGCGCAACGGCTACGGCTACCGGGATACGGTGCAGGACATCCAGGGCATCATCCATCTGGAACCGGCCATGGCCAAGGAGAAGATCCGGTTCATGCTCTCCGCCCAGGTGGACAACGGCGGCGGCCTGCCCCTGGTCAAATTCACCCACAACCCCGGCCATGAGGATACCCCCGACGATGCCTCCTATGTGGCAGAGACCGGCCACCCGGCCTACCGCGCCGACGACGCGTTGTGGCTCTTCCCCACCGTCTACAAGTATGTGGCCGAGACGGGGGACAAAGCCTTCCTCGATGAGGTCATCCCCTTTGCCAACAGGGACGAGGGCACCGTCTACGAGCACCTGAAGCGGGCGGTGCAGTTCTCGCTGGATCATCTGGGTCCCCACGGCCTGCCCGCCGGGCTCTACGCCGACTGGAACGACTGCCTGCGGCTGGGCGCCAACGGCGAGTCCACCTTTGTGGCGCTGCAGTTCTACTATGCCCTCGAGATCCTGCGCCGGTTTGCCGCCGACCGGGGGGACGAGGCCGCCTGCCGCCATCTGGAAGAAACGATGACCGACACCGCCCGGAAGATCCAGTCCCTTTGCTGGGACGGCGACCGGTTCATCCGCGGCTTTACCGAGGAAGGCCAGCGCATCGGCGCCGCCGCCGACCCGGAGGCCAACCTCTGGCTGAACCCCCAGAGCTGGGCGGTCATCAGCGGGCTGGCGGACAAGGACCAGGCCGACCGGGCCATGGCCCAGGTCTACGACCGACTGAACACCGCCTACGGCGCGGTGCTCATGGACCCGCCCTACCACGCCCATGCCTTTGAGGGCGCCCTGGCGGTGATCTACAACCCCGGCACCAAGGAAAATGCCGGTATCTTCTCCCAGTCTCAGGGCTGGCTGATCCTGGCCGAGGCGCTGTGCGGCCACGGGGAACGGGCCTTCGGCTATTTTACCGAGAACGCCCCCGCCGCCCAGAACGACCGGGCGGAAGTGCGCCGCCTGGAGCCCTACTGCTACGGCCAGTTCACCGAGGGCCCGGCCAGCGCCCACTTCGGCCGCTCCCAGGTGCACTGGCTCACCGGCACGGCGTCCACCGTCATGGTGGGCTGCGTGGAGGGTATCCTGGGCCTGCGCCCCGACCTGAACGGTCTGCGGCTGGCCCCCGCGGTGCCTGCCGCCTGGAAGAGCTTTACCATGGACAAGGACTTCCGCGGCAAGAAGTTGCACATCCGGGTGGAAAATCCCCAGGGCAAGGAAAGCGGCTTTGCCAGCCTGACCCTCAACGGGGAGGCCCTGCCCGACAACTACCTGCCTGCCCACAAGCTGCTGGCGGAGAACGACATCCTGCTGGTGCTGTAAATCTTCATCCGGCATCTCCCTCCAAAGGAACAGCCCCCGCCGTATGGCGGGGGCTGTTTTGCGGTTTTCAGTCGTCCCAGGGGTTCAGGCGGCTTTCGTCCCGGTACTTTTTGGGGGTGATGCCGGTAACTTCCCGGAACTGCTGGATAAAGTGGCTCTGGGAAGAGAAGGCCAGCTGGTTGGCAATGTCGATGAGGGAACTGTCGCTGAAGCGCAGCAGGTTTTTGGCCATCTCGATCTTCTGCTGGCGGATGTAGGACGACACCGACAGGCCGGTCTCCTTTTTGAACAACCGGGACAGATAACTGGGCGATACCCCCAGCTCGTCGGCCAGGTCCTCAATGGTAATGCGCTCCTTGATATGGGCGTAGATATAATCCTTGCTGGCGTTGATGTGCTTGGAGTTGGTGTCGCTGCGCAGGTTTTTGCGCATCTTTTTGGTGTAATCCATCACCATCTCGTCATGCAGGGCGCAGACCTCGTCCTCGGTATGCAGATCGTCCAGTTTCTGAATGTAAAAATCGCTGAGGCGGAAGGCCTGTTCCAGTTCCATGCCGTGCTGGCCGCACAGCCGGGTGACCATGGCCGTGGTGATGACAAAATGGTATTTCAGGTTCATCACCGGGTCCCGGGAAAGCTGGCCCACACCCTCATTTTCCCTAAAGCGGCCCTGTTCGCAGTTGCGGCGCACATAATCCACATCGCCCCCGGCCACCGCGCTGTAAAACTGGAATTCTTCGCCGGGGTCCCGGTGTTCCATCTCGTCCGCCTCGTCGTTAGCCTCCAGAAGCAGCCATTCTTTTTGGTAGCTCATCGCCTGTAACTCCTCTCTCTTGTGGAGTTGCCGTATGCCTTGCCCCCGAAAGGTGCCGGGGGCGTATTGCTGTGTTTATTATACTACGAACCGCCCGGTCCCGCAACGGCCCCGGTGCCGGCAAAATGTCAAAACGCTGCGTTTTGGACAAAAAGCAGTCATGGATTTGATATTTTTTGTTTGATTCTAATATATCCCAGCACCCCTTCCACGCTATAATAGGGGCACGCTAAGGAATTCGGTACTCCGCGAGGGAGTACCAACAAAGTAGGAGGTTATCTGCATGAAAAAACGCGTTGTTTCTCTTCTGATGGCTACGGCGATCAGCGCAAGCCTGCTGGCTGCCTGCGGCGGCAGCACATCCGGTGCTGCCAATGCCACCGGCGAGACCGGCGGTGAGGCGGCTTCCGCAGAGGGCGCCGTCGTCAACATCTACAGCTGGAACGACGAATTCCGCACCCGTCTGGAAGCCATCTACCCGGAGGTGGAAAGCACCTCCGACGACGGCACCGTCACCACCCTGAAAGACGGCACCGAGATCCACTGGATCATCAACCCCAACCAGGACGGGGTCTACCAGCAGAAGCTGGATGAAGCCCTGCTGAACCAGGCTTCCGCCGCCGATGACGACAAGGTGGACATCTTCCTGTCCGAGACCGACTACGTCTTTAAATACACCGATGCCGACGCCGATGTGGCCATGCCGTTGACCGATCTGGGCATTGACCCCGACACCGACCTGGCCGACCAGTACGCCTTTACCCGTACCACCGCGTCCGACCAGAACGGTATGCAGCGCGGTTCCACCTGGCAGTGCTGCCCGGGCCTGCTGGTCTACCGCCGGGACATCGCCAAGGACGTGTTCGGCACCGATGACCCCGCCGCTGTGGGCGAAAAGGTCAAGGACTGGGACACCCTGAAGGCCACCGCCGCCGAACTGAAGGCCAAGGGCTACTACACCTTCGCCTCCTACGCCGACACCTTCCGCCTGTACGGCAACAGCATCTCGGAGCCGTGGGTGACCGCCGGCGAGACTACCGTCAAGGTGGACCCCCAGATCATGAACTGGATCAAGGATTCCAAGGAATGGCTGGACGCCGGCTACTTCGACAAGACCGTCAAGGGCCAGTGGAACGACGACTGGAACAAGTCCATGAGCTCTTCCTCCAAGGTCTTTGCCTTCCTGCTGCCTGCCTGGGGCATCGACTTCACCCTGAACCCCAACTGGGACGGCGAGACCGGCGCCTGGGGCGTCACCAATCCCCCGCAGGAATACAACTGGGGCGGTTCCTACATCCATGCTGCCACCGGCACCGACAACCCCCAGCACGTCAAGGACATCATCCTGGCCCTCACCGCCAACAAGGACAATCTGATCAAGATTTCCCGCGATTACCTCGACTTCACCAACACCGTCAGCGGCATGCAGGAAGCGGCTACCGACGCCTCCTTCGCCTCGGACTTCCTGGGCGGTCAGAACGCCTACGAGTACTTTGCCCCCGTGGCCGAGAACATCCAGATCGCGCCGCTGTCCTCCTATGACCAGGGCTGCGTGGAGCTGATCCAGAATGCCTTCAGCGACTACTTCCAGGGCAACGTGGATTACGACCGCGCCAAGGCCAACTTTGAGACGGCCATCAAAGAGCGCTACCCCGACATCACCGAGATCCAGTGGGCGGAGTGATCCTGCCCCAAGCAGACTACGGAATGAAAACCGGCTGCCGCACCCCGGTGCGGCAGCCTTTTCCGGAAAGGAACGGTGACCTATGAACAAGAAAAAACAACATCTCAGCTATGCCAAATGGGGCTACATCTTCATCCTTCCGTTCTTTTTGGCCTTCTTCATCTTCTCGCTGATCCCACTGGTGGACACCGTGCGGTACAGCTTCTATGAATACTACCGCTCCGGCATCAAGGAGATCGGCCCCACCTTCATCGGCCTGGAAAACTATGCCGAACTGCTCAAATCCGACATGGTCGGCTACGCCGGCAACACCCTGATCCTCTGGCTCATCGGCTTTGTGCCCCAGATCGTCATCGCTCTGCTGCTGGCCAACTGGTTCACCGATGTGCGGCTGAAGATCCGCGGCAAGCAGTTCTTCAAGATCATCATCTATCTGCCCAACCTGATCATGGCCTCTGCCTTCGCCATGCTCTTCTTCGCGCTGTTCTCCACCAACGGCCCCATCAACTCCATCCTCATGTCCATCGGCCTGACCGATGCGCCCATCGACTTCATGGGCACCACCTTCGGCACTCGGTCCCTCATCGGCCTGATGAACTTCCTGATGTGGTTCGGCAATACCACCATCATGCTGATGGCCGCCATCATGGGCATCAGCCCCGACATCTTCGAGGCTGCCGAACTGGACGGCTGCGGCAGCTTCCGGCGGTTCTTCTCCATCACCCTGCCGCTGATCCGCCCCATTCTGGCCTACACCCTCATCACCTCCATCATCGGCGGCTTGCAGATGTTCGATGTGCCCCAGATCCTCACCAACGGCCAGGGCAACCCCGACCGCACCTCCATGACGCTGATCATGTTCCTGAACAGCCACCTGAAGAGCCGCAACTACGGCATGGCCGGTGCGTTGTCCGTCTACCTGTTCATCGTCAGCGGCATCCTGTGCTTCTTTGTCTACCGGATGACCAACGGCAGTGATAGCGCCGCCAAACACCGGAAGCACGCCAAAGGAGGAGCCAAAGCATGAAACATACCAAAAACAAACGGGCAGAAACCATCCTGGCCTATCTGGTCCTCATCGTCCTGTCCTTCCTGTGCCTGTTCTTCTTCTACATCCTGCTGGTGAACGCCACCCGCTCCCACGCAGACCTGCAGAAGGGCTTCAGCTGGCTGCCCGGCAACTACTTTCTGGAAAACCTGAAAAGCGTGGCCAACGATGGCAGCTTCCCCATGTTCAAGGGCATCATCAACAGCCTGATCGTCTCCAGCTGCTCGGCGGCGCTGTGTACCTACTTCTCCGCTCTGACGGCCTACGGCCTCTACGCCTACCAGTTCAAGCTGAAAAAGGTGGCCTTCACCTTCATCATGGCCATCCTGGTCATGCCCACCCAGGTCACCGCCATGGGCTTCCTGCGGTTGATGACCAACATCGGTCTGTATGACTCGCTGCTGCCCCTGATCCTGCCCTCGGTGGCGTCCCCGGCGGTGTTCTACTTCATGTACAGTTACCTGGAGTCCTCGCTGCCGCTGTCCCTGGTGGAGGCCGCCCGCATCGACGGTTCCGGTGAGTTCATGACCTTCAACCGCATCGTGCTGCCCATCATGAAGCCCGCCGTGGCGGTGCAGGCCATCTTCACCTTCGTGGGTTCCTGGAACAACTACTTCGTTCCCGCCCTTATCATCCAGTCCAAGGACAAGATGACTGTTCCCATCCTCATCGCCACCCTGCGCGGTGCCGACTATATGAACTT
>CAJMLV010000067.1 GCA_905214345.1 uncultured bacterium
GCATCGGAACGGCGGGCCCTTTTCGCTTCCTTTTCGGGCACGAAAAGGAAGGACTCTCCGGCAGCAGATTGTTTGCCGGAACCCACGGAACCAACAAAGCAAAAAAGCTTTTTCACGGCAAACCGCCGTTTTTACCACCCCCATCGCAACCCAGTAGAGGAAAGGAAAGCAGCATGGCAGAAGAAAAGATCACGACCGTTAACCAGGAGACCGCCACCGACCACGAGTACGGCGGTGCGCAGATCCAGGTCCTGGAAGGTCTTGAAGCGGTGCGCAAGCGCCCCGGCATGTACATCGGTTCCACAGGCCCTTCCGGCCTGCACCACCTGGTGTATGAGATCGTGGACAACTCCATCGACGAAGCCCTGGCCGGCTACTGCACCCATATCGAAGTGACCATCAAGCCCGGCAACATCATCGAAGTGTCGGACAACGGCCGCGGCATCCCCGTGGACATCCAGCCCAAGATGGGCATTCCCGCCGTCACCGTCGTGTACACCGTGCTTCATGCGGGCGGCAAGTTCGGCGGCGAGGATTCCGGCTACAAGGTGGCCGGCGGTCTGCACGGCGTGGGCGCCTCGGTGGTCAACGCTCTGTCCGAATGGCTGGTCGTGCGGGTCCGCCGCGACGGCGCCGAGTACGAACAGAGCTTCAAGCGCGGCAAGCCGGACGGCGACCTGAAGAAGATCGGTCCCGCCGCTTCCACCGGCACCACCGTCACCTTCAAGCCCGACCCGGTGATGTTCACCGACACCACCGTGTATGATTACGACATCCTGCTCAAGCGTCTGCGGGAGGAAGCCTTCCTCAACGCCGGGGTGCGCATCACCCTCACCGACGAGCGGGAGGAGACCGTGGCTTCCAACGACGGCGCCGCCGTGCGGGAAACCATGTACTATGAGGGCGGTATCCGCAGCTTTGTCTCCTACCTGCAGCAGCGCCGGGACCTGACCCCCCTGCACCCCCAGCCCATCTACATGAAGGGCGAGGCGGACGGCGCGGTGGCCGAGGTGGCTTTGCAGTACTGCGACAGCTTCAATGAACTGATGCTCAGCTTTGCCAACAACGTGCACACCCCCGAGGGCGGCACCCATGAAGAGGGCTTCAAGCTGAGCCTGACCCGCGTGTTCAACGAGTATGCCCGCGCAAAGGGCATCCTGAAAGACAAGGACGAGAACCTCAAAGGCCCCGACGTGCGGGAAGGTCTCATCGCCGTCATCAGCGTGAAACTGCAGGAAGCCCAGTTCGAAGGTCAGACCAAGGCCAAGCTGGGCAACACCTACATCAAGACCCTGGTGTCCGGTGTGGTGTACAAGGCCCTGAGCGAATATTTTGAAGAAAATCCTGCCGTGGCCAAGGCCATTCTGGAAAAGGCCACCCAGGCGGCCCGCGCCCGCGCCGCCGCCCAGAAGGCCCGGGACCTGGTGCGCCGCAAGAGCGCCCTGGAAACCAACCGTATGCCCGGCAAGCTGGCCGACTGCCACGAAAAAGACCCCAGCAAGACCGAACTGTTCATCGTCGAGGGTGACTCGGCCGGCGGTTCCGCCAAGCAGGGCCGAGACTCCAACATCCAGGCTATCCTTCCCCTGTGGGGCAAGATGCTCAACGTGGAAAAGGCCCGGGCCGACCGCATCTACGGCAACGACAAGCTGATGCCGGTGGTCACCGCCCTGGGCACCGGTATCGGGGACGAGTTCGACATCAGCAAGGTGCGGTATCACAAGATCTTCATCATGGCCGATGCCGACGTGGACGGCTCCCACATCTGCACCCTGATGCTGACCTTCTTCTTCCGCTATATGCGCCCGCTCATCGAGCACGGGTATATCTATGTGGCCCAGCCGCCGCTGTTCAAGCTGCAGAAGGGCTCCACCGTCAAGTACGCCTATAATGACGATGAAATAAAGATTCTGAGCGCCGAAATGCCCGGCGCCAAGGTCAACCGCTACAAAGGCTTGGGCGAAATGAACCCCGATCAGCTGTGGGAAACCACCATGAACCCCGATAACCGCGTCATCGTGCAGATCACCATCGAAGACGCCGAACGCGCCGACGAGGCGTTCAGCATCCTCATGGGCGAGCAGGTGGAACCCCGCAAGCAGTTCATTGAGAAGAATGCCAAGTATGCGAAGTTGGATGTTTGATTTTTGACGGCTGCCAGCCGGAGTGTCCTTCCTTTTCGTGCCCGGCTGCCGGGCGGACGGCAGTCTGCCTTTTAGGCCTTCCTTTTTGGCGACAAAAAGGAAGGACACCCCGGCAAGAAGTCGTTTCCCCCGGCAGCGGAGCGGTAAAACAACTTCTTAGTTTCGTTTCTATCCTTCCCAGAAAGGTGAGTACCAAATGGAAGAAAATGTCATTATGACGCCGGGTTCCGGCACCAAGGTCATCGTGCGCGATGTGAAAAAGGAGATCGAGACCGCGTTTCTGGATTACTCCATGTCGGTCATCGTTTCCCGTGCATTGCCCGATGTCCGCGACGGCCTGAAACCCGTTCACCGCCGCATCCTCTACACCATGCACGAGCGCGGCAACGATCCCTCCCACGCCTACCGCAAATCCGCCGACACCGTGGGCGCCGTGCTGGGTTCTTACCATCCCCACGGCGACGCCAGCGTCTATGACGCCATGGTCCGTCTGGCCCAGGACTTCAGCCTGCGCTATCCCCTGGTGGACGGCCAGGGCAACTTCGGTTCCATCGACGGCGACCCCCCGGCTGCCTACCGTTACACCGAAGCCCGCATGTCCAAAATGGCCTGCGAGATGCTCACCGACATCGAAAAGGACACCATCGACTGGGACCCCAACTTCGATGAGACCAAAAAGGAACCCCATGTTCTGCCCAGCCGCTTCCCCAACCTGCTGGTGAACGGCAGCCAGGGCATCGCCGTGGGTATGGCCACCAACATCCCGCCCCACAACCTGCGCGAGGTGGTGGGCGGCCTGTGCGCCATGATCGACGACCCCGACATCGACCTGCCCGGCCTGATGGAATACATCAAGGGACCCGACTTCCCCACCGGCGGCATCATCATGGGCCGGTCCGGCATCCGGGCCGCCTACGCCACCGGCCGCGGCAAGATCACCCTGCGGGGCCGTGCCGAGATCATCGAGAAAGCCAACGGCCGGTTTGAGATCGTCATCACCGAGATCCCCTACATGGTCAACAAGACCCGCCTCATCGAGTCCATCGCCGACCTGGTCAAGGACAAGCGCATCGAGGGCATCTCCGACCTCAACGACGAAAGCTCCAGCCGTACCGGCATGAAGATCGTCATTGAGATCAAGCGTGACGCCAACCCTCAGGTGGTGCTGAACCAGCTCTACCGCTACACCCAGCTGCAGGACACCGTGGGCGCCATCATGCTGGCTCTGGACGACGGCGTGCCCAAGGTCATGAGCCTGAAAACCATGATGCAGCGTTATCTGGAATTCCAGGGCCAGGTCATCCGCCGCCGCACCGCCTTTGAACTGAAGAAGGCCCAGGACCGGGAACACATCCTGGAAGGCCTGCGCAAGGCCGTGGACATCGTGGACGAGATCATCGCCACCATCCGCGCCTGCAAGGGCGGCTTTGCCGAGGCCAAGGCCGCTATCATGGAGAAATTCGGCTTTGACGATCCCCAGGCGGACGCCATCGTCAAACTGCAGCTGGGCCGTCTGGCCGGTCTGGAAATCCTCAAGATCGACGAGGAACTGGGCCAGCTGCGCGCCGCCATCGAAAACTACAAGGACATTCTGGCCAACGAACACCACGCCATGCTCATCGTGAAGAACGACCTGATGGCCCTGGCGGAGAAGTACGGCGACGAGCGCCGCACCTCCATCGAGGCTGTCTCCGGCGAGGTGGACATCGAGGACCTGATCCCGAAGGAACAGTGCGTCTTCACCCTGACCCATTCCGGGTATATCAAGCGCACCGCCGCCGACACCTACACCGCCCAGAACCGCGGCGGCCGCGGTGTGCAGGGCATGAACCAGAAGGATGACGACTTCACCGAAGAACTGTTCGTGGGTTCCTCCCATGACTATATGCTCTTCATGACCGACCGTGGCCGCGTCTACCGTCTGAAAGGCTACCAGGTGCCGGAAGGCGCCCGCACCGCCAAGGGCAGCCACATCGCCAACCTGCTGCAGCTGCAGGAGGGCGAAAAGGTCACCATCATGATGCGTCAGCCCGCCGACATCGACGAAGAAAACAACTATATCACCATGGTCACCCGGCTGGGCCTCATCAAGCGCACTCCCCTGTCCCAGTTCCGCAACATCCGCAAGGCGGGCCTGAACGCCATCGCCCTGAACGAGGACGACAGCCTGGTGTGGTGCCACATCACCGGCGGCAGCGATGAACTCATCGTGGCCACCCATGACGGTGCTGCCATCCACTTCAGCGAAGACGGCGCCCGCAGCATGGGCCGTACCGGTCACGGCGTGCGTGTCATCCGCCTGCGTGAGGGCGACTATGTGGTGGGCGTGGGCGTCTGCCGCCCCGGCGCCACCCTGCTCACCGTCACCGAGGACGGCAAGGGCCGCCGCAGCCGCATCGATGATTACCGCATCACCAAGCGCGGCGGTCTGGGCATCCGCAACTACTCCAAGGGCGGCGTGGCCTCGGTGAAGATCGTGGACGACACCGACGACCTGCTGCTCATCAGCCAGAACGGCATCCTCATCCGTATGCACGCCGACGACATCAACGTGCAGAGCCGCTACGGCAGCGGCGTGCGGGTCATGCGCCTGGGCGAGGACGACAAGCTGGCCATGGTGGCCCGCGTGGACCGGGACAACGGCGTGGAGACCCAGAAGCCGGAAGATGAGGGCGACGCCGAGCCTTCCGCCGAGGAGCTGGCCCGCATCGAAGCGGAGGAGCGCGCCGACGAGGCCGCCGATTCCGCCGCCCCCGAAACCGAGGAATAATCCCTGCCGCAGGCACAGGAAGGGCACGGAATCATGCAAATTGTACTGAAAACCCCCAAGGGTCCGGTGGCCCTGCCCCGGTGGATGCCTCTGCTGCTGCTGGCGGAGCTGGTGGTGGTGCTGCTGGTGCTGCTGCGCGGCATGGGCACCGAACAGGACCTGACCTTCTCCCCCGCGCAGCTGACCAACCAGTATGCCGAAACACTGACCCTGACCACGGGGGAGGACGGGTCGGTGACCCCCGACGAAGCCCGCACCACCCTGTTTGAGAAAACCGAATCCGCCGCCGCGGCGGAAGAATCCGAAGCGGCCGCCACGGAAGAAACGGAAGCAGCAGAGGAAGCTGAGGAGGAAGAGGCGGAGGACGAGACCCCGCCCCCTTCCCTGCTGGTCAGCGATGCCTTTGCCCTGCCCGCGGGGCGGTATCTGGTCACGGTGGAGTATGCGGCCGGGCAGGACGCCCAGCTGCAGATGCTGCCGGAATCGGCGGACATCATTGATATGAACGTGACCCTGCCCGCCACCAACGCCGAGGGCGGCTCGGTCACCGATGTGGTCTGGCTGGAAGAGGCCGACCGGGGCGTGCGGCTGGTGTTCGGCGCCGACCACGCCGACTGGACGCTGAAAAATGTAACGGTACACCGTCAGGGCTGGTATGATGTGACCTGCGCTCTGGGGTGGCTGCTGGTGTTTGTGCTGGCAGACCTGCTGTTGCTGGCGGTGCTGCCCGGCACCGGGATGCTGACCCGGCCGGGAGACCGCACGGTGCTGGTGGTGCTGGCGGGCCTGGTCCTGCTGTGCAGCACACCGGTGCTGATGGATGCGGTTTCCTACGGGTTTGACCTGAGCTTTCACATGACCCGGCTGGCCGGTGTGGCCGAAGGGCTGGCCCAGGGGCAGTTCCCGGTGCGCATCTATCCCAACTTCCTCAATGGGTACGGCTACGCCAGCCCGGTCTTTTACGGGGATATTCTGCTGTATTTCCCCGCTTTGCTGGTGCTGGCGGGCATGCCTCTCTTCCGGGCGTACAACCTGCTGCTGGTGGGGGTGAACATCCTCACCGTGGCCATCGCCTGGTGGAGCTTTTCCCGCATGCTGCGCAGCCGGGCGGCGGCCCTTGCCGCCACCGCGCTGTACAGTGCGGCCTATTACCGGCTGTTCAACATGTATTATCGCCCGGCTTTGGGCGAAACCTGTGCTCAGACCTTCCTGCCGCTGATCTTCTACGGCTTCTGGGCACTGTACGCCGATGATGTGGAGGAGACCCGGCGCCGCCGCGCCTGGCCGCCTTTGGCTCTGGGGTTCAGCGGGGTGATCCTCACCCACACCATCACCACCGAGCTGGCCGCTATTATGGCGGTGTTCACGGTGCTGTGCTGCGCCAAGCGGGCCTTCCGCCCTCAGCGTCTGCTGACACTGCTGAAAGGCGCGGCGCTGACGGTGGGGCTGTGCGCCTGGTTCGTTCTGCCCATGCTCCAGGAACTGGGCGGGGATTACCGCTTCCGGGCGGATTCCAACGCCATCGATCCCGGCGACTATGCCATTTCTCTGGCCAACCTGCTCCAGCCCTGGAATTCCAAGGTGGATTATATCCGCCTGGGGGCGCCGCTGCTGCTGGCGGCGGCGGGACTGCTGGCGGTGCTGGTCTGGAAAAAAGACCTGCCCGTTTGGGGCCGTCAGCTGGGGCTGGCGGGTCTGGTGCTGGGCACCGCCGCCGTGCTGCTCACCGGCTTTACCGGCTGGGAAACGGTGGCCGGCTGGATGGGTGAAAGCATCGGCCGGATGTTTTTGAACTTCCAGTTCCCCTTCCGGTTCCTGGTGTTCGCGGTGCTGGGGCTGGCTGCCGCGGGGGGCGCCCTGGTGTGGCTGCTCCATCATCTGGCGGGGCCCAAATCCGCCCGCGCCTGCGCGGCGGGGCTCATCGCGGTGGCGGTGATCTTTGCGGGGCTGGACCTGACGCCCTATGTGGACGCCCAGTTCGGACGCAGCCGTCACGGCACCACCGAAGGGCTTTCGGACACCACCACCAGCAGCGCCATGGAATATCTGCCCGCGGCCTTTGACCTGGATCAGGCGGAAAACACCGACCTGTATCCCAGCGATACCCTGAGCTGCACCCTGGTGGAAAAGGGCAGTCTGCGCTATACCCTGCGCCTGGTGAACGAGAGCGCCGACCAGAACGCCAACCTGGAACTGCCGCTGGTGTATTATCCCGGCTACCGTGTGCTGAAAAACGACGGCGGCGCCGCCTCTGTCACCGAAGGCGAGACCGGCCAGGTGGCCCTGGTGGTGGGACCCGGCTACGACGGGACTCTCACCGTGGGATTTGCGGAACCCTTGTCCTGGCGGGCGGCGGAGGTCGTCAGCCTGCTGACGGTTATTGGGCTGATCGTCTGGGGTGTCCGTGAACGGAAACGGAAAAAAGCATGACCGTGCTTCACCCGGGAAAAGGTGAAAGGTTTGCTTGTAGGGACGGGATTTATCCCGTCCTTTTTTGTTGCTTCTTGGCAGACGGGAGTCTGCTTGTATGCCTTCCTTTTCGTGCCCGAAAAGGAAGCGAAAAGGGCCCGC
>CAJMLV010000068.1 GCA_905214345.1 uncultured bacterium
GACTGGGGAGGGGGCAGCGGGGCTGCTGTCCGGCGAAGGGCGAAGTCCCTCTTGTTCCAGGAACTCTTCCCAGACCGGCAAGGCACTGCACCCGGATAAAGAAAACAGGAGCAATAATGCCAAGAGTATTCCGGGTATATGTTGTTTCATGAATGACTCCTTTCTCAAAGCCACGAGTTTTGGAAGCAGATATGCCGCTGTCTTGCCGGGGCAGTTAGTTGTTTGGCCGCGCGGTATCCCGCAAACGGAAGAGGCAGAATTGCGGCCAGTGCGATCTTTTTCATAGTGGCGCCCCTTTCCGTTCGGTCGGGAACTGACGGAGAAAGAGGGGATGCCTCACGCCGCAGAGGCAAGCATCCCCTCAATAATTATGTGATTGCCCGAAGCTGCATCGTTTAGGGGCCCCGTGCGATCCTTTCTATCATTTCAGCAGTTTGATGCCACCGATAAGGGGCAAGGGCTTTGTCTGGCCTTTGGCTGCGTGAACAATCCCGATGATGGAAAAGATGAAAAACACCAGGGAGAGAACCCCAAAGACGCCAGAAATAATCAGCACCGCCGTAGAACTGATGTCGATCAGCGCGGTGCTCAGCACATTGGACAACACGCTGCAGATCACCGACACAAGGAACAGAACAAGCCCTTGGTTGGTATGGTACCTTGCAAACGGATCCTGTTTGGCTGTAAGGAGGGGGATCAGGACCAGAATCCCGAAATATGCCAGAATCGCCATGCCCTTTTTCATCTGGGCCTGGTTGAGTGCGGCGGCCTGGACCGGCTGTTGATAACCGGGATGTACGGGCGGCACCTGGGATTGGGAACCCGGCTGCTGATATGCCGGTTGCTGGGGGGCCGGCTGCTGGTATGCGGCCTGCTGAGGCATGGGCTGCTGATATGCAGGCTGCTGGGGAGCAGACGGCTGGTACATTGTCTGCTGAGGAACAGGCTGCTGATACGCCGCCCGCGGGGGTACAGACTGTTGGTACGCGGGTTGCTGATACACCGGCTGCTGGGGGGCAGGCGGCTGGTATGCTGCCTGCTGAGGAACAGGCTGTTGAACAACAGGCTCCTGCGGGGGGATGGACGGGGCGGGTTCATTTTCCGGTACCGCTGTGAAAACCGAAGTGGTCTCTACCGGTTCGGCGGCAGGGGGCTCGGCCGGGATAGGGGGCATTTCCTGTTGCACCGGTGCCGTTGCCGGTTTTTCCAAGACAGGCACAGGGGTGCCGCAGTTGGGACAAAACTTGCTTACGCCATGCAGCTGTGCGCCGCAATTCTGACAAAACGCCATAGGTATTCCTCCTTTTGGGGTTACGATATTTGCAGGAAAAGCAAAGGTCTGTACAGGGATCGTTTTCTGTGCCATTCAAAAGCAGGAGCTTTTGAGCGGACATCTATGGGGGTTCAGATCCGGTCCTCGTCATCGAAAATATTGCCGCACTGGGGACAAAACTTCGGCGGAGCAGCCGGGTCTGCAGGGGTCCAGCCGCATTGATTGCACCGGAACGTCGGCGGGGTGCTGCCTGCCGGTTCCGTGGCTCCCATCTGTGCCTTCATGGCGGCCAGCTGGGCTGCGGCATCACTGCTTGCGGTCCCGGCGGCGGGTGTCATCCCCATGCGTGCTTTCAGCACCTCCAGTTCCGACTGGGCGGAGGGACCGCCGTCTGTATTGGCGTACTTTTTCTCCAAATCGTCCAGTTCCCTATCCCCGGCCAGTTCCGCATCCAGGGCTTCCTTGGCATCTGCCGCATCGATGCGCTTCTGGATGCTGCCCGCCAGGCTGTCGAAATTCCCCAATGCATTCCCGCCGATCTTCTCGGTAAGCTGCTGCATTTTTTCCTTGCTTTCCGCGATCCGCAGCTTGGCTTTCAGCTCCCCGATCTTGCTTTCCGCCTCCTGGATATCCGTCAGCAGCTTTTGGGTCATCTGGCGCATACGCTCCGAGTTTGCCTGCGCCTGGGCATAGGCGGCTTCGGCATCAGTCTTTTTGGGCTGCAGCTGGCCCTTGGCCTCCAGGAATTTCAAGGCGTCGGCATCGTTACCTGCCTGTACGGCGGCCTGGGCATACCGTTCATAGCGGGTCATCTGGTCATTGATCCCATCCAGGCGGCGTTTGGCCGCGGCCTCCTCTGCCATGACCGATGCGGTTTCATTCCGGACCTGGGCATAATCTTCCCGTGCATCTCTGAGATACTGGTTCAGCAGTTTTTCCGCATTCTTGTTCTCCGCCCCGGTGAGCAGGTCATTGATGTTGGCCCGCATGATATCGCCAAAACGTGAAAGAATCCCCATAGAACACACCTCCTTTTGTTATACCTCCCTGACAGGGTCGTCAGATCTGGTCGCCATCATCAAAGGGGTCCCCGCATTCGGGGCAGAATTTGGGCGGCTTGGTGCCCTTTTCCGGCTCCCAGCCGCATTTGTCGCACCGGTATTGGGGAACGCCGGCAGGTTTGGGCTGGCCGCACTCGGCGCAGAATTTTCCCTTATTCACGGCCCCGCAGGAACAGGTCCAGCCGTCGGCCGAAGGTTGGGGCTTCCCGCATTCGGCGCAGAACTTGCCGGTGTTGACGGCGCCGCAGGAGCAGGTCCAGCCGCCGGCAGGTTTGGGGACGGGCTTGGGCTGGCCGCAGCTCTGGCAGAAATTTCCCTGGTTTCCGGTCTGCCCGCAGGAACAGGTCCAACCTGCCGGGGCGGCGGGCTGCTGGGCCGGGGGTTGCTGGGCTTGCTGCTGGCCCATGGCGTACAGATTCTGGGCGTTCATGCCGCCGCCCATCATGCCGCCGGCCATGCCCATGCCCATAAAACCTACGGCGGCACCGGCGGTGTTGCCGGCGGCGGTCTTCATGGCCTCGCCCTGGGAGCCCACCATATAGGCAGCTGCCCGTGTGGGGTCCATAAAGGCTGCGTTGCGCTGCAGTTCCTTGAGCATCGCCTCGTCTTCTTCCGAGGCTTTTACCGACGACACACCGAATTTCCAGATTTCGATACCCCGGGACAGAGCCCATTCGGAGGAAAGGATCTCGCTGAGGGCATCACGGATTTCGGTGGTGTGGCCCGGCAAAGCGCTGTAACGGATGCCCATGGCCGAGATCTTGGCAAAAGCAGGCTGAAGAGCGGTCAGCAGTTCGGATTTCAGCTGGCCCTCGATCTCCTCACGGCGATAGTCCTGCTCCACATTGCCGCAGACGTTGGTATAAAACAGAATGGGGTTGGTCAGCCGATAGCTGTATTCCCCGAAACAGCGGATGGAGATGTCGATATCGATGCCGGCCCGCTCGTCCACCACCCGGAAGGGGATGGGGCTGGGGGTGCCGTATTTGTTGCCGATGATTTCCTTGGTATTAAAGTAGTAGACACGCTGGTCCTGCCCGGCCTCGCCGCCGAAGGCGAAACGCTTGCCAATCTGGGAAAAGGTGTTTTTGATGCCTTCCCCCAGGTCGCCGGTGAAAAGGGAGGGGGCGAGAGAGGTATCGTAGATGAACTCGCCCGGATCGGCACAGATATCCACCACTTTGCCGTTCTCCACAATGCACATGCACTGCCCGTCGGCCACGGCCACCACCGAGCCGTTGGAGATGACATTCGGGCTGCCCTTGGTGTTGGAGCCCCTGCCGGTGGCCCGTTTCTGGCCCTTGCAGACCAGCACATCCACCGGAATGGATTCACAGTAGAAATACTCTTTCCATTGATCTGCCATAACGCCGCCGGCAGCGCCCAATGCCGCTTTGATAAGTCCCATATTCAACACTCCTTTTGTTTGATCCAAGCCCCGCCCGGTACGGTCCGGTGCATAAACGGGGGCTTTTGGTTATGTTGCCGCCCTGCGCCTGTTTGAAGCGCCGGGGGAAATCCTGATGTGACGTTTTGTCTGTCTGTGATTTAGGCCCAGGGGTTGGCGCTTTCCGGCTGCCGGATATCGGTAAGCAGGGCCTGCTCCCACAGATACCATTTGCCGTCCTTGGCCTGCCTCAACTGGATAGGCCGGGGACTGTCCGCGCCGCCGGAGGGGAGGAACAACTTGGCAAACCCTTGGGTAAGAAAGCTGTTGTGGTCCGCCATGACCCGGATGGTATAAGGCGGCTGCGGGGTGTAGTCGTTCTGGGGCGTGGCGCCGCAGAAATAGGAACGAGGCACGTAATCCTTGGCACGGAACCGGTCCCGGATAAAGCTGAGCTCCTGCCCGTTCAGCGGGCGGGGCCCCCGCAGGAAGTTGAGCATCCTGACAGAAGTTTCCGGGTCGCGGGGGTAAACGCAGAGGGCGATCACCGTCATGGCCGCCGTTTCAAAGGGGGTGGCCATGGCGGCCTGGGGCAGGGCCGTGAACTCTTCATACCTGTCCGGCACGGTGGGAAATACAATGGTCTCTGTTTTGTTTCCGACTCCTTGAACAGCATCCCTTACAGCATCTCTGGCTTGATTTCTTAAAGAGTCAAACAGTCCCATTTTAAATACTCCTTTCTCTGCTGGTATTGGTATAGTGATCGTGTTCGCTATCCTAAATAGAAAATTCCGTCAAAGCACTGGTCGATGGAAATTCCGTTCACTGTAATAGGCCACTGAGAAGTATCCAGATAAATTCTCCACTCCTGTCCGTCTTCTGCCTGCATGTCCACATAGCTCAGGCAATCGGTGCGGAGGAAATAGAGGTTTGTTCCCGCGGGGATGGTTTCATGTATTTCATCCGGAAGAGCAATGGCTTCCAGGGGAATGAGGGTGGTCAGCGTATTGTCATTGATGACATCAAAATAGGGGCTTTTCTCCACTGCCAGTCCGGAGGAAGGCTCGATCTGGTATTTACAAACTCCCCACATGGTACCCAGCAGTTCCATATGGGCGTACAAGGTGAAATCAGACGGGTCGGTAAACAATTCTCTTCGTCGTTCGCCTTCTTCGGTGAATTCCTCATAGAAACCAACGTCCCAATACCGCTCCAACAAATGCGCATCATCCAGAGAGTAAATTGACAGAACATGACAGTCATTCCACACGGCCGCATCCATATAAAGAAGATGATGTTCATCTGCCGTCTGTACAAAATATACTTCCAAGGCCCTGAGGGGGATATCGGAATCAATTTCGTCATCCGGTAATGTGCAGCAGAACTGATCGTTGACCCAAATTTCCGGCCAGCCTGTATAAGATTCGTACCAAATGGTGTCCTTGCGATCATCTTGGCTGTTCAAATCGATGTCAATGGGGCTATGAGAATCAAGCTTCACCGCATACTGGGAGGGAGAGAAACGGAACTTTTCCTGGAACAGGTGAGGGGAATCCTGAAACCAGAGGGTAAGGGTGAGGAGGTTGTCCGCATAAACAGAATCATATGGTGGCGAAAAATAGAAGGTGACATTCTGATAACCGACCACCCAGATAAACTCTTCCCGGGAGATACAGGAGGCAAAATATTCTTTTGTGCTCTCATCCACGGACTGTCCATTGGCCCTATACTGATCATCCAGCAGTTCGGGAAGCTCCTCCGGATGGACAAACACATCGGCAAGCGTTAATTCCTTCCCGGTTGCAGGATCCAGATTGGTTGCCCGGACTGTGCTTCCATAACTCACAGTGTCAAAATATTCTTTGTAATGAAGGAAACTCAAGGCCTCCTGGTCAGCTCTTCGAACGGCGCTTTCCTGGCTGTACCAGGCATAAACATCATCGGCACTTTTGACCTGGAAATTTTCTCGGGCAGTTTCTGACAGCTCTGTTGTGTATACGGCTCCGGTAGCGGCAGTTTCCTGATTCAGTACATCCAGGGCAGCGGCCAGGGCGGGATAAACGGCAGCATCCTCTTGGCTCAGATAAAAATATTCCCAGTCAGTGCTGCAGAGAAGACTGCCGTCTTGCCAAACTGAATCCCCGTCTTCTGCTTGGAACAGGGAGAGAGGCTTCCATTCCATCTGATGGCTTTCTTCGGGGGAGAAAGGTACCTTCTCCACAGGATCATCGGATGGAGAGGAAGAAAGAGCCGAATCTTTCGAAACGGTTTTGCCAGGGGTGTAAAGCTCCCTCAGGGCAGCTTGAAGAGGAAGGTGGCTGCAAGCTGTCAGCATCATGGAGAGGGTCACTGCCAAAAGGAGCATTCCGATCTTCTTATAGAACATATAGGCACTCGCCCTCCTTTACAGGGTGCCCTTTTTAAAAGCGTCCACTGCTGTGGGAAGACCCGCTGCTGTTCACGCTGGTGCCGCCGCTGGATTTGGGCGGTTCTATGTACCTCTCTGTGCGGGTGGTGTGCAGGAACCGGTCATTCTGCGCAGTCAGCACCAGGCCCTGCCCGTCGATATATTCCTGGGCGGCTTGCTGCATTTTTGCCGTTTTCATCTGTGCCTTGAAGATGGAACAAACCGTAAAGGCAACCAAAAGCGGCACCAAAATGCCGATGGCCAGCCCCATAAAGGGGCTGCGGTCGCTGCCCACATCAAAGGGTTTTCCTTCCCGGGCCAGCGCCAGGTACTCTTCACAGCAATTCAGATATTCGGTAAAGCCGCCGTACCAGTCATCCGCTCCAAATTCATCTAAAAACCGCTCGGCCATCTTTTCTTTGCCATAGTCGGTAAAGGCGGTGTTGCCATAACCGTGGGCCAGGATATCGTAGTCCCGGTATTCGGTAGAGAGAAGCAGAAGAACACAGCTTTGGTCGCTGCCGTAGCCCAGGTGGTACTCCTGCAAAAGATAGTCCGCAGCTTCCTCGACTCCCATGCCGCCCAGGCTGGGCACCGTGACTATGTACACGGCACAGCGGTATTCCCGGGTCAGCTGCCAGGCCCGGGCGTTCAACTTTTCCGCTTCCACCGGGGTCAGCAGTCCGGCGCCGTCCGACATCATGGTGCTGTAAGGGATTTTTTGCGCATCAAACGGCTGTTCCTGCTCCGCCGCAAAGACCGGAAACACCAGCGCCAGAAACAGGCACAGCACCGTACACAAGCCCAAAAGTTTCTTTTTCATCGGTTTCCACCTCCCTTACAGCAAAAACCAGCCGCCCAGGATGAGGGCCATCAACGGAAGGGCGATACCGGCAAACCAGGCCA
>CAJMLV010000069.1 GCA_905214345.1 uncultured bacterium
GGTTGCTTGAACAATTTCTTCAAAAATATTGTCTAACTTTTCGGGGTCACTTCAGAAGGCCACGCGCCGGTCTTTTGTTGTTTGAAATTCCGCAAAAACAGGAAGTTTATTTTTGTGCCCGCTCATACAGAACAGCCAGCCCTTTGAAAAGCAGATCGGCGTCATAAAGCACCTTTCGGCGGCAGCAGGGGATGATACCCCGCGCCAGTCCACCGGTGGCGACCACCGTGAGGGGCTGCCCCAGCTGGGCTTCCACACGGTCAGCCAGCCCTTCCATCATGGCGGCGGTCCCAAATACGGCACCGCTGTTCAGGCATTCCACCGTGTTGCGGCCGATGAGGTGATCGGTTTCTTCCGGGGCAATGGGAGGCAGTTGGGCTGTTCCTGCACTGATGGCCCGCAGGCTGGTCTGCACGCCGGGCACAATGAATCCGCCCAGAAAATGCCCTTGGGCGTCGATGACATTGTAGGTGGTGGCGGTGCCCAGGTCTACCGTCATGCAGGGCAGCGGATACAAGGCGGCTGCGGCAGCTGCATCGGCAATGCGGTCCTGTCCTACCCGTTCGGGACTTTCCACATCAAAGGTCAGTCCGGTATCCAGGGTATAACTGACTCGCAGCGGGTCGTGTCCGGTCAGACGCCGGACTGCTTCGGCCAGCGCGTTGCTGAGTCCGGGCACCACGCTGCACAGAATGGCGCCGGTGCAATCCTTGCTATCAAAATTGACCCTCCGCAGCAAAAAGCGAAGCTCAGCGGTGTATTCATCGGGCGTGCAGCGGGGACGGGTCACCATCCGAAACATAAAGCGCAGTTCCCGGCCGTCCAGCCCTCCGATACAGATGTTGGTGTTGCCGATGTCTACTGCCAATATCATATGCGTGCCCCGTTTCTGTGTGGTATAATCTGATTATACCAGCCTTTACAACGAAGTCAAACCGACCTATAATAAAAAACGCGGAATCCGCAAGGAAAAAAGCAAACAACGGGAGGACCGTACTATGGAAAAAGACCTGCAGGGCAAAACGATTGTACTGGGCATCACGGGAGGCATCGCCGCCTACAAAATGCCCAATGTAGCCCATGCGCTGGCCAAGCGCGGCGCTTCGGTGCATGTGCTCATGACCCGCCACGCCACCGAATTCATCGCGCCGCTGGTCTTTGAAACGCTGACCAACCACCGCTGCATCGTGGACACCTTCGACCGCAATTTCCAGTTTGATGTGGCGCATGTTTCCCTGGCCAATGCGGCGGACCTGATGCTGATCGCCCCGGCTACGGCCAATGTGATTGCCAAGATGGCCCACGGTCTGGCAGACGACATGCTGACCACCGTGACTCTGGCTGCCACCTGCCCCAAACTGGTGGCCCCGGCCATGAATACGCATATGCTGGAAAACCCCATCACCCAGGATAACATTGCCACGCTGGAACGCTACGGCTTTACGGTGATTCCTTCCGGTTCCGGTATGCTGGCCTGCGGGGATGTGGGCAGCGGACGTCTGCCGGATGAACAGGTCCTAATCGATTACATTGACCGTGAACTCGCCTGTCAAAAGGATCTGGCAGGCAAAAAAATCGTGGTCACGGCGGGAGCCACCAGTGAACCCATGGACCCGGTGCGATACATCACCAACCACTCCACCGGCAAGATGGGGTATGCCATTGCCCGTGCCTGTATGCTGCGGGGCGCCGATGTGACCCTGCTTACGGCCCAGACCTCGCTGCGTCCTGTTCCGTTTGTGCGCACGGTACCGTTTACCACCGCCCAGGACCTTTTTGAGGGCGTACAGAAATACGCCATGGGAGCCGACGCACTGGTGATGGCGGCGGCTGTGGCAGACTACCGCCCGGCGGAAGTGTCCGACCAGAAGATCAAAAAGTCCGACGGGGAACTTTCCATCAAACTGGAACGAACCCAGGATATTCTGGGCTGGGTGGGCGCCCATAAGCCGGAGGGCCTCTTTGTCTGCGGCTTCTCCATGGAAACAGAACATCTGCTGGAGAATTCCGCAGTGAAACTGCACAAGAAAAACCTGGACATGATCGTGGCCAACAACCTGAAAACTCCGGGGGCAGGGTTCGGTGTGGATACCAATGTGGTTACCCTTATTACCCGCGACGGCGCGGAGCCGCTGCCCCTTCTGAGCAAGGATGAAGTGGCTATGCGTATTGCGGATGTCATTGCGGCACACTGACAGATAAAAAACATTTGACAAGAACAGACTTTTTCGGTCCACAAGGCCGGAAGAGTCTGTTTTTTTGTGCTTTTTCCCGTTTTTGACCAGGTTTGGTTTTCACATATCTTCAAATCTTTATCCCACAAATTTCACAAACGGAGCATATAATCGCAAACGGATATTCATTCGGACCGGTCGTTCGTAATTCATAAAAAGGGGAGTGTGCATCTTGATCGAAGTCAGCCATCTGACCAAACGGTACGGTTCACATGTGGCGGTGGACGACATCAGCTTCACGGTGGAGAAAGGATATATTTACGGGTTGCTCGGTCCCAACGGCGCGGGCAAATCCACGACCATGAACGTGATCACCGGGTACCTTTCGCCCACCAGCGGAACGGTCACCATCAACGGACATGATATTCAGGAAGAGCCCCAGGTTGCCAAAGCCTGTATCGGGTACCTGCCGGAGTTGCCGCCGCTATATACCGATATGACGGTGCGGGAATACCTGAACTTTGCGGCAGAACTCAAGGGCGTGAAAAAGAAAGCCGACCGCGCGGCGGATGTGGCACGGGTCTGCGAGAAAGCCGGGCTGCAGGGAATGGAAAACCGGCTGATCCGCAACCTGTCAAAAGGTTACCGCCAGCGCGTGGGTGTGGCTGCGGCGCTGTTGGGTAATCCGGAAGTCATTATCCTGGATGAACCCACCGTGGGCCTGGACCCGGCCCAGATGATTGAAATTCGCACCTTGATCCATGATCTGGGCAAAAGTCATACCGTGATTTTGTCCAGCCATATCCTCAGCGAGGTGCAAACCGTCTGCGACCGCGTGCTGATTATTTCCGGCGGCAAACTGGCCGCTCAAGGTACACCGGAAGAACTGGCGGCCAAACTGTCGGCCAAGGGTGTAGTCTCCGCCACTGCCCAGGGCAGCAGGGAACAGGTACTGCAGGCAGCGCAGAGTGTGGCCGGTCTTACCGACCTGCGCGTCACTGCCGAAAAGGGTGATGAAGTCAGCTTTACTGCCTCCAGCAGCGATGGTGCGGACCTGCGTGCGGCGTTGTCCGCGGCGCTGGCTGCTGCCGGATGCCCGGTACTGAGTCTGAGCAGCCAGAACTTGAGCCTGGAAGATGTGTTCCTGCAGCTGACCGAAAGTGATACCGAGGCGGAACAGGCGAAATCGGACGCCGCAGCCTCTGCTGCACCGGCTGCCGAAGAAAGCCGATCCACACAGGAAGAGCCGACGGTCAAAGATGAAAAGAAGGGGGATTGAGGTATGCTGGCTATTTTTAAGCGTGAAACGCGCAGCTATTTCACCAGCATGATCGGGTATGTGGTCATCGGTGTGATTCTGGCCTTCATCGGCCTGTATTACACTGCCAACTGCCTGATTTATGCCACATCGGACTTTTCCATTGTTTTGTATTCCACCACGCTGGTCATGCTTTTTGTGCTGCCGGCACTTTCCATGCGCAGCTTTGCGGACGAGCGCCGCAATAAGACGGATCAGCTGCTGCTGACCAGCCCGGTAACCATCCCTGAAATCGTGCTGGGCAAATATCTGGCCCAGCTGGTGGTTCTGGCTGTGCCTATGGCGGTGGCCTGTGTGATGCCGCTGATCCTGACACTGTTCGGCACCGTTTCGCTGACCAGCGCTTACGCCACCCTGTTTGCGTACTGCCTGCTGGCCGCAGCCTGCATTGCCGTGGGCACTTTTATTTCTGTATTGACCGAAAACCAGATCATTGCTTACCTGGCTACCTTCGGCGTACTGCTGGTGGCGTATCTGATGGAAAGCCTTCAAACCCTTTTTACCTCCGGCAACACCCTTGCTTTCATTGTGTTCTGCATTGTGCTGGCGGTGGCCTCGGTGCTCATTGGGTTTCTGTGCAAAAGCATTACTGTGGGAAGCGGCGTGTTCTGCGGCGGTGCCGTGGTACTCATTGTGCTGTTCCAGCTACGCCCGGCCTGGCTGCTGACCGCCTTTAACAGCGTGCTGGATGCTTTGGCTCTGTTTGCACCTTTCGAGACATTCGTGGGCGGCATGTTCAGTCTTTCGGATATTGTGTATTATCTGTCGGTCATCGGTTTGTTCCTGTTCCTGACCGGCCAGGCGCTGGAACGGCGCCGCTGGAATTGATAGGAAGGGAGGAACAGGCATGAAATTCAAATTTGGGAAAAAGACTTCCGGCAAAGTGCCGGCTGTACAGCCCACCGAAGCCCAGCGGGCCAGCCGCCGCCGGATGCTGCATTCCGGTGCGTATGCCAGCGCGATGGCTGCGATCGTACTGGTGGTGGTGATCCTTCTGAACCTGGTCATCCGCGCAGTGCCCACCAAATATACCGAGTTCGATATTTCCACCGGGCAGATGTTTACCCTGAGTGAGACCACTGTCAGCATGATGAAGTCTCTGGACCAGGATGTGACGGCGTATTTCCTGGCGGAGACCGGCAACGAGGACACCAACATCACCCGGATTCTCGACCGTTACGCCGGGGAAAGCTCTCATTTTACCTGGCAGCAGCGTGACCCTGCCCTGTATCCCACTTTTGCGGATCAGTATGATGCTGGAGATGCCAGCACCAACAGCGTGATATTAGTATGCGGTGACAAATCTACCGTCGTGGATTACAGCGACATGTACGATTACAGCTACACCGACTACTACTCCTACGATATGGAATTTGCGGCGGAAAGCGCCCTGACCACCGCCATCGCCCAGGTCACCCGGGACAGCAGCTATATCATGTACGCGCTGACCGGTCACGGGGAGAATTCTCTGGGCAGCGATTTCAACGAAACACTTTCCAATGCCGGGGTAACCGTCAACGATCTGAACCTGAACACCGGCGAAATCCCGGAAGATGCCGACGCCCTGATCATCAATGTGCCGCAGGCAGACTTCAGTGAGCTGGATGCCGATGCCCTGCGCGGGTATCTGTCCGATGGCGGCAAGGTCATTGTGGCCACCAGCCTTCTGTTCGATACTCCCAATCTTGATGCCGTACTGGAAGAATACGGCATGGTCCGGCAGGATGGTCTTCTGGTGGAGACCGATCCAGGATATTATGCGTACCGTTATGCGGGGACGTATCTTCTGCCTGTGATCCAGAGCAACGACATTACCTCCGGTATCAATTCCGGCATGTATGTGTTTGCACCTTCTTCCCAGGGAATTGTGACGGTGGAAGAAGAGTCTGCGCAGACTGATGAAACCGCCGAAAGCGAGAGCACTCTGACCCACGCCTCTCTGCTGACCACCTCCGCCGCAGCGTATTCCATGCTGGACTATGAGACTGCAACGGTACTGGAACAGGGTGAGAACGATCCTACAGGCAGTTTTGACCTGGCGGTAGCCGCCGAGGATGATTCCACCGGCGCAAAGCTGGTATGGATCAACTGCGGCAACATCTTCCTGGATGAGACCAACTCCGCTGTTTCCGGGGGCAACGCTCAATTTTTGGGCAGCATTGTGAACTGGATGAACGGCGAGGAAAACGCCGCCGTGATTGACGGCAAGAGCATGAGCGCCGAAAGCCTGACTGTTCCTTCCACCGCAATCACACCTCTGGGGCTGCTGTTTGTCATTGTTGTTCCGCTGTGCATCCTGCTGGCAGGCGTGGTTATTACCATCCTGCGCCGTCGTCGTTGATGAGGTAACTGCCCATGAAAGCAAAAAAGTATATGCCCTTGATCGTACTGGCAGCTGTGGTGGTCGTGCTGGGTGCGGCACTGGTGTTTCTGAACAGTCTGGAGGAAGAGGAGGAAACGGGAATCCCGCTGCTTGATTTCGAAGCTTCTTCCGTAACGGCACTGTCCTATCGCAACAGCGAAACCGAGGCGACCTTGCTGCAGGACGAGGAGGATACCTGGTATCTGGACCAGGATGCAGACCTGCCCCTGGACCAGGACAGCGTATCCTCTTTGGTAGAAGAATTTGCCGCCCTGCAGGCTGTGCGTGACCTGGGGGCCGAAACCGACACCGAAAATATGGGGCTGGACGATCCTACCATGGTGTTTACCATCGGTGTGGACGGAGCAGACATTGCCTCGGCAGAAACCGCGACGGGGGAGACCGCTTCGGGTGTGTACACTGTCACCATCGGCAGCGAAAATTCTGTTACCGAAGCGTACTATGCCAAGGTGAGCTGGAATGACCACATCTATACCATTGACGCCGGCAGCTTATCCGGTCTGGTCAAGACGCCCCGGGAACTGTACAAAGCCCAGGACATCACCGACCTGGAAGAAGACGAGGTGACTTCCCTCACTTTGCAGACATCCGGCGAATCCATGACCTTTACCTGCACGGACGGCACCTGGACTTTGGACAGTGATCCCGACTATGCGCTGAACCAGGATGCCATTGAAAAAATGGCGGCCACCATCTGTTCGCTGGAAACCGAAATGACCATCACCCACCCCGATGATGAAAGTGTCTACGGTCTGGATGATCCCCAGGCAGTGGTCACCGTGACCGGCAGTGACGGTACCACCATTACCTGCAGCTTCGGCAATGTTTCGGACAGCGACAGTGATGTCTGCTATATGCGCTCCAGCCATACGGCGGGGGTGGTGTATGAAGTGAACGCCGATCATCTGGCCACGTTTGCCTATACCAAAGAGACCTTGCAGGCCGCCACCGAAGAAACGGCGGAAGAGGATGATTCCTCCGACATCATTGCCGAAAATCCCGTGGGCGGCGCAGACGATTACGCCAACTCCGACTCCGTTTCCTGATGATCTGAACCTATTAAAAACACCTCCGCGGCGAGAATACCTGCGGAGGTGTTTTGTGTTGTTAGCTTAAGCGTAAGGACAACCCCCGGCTATGCCGGGGAGTGTA
>CAJMLV010000070.1 GCA_905214345.1 uncultured bacterium
CACCCCATTTGTTATTCAGTATATCATACTGTCTAACAAATGGGGTGCAGTTCACTGTGAGTGCCTGCTTTTCCTTTATTATTGCTATTGACTAGGCGCAGCGGCCAACACTTTGAAAAACCGAATCAGCCCTGTGCCGCCGATACGCTGCGCTTGATCTGCACCAGCAAAAGAACCAGACTGACGCCCAGCAGGATATGCCCGATACCCGCAGTACCGGAGATTGCCGCATTCACCCCGGAGGAAAGTGCCGTTCCCAGGACCTGGTTCACGCCCCGTACCACGAACATGACAACGGTCAGATTCAGGCCGACATGATAGACTGCCAGGATGCGCCCGGTTTTGGGGCCGGTGAAAGCAAAGTTCTTTTCCAGCAAAAGCAGCAGCAGGAAAAACACCATACCCAACATAAAATAATGGGTATGTACCACACCCAGAGTGGTCTTGCCGGTGAAGCCGTTGAACTTGGTAAATTCCCGGTAGAACACACCGCCAACCATGGCAAGGACAGCATAGAGCAGCGCCATATTCATATATCGCTTCATGATTATTTCTCCTTTTTCTTTCGGTTTCCTGCCAGCTATGGAGCAGATCGCGCCATACTGAACAGCGTTCATTATAGAGGGTACCACGCTGTTTGTCAATTAAGCCATCCTCCTGTGCGAAAGACGACCGTCAACCTCATTCCCACTATGATTTTTTGCACAGCCTCGGCGATTCCCGACAGAAAAAGCAGGCACTCACAAGGGAGTGCCTGCTTTTCAGTCAAAAAGTTTGCGGCATCAGCCGGGCATTGTATCCATCGTATACAGCATTTGCCTTTTGTTCAATCAGGCGTTCTTGCTGTCCAGGAAAGCCTGCAGCTGGTCATGGACGGCCTGACGGATGGTTTCCAGACCGGCAGCTTCTGCCTTCTGGTAGTATTCTTCCACCAGAGCCTGCGCGGCAGCGGGGTCCTTGGTCAGGCCCAGCATGATCTGGGGCTGGTATTCCGTCTGGATAGCGGACACGGCTGCATAAGCGGTCTGCAGTTCGGGAGTGGCGGTGTTGTCGAAGGTAAAGCCGGCGATGGGGCTGGTGATGTAGGTGTCGGGGTCATTGCCGTACTTGGTGATGGCCTTGGCATCCTCGGGCAGGTCGGCGTTGGTGCGGATGAAGTTGGGGTTCCAGGTCATTTCGTAACCGGGGAAGGAGTAGTTGCTGCCTTCGATCTTGCGGTATTCATCTTCACCGACAGCTTCCCAGTCTTCGCCTTCGATACCCAGCTCGAACAGGTCATGGTTGGCGGCATCTTCAAACAGCCAGTTGATAAACTGCATGGCCTGGTCTTTCTTGGTGGACTGCTGCGGCACGCACAGGAAGTTCCAGGCAGTCAGCGGAGCAGACACGAAAGGCTCGCCGTTGCGCATGCCTTCGGTGTAAACATACACGCCCAGTTCGCCGCCCAGGGCTTCCACGGCGTTGGCATAATCGGTGTAGCCGGAGATATTGCCTTCAATGGCTGCCACCTTGCCCGCATAGAAGAGGTTGGTCTTGGGATCATCTTCGGTCTGGGCGTCGGGCTGGCTGTACTGCGCCCACTTGGTCAGCTTGTTCACAGCGCGGTCGGTGCGGGTGTTGGTGTTGTAAGGCGCCGGGAAAGCAGCATAGGCTTCGTCAGGGTCACCCAGAGTGGCAACGCCCAGGACAGTCTTGCCATCTTCCGAAACAGCGGCTTCCATCTCCATGCCGATGCCATAAGCGGACGAGTCGATGGAGAATACATTGGATTCACGCTTTTCGTAGATGTCATGGTCCAGCCAGTAGAAGCCACGGGTGCCGCCCACGCCGAAGGGAGCGACCATCTGCAGGGCACCGGCATCGATGTCAGCCTGGACAGCCTGGAGGTAGGCTTCCAGGGACTCGTTGGAATCAATGGTAATGCCATACTTATCCGCCAGGTCCTTGCGGTAGGCAATGATGGGAATGTCTTCCGCCGCCTGGGTAAAGGGAATGGCGAAAATGTTTCCATCGGCGTCTGTGACCTGAGCCAGGTAGTCCTCATCAAAGGCCGCCTGCAGACCAGGGTATTCGGGGTTATTGAAGTACTCGTTCAGGCTGGCATAGGCGCCCTGGTTGTGCATGGTAGACAGATTCATCCAGTATGCGTCGAATACCAGGTCAGCTTCTTCCTGGTTAGCCATCATCAGGGGAATCTTTTCACGGTGGGTCTGGGAGTCGGACCAGATGATGTCCAGCTTGATGTTCAGGGTATCCTTGGTTTCCTCCTCAAACTTTTCCACCACCTTGTCGAAGCCTTCGGCCTGACCGAACATGTAGATCTTGAGGGTGGTTTCGGCCGGAGCGCCGGAAGCATTGCCGGAATTTCCGGCGGAAGAAGTTCCGGCAGAAGAGGTGCCGGAGCCGCCGCACGCCGCGAGGCTGACAGCCATAGCGCCGGTGAGAAGCAGGGCGCCTGCGCGTTTCAGGGTCTTTTTCATGGGTTCTTTCCTCCTTAAGATTACGTTTATCTTTTCCCGGCCGCAGCCGGGGTTCAGACGGAATAAAGACTGATGCTCAGCCCTTGACGGAACCGACCATAATACCGCTGGTGAAGTACTTCTGCACAAAGGGATAGAGCAGAACGATGGGGCCGATGGTGACCATAGCGGTGGCCATCTTGCTGGTGGTGGTGGGCAGGTCCAGAGAGGAAATACCGATCTGACCGGCCATCTGTTTGAGGAACTCCGTATTGCGCAGCATTTCCATGATCATGGCCTGCAGAGGTTTGAGGCTGGCCCGGTCAATGTACATCAGTGCCTGGAACCAGTTGTTCCAGTAGGCCAGTGCGTAGAACAGACCGATGGTCGCCAGCGCAGGGGTGGCGCAGGGCAGAATGATCCGCCACATGATGGTGAAGTCGTTGGCGCCGTCGATGCGGGCGGATTCTGCCAGGGATGCCGGGATGCTGGCAAAGAAGTTGCGCAGCAGGAACATGTTCCAGGGGTTGATCAGGATGGGAAGGATCAGTACCCAGATGGTATCCTTCATGTGCAGATAGCGGGAGATCAGCATGTAGCTGGGTACCAGGCCGCCGGAGAACAGCATGGTAAAGTAGACGAAGAAGTTGATCTTGCTGCCGTATTTCAGCTGTCCGGTGGAAAGCGGGTAAGCCAGCAGTACCGAGGCCAGAAGGCTCAGGGCAGTACCAGCCACCGTCACAAAGATGGACACCGCATAACTCTGAAACACCTGGTCGGTCTGGAACAACAGGGTGTAAGCTTTGGCGGAAAATTCAGTGGGATACAGCTGGAATCCGTAGCGCGCCAAAGCGACCTCGCTGGTAAAGGAGGCCGAAAGGGCCATGATGAAAGGCACCAGGCAGCACACCGCGAAGAGAATGGCGATGAGGTAGCAAATTGCGCTGAGTACACGGTCCGATGCCGGTTTGCGGATCTTGACAGCCGCATTGGTCTTGACTGCGTTCATCAGATGTTGGCTCCTTTCTTCAGAAAATGGCAGAATCAGGTTCAAACCGACGGGCCAGTGCGTTTGCAACGTAGACGAAGATGAAACCGCAGACGCTCTGCACCAGTCCGACGGCGGTGGACATGCCGTAGTTATTCAGCTGCCGCAGCATGCGGTACACATAGGTGTCAATGACGTCGGTGGTGGAGAACAGCAGACTGTTGTCCTGAATCAGGCCGTAGATCATGCCGAAGTCACCATAGAAGATGCGGCCCACACTGAACAGGGTCATGAGCACGATGGTTGGTTTAAGCATAGGCAGGGTCAGATGAATGATCTGCTGCCAGCGGGAAGCGCCGTCGATCTCAGCAGCTTCGTAGATGCCGGGGTCCATGCCGGTGATGGTGGCAATGTAGACGATGGCACCGTAGCCTGCGCCCTGCCAGATCTTCATGATGACCAGGATCACGCGCCAGGGGCCGGGGTCGGAGTAAAAGCTGATGTTGACACCGTGGTTAGCCAGGAAGGTGGAGAGCATACCGCCGTCCGCCTGGAGGAAGCCTTCCAGGAAGAGGGCGATGACCGCCCAGGAAACAAAGTACGGCAGGATGGACAGGGTCTGGGTGACTTTTTTCACCTTGGAGTTGCGCACTTCATTAAAGATGATTGCCAGTGCTACCGAAGCCACGGTGCTGAACACAATGAAAAGCACGTTCAGGTACAGGGTGTTGCCGATGACCCGCAGCAGTGTTTCCCGGGTACCGTCAGCCAGCAGGAACTTGAAGTTGTTCAGGCCGCCGAACTCTGACCCGAAAATGCCCTTGACCAGATTGAAGTTCTGGAAGGCCATGACCAGGCCGCCCATAGGCACATAGCTGAACACCAGGAAAAAGAGGATACCGGGAACGGTCATAAGATAGAGAACCCAGTTCTTTCGGATTTCAAAAATAAACCCGTGTTTGGGGCGCCGGATCGCGGGCGCCGCGGCGGTCTTTGTCTTTGCGGGCAATGCAGCCAGCTCCTTTCTTGTGTGGATGCTTGACCGCGCGGCCTTTGGCGAGGGGCGCGGGCCGGTTGGCTTTCTGGCTTTATGATACGGCAGCTCCGAGGCCGTCCTCAAGTCAAAATACCCGTCCCGGGGGCGTTTGATGGATTTTCAGACACAAAAAAAGCCTGATTTTAAGCCATTTTCGACCGTGGTGTGGTTTTTCAGACACGGTTCGTTGTCTTTCTGACCATGCTGTCCCCTTGCCAAAGTGCCCCCGTGCCGTATAATGGAAACAGGTTAAAAATACACCGAATCTCCAAAAGAAGGATGTGCTCCCGGCCATGGAAAAAGCCAAGCGCCTGCTGGCGCGCGCGGGCAACAGTCTGCGCACCAAAAAGATGTTCTGGCGCATCTTGCTGCTGTATGTTGTGACCAGCGTTGTTCTGCTGACCGTATTTTCGGCCTTCCTGGGGGCTTATCTGACCCACCACGCCACCGAAGATGCCGTCGACCACAACCGGGAAGTCCTGGGCCGTGCTTACGCTGCCGTTGAACAGGTGCTGAACACCACCTATGAAATGTACTATAAACTGTATCAGTCCAGCGAAGTGTCCGACCTGCTGTTTTCGGAAAAATTGACCGCTGAGGACTTGCTTTCCGCCGGGCAGCTGCTGGCCCAGGTGGACAATGAGCGGGACTGTGTAGCATCTGTATACCTGATCAACCGCGCCGCCGACCGGGTCATTGCCAGCGACGGTACCACTGCCGGGCTGGATACCTTTTACGATGGACAGGCTCTGCGGCTGTTCCAGTTCTATAACGAAAATTCCAACACCCTTTTTCTGCCCCGCACCACCAGCTTCACCGATTCTTCCGGAACTGAAAATCGGCACTACTACATCACACTGATCTTCTCCCGCCGCAACGAGGTGAGCATCCCCATGGGCGGCATGATCGTCAACCTGGACGAAACCATGCTCAGTGATCTGATTGCCGGGGAGGTATCCGACGCAGGCGATCTGTACGTCATTTCGGAAAACGGCAGTGTCCTGGTAAACAGCGACGCCAGCCGGGTGAACACTTCCATCTACGGCAGCGATCTGTGGGAACAGCTCAGCGCCCATTCTGCCGAGGACGACTTTTCTTTCCACACAATGGTGGACGGGGAGCCCTGCCTGGTTACCGGCAAAAACGCATCCCGGCTGCGGTTCTGTTTCCTGCGCATCACTCCGGTGCGTACCCTGCAAGGAAGTGTGTCCTACATCCGCAACATCGTGGTTCTGTGCACCGGCGTCTTTCTGGTGGTCACCCTCATTCTGGCCACCGCAGGCAGCCGGTATGTGTATCAGCCCATGTCTCAGCTGATTTCCCGGCTGCGCACCAACGCGGAACCGCCAGCAGCATCCCCCGAGTCCCCCTCTCCCCTGCCCGCTATGGACGAGGTGGCTTTTCTGGACCAGGCATACCGCAGTCTGTTCCAAAAGGTGGAAACCCTTTCTCATGACAACGACCTGATGGAGCGTGCGCGGCGGCGGGAGGTTCTGCTGCATCTGTTGTTCGGTGAGTTCCCCACCGAAGAAAAGAGCCGGGAGGCTGTTTCTCCGCTGCATCTTCTGCCCCGGCCGCCCTATCAGGCAGTGGCGTTCCTCTTTGATGACTTTGATGCACTCAGCCGCAATACAGGCGCCCAGGACATGGCACTGTACCGCTATGCTCTGGGGAATGTGGCGGAGGAGCTGCTGGGAGAACATGCCCAGGCTTACAGCGCAGAGGTGGCTGCCGATCAGGTAGTCGTATTGCTCTCCTGCGAACCGGACGCTCCCGCAGGCTGGCTTTCGGCGGCGCTCGGGCAGGTATGTGATGCCATGAAAGAGCATCTGCACTGCACGGTCTCTGCCGGGATCGGTATTCCCTGCGACACCCTGACCGGTATCGTCACCAGCTACAACCGTGCCATGACCGCCACCGCCTACCGCCTGGTCATGGGCCAGGGCACCGTGATTGCCTACGAAGACATCGCCACGCGTCAGAACCTGACCCCGGAATACCCCATGGAACTGGACGCAGCCATCGTTCAGGCTCTGCGCAGCCGAAACCAGACCAAGGCCTGTGCCGGACTGGAAGAATTCTTTGACGGTCTGGCCATGGCCAACATCGACAGCATCAACATGGCCACCACCCAGCTGACCATCAGCCTGAGCAGAACCGTTCACAGCATGGCCGCCGGGCACGAAGGCACCTACTGTAATCCACGTCATGCCGGTCATTTGACACTTCATCGCTTAAACTGATGCTC
>CAJMLV010000071.1 GCA_905214345.1 uncultured bacterium
GGTTGCTTGAACAATTTCTTCAAAAATATTGTCTAACTTTTCGGGGTCACTTCACAGTTGAGTGCCTGCTTTTTTGCTGCGGTATCAATAATATCAGTCTTTCCGTATGCCTGAAACAATATACTTTTCCTCATCGGACACCACAATATCCACCGTGAACCAATGCCCGAAAATCGCCGAAAGCTCTTCGGCGGGGAGCATTCCCATGGATACTTTCGCGGCCCGGCCGGAATGGTGCCGGTTCAGCTGCTCAAGGCTCATGCTGTGGGCCACCGTCAGCCTTCCGCCAGGTTTCAGCCAGCCGGACAGATGACGCACCAGCCGTGCGGGATCGGGAAAGTGGGGAAACGCGTTGTAGATCACGCAGCAGTCAAAGTCCCCGGTGCCTGGCATAGTTTCCATGTCGCCGCAGACCACCCGAATAGGGGAGAGGGCTTTTTCCCCGGCGATCCGGGCCATCTCCGCCGAAATATCCACCGCCAGCACATCCGCGACCCGGCGCTGCCGGTAAAAAGGAAAGAGCACCCCCGTCCCGCAGGCTACATCCAGCACCCGGGAATTCTCCCGGACACCGGCGGCGTCCAGAATGGTGTTGATCTTGCCGGTGTCTACCACCAGGTCATGATCCCAGCCGGGGGCCAGCTCATCAAAAAACTCGATAACGTCCTTTTTGTCGATGGCGGCGCGGCCGCTCTCCATGCAGTGTACATCCATATATGTTTTCATCCTTCCGGTTTGGTGATTATTCGCTGTAAATCTGCTGGTTGCCCGAAATGGCCTGCCCCAGATACTCGTCGATCCACCTGGCAGCCCCTTCCTGGTTCCGGGTGCGGATGAAGTCATACAGCTTCTCAGTGTTGCGGCAGAGTGCGCCGATGCCGTACAGCCGGCAGAAACGGGTCCACAGAGTGATGACCGGCGGCTTGAAAGAGTAGTAGATCAGCGGCAGGATGCTGTTGCCGCTCACCAGCGCCAGCTCGTGCTGGAATTGCCATGCTGCTTCCGCCGCCTGGGCGGGGGCGTCGCATTCCGCAATGGCAGCCAGTAAGGCGCCCAACTTGTCCAGCGCTTCGTCCGAAGCACGCTCAATGGCATTGGACACAGCCAGATGTTCCAGCGCCATGCGTACTTCCAGAATGGATTGTACCTCTTCCTTGCCCAGAATGCCGCCCTGGTATTCCATGATGGCGATAAGCGTGTCCAGATTGCCCAGACGCCGGTAGTCGGCCACCACGGCACCTTGCCGGGGACGCACTTCCACAAAGCCCTGCTTGGCCAGTTCGGCCATGCCGCCGTTGACCACGGCACGGCTCACCTGCATCTGCTGGGCCAGTTCCCGCTCAGGGGGCAGCTGAGTCCCCACGGGCAGCTCCCCGGACAAAATCATCCCACGCAGCTGCTGGATGAACAGGTCTTTCAGACTGGGGGCGGACAGCTTTTCAAATTCCATGCCGGCACTCCTCTCTGGGCTGTGGCTATACCACATACCATACAATGATTTTATCATACAATTTCACAAATAAAAAGCCCCTGATTTCAACTAATCACTGAAAAAATCCGGGTTTGTTGACCTTGTTGCCAATGGGCGTTAAAATATTCACAAGAGGAAAAGTGTGTCACCCGCAGCAATGAAGGCGTGTGGCAGAACCACAAAATACAACAGGAAGGACGATTGCTGTGGACAATGTGAAAATTCTGGAGATCAAGCAGAGTGTGTTTGCCTCCAACGACCGGGAAGCCGACGAGGTGCGCGCCCAGCTGAAAGAGAAGGGTGTGTTTCTGCTCAACCTCATGTCTTCGCCGGGGTCGGGCAAAACCACCACGCTGCGCCGCACGATTGAAGCGCTGAAAGATGAACTGCGCATCGGCGTGATGGAGGCGGACATTGACTCCGACGTGGATGCCAAAGCCATTGCGGAAACCGGTGTAAAGGCCATTCAGCTGCACACCGGCGGAATGTGCCATCTGGACGCCGACATGACCCGCCAGGGACTGGAGGGCCTGGGCCTGGAAGATGTGGACCTGGCTATTCTGGAAAACGTGGGCAACCTGGTCTGCCCGGCGGAATTCGATACCGGCGCCGTGAAGAACGCCATGATCCTCTCGGTACCGGAAGGCTATGACAAGCCCCTGAAATACCCTCTGATGTTCACCATCTGCGATGTGGTGCTGGTGAACAAGATCGACGTGATGCCGTACTTTGATTTCGATATGGACAAATGCCGGGAGTACATCCGCATGCGCAACCCCAACGCCAAGGTCATTCCCATCTGTGCCCGCACCGGAGAGGGGATTGAACAGTGGGCCGATTGGCTGCGGACCGAAGTGGCTGCCTGGAAAAATTCGGACAACCAGTAAACAGAAAGGACAAAACCATGAGCGAGACCCATTTCCCGCTGGATGAAAGCAAGCTGCCCTTCAAGATTCCCAAGGACGAAAAGCCCCGGGAGAAGATTTTGAAGCTGGGCCAGAAGATCACCGACCGCGTGCCGGCCAAGCTGCGCCCTCTCACCGCCGAAGACCCGGAATACTGGGGCCTGGCGGGGCTGGTCACCGATGAGATGGCGGACGTGGCCCTGAAAATGAAGGTGCGCAAGCCCATGACCCTGCCCGAACTGGTCAAGGCCACCGGCAAGCCCGCCGAAGAACTGGAACCCCTGCTGTACCAGATGAGCTATATCGGCCTTCTGGAGTATAACTGGGAGAATGAGCGGCACGAAAAACAGTATGTGCTGCCCATGTTCGTGCCCGGCAGCGCCGAGTTCTTCAACATGCAGAAGAGCCAGATCGAGAACAACCCTGAAGTCACCGCCTTCTTTGAGCGGATGACCTTCCTGCCGCTGGAACACATCACCGCCATGGTCCCGCCGGGCGGTGCCGGTATCGGCATGCACGTTATCCCGGTGGAAAAAGCCATCGAGACCGAGAATCAGTCGGTGGACATCGAGCACATCTCCCACTGGCTGAAAAAGTATGACGGCAAATACGCCGCCAGCCCTTGTTCCTGCCGTATGTCCCGCGCCCGTCTGGGCGAAGGCTGCGGTGACGACCCGGAGGACTGGTGCATCGGCGTGGGGGATATGGCCGACTACCTGGTGGAAACCAAGAAGGGCCATTATGTGGATTACGACGAGGTCATGCGCATCCTCAAACGGGCCGAGGACAACGGCTTCGTGCATCAGATCACCAACATCGACGGTGAAAACAAGATCTTCGCCATCTGCAACTGCAATGTGAACATCTGCAACGCCCTGCGTACCAGCCAGCTGTTCAACACCCCCAACATGAGCCGTTCCGCCTATGTGGCCAGCGTCACGCCCGAGAACTGCGTTGCCTGCGGCCGCTGTGTGGAATACTGCCCCGCCGGTGCGGTGAAGCTGGGCCAGAAACTCTGCACCAGCCACGGCCCGGTGGAGTATCCCTGTCAGGAACTGCCCGACAAGGTCAAATGGGGCCCGGAAAAGTGGACCATCGACTACCGGGACAAGAACCGCATCAACTGCTACGACACCGGCACTGCTCCCTGCAAGACGGCCTGCCCGGCTCACATTGCGGTGCAGGGCTACCTGAAGATGGCTGCCCAGGGCCGTTATAAAGAGGCTCTGGCCCTCATCAAGCGGGAAAATCCCTTCCCGGCGGTGTGCGGCCGTGTGTGCAACCGCCGCTGCGAGGACGCCTGCACCCGCGGTACCGTGGACCAGGCGGTGGCCATTGATGACGTGAAGACGTTCATCGCCCAGAAGGACCTGGAAGCGGAGACCCGGTATATTCCGGCCATCAATCCGCCCTCCAACCGGGGCGGCTTCGACGACAAGATCGCCATCATCGGCGCCGGTCCGGCGGGCCTGTCCTGCGCCTTCTACCTGGCGGAAAAGGGGTATCACCCCACCGTGTTCGAGAAGAACAAGAAGCCCGGCGGCATGCTCACCTACGGCATTCCTTCCTACAAGTTGGAAAAAGACGTGGTGGAAGCCGAGATCGATGTCATCCGCCAGATGGGCGTGGACATCCGCTGCGGTGTGGAAGTGGGGAAGGACGTGACGCTGGACGAACTCCGTGCCCAGGGTTACAAGGCTTTCTATGTGGCCATCGGCTGCCAGGGCGGCCGCAAAGCCGGTGTTCCCGGCGAGGATGCTCCCAACGTGATCACCGCCGTGGACTTCCTCCATCGTGTGAACGAAGGGGAAAAGGTAGAACTGGATGGCCGCATCGTGGTCATCGGCGGCGGCAACGTGGCCATCGACGTGGTGCGTTCCGGCCTGCGCTGCGGCGCCGCTTCCGCCGATATGTACTGCCTGGAAGCCCGGGACCAGATGCCCGCCACCCCCGCCGAGATTGCCGAGGCGGAGGAAGACGGCGCGGTGGTCCACTGCGGCTGGGGCCCCAAGGAAATCATTGTCAAGGACGGCAAAGCCACGGGAGTGGTGTTCCGCCGCTGTGTGTCGGTATTTGACGGCAAGGGCCGGTTTGCCCCGGTCTACGACGATAACAATACCGTTACGGTGGAATGTGACCATGTGTTCCTGAGTATTGGTCAGAGCATCCAGTGGGGCGGCCTGCTGGAAGGTTCCAAGCTGGAATGTGGTCCCGGCGGCCGTGCAATGGCCGACCCGCTGACCTACCAGACCGCCCAGCCTGATGTATTCGTGGGCGGCGATGTCTACACCGGTCCCAAGTTTGCCATCGACGCTATCGCCGCAGGCAAGGAGGGCGCCGTTTCCATCCATCGTTTTGTCCAGCCCAATACCAGCATGACCATTGGCCGCAACCGCCGGGATTTCATCCAGCTGGATAAGGACGACCTGGCCCTGGAAAGCTACGACACCACCGCCCGTCAGGTGGCGGGTATGGCCGAAGATATCGACTACCGCCGTTCTTTCCGGGATGGCCACGGCACCTTCACTGAAGAACAGGTGAAGAAGGAGACCGCCCGCTGCCTGGGCTGCGGTGCTTCGGTGGTGGACCCCAACAAGTGCATCGGCTGCGGTATCTGCACCACCAAGTGCGAGTTCGACGCCATCCATCTCTCCCGCGACCTGCCCGAGTGCAGCACCATGGTGCGCAGCGAGGACAAGTTTAAGGCTATCCTGCCCTACATGCTCAAGCGGGAATTCAAGATCCGGTTCGGCAAGAAGGACGATTGATATGCACGAGCTGGGAATCGTATTTCATATCATCCGCAGTGTGGAAGAGGTGGGCCGTCAGAACGGCGTCAGGCATGTTTCGGCGGTTACCCTGGAACTGGGGGAGGTATCCGGCGTGCTGGAGGACTACCTCCAGGACTGCTGGAACTGGGCGGTGTCCAAATCAGAGATGATGCGGGGCGCCAGGCTGCAGGTGGTGGTCATCCCCGCCAAGACCCTGTGCGAAGCCTGCGGAACCGTCTATCCCACCGTGGCCCATGGCCGCATCTGCCCGGAGTGCGGCAGTGAGCACACCCACCTGGTGCAAGGCAACGAAACCATGATCCGGGATATTACCGTACCGGAAGAAGAGGGGGCAGAAGCGGAAACGCCCCCGGCTTCTGGCGCGCGGTAGCTGGCAAGTACATTTTTGCGATAGGAGGAATATCGTATGTTGTTTCAAATCTACGGCGAAAACGCCGGCTGGCAATTGTTCGGCTGGCTGCTGGTGTTTGTGGGGCTGATCCTCGTCAACGAGCTGGCCCGCCGCACCAAGCAGGGAGGTATCTTCTGCTTCCTGATCCTGCCTGCAGGTCTCACCGTCTACTTTGTGGCTGTGGCCGTGGGGGCGGCTATGGGCGCGGAGTGGGCGCTGAACAACCCTACCTACCTGTACATGAACAGCTGGTTCCATTACGCTAAGCTTTATGCCGCCACCATCGGCTGCATCGGCTTCATGATGCTCAAGTACAAGTGGGGCGTGGGCAAGACCCATTGGTTCAAAGCTTTCCCCTTTGCCATCGTGGCCATCAACATCCTGATCGCCGTTGCCAGTGACTTTGAGTCCGGCATCCGCGGCGCTATGGCTATGGCTGAAACCGGCACCCGCTGGTGGCTGTCCAGCGAGAACGTCTGGCTGTACGGCGGCTGGTGGAACTGGGTCAACGGCATCGCCGGCATCCTGAACATCCTCTGCATGACCGGCTGGTGGGGCATCTACACCTCCAAGAAGCAGCAGGATATGCTCTGGCCCGATATGACCGTGCTGTATATCATTGCCTACGACCTGTGGAACTTTGAGTATACCTATAATAACCTGCCCACCCATGCCTGGTACTGCGGCCTGGCTTTGCTGCTGGCGCCCACTTTTGCCAATGCCTTCTGGAACAAGGGCGGCTGGATCCAGAACCGCGCCAACACCCTGGCTTTGTGGTGCATGTTTGCCCAGGTGTTCCCCATGTTCCAGGATCAGGGTGTTTTTGCCACCC
>CAJMLV010000072.1 GCA_905214345.1 uncultured bacterium
AGATGTGCGCCGACCGTGCCGTGAAGTACCAGCTGATCCAGCACCGTCTGCTGGAACCCGCCGGCAGCGAACCCGACTTCACCCGCGGCACCCTGGAAGGCGACATCGCTCCTTCCGACATCACCTTCTACCGCCTGCAGTGCGACAGCGAAGGCAACCTGCGCTCCTACATTGCCGAGGGCGAGGTCCTGCCCGTGGCCACCCGTTCTTTCGGCGGCATCGGCATTTTTGCCATCAAGGAGATGGGGCGTTTCTACCGCCATGTTCTGGTGCAGAAGCGCTACCCGCACCACGGTGCCGTGGCCTTCGGCCATTACGGCAAAGCCCTGTTCGAGGTGTTCAAGTTCCTGGGCATCGGCGATATTGCCTACAACCAGCCCGCCGGCCTGCCCTATCCCACCGAGAACCCCTTCGCCTGATGATCAGAAAGGAAGTCTTTTGCCATGAAATTCTTCATTGATACCGCCAATGTGGAGGAGATCCGCAAGGCCAACGAGATGGGCGTCATTGCAGGTGTTACCACCAACCCCAGCCTGATCGCCAAGGAGGGCCGCGACTATGCCGAGACCCTGGCGGAGATCGCCACCATCGTGGACGGTCCCATCAGCGGCGAGGTCAAGGCCACCACCACCGACGCCGAGACCATGGTCAAGGAAGGCGAAGCCATCTACGCCCTGGACCCGGCCCACATGGTGGTGAAGATCCCCATGACCGCCGAGGACCTCAAGGCCATCAAAGCGCTGTCTGCCAAGGGCATCCCCACTAACTGCACCCTGATTTTCACCGCCAACCAGGCGCTGCTGGCTGCCCGGGCGGGCGCCACCTACGTCAGCCCCTTCCTGGGCCGTCTGGACGATATTTCCCAGCCTGGTATCGAGCTGGTGCAGAACATCCACGATATGTTCCTGAACTATCCCGATATCGAGACCCAGATCATTGCCGCCAGCGTGCGCAACCCCATCCATGTGAACGACTGTGCCCTGGCCGGTGCGGACATTGCCACCGTGCCTTACAAGGTCATTGAGCAGATGATCCATCATCCGCTGACCGATGCGGGCATTGAGAAGTTCAAGGCCGATTACATCAAGGTGTTCGGCGAATAAATCCGCATCATCACAAAAAGAGCCGGTCTCTCGGGGAGACCGGCCCTTTGCGGTTTTTGTGCGAATAGGACACCCGGCAAGGAAAAATCCGGTAAAACAAAGACGCTCCTCTGTACGGACGCCTTCCATGATGGTATGATAAACGTACAAGGCGAAAATCGGCGGGAAGTCCTTTCCTGCAAAAACATCATCGGAGCGGCATCCGGAATACAGCCGACAAAAAACAGGCGGTGACAGTATGAACAAGTTTGAACAAAAATCCACGACCCTGGGCATTGAGCTTGGCTCCACCCGCATCAAGGCGGTGCTGGCCGCCCCGGGCGGTACCGTTCTGGCAGGCGGCGCCCACGACTGGGAAAACCGCTTTGAAGGCGGATACTGGACCTATCATCTGGAGGATGTGTGGGCAGGCATTCAGGATGCTTACCGCGACCTGAAACGGGACTACCGGGAAAAGTATGGGGAACCCCTCACCGAGGTGGGGGCGCTGGGCGTTTCGGCCATGATGCACGGTTATCTGCCCTTTGACAAGGACGGAAGCCTGCTGGCACCCTTCCGCACCTGGCGCAACACCACCACCCAGGCTGCGGCCGAAGCCCTCACCGCCCGGTTTTCTTTCAACATTCCCCAGCGGTGGAGCATTGCCCATCTCTACCAGGCCATGCTCAACGGGGAGGAACATGTCAAGGATGTGGCCTTCCTCACCACCCTGGCAGGGTACGTCCATTGGCAGCTGACGGGGGAAAAGGTGCTGGGCATCGGGGATGCTTCCGGCATTTTCCCCATCGACAGTACCGTTCTGGACTATGATGCCGCCATGATGGCTTCCTTTGACGAACTGCTGGCCGAAAACGGCCTGTCCTACCGCCTGCGGGACATTCTGCCCCGTGTGCTCTGTGCCGGTGCGGATGCCGGTACCCTTACCCCGGCGGGGGCACGTCTGCTGGACCCCGAAGGCACTCTGCCGGCGGGAATCCCCGTCTGTCCGCCGGAAGGCGACGCCGGTACCGGCATGGCGGCCACCAACAGCGTGGCACAGCGCACCGGCAATGTCAGCGCGGGCACCAGCGTGTTTGCCATGGTGGTGCTGGAAAAGGCGCTGAAGGCCGTTCACCCCGAAATCGACATGGTCACCACCCCGGACGGCAGCCCGGTGGCCATGGTCCACTGCAACACCTGCACCTCCGACCTGGACGGCTGGGTGAAACTGCTGGGAGAGATGGCCGAAGCCGCCGGTGCGCCTCTGACCAAAAACCAACTGTACACCCTGTTTTATCAGAAAGCCCTGCAGGGGGATGCCGACTGCGGCGGGCTGGTGAACTTCAACTATTTCTCCGGCGAACCGGTCACCGGCGTGCCGGACGGGCGGCCTCTCTTTGTGCGCCGTCCCGACGCCAGGCTGAATCTGGCTAACTTTGCCCGCGCCCAGCTGTATGCCTGCATGGCGACTCTCAAATACGGCCTGGACATCCTCTTTGAGCAGGAACAGGTCACGGTGGACAATGTGCTGGGGCATGGCGGGCTGTTCAAGGTGCCCGGTGTGGGCCAGAAACTGCTGGCCGGGGCGCTGAACGTGCCGGTGTCGGTGATGCAGACGGCGGGGGAGGGCGGCCCCTGGGGCATGGCCCTTCTGGCGGGGTACCGCCTGCACCGCGCCGAAGGGGAGACCCTGGAAAGCTATCTGCGCACCCGTATTTTTGCCGGGGCTGAGGGCAGCACCGTGCAGCCGGAAGAAGCCGACCGGCAGGGCTTTGCCGCCTTTATGGAAAACTACATCCGCTGCCTGGCGGTGGAACACGTCGCTGTGGATGCGCTGCGGTAATGGATGAATCGAGGATGTACCTATGCTGGAAGAATTGAGAAAACAGGTCTATGAAGCCAATATGGAACTGCCCCGCCGCGGCCTTGTGACCTATACCTGGGGCAATGTGTCGGGTATCGACCGGGAAAAGGGGCTGGTCGTTATCAAGCCTTCCGGGGTGGAGTACGACGAACTGACGCCGGAAAACCTGGTGGTGCTGGACCTGGACGGCAACCGGGTGGAAGGGGAGCTGAACCCCTCCAGCGACACCAAGACCCATCTGGAACTCTACAAGGCGTTCCCGTCCCTGGGGGGCATTGTGCACACCCACAGCCCTTATGCGGTGGCCTGGGCCCAGGCGGGGCAGGATATTCCCTGCTACGGCACCACCCATGCCGACTATTTTTACGGTCCCGTGCCCTGTGCCCGCCACCTGACCAAAGCGGAACTGGACGAAGATTACGAGAAGAATACCGGCAAGGTCATCATCGAGACTTTTACCGGCCGGTACATCGACCCCGTGGCGGTGCCGGGGGTCATCTGCCACAGCCATGGCCCCTTCACCTGGGGCAAGGATGCCGCCCAGGCCGTCTACCATGCCGTGGTGCTGGAAGAGGTGGCCAAAATGGCTCTGTTCACCCGTCAGGTGGACCCTAACGCTGCCCCGGCGCCCCAGTATCTGCTGGATAAGCACTATCTGCGCAAACACGGCCCCGACGCCTACTACGGGCAGAAATAAATCGCTGTACCAATAAGAAACAGGCCCTGCCTGTGGGAAACTCCCACGGACAGGGCCTGCTTTTGGTATTCAGCCGCCGAACTGCTGTTTCATCCGGTGCAGTTCTTTCAGGCGGGAGGCGCCGTCGGCACCCAGCCGCTGGGAAGCCGCCACCACCAGAGTGTCCACCAGGGCGGCGGCCGCCGTCATGGAGTGATACTCCTTTTCGGTGCCGCGGTAGACGTACAGATTCAGGTCTGACCGGTCCTCGGCGGGCAAACGCAGCCGCCCGGTAAAGCAGAGGGTGCGGTACCCGGCGGTTTTGGCACGGCGCAGGATCATCCGCCCTTCCGCCGATACCTTGGAAAAACCGAAGAAGATCACCAGGTCCCCTTCGCCCGCCTGTACCAGCCCTTCCAGCAGTTCGGTACCGCTGCCGGGCAGCAGTTCCACCGGCAAGCCCAGCCGCCGCAGCCGGAAAAACAGCAGCTGCCCCATGGCGGCGGAAGCGCTTTTGGCCTGTATAAAGATCCGCCGTGCGCCCAGCAGCGCATGAAGAGCCTCTTCAAAAGCCTGAGCGTCCAGATTTTCCATGGTTTTCTGCAGGCAGAGCTGTTGCTGCTGCAGATACCGCCGGGGATCGAACTCCCCGTCCGCCAGCACGGTGCGGGCCAGCTTGCCCGCAGGGCCTTCCAGATGATTCTGAGCCAGCACGGTGTTTTTCAGCTGCTTGAAATCCTGGCAGCCCAGATGCCGCGCAAAACGGGAGATGGTGGCTTCCGATACTCCCAGCCCGGCCGAAAGCTGCCCGATGGTCATGAAGAGAAACTCTTCCCGGTGGCTTTCGATAAATTCCAGAAGCCGCTCTTCGGCGGGGGTCAGTTTATCGGGATTTTGCGGAAATTGCAGCGGCATAAATACACTCTCCAGAAAAAGTTGTGTGCCTATTATACCACGGCGGGAGCGGAAAGGGCAGTCCAGGCGGGTTCATTTCCCAGCAGAACCGAAACATAATCCCCGCCCAGAGCGTGGATCTCCTTCAGTGCCCGCTTGAGCAGGGCGGCGGTGGCTACCTGGCGGGAAGCCTGGGGCGCCACACAGATCTCGTAGCCTCCGGCGTTCACGGCGCTGCGCAGTTCTTCCAGGGTGGTGAAGGTATGGTCAAACCGGGTGAGCACGCAGCCGTACTGCACCGCCTGGTGGGTGTCGCTGCCGCTGACCACCGGCAGGCCCAGCGTCTTGCCCAGCCCGGTGGTCAGGCGCTCGGTGCGGGCGCGGTCCTCGGCCAGGTCCTTGCCGTTCATGTCCAGAAAATCCAGCCGTTCCAGTTGGTCGGCGGGCAGCTGGGGGATGTGTCCGCCTTCCCGGAAAGGATGGGCCCCGCCTACCAGCACGGGGTACTGGTCAAACAGGTCCATCAGTTCCGCAAAGGGCAGGAATTGCCCCTTGGCCTTGTGGGGTTCCAGGCGGCGGTTCAGCTCCAGGATAGCTTCCATGGGGCCGATGGACAGAATGTGCCCGACTTCGGCGATGTCGGTCTCCATGCCGGGAAAGATGCGCAGGCCGTCAAAGACCAGAGTGTCGCCCTCCCGCACCGAATGGGCGGCGATATAACGGTACAGTTCCGCAAATCCCCAGGTGTTGAAGTGCTCGGTCAGGCACAGGGCGTCCAGCCCGGCGTCTTTGGCCTGGCTGAACAGCCAGTGTGTGTAATCTTCGGAAAAAGGCAGCTTTTTGGCCAGCTTGCCGTGGGTGTGAAAATCCAGATACATCATTACCCCTCCTTTTGTCATACCAGGGTGCCCAGCAGCAGGGTGGCGGCCACCCACAGCAGGGACAAAGCGGCGAAGATGCCGTCGTCCCAGGTCAGGCGCAGCCCCGCCAGCTTGATGCGCCGCACCTCCTTGTTGGTGGCGGCGTATCGGTAGCCCCGGATCTCCAGCGCCTCCACCGTGGTGCGGCTGCGCTTGGCGGTGTTGAGCATCAGGGGATAGAAGGCGTACATGATGATCTTGACCTGATAGGCCAGATAACGTACCTTGCCCGCAAAGGTATCGTGGGCGGGCGGGTTGCCCCGCAGGCGGTAGCTGAGCAGCACGTTCTGGAATTCCTCCATCA
>CAJMLV010000073.1 GCA_905214345.1 uncultured bacterium
CGTTATCGCTGTGCATTGGGGCACGACCTTCCTCTCTTTGGGGATATGGCGGCTTACTTCTTCAGCCAGCTCATCATCTGGCGCAGTTCCTTGCCCACCTTCTCGATGAGGTGTTCGGACTGCATACGGCGCTGAGCCAGGAAGTGGGTCTTGCGGCCGCCGTTGGGGCTCATTTCGGTGAGGAACTCGCTGGCGAAGGTGCCGTCCTGGATCTCGGTCAGGACCTTCTTCATCTCCTTGCGGGTCTCCTCGGTGATCAGGCGCTTGCCGGTGCGGTAGTCGCCGTATTCGGCGGTGTTGGAGATGGAGTAGCGCATCTTGTCGAAGCCGCCCTCGTTGATCAGGTCAACGATGAGCTTCATCTCGTGGCAGGTCTCGAAGTAAGCCATTTCGGGAGCGTAACCGGCTTCCACCAGGGTGTCGAAACCGGCATGGATCAGCTCGCAGACACCGCCGCACAGAACAGCCTGCTCACCGAACAGGTCGGTCTCGGTCTCTTCCTTGAAGGTGGTCTCCAGGATGCCCGCACGGCCGGCGCCGATGCCGGAAGCGTAAGCCAGGGCGATCTCCTTGGCCTTGCCGGTGTAGTCCTGCTCCACGCAGATCAGGCTGGGCACGCCGTGGCCTTCCACATACTGGCTGCGGACGGTGTGGCCGGGGCCCTTGGGGGCGATCATGATGACGTCCACGTTTTTGGGCGGGACGATGGTCTTGAAGTGGATGTTGAAGCCGTGAGCGAAAGCCAGAGCCTTGCCTTCGGTCATGTAGGGAGCGACCTGCTTGTTGTAGATATCGGCGCACAGTTCATCGGGAACCAGCATCATGACCACGTCGCCTGCCTTGGCGGCTTCCTCAACGGGCATGACCTTGAAGTTGGGATGGGTCTCGGCGAACTTGGCGGCCTTTTCCCAGTGGCCGGAGCCTTCCCGCAGGCCGACAACGACGTTGACGCCGCTTTCGGCCAGGTTTTCGGAATGAGCGTGGCCCTGGCTGCCGAAGCCGATGACGGCGACGGTCTTGCCGTCCAGCATGCCGAGGTTGCAGTCGGAATCGTAGTACTTGTTGATAGCCATTGGTTCATTTCTCCTTTGCTGTGTTCTTTGTTTCTATTTTTGGCGGATATACTTTCCGGGGAAACGTGGTTCAGGGTTCGGGGCAGTGGGTGCCGGGCAGCGGATACTGAGCGGCCCGCACTTCCTGGGGCGGTTTCTGCATGTGCTGGTGCATGCCGCCCCGTTCCAGGGCGGTGACGCCGGTGCGGCAGAGTTCCAGGATCTGGTAGCCTTCGAACATTTTGAGGAATGCGTTGATCTTTTCCGGCTTGCCGGTGAGTTCAAAGACCATACTGTCGGGGGACAGGTCGATGATCTTGGAATTATAAATGGAAGCGATCTCCCGCATCTCCGCCCGGTTGGCGGTGGAGCAGGCCACCTTCAGCAGCAGCAGTTCCCGCTGCAGGCTGTTGTCGGCGTTGAGTTCAAAGACCTGGCGGGCCACTTCCAGCCGTTCGGTCTGCAGAATCAGCTGTTCGATCTCCTGGTCCTTGCCGTGGGTGGCAATGGTGATGCGGCTGACGGCGGGGTCGTTGGTGGCGGAAACGGTCAGGCTGTCGATGTTGAAGCCGCGGCGGCAGAACAGGCTGGATACCCGGGCCAGAACGCCGTTTTGGTTGTCCACCAGCAGGCTGATGACCCGGCGGCGATCGGCGGGCGGGCCGCTGAGTGTTTCTTTTTTCATGCTGAGCCCTCCTTACTTATTCCATGATGATGTCGTTGATGTCGCCGCCGCCCGGGATCATGGGCAGCACCCGCTCGTCCTTGCCGATGCGGCAGTCGATCCAGCTGGGACCGTCCTGCTTCATGGCGTCGGCCAGGGCTTCCCGGAACTCGGCAGGGGTGGTGGCCCGGTATCCCTTGGCGCCGAACCCTTCGGCCAGTTTGACGAAGTCGGTCTGGCGGTGGGGGTCGGTGCTGGAATAGCGGCCTTCATAGAAGCTGGTCTGCCACTGCCGGACCATACCCAGCACCTGGTTGTTGAAGATGATGGTGATGATGGGCAGATGGTAGCTGACGGCGGTGCAGCCTTCGTTGAGGTTCATGTGGAAGGAACCGTCGCCGGTCATCATAATGACCCGCTGGTCCCGGCCCAGGGCCATCTGGGCGCCGATGGCGGCGCCGTAACCGAAGCCCATGGTGCCCAGGCCGCCGCTGGTGAGGAAGCCGCGGCTCTTGGTGTGGTGCAGGTACTGGGCCGCCCACATCTGGTGCTGGCCCACGTCGGTGACATACACCGCTTCCGGCCCGGCCTGGCGGCAAAGCTCGTCGATGAGCTGGTGGGGGCGCAGTTCGGTCTCGCTGTCCTCGGGGCGGTAGTCCACCTTCTGCCAGGCGCGGATCTGTTCCATCCACATCTTGTGTTCGGTCTTTTCCACGTAGGGCAGGATGGCCTGCAGCACGTAGGCGGCGTCCCCGGCGATGCACAGGTCCACATCCACGTTCTTGCCCATCTCGCTGGGGTCGATGTCGATCTGGATGATCTTAGCCTTCTTGGCGAAGGTGTCGGGGTTGAGGGCCACACGGTCGGAGAATCGGGTGCCCACAGCCAGGACCAGGTCGGCTTCCGCAATGGCCTTGTTGGCCGCGAAGCCGCCGTGCATGCCCAGCATGCCCAGGTTGTGGGGTTCGCCGTAGCCCAGCACACCGGCGGCCATCAGGGTGTGGGTAGCGGGCATGCCGGCCTTTTCCAGCAGGTCCCGCAGGGGCTGGCACCCGGCCGCGCTGCGCACGCCGCCGCCGAAATAGACGATGGGGCGCTGGGCCTTGTTGATGAGTTCGGCGGCTTCCCGGACCTCCTCGTCATCCACCCGGGTGACGGTGCGGATGAGTTCGGGGGATTTGGGGGTGTATTCGCACTTGTTGGCGGTGACATCCTTGGGGATGTCCACCAGCACGGGGCCTTTGCGCCCGCTCTGGGCGATGCGGAAGGCGCTGCGCATGGTATCGGCCAGATCCTCCACCTTGCGCACCGTGTAGTTGTGCTTGGTGATGGGGAGGGTGATGCCCTCGATATAGGCTTCCTGGAAGCTGTCCCGCCCGATGAGGCTGGTGGCCACGTTGCCGGTGAAGGCGACCATGGGCACGCTGTCCATATAGGCGGTGGCGATGCCGGTGACCAGGTTGGTGGCGCCGGGGCCGCTGGTGGCCAGCACCACGCCGGTGCGGCCGGTGGCCCGGGCGTAGCCGTCCGCCGCATGGGAGGCGCCCTGCTCGTGAGCCGTTAGTACGTTCTGTATCCGATCGGAATTTTTATACAATTCGTCGTACAGGTTCAATACCGCGCCACCGGGGTAGCCAAAGATGGTATCGACGCCCTGTTCGATGAGGACTTCGACAAAGATCTGCGCACCGGTCAACAGCATGGCAGACAACTCCTTTCTTTCTCCACAAGATTCCTCGTTCCAAAAATGCGGCCTGCACGGCCAGTAAATAAAAAGAACAGCCTTTGTCCCCTGTTTCCAAGAGACAAAGGCCGTTCGGCTCTCTGCGGTACCACTCTTCTTGGCATGACGTGCATGCCCGCTCAACGGGCTTCTTCCAAAGCCCCGCACGGTAACGGGTGCCTCCGGGTCCGGCTACTGGATTCGCCGGGCCTGCTCCGGGATGACTTCGCGCCCTGCCTGCCCGCTGCCTTGCACCGGCCGGCAGCTCTCTGTTGGTGGTGTGGGGCGTTACTGGTTCCCATCCTTGCAATTCAGCTGTTTAGCTTGATAAAGTGTATATAGAATTGTACCGCATTTTTTGCCCGGTGTCAACAGGTTTTTGTGAATTTTCACGGCCTCTTGCGCACCGGCGGCTGAACGTTTATACTGGGTTCAACCTTCATTTGTCTGTTGGACGTACTAAAAAGGGGGAGTTTGTGTATGATGACCATTCGGGACCTTTCGGTCCGTCTGGGTTCCCTGGTGGTGTTGCGGGGCGTTCTGCGGGACGAAACCGTCATCCGCTTTGCCGCCATGCTGAAGGCGGCGCTGGCTTATTCCGGCGATGCCGCCCCGCTGGCAGACGCCGTGGCCGATTTTGAAGCCTCTCTCCTGCCCCGGGGCGAAGTGTGGAGCCGGGTGCTTCTGGACATCGTGCTGGGGGATGACAACCTGTGCATCCGCCGCAGCCAGACCCGCGACGGTGCGGGAGAGGTGGCGGAAGCCAACCTGGCCCGGGACCTGAGCGTATTGCAGGCGGCGGGATCGCTGACCCTGGCGGACCTGCTGGCGCCGCTGGAAGGCGGGGATGCCCTGCAGCATCAGATGCCCCTGCCCTGGAAGGTGGAGCCTGAGCTGGCCTTTGCCAAGGAGTATGCCGCCCGCCGTCGGGATGTTTCCCGCACCGGCTACGGCATTTTTGCCCGGTATCACGTCTTTACCCTGGAGGAGGGCGTGCTGACCCCGGTGCGCTGCCCCGATCCCCAGCGGCTGAGCGAGCTGCCCGGCTACGAGCGGGAGCGGGAGAAGATCATCGAGAACACCGAAGCCCTGCTTTCCGGTCTGCCGTCGGCCAACGTACTGCTGTACGGCGACGCGGGCACCGGCAAATCCAGCACGGTGAAGGCCCTGGCCAACGAGTACCGCGACCGCGGCCTGCGTCTGGTGGAGATCAAGAAGCACCAGCTGTACCAGATGCCGGCGCTGATGGACGAGCTGGCGGACAATCCGCTGAAGTTCATCCTCTTCATCGACGACCTGAGCTTCTCTTCCAACGACGACAACTTTGCCGCCCTGAAAGCCATCCTGGAAGGCAGCGTGGGCGGGCGCAGCCGCAACGTGGCGGTGTACGCCACCTCCAACCGGCGGCACCTGGTCAAGGAGACCATGTCCGACCGCACGGCGGGGGATGACATCCACGCCGCCGACACCCGGCAGGAGCTGATGAGCCTGTCTGCCCGGTTCGGGCTGACGGTGACCTTCCAGCGGCCGGACAAGACCCTGTACGAGAACATCGTCATGGATCTGGCCCAGCGGTGCGGGGTGCAGCTGCCCTCCGACCAGCTGATGATGCGGGCCGAAGCCTTTGCCCTGCGGGCGGGCGGCCGCAGTCCCCGGGTGGCCAAGCAGTTTGTGGAACTGCTGGCCGCAGGGGTCCGGCTGTAAATCCTTTGCTTTTCCATGCGCCTCGGCTCACGCCGGGGCGTTTTTTGTTGGCAGACGACAGTCTGCCGGGTGGTTGTTCCTTTTTGGCGTCAAAAAGGAACCGAAAAACCGCCACCGTTTCGATGCGGTGGACGCCGACCAGGGCTGCGGCCCTGGACCCGGGGTGTGCGGCCACCTTACGACGGCCTACTCAGGCCCTGGGGGGCCTGAGCAAGGAATGGATTTGAAATCCTTGCGGGAAAGTTAAGTCATTTTTCCGCAAAGCAGTACCTTCCGGGAAATGGCATTAAAATCATTTTCCTTGTTCACCGGCCCCCAGGCCGGTGAATAGGCCGTCGTGAGGTGGCCGC
>CAJMLV010000074.1 GCA_905214345.1 uncultured bacterium
GCCATTCGGCCGCCGCGGGGCGCGCTTTTCCTATATATTTCCCCTCTAAAAAAACAATTTCCGATTCCGGTTATTCCAGCCGCAGCAGCACAGCGGAGAAAGGCGCCAGCGTCCCTTCCAGTGTCCCCTGCCCCAGGGTACAGGGCTGGGTTTCGGGCGGAGTCTGGCCGCCGTAGGGCTGCCAGTCACTGTACAGAAGTGTCCGGGCCTTTTCTGCCTGTACCGGCACAGCGAAAGTCTGGGGTTTGTCGCTGAAATTGAAGGCAGCCGCCGCCCGGTGCTGCCCGGCCCGGCGCTCAAACACATAGGCACACTGGCTTTCCCGGTGGCAGTCCAGCCACCGGAACCCGTCGGGGCTTTCATCCTCCTGCCAGAGGGCGGGGTCCTCCAGATACAGCCGGTTCAGGGCCTGGATATAATGGTAGAACCCGTCGTGATTGGGGTAGCGGCGCAGACACCAGTCCTGCTCCCGGGCGGGGTCCCATTCCCGCAGCTGGCCGATCTCGCTGCCCATAAAATTCAGCTTCTTGCCCGGGTGGGTCATCATGTACAGGTACAGAGCCCGCCCCTGGGGGAACTTGCCCTCGTAATCGCCGTTCATCTTCTGCAAGACGGTGGCTTTGCCGTGGACCACCTCGTCGTGGGAGAAGGGCAGCAGATACCGTTCCTTATAATAGTACATCATGGAGAAGGTCAGTTTGTGGTAGTTGTCCGGGCGGTAGACGGGGTCGGTCTGCAGGAAAGAGAGGGTGTCGTGCATCCAGCCCAGATCCCACTTGTAGTCAAAGCCCAGTCCCCCCTGTTCCGCCGGGCGGGTAACGCCCTCGAAACTGGTGGAATCCTCCGCCGCCAGCAGGCAGCCGGGGTGGCGCTGTTTCAGGCCCCGGTTCATGGTGCGCAAAAATTCCACACCGTTGCCGTTCACACCCCGGCGCTCATCCCCCTGCCAGTAGATGATGCGGCTGATGGCGTCGTACCGCAGACCGTCAAAATGGAATTTTTCCAGCCAGAAATGCCCTGCCGACTGCAAAAAGCTGCGCACCTCGCCCCGGGAGTGCATGAAATTGCAGCTGCCCCACTCACTGACCCCCACATCCTGGTGGGGGTACTCATACAGGGCGGTGCCGTCGTATTTGATGAGGGCGTAGGGGTCCAGGGCGAAATGGGCGGGGACAAAATCCAGAATGACCCCGATGCCCCGGCGATGCAGGGTGTCCACCAGCGTCATCAGCTGGGCAGCGGTTCCGTACCGGCTGGTGGGGGCGAAAAAGCCGGTGATCTGGTAGCCCCAGCTCTCGTCGCAGGGATGTTCCGCCAGCGGCAGAAACTCCACATAATTGTAGCCGCTCTCGCAGAGATAATCCGCCAGGGGTTCGGCCAGTTCATCGTAAGTATACACCCCGCCGTTCGGCTTGCGCCGCCAGGAGCCCAGGTGCATCTCGTAGATGTTCAGGGGACCATTGCGGCGGTCGGTGCGGGTGCGCATCCAGCGGGAATCGGTGAAGGTGTACTCGTTCAGGTCCCGCACCACGGAACGGTGGGCCGGGCGCAGTTCCATCCCGAATCCGTAGGGGTCGCAGTGGTCGGTGTATCCGCCGTCCCGGGTGTAGATGCGATATTCATAAGGGGTACCGGGGGGTGCATCCGGCACCGTCAGCTCGTAGAAATTGCCGTCCCCGATCTTCTGCATGGGGCGGTTCTGCCCGTCCAGCAGCAGGTCGATGCCCACCGCACCGGGGGCAAAGGTCCGGAACACCGTGCCCCCCAGAACGGGGTGCGCCCCCAAGAATTCATAGGCATCGAACATCTGCCCGGTATAAAATCCGTAAAAGTCCATAAAGTCCCCTCCTGTCTAATTGACTATCGTCTAATATTTTACTATAATCAATATAGCAGAGTCTTGAGTGCAAAACCATCTGCGGTTTTGCGAAAAAGTACAATACTGGACGGTTTTGCAAAATCGACAAGTGAGGAGCAGGCCATGGACCTGAGAGAGAAAAAAACACGGCAGAGCATCCGCAACGCCTTTTTGCAGCTGCGGGCCCACAAACCGCTGGAGCGCATCACGGTGAAGGAACTGGCCGAGCTGGCCCAGATCAGCAAAGCCACCTTCTACCTGCATTATCACGATGTGTACGATCTTTCGGAACAGATGCAGAACGAGGTCATCCGCTCTTTGCTGGACAGCCTGGAACAGCCGGACAGTTTCCTCACCGACCGCAAGCGGTTCACCCGGGACCTGTTCGCCGCCTTTATCGCCCACGAAAACCTGACCAACATCCTGTTTTCCGGCACCCAGGCAGCGGTTCTGCCCATCCGCATCGAGCGGGGCATCAAGGAACATATCTTTTCTCTGATGCCCGAAACCCGGGAGGATGCCCGGTTCAACATCCTGCTGACCTACCAGGTGCAGGGGGCCTATTACGCCTATATGGAAAACCAGCAGAAATTCGGCGCCGACGAAGTGCTGGCAGCACTGGATGCGATCACCGACCGCATCACCGCCAAGACGGGAACCTGAAGCATACAAAAAGCGCCGGACCCTTTTTACAGGGTCCGGCGTTTGCTTTTATCTTGTTCAGGCGTGCATGCGGCGGGTACCGGGCAGCAGACGGGCTTTTTCCAAAGCCGGGCGCAGGGCCAGGTAGAGCGCCACAGCGCAGACGGTGGACAACAGGGAGTTCACCAGGGTCACGCCGCTGGCCACCTTGGCCACCACCGAGGCCAGTTCCACATCCTGTCCGAAGATGTAGCGGTTGCGGAAATACCCGATGAAGGGGTCGGTAAAGACGTTGACCAGCAGGCCGCTGAAGGCACTGCCGGTGACCATGGACAGGTACTTCAGGTCCGGGCCCTTCTTGCGGTCGGGATGACGGTCGGCCAGGTGGAACAGGCGGTGGCTGGCCGCACCGCACACCAGGCCGATGATGAACTTGAGCAGGAAGGTGGTCACCGCATAACCCGGGTCGCCGGCCACGATGTCCGCCAGGGACAGGCCGATGGCGCCGGCCAGACCGCCGGAAACGCCGTCCAGCAGCATGGCGGTCAGGGCGGTGAAGGTGTTGCCCAGATGGAAGGACGACCCGGTCCCCAGCACGTTGGGGATGCGGAAGAACTCGTAAGCCACAAAGCTGAGGGCGGCCATCACACCGATGACAGCGATCTTCTGCACCGTGAATCGGGTGCGGGACAAGGCGGCGAACACCAGGGTGAAGGCCACCACACAGAAAAACAAAAGCCAGATCATGGCAGGCTGCATATAAAACTCTCCCCTCTTTGCCCTCCCCGCACGGCGCCTGCACCGGGAAGACATGAAACTCCCGGCGGCTTGACAATTGCACCGCGCCGGGGTATGCTCTCATTATAATCGTTTCTGGCCTTGTGTGAATATCCAGAATTTGATTTTTTCATGGGGCCAGTTTTTGTAAGCCAAAGGAGGGAAGCCTGTGATCACCCTGTCTGCTCAGAACAGCACACCTCTGTACGAACAGCTGTACGTCCAGCTGGCCGCCCAGATCCGCAGCGGCGAACTGGCCCCGGGCAGCCCCTTGCCGGGGCGGCGGACCATGGCCAACCAGCTGGGGGTGAGTGTGAATACGGTGGATGCAGCCTATCAGATGCTGGCCGCCGAAGGTCTGGCCGAGGCAAGGCCCCGCAGCGGCTTTTATGTACAGGATACCGGGGGTATGCTCTGCCCTGCCCCCGCTGCCCCGGCGCCCCGGATGCCGGACACTGTCCCGGCCCAGGCGACTGCCCCCCGGTATGACCTTTCCACCGGCAGCATCGACACCCAGCTGTTCCCCGCCCGCAGCTGGGGGCGCATCCAGAAGGAACTGCTGTACCAGGCGCCGGAACTGCTGCAGCGCGGTCCCATGCAGGGGGACGAGGACCTGCGGGCGGAGATTGCCCGGTATCTGGCAGCCTACCGCGGGGTGGTGTGTACCCCGGAACAGGTCATTGTAGGCGCGGGCATCGAGTATCTGCTGGGATGTGTGGCCCATCTTTTTGCCGGGTCGGTGGCAGCGGTGGAAAATCCCGGCTATTCCCGCACCCGCACCATCCTGGAAAACAGCGGCATCCCCTGCCGCCTGGTGGACATTGACCGCCATGGCCTGCCGGTGGCCGGGCTGGAAGAAAGCGGGGCCAACCTGTGTTATGTGACCCCCAGCCATCACTTTCCCACCGGAGTGACCATGCCTGCCCCCCGCCGGGCTCAGCTGCTGGCCTGGGCTGCCGCCGCGCCGGGAAGGTATATCCTGGAAGATGACTACGACTCGGAATTCCGGTTCAGCACCCGGCCCCTGCCCAGCCTGCAGGGCATGGCGGGGCATGGCGGGCCGGTGGTATACCTGACCACCTTCTCCAAAAGTCTGGCCCCCGGCATCCGCATTGCCTGCATGGTACTGCCCCCCGACCTGCTGGAACGCTACCGCCGGGACTTTGCGGTGTATGCCAACACCGTCAGCCGGTTTGAGCAGCAGACTCTGTGCCGGTTCATGGCCCAGGGCCATTTTACCCGGCACATCGCCCGCATGCGTCTGGCCTACAAGCGGCGGATGGAGACCTTCGCCGCCGCTCTGCGCGCCGAGCTGGGTCCGCAGCTGGTGCTGGGAGGCACCCATTCGGGGCTGCATTTTCTGCTGACCCTGCCCGGTGCCGGGGGCGAACAGGCTATGGTGGCCGCCGCCCAGGTCCAGGGGGTCCAGCTGCGGGGTCTGAGCGAATACTATATGGAACGGCCGGAAACCTGCCGCCCCGACACGGTGGTGGCCGGCTATGCCGCCCTGCGCACCGAGGACATCCCTTCTGTGGCGGCGGCCCTGGGCCGGGCATGGGGCGGGGTGTAATCCATCACTCCACCCTCTTGCCCCCTTCCAGAAGGGTCTGCACCAGTTCCAGGTCGTCGGCAGTGAACTGCCAGCCTCCCGCCGCCCGGCCCAGTTCCAGCGTCTGATAATCCACATGATAACCGGCGGCTGTGGAAAGCCAGGTGAGAGTGTCTTCCAGGTCATACAGATCCTGTGCCCGCAGGTCGGTGAGGGTCTGGCTACTGGCACTCCGCACGCCCTCTACCAGCCCGGCCAGGTGCTGGGGATTCTGGCGGAAGAATGCCGCCCACAGTGCGCCCCGTACCTTGGCCGTGCCTGCGGGCTGCTGTTCCGGCAGGGCGGCAGCTTGTTTCAGGAATTCCGCCCCCTGGTCCGGGGTCAGTTCCAGCACCGTCTCTTCGGCGCAATCCAGAGCCCGGCGTTCTTCCGCATTCAGCACGGCGGCGGTATCAAAACGGACGTCCGCGTCCTCTCCCCAGATGGACGAAAAGGTACC
>CAJMLV010000075.1 GCA_905214345.1 uncultured bacterium
GCATCGGAACGGCGGGCCCTTTTCGCTTCCTTTTCGGGCACGAAAAGGAAGGAGTAAACGGCAAGTAGCCGTTCCCTAAGCAGCCCGCCGTCTGCCAATAAAAATAAAAAGCCACCCTGCGGTAAGGGAAATTTCACTCCCCACCGCAGGGTGGTCTTTTTTATTCTTTGTTTACCGAAACAACAGAAGCCACATCACCGTTGACGGTGAACTTCACCTCATACCCCGCAAACCGCAGGCCGTAGACCCGGCCGGGGTCGTGCTGATAGCCGGGGCGGGGGTCATTTTCCAGCACCCCCACCAGGCCCGCCCGGGTCTGGTCATCCAGCACGGCCAGCAGCCCGCCCGGGTCATGCACCTGCAAAGCACGGCCCGCTTCCCGGCTGCCGAAGCCCCCCAGCGCATCGGGGTGGGCGTCCACATAGGGCAGATAAGGCTTGATGTCATAGATGGGCGTGCCGTCCAGCAGGTCCGCCCCTGCTACCCGGATGACGGGGCCGTGGGGCGTATGCAGGTCCACCCCCACCAGCCGCACGCAGGAAAGCCCCAGGGCGTTGGGCCGGAAAGGGCTGCGGGTGGCGAACACACCCATCCGGGTGTTTCCTCCCAGACGGGGCGGGCGGACGGTGGGCCGCCAGTTTCTGCCGTCGGCCCCCGCTTCCACCACCGTGGAGAACTGCCAGATCAGCCAGAGATGGCTGTATTCCTCCAGTCCCCGCAGGGCGTCGGCGTTGCGGAATTCCTCCTCAAACACAATATCCGCCCGCAGGTCGTCCACCAGCCCGCTCTGCCGGGGAATCCCGAACTTGTCCGCAAACTGGGTGCGGATGCGGGCGATGGGGGTGAGGGTGTAGGTATCTTGCATCAGTGTCTCCTTACAGCGGAAAGTTTCAGCGGTCCGCGGCCGGTGTACCGCCGCCAGCCCCATACCAGCAGAGCCAGCAGGGTCAGGGCGCTGATGAGTTCCGCCCCGCGCCAGGACATGGGCGCCACAAAGGCCACGGTGATCAGCCCGGCATAGCCGTCGGCCACCACCAGACCCAACCTGCCGTCGGTCAGACCCGCCAGAGAGGCAGTGCCGCCGTCGCTGCGGGTGATGCGGTACCCCGGATAATCGATCAAGGGCAGTTCCACCATAGCGTCGGCTCCGCTGTGGTTGGTCACATCCATGGTGATGGACAGGCCCCGGCGTTCCACCGTCACGGCTTCCACCCCTTCGCCCGCCACCAGGGCGGTGCTGTCGGAGGTTTCGGGGTCAAAGTTCACCGGCAGGTATTCCAGGGCGCTGCTTACCTTGCCGCTGTCCAGTTCCCGGCTTTCGCCCACACGGTCCCGGCCGTAATCGCCCCGCAGATACTGGCCCACGTCCAGCCAGGCGGGGACCAGGGCCACCGCCAGCAGGCAGGCGGCACAGGCCAGGGCGGCTTTACGGCCGCCGAAGGACAATCCGCCGCCGGTCTGTATCCGGGCCACACCCGCCGCCGCCACAAAGCACAGGCAGGGAGAAGCCAGCACCAGGAACCGGAAGGGGAACTGCACCGCGCAGGCATAGTGCGCCAGGGTCTGGCCCACGGCGTTGCTGAAGTTGGCCCAGTCAAAGCTGCTGCACATATAGATGCACACCGCCGCGCAGATCAGGCAGGGCAGGCAGAGCTGGTCGGTCTTGCGGTCTGCGCCGTTCAGGCGCAGCAGGATATACAGCACCACGCCCAGCACCAGTCCCGCGCCCAGGCGCAGGGTATCCATATTGGTGGGGGTCCAGAAGTCCAGCAGCATGGACCAGTTCACCGCCGTGGCGCTGGGGGAGTTCACGCTGGCCGTGTCGGTGATGCGGTAATCCCCGCCCATATAGGAGAGGAAGGGAACCAGGAAGCCCAGATTGAGCAGCACGCTGAGCCCCGCCCCTTTGAGCAGGATCAGCAGACGGTCGGGGCGGAAAGCCCGGCGCCAGCAGGCCAGAACCAGCACCACTGCCGCCAGGGCGGTGATCTCGGTGGTGAGCAGGTGACTCTGCACCAGACCGGTGAAACCGATGAGCAGAGGCAGCCAGGCGCCTTTGCGCTGTTTTTCGTCGGCGTCGTCGGCATACAGGGCCCAGAAACCGTAGAGCACCACCGGCAGGAAGAGCTGGGCGGTGATCTCACCGGCGGCCTGCCGCCAGTACAGGTTGAACAGGCGGTAGTTGCAGCAGGCGTAGAGGAAAGACCCCACAAAGGCGGGCAGACGGCGGCGGAATATCTTGTGCAGGCAGAGATAACACACACCCACCGTCAGGGCGTTGACCAGCACATTGAAGATATTATAAGCCGTAAAGAGGGGATACCCCGCCAAAACCAGCAGCGCCGGGATGTACAGCAGGGCTTCGCCGTAGAAGATGGGGCTGGCGTAGCCGTAGCCGTTGAGGAAATCAGGGTAGAGGAACACCGGGAACTGCCCGGTGCGCAGACCTTCGGCAATGCCCGCCACACGGGACATGTGATAATGCAGGTCGGAGCCATAGGGGGCAAAACCGCCCAGGCAGGGCAGGCTGACAAAGAACACGGTGGCCGCCAGCGCCGCAAAGACCATGCGGCGGTGTTTGTCCGCCCGGCGCAGCCAGAGCAGGACCAGGTCCAGCGCCGCAAAGACCACGGCGGCACTGATCCACTGTACCAGACGCCAGGACCACAGTTCCCGCACTTCCAGCGAGATAAACCGGAAATCGGTGTTGCAGGCATAGACCAGCACGCCCGCATCCTGGGCGGGAACGGCATTCAGCAGCCAGAAATGGCCGGTGAAGGTATTCACCGTGCCTTCCAGGGTCATGGCGGCGGACACGTCCACCGCCTGCCCGGTCTGGAACACCACCTGACCGGCGGCCGTGCTTTCGGGGGTACTGTCGGCGGCATAGTGTACCGTGACCTCGTACCGCCCGGCGTTCAGCGCCGGGAGAGAGGCGTACAGCATGGGCACCGACGCCGGGTCACCGGAAGCCATTCCTTCCAGCGAGCTGGGGTCGGTGTCGATGAGGCTGACGCTGCCGTCGGGATATTGCAGGTTCGCCAGGGGTTCGGGGGTGGTGCTTTCCATATCGGCGGCATGAACGGTCAGGTTCTGCACCGGCTTGGTCAGGCGGACGGTCAGCACCGCCATGAACAGCAGTTCCAGCACCAGCACCCAGACCAGCCACCGGGGCAGGGAGCGCAGTTTTTTCATCAGGGAAACTCCTTTTTTCAGTGCCCCAGCAGCCGCTGCCACAGGGTCTTGGGGCAGGCGGCTTCTTCGGCCAGGCGCAGATGGTATTTCAGGTCATTTTCGTAGATGCCGCCCCAGCAGCTGCGGTTGCGGCGCAGATGGGGACCGCGGCGGAAGATGGAATCCAGGAAATCCCCGCACAGGGAATCGTCCCGGTATTTCTGGGCCCGGCTGGACCCGTCGGGGGCCAGGATGGGGGCGCGGCAGACCTTGAGATAAGCTTCCTTGTCGGCAGCCAGGGCCTGCATGGCGGCGATGAGGGATTCCTCATCGGGGTAGTCGGCGGCGCAGAGGAAGGAGTCCGGGTTGAACTCGCCTTTTACTTTGGGGTCGCCCCAGTACACCGGCACCGCCCCCGAGGCAAAGGCGTCGGCGATCTTCTCGGTGCAGTAGCCGGGGTCGGCGCTGTTCTCATAGGCCAGGGCAAAGCGGTAGTTTTGCTGGAAAGCCGTTTTGTCCGCCACCGGGCCGCCCACATTGTTGCGGTAGCCGCCGCCGCTGTCCAGCAGGCCCTTTTGCATCAGGGTCTCCATGAAGGAGTTGCGTTCGGCGGAAAAATCGTTGCTGACCACACAGCAGCAGAACCCCGGACGGTCGAGATAATACCCGTCGGGGTGTTCATGCTTGTGCAGGGCGGGGGCCCAGGTGTCCCGCATGGCGTAGAGGGGCAGGCGCAGATACCTTTCCTCGTAAGAAAAATCCGGAAAGCCCAGGGCGTAGTCGTAGAGGTTCAGGTCCGGCCAGCTGTCCTCCCCGGAATACTGGATGCGGCAGCAGTCATACTCCAAAGCCTCGTGGCCGAAGGTGCCGCAGATGACAAAATCCGGCTTGTCGGCGGGAGAGTCGCAGAACTGGATGGCATACCCCTTGGCCACGATGGCCCGGGTGAAATAGTTGTTGCGCTTGTCCCAGTCGTTGGCCAGATCGCACAGGGCCAGGCGAACGGTGGGCATCAGACCTGCCCCCGGTCACGCAGGACCTTGTATTTCAGCAGGCCCGCGATGGTCTTGGAGTCCTTGATCTCCCCGGACATCACCATTTCCAGAGCCTGGGCAAAGGGCATCTTCACCACGTCCAGGAACTCGTCCGGGTCCAGGTGCTGGCCGGTGGTCTGCAGGTCACGGGCCGCCCAGATATAGATTTTTTCGCTGTCGTAGCCCACGGTGGGGTAAAGCACACCCAGGTCCACATACTTGCCCGCGGTGACGCCGCATTCCTCGGCCAGTTCCCGCTTGGCGGCCTCGAAGGGGTCCTCGTCCTTTTCCAGCTTGCCGGCGGGCAGTTCCCACACTTCCTCGGCCAGGGCATAGCGGTACTGGCGGACCATGTACACCTCGTCGGCGTCGGTCAGGGCCAGCACGCAGGCGCCGCCGTGGTGATGCACCACTTCGCGCTTGCTGGTGTTGCCGTTTTCCAGTTCCACCTCGTCCAGGGTGACACGGATGACCCGGCCGTTGAAGATTTCCTGACTGCTGAGCGTTTTTTCCATATGAGGCATGGTGCAGCACTCCTTTGTATCAGCCGGTAAACCGGCATTTTTGGTTGTGATTCGGTTTTATTGTACGACCGGGCGGGAGGGGTTGTCAACTTTGCCTTGGCAGGCAGCGTTTTTCTTGTTGGTCGATTCTCGGCTGACGGCAGTCTGCCGGAGAGTTGTCGCTTTTTGCCGCCAAAAAGCGACGGAAAAA
>CAJMLV010000076.1 GCA_905214345.1 uncultured bacterium
GACGGCCTACTCAGGCCCTGGGGGGCCTGAGCAAGGAATGGATTTGAAATCCTTGAGGGAAAGTTGATTGCTGTTTCCGCCAAGTAATCGCTGCCGGGAAATGGCATTAAAATCATTTTCCTTGTTCACCGGGCCCCAGCCCGGTGAATAGGCCGTCGTAAGGTGGCCGCATTCCCAACGGGGCAAAGTCTCTCACCCAACCATTGGCCGCTGTTCGCGGCCGACCGATTAAGGAATCAACACTTCGTGTTGTTTTTTGTATCTTGCCCTTGGCACGATACAAAAAGCCGCAGCCCTGGTCGGCGTCCACCGCCTCGAAACGGTGGCGGTTTGCCCCGCAGGGGCAAGCAACGCGCAGCGTTGTTTCCGAAATTGGCGGCCGCGTTCAGCGGCAATCTAGAGGGCGCCACCTAAATTTCACGGCGGCAAAAAGCGACAACTCCCCGGCAGACTGCCGTCTGCCAAGAAGCCGGAGCCCAAAAACAAGAACTGAACGGGAATCTGCCGTTACCAAGTTAAGTCCTTTCCCCCACCCTTCAAATGTGCTATAATAAATCCCAATCACCCGCAACCATCCACCCGGCCTTCCCGGCCGTATCCATACAGGAGGAACATCCATGAAAATCCCTGCCAAAGGCTTTACCCACGGCGGCAAATTCCATGCCGACGACGTGTTCTCCACTGCCCTTCTCCAGATCGTCCGCCCCGACATCCAGATCACCCGGGGCTTCACCGTGCCGGACAACTTCAACGGCATCGTCTTCGACATCGGCGGCGGCATGTTCGACCACCACAGCGAACCCCGGGAAAGCCGCCCCAACGGCATCCCCTACGCCGCTTTCGGCCTGCTGTGGCGGCTGCTGGGTCCCGGTCTGGTGGGCGAACACCAGGCCCGCCTGCTGGACGAAAATTTCGTCCAGCCCCTGGACCTCAACGACAACACCGGCGAACCCAATTCCCTGGCCGATGCCATCGGTTCCTTCAACCCGGTGTGGGACTCCAAGGACGACCCCGACGAGTGCTTCTGGCGGGCGGTGGCCGTGGCTTCTCAGGTGCTGAAAAACGAGATCGCCGCCGCCAACGCCGTCAACCGTGCCGACGAGACCGTTCAGCGGGCCTGGAAGGCCGCCAAGGACGGCATCGTGGTGCTGCCCGCCTACATGCCCTGGAAAAACGGCCTGTACAAGACCGACGCCCTCTTTGTGGTGTATCCCAGCCAGCGGGGCGGGTACAGCGCCCAGTGCGTCACCGACTACAAGACCCGCCGCAGCAAGGTCCCCTTCCCTCCCGCCTGGGCGGGCCAGCCGGAAGAGGTCCTGCGTCAGAAAAGCGGTCTGGGCCTGCGGTTCTGCCATCCCAGCCGGTTCCTGGTCACCGCTGATGACAAGGACCAGGCCGTGGAAGCCTGCCGCCGCGCCCTGCGTGCCGCCGGAAGGTCGGTGAGCGAATGAACCCTTATCTGCACACCGACCCGCCCCGGGGCGAAGCCCCCAGCACCGCCGACCGCCGCGCTGCCGATGCCCCCGCCGCCTGGGCCTACATGGTCCGCTGCGGCGACGGCAGCCTGTACTCCGGCTGGACCAACGACCTGGCCCGCCGCCTGCGCAGCCACGCCGGGGGAACCGGCGCCCGCTACACCCGCATGAAAGGCGGGGCCAAACTTGCCTACGCCGAGCGCTGCGCCGACAAAAGTGCCGCCCTGCGCCGGGAAGCGGCGCTGAAAAAGCTCTCCCGCGGCGAAAAGGAAGCCCTGGCCGATGCCTGGGCTGCCGACCACAAGATCACCGTCCGTCTGGCCGATGAATCCGATGCCGCCGCGGTGGTGGAGCTGTACAACTGGTACGTCACCCACTCCACCGCCACCTTCCAGTACGACCCTTCCACCCTGGAAGAGATGCAGCAAAACATCCGGGGCGTGCTGGCCCGTGCCCCCTTCCTGGTGGCGGAGGACGCCAAAGGCCGTCTGTGCGGCTATGCCTGCGCCCATCCTCTGCACCCCCGGGCCGCCTACGGCTGGTGTGTGGAAACCACCATCTACTGCGATCCCCACTGCATGGGCCAGGGTGTGGGCGGCAAACTCTACCGTCCCCTGCTGGCCATGCTCAAGGCCCAGGGCTACCGGGCTGCCGCCGCCCTGGTCACCCACCCCAACCCCGAAAGCGAAGCCTTCCACAAGGCGCTGGGCTTTCACAAGGCGGGGGTGCAGCCCCGGTCCGGGTACAAGTTCGGCCGCTGGCTGGATGTGCAGACCTGGTGGCTGGACCTGTGCGCCACCCCCAACGAGGATGAACCCGCCCCCGTCCGCCTGGGTCTGACCCCGGAGGAAGTGCGCGCCATTCTGGAACAATACCAATAACGTATCACCCCGCCTGCTGTCAGGATTTTACACATTCCGGCGGCGGCGGGGCGTTGTAATTTCACAGCCAAGATGTTACTATTATTTTATATATAAAATGTACGCGGGCGGTCCCCGCCGCCCGAAACCGGAATAGACAAAAAGAGGAATACTATGGAAAAGGACCGCAAGACCGTACACCGCCGCCCGGCCCCCGCCCAGGGGGCCGACCCCCGGCGTCCGGCCGCTTCCCGGCCGCCCCGCCGCCCCGGTCCCGGGGACCAGCGCCGCCGCGCCATGCTGTTGTGCGGCATCTGCGTGCTGGCTGTCATCCTGACCATCATCATCGTGGTGCTGGCCGGGCGGGACACCGGACCCAAGGAACCCGCCGCGCCCGATGTGGGGAGCAGTGCCGGTGCCTGGACGAAAAATGAAAACGGCTATTACTTCAACGATGCGGGGGAGGTCATTCTGCCCGCCGTGAAAAAGGGCATCGACGTGTCCAAATACCAGGGCGAGGTGGACTGGGAAAAGGCCCAGGCCGCCGGCATCGACTTTGCCATTCTGCGCTGCGGTTTCGGCAGCGAGTGGAACGGGGAAGGGGAGTATTCCCAGGATGACGAGTACTGGGAGCGCAACGCCGACGAATGTACCCGGCTGGGCATCCCCTTCGGTGTGTATCTGTATTCCTATGCCACCACCGAGGAACAGGCCCGCAGCGAAGCCGACCATGTGGCCCGTCTGCTGGGCCTGAAAGCCCCCGACCACGAGGGCCTGCCCGACTATACCTCCAAGCCCTACAAGCTGGATTACCCCCTCTACTACGACCTGGAGGACAAGGCCATCACCGGCCTTTTCCCGGAGGAGATGGCCAAACTCACCGCCGCCTTCTTCGACCAGCTGGAAAGCTGGGGCTACGAAGGGGAGCAGGGGGTCTATGCCTCTCTGAACTGGACCCGCGGCCGCCTGATGGACGCCGGATTTGATGAATGGCGGGACAATTTCTGGATCGCCCGTTTCAGCTCCGAGCTGGGCTATACCGGCCCCTACACCATGTGGCAGGCCAGCTATACCGAGCCCGGCGAAGCCTACGGCGTGCAGAGCGAGACGGTGGACATCGACTTTGTGATGGAAGAACTGCTCATCACCGGCATCACCGACGCCAAAGTCGCCGGCGCGGCGCCCAGCTTCACCAACGACACCTACACCAACGAACTGTGGATGGCTGCCCCCAAGGATAAAGTTACCCTGACCACCGACGCCGTGGCGGAATCCGATGGGGGACAGCGCATCTTCTGGACTTCCAGCGACGAGAACGTGGCCACCGTGAACAAGAAAGGCGTGGTCACCGCCAAGGCCGCGGGGACCTGCACCATCACCGCCACCCTGGCCGACGGCCGCCAGACCGCCGACGTCACCCTGCGGGTGGGGGAGGTGACCGTGCCCGTCTACGCCACCGGTAACCTGCGTGGCTCTACCGATAACGGCACCGTTACCCTGGCGGATGTGGCCGCCCTGGCCTCCGATACCGAGGCCATCCTGCTGGATGCCGGCGGCAGCGTGCAGGGCACCGCCAACACCAGTCTCACCGGTGGCATGGATATGACTTCCTCCTTTGCGGCGGCGGGGTATGACCTGCAGGCCTTCGACGGTTACGACCTGGCCTTCGGGCCCGAGCGTCTCATCGAGGACGCCGCCACCGCCAACGGGCCGTCCCTGGCCGCCAACCTCCGCGGCACCGAGGGCGCGCCGCTGTTCTACCGCGCCACCTGCTGGAGCCGCAACCGCATCTCCAATGGCATGAACTACA
>CAJMLV010000077.1 GCA_905214345.1 uncultured bacterium
CGTATATGGTTACCGATACCGAGAAGATGGAAGCTGTCTTTGACGACGCCAACGTCCTGATCACCGACAAGAAGATCAGCGTGTTCCAGGATCTGGTCCCCCTGCTGGAGCAGGTCATCCAGTCCGGCCGCAAGCTGCTGATCATCGCCGAGGATGTGGACGGCGACGCTCTGTCCAACCTGATCATCAACCGTCTGCGCGGCGGCCTGAACGTGGTTGCCGTCAAGGCTCCCGGCTTCGGCGATCGCCGCAAGGAGATGCTGACCGACATTGCCATCCTCACCGGCGGCACCGTCATCAGCAGCGACCTGGGCTATGAGCTGAAGGACGCCACCCTGGCCATGCTGGGCTCTGCCCGTCAGGTCAAGGTGACCAAGGAAGTCACCACCATCGTGGGCGGCAACGGCGACAAGCAGCAGATCGCGGACCGTGTGGCCCAGATCCGCAGCCAGATCACCACCGCTACCTCCGACTTTGACCGCGAGAAGCTGCAGGAACGCCTGGCCAAGCTGGCCGGCGGCGTGGCTGTCATCAAGGTCGGCGCTTCCACCGAAGTGGAAATGAAGGACAAGAAGCTGCGCATCGAGGATGCCCTGAATGCCACCAAGGCGGCTGTTGAGGAAGGCATTGTTGCCGGCGGCGGCACTGCCACCCTGAACGCCATCCCCGCTGTCGACAAGCTGATCACCGAGCTGGAAGGCGATGAGCGCACCGGCGCCAAGATCGTCCGCAAGGCTCTGGAAGCTCCCGTTCGCCAGATCGCGGCCAACGCCGGTCTGGAAGGCAGCGTCATCATCAACAACATCCTGCAGGCCGGCAAGCCCAACTACGGCTACGACGCCCAGAAGGAAGAGTATGTTGACGACATGATCGAAGCCGGTATCGTGGACCCCACCAAGGTGACCCGTTCCGCTCTGGAAAACGCGGCCAGCGTGGCTTCCATGGTCCTGACCACCGAGAGCCTGGTTGCCGATATGCCGGAACCGCCGGCTCCGGCTGCTCCCGCCGGCGGCGACATGGGCGGCATGTACTAATGCCGGCCTGATGCCCTCATTAACTGAATAAGCAATAAAGCCCTGCCGGGTCCCGCAAGCCCCCGGCAGGGCTTTTGGTTTGTTCTTGCAGCGAACGGCCAAACCTGTTATGCTGAAAGACAGAAAACAAAGGAGCATCAAAGCAGCAGAATGAAAAAATGGATTTCTTTGGCCGTCACGCTGGGGATCATGGCACTGATTTTTTTGCTCTCCTCTCAGCCGGGGGAGCGTTCCGGCGCTTTGAGTGAGCAGGTTCTGGACAAAGTACAGCAAAGCGGTACGGCAGATGTATTCATCCCGGAATGGTTCAGCGGCAATGTGAAGGCCAACGTGCGCAAGTGGGCCCATGTGTATATCTATGCCGTTCTGGGGGCCAGCACCATGGTCACAGCACTGTGCTGGCGCTGGGGCAAAACCATACCCCGGTGCGGCATCCGGGCAGCGCTGGTTTGTGTTGCCTTTGCCGCCTCAGATGAACTGCACCAGTACTTTGTGCCCGGCCGTGCCATGCTGGCTACCGACGTGGGGGTGGATGCCCTGGGCTTTTTGCCAGGTATCCTGCTGGCGGGGCTGGTCGTCCTTTTGCTGCGCAGGCATCGCCGGAAAAAAGCACCACCCAAAACCGAAACCTGACCCCGCCCGCCGGAATATGTCCCGGCGGGATTTTTCTTTGCCCAAAAAGCCGGTCCCGGGTATAGCCTGCTGCTGTTTGGGGGCATACTCTTTCAGGAAAGAATATGCGAAAGGGGGATGCCCGGATGAGTCTGCGCCGGTTGTATTCCATGTGCAGTGTGCTGGCGGTACTCTGTGCGGCCATTCTGTGCCGGGTCTACTGGGTAGGCACCGACACCGCCTACGCTGCCAGTGCGGGCGGGCAGAGTCTGTCCGAAACCGAACTGCCCCGCAGCAGGGGGGACTTCTACGACCGCAACGGCCAGCCTCTTACCGGCACCGAACCCCGGTGGTATGCTTTGTGCATTCCCGGGGATTCCAGCTATGCCACTCTTTTTCCTTATGTGAGCTTTGAGGAACAGGCCGAGTTGTATGAAAAACGCAACAGCATGTCGCCCTTTCTGGTGGAGGTTTCCGCCGACCTCACGGCCAACGGAGTCTATACCTATACCGGCAGTGAGCGGTATCTGCCCAATCCCATCGCCCGGCACCTTATCGGCTACCTCAACGGAGAGGGTGTGGGGGTTTCCGGGCTGGAACGGGCCTATGAGGACATCCTCAGCCAGTCGGGTGACCTGCGCACCGTCACCTGTACCACCACCGCTCAGGGTTCGCTGATGACCGGCACCGGCCCGGAACTGCAGACTGTATCCGGCAGCCGCCAGGGCGTGCAGCTGACGCTGGATGCCAACCTCCAAAGAGCCTGTGAAGGTATTGCGGCAATGGATATGGAACGCGGCTGCATCCTGGTGATGGACACCGCTACGGGGGACATTCTGGCCAGTGTGAGCATGCCGGAATTTGATCCCGATGACCTGGTGAAGAGCATCGAGGCGGACGATACCTCTCTCATCAACCGGCCGCTTTCGGCGTTCAGCGCCGGGTCGGTGTTCAAGGTGGTGCTGGCGCAGGCGGCTTATGAAGCGGGATACAGCTGGTTCACCCACGACTGTACCGGCAGCGTGGAAGTGGGGGATCAGGTGTTCCGCTGTGCCGAAGGGCGTGCTCACGGTCTGGTCAATCTGCGCGGTGCGCTGGAACAAAGCTGCAACTGTTATTTTATTGAGCTGGGACAGCTGCTGGGCGGTCAGCGCATTTTGCAGGCGGCCCAAAAGTTTGGTTTCGGGCAGGCTTCGGCGGTGGCACCGGGCCTGAAAAGTGCCGCGGGCAACCTGCCGTCAGCCCAGTCGGTGGCGGATACCGAAGGCGGCCAGCTTGCCATGTTTTCTTTCGGGCAGGGAGCACTGACCGTGACCCCCTTGCAGATCACCGCCATGATGAACGCTGTGGCCAACGGCGGCGTGTGGACGGCCCCGCGCTTTGTGCAGGGGGTGGTGGATGCCGATACCATGGAACTGACCCAGGCGGTAGAAACCGCCGAAGATGTGCGGGTATGCGATGAAAGCACAGCCGCCGTTTTGCGCAGTATGCTCACCAGCGTGGTGGAGGATGGCATCGGCCGCCAGGCTGCACCCAAAACCGGACAGGCGGGCGGCAAGACCGGCACCGCCCAGACCGGACAGTTCAATGAGGAAGGAGAAGAACTGCTCAATTACTGGTTCTCCGGTTTCTGGCCCGCGGAGGAACCCCGGTATACCATCACCGTTCTGCAGGATACCGTTCTGGAGCCCGAAACCTCCAGTGCTGCCCTGTTTGCCCGGGTGGTGGATGCCATCACGGTGCTGGAAGGTCCCTCCACCCCGGAATCGGCGGAAAAAAGCGCGAATGACGGTTGACAACCGGCCCTGTGCGTCGTATACTAAAAAAGGATATAACAACGGCTGAGAAAGGGCCAATGTCACAGCGTCCGGCCAGAAGAGAGGAAACCAGCAGCTGAAAGGTTTCTGCCGTGCCTGTGGCAGCGCCACCCCGGAGCCCCCGGTAAAACCGGGCGTATTTGCGGCGTTAACGCAAAGCAAAGCGGCAGGGAAGTTCCCTGCAACTTGGGTGGTACCACGGAAGCTGAGTCAGCCTTCGTCCCTTGGCGGGACGGAGGCTGTTTTGTTTTTGCGGCACAGCCCGTACAGCCGTACACATCAATAGCAAAATGGGAGAATGAGAACGATGCAATGGACCGGATTGAATGAACTGCGCGAAAAGTACCTGCATTATTTCGAAACCAAGGGCCACCTGCGCCTGGGCAGCTTCCCGCTGGTACCGAAAGACGACCCCAGCCTGCTGCTGATCAACAGCGGTATGGCCCCCATGAAGAAGTGGTTCCTGGGCCAGGAAGAACCCCCGCGTCACCGCGTGACCACCTGCCAGAAGTGTATTGAATTTTACAATATCCAGCGGGTTCAAACCTTCCCCCGCATGGCCACCAATAGT
>CAJMLV010000078.1 GCA_905214345.1 uncultured bacterium
ATGAGGTAATCATCGAGGGACAGGTGCACCGCTTCGCGGCCGGAGAATTTTCCAATGGCGTTTTCGGGTTTTATCTGCCGGAAACATGAGCGGCTTCTCCGGCGGTAGGACCCTTTCTGACCACCATCTGACCACTCCTTCTTCCCAGCCGGTTCCGTATATCGTTTTTTACGCTCCAACATTCTTTTATAACCACCACAACCAGCACCGGAAGTTGTGCACACTACACAATTTCCGGCGCTGGTTCATGCTATTTGCCTGTACGTCACAGTTCTCCGACCAGACTACTACGCCCAACTGGACTATGGACGACTGATCCGAGAACAGCTGAGCTATGTAACAGTTTGATTTATACGTTTTTACGCAAAAAAGCAAAAAGACATCCGCATTTTTGAAATGTGTTTTTGATGCGCAGCTACTGCCCCGTACGGTTCTTTTTTAGAATTCCGGCAACAGTTTCCTGCCTGCAATACAATGGAAAGCCTTTGCAAAATGGATTTCTACCGGACGGAAGTTGCCAGGCGGGGCAGAATAACGGGTCGCCTGTTTCCCGGCCCGCCTGACTGACGGAACCGTGTTTTGTCATGCAATCCAAAGGCAACCGGACCGCGCAGGGACCGTTCATCCCCGGCACAAAAGTAACCGCAGGCTCTTCACCGTTCGGTGAAGAGCCTGCGGTCGTTCCAGGGAAAGGGGTGCAGGGGGCCGGCGGTCTTCTCCCCAAGATCGCCGGGGCCGCACCTTTTCCTGGGAAAGCAGAAGTTACCGGCCGTTGGTCAGGCGGCGGGCCAGGGCCATCAGGCGGCCCGCGCAGGCGCGTACATCGGTTTCGGTCAGACGGCCGTCCGCCAGGGCGGCCCGGATGTCGGCGTCATCGTGGGGATTGCCCGGCATGATGACGTCATTGCCGGCGGCGGCACAGCGCCAGGGCTCGCTGCCGTCGGCGGGGACGGTGGTGTTCCAGTCCGACATGATGAGGCCGTCAAAGCCCCACTCGCCCCGGGCCACCACGGTGCAGAGGTCCCGGTTGTTGGCGGCCTGCACCCCGTTGATCCTGTTGTAGCTGGTCATCAGGGCCGCGGGGGCAGCCGTCTTGACGGCGATCTCAAAGCCGCGCAGGTAGATCTCCCGCAGGGCCTGCTCGGATACCCGGGCATCCACCCCCATGCGGTGGTCTTCCTGGTTGTTGCAGGCAAAATGCTTGATGGTGACCCCCGGGTGCCGTCCGCCTGGACGCCCCGGGTGACGGCGGCGGCCAGCGTTCCGGAAAGCAGCGGGTCCTCGGCATAGTACTCAAAGTTGCGGCCGCAGAGGGGGTTGCGCTGGATGTTCATGCCCGGCGCCAGCCACAGGTCGATGTGGAATTCCGCCATTTCAGCGGCGATGGCCCGGCCGAATTCTTCTATCAGGCCGGTGTCCCAGCTCTGGGCCAGGGCGGTACCCACCGGGAAGGCTGTGCAGAACTGGTAGTAGGTGTCGGCGGTATCCAGATGCCGGGGTTCATCCAGGAATCCGTTTTCCAGCGACCCCAGCACCCCGGTGGGAATGACCGAACCGTCGGCGGGGTCTACCTGGTAGCTTTGGCGCAGCCGCAGCCCGGCAGGGCCGTCCGCCATGATGAGAGAAGGCACCCCACGGCTGGCTTCCAGCGCTTCAGAGGTTTCCCCGGCGGAACCGGGCACCCGGATGCCCGCAGACCCCAGCGTGCTGGCGCCCTGGGTAATGTTGCCGTACAGCATGGGTACCAGCTCATCCACCGGGCCGTCGGCCATCGGCACGGGAGCCGGTACCGGCACCTCGTCAGACAACGGCGCAAAGGCGAAAGCGGGCAAGTCCAGAGCTGCCGCTTTTGCGGCTTTTTCCATGGCCGGGGCGGCAGAGCCCACTTCCCCGAAGGGATGGTGCAGCGGGCAGATGGGATGGGTGGTCTCCAGCACCACCTCGGCGTCCACGGTCAGGTGGGCGCAGGGAGCGGCCTCTGCCAGGCTGCCCCCCGCAAAGAGGGTGTAGACCCCGGCGGGGATCACCCAGGCGCCGCGCCCGGGCAGGAACTCCGCCAGCTGTTTCGCGGGTACGGCCACCGTCACGGTCTGGCTCTCCCCGGGGGCCAGGGGCCGGGTCTTGGAAAAGCCGGCCAGCCGCCGGTATTCCCGGGCGGTGCCGGTCTGGGGACAGGCGGCATAGAGCTGGGCCACCTCCCGGCCGGTGAACCGGTCACCGGTGTTGGTCACCGTCAGGTCCACCTCCACCCCGTGATCGCCGGGGCGCAGGGCGGTGAAGGCGGTGGAAAAGGTGGTGTAGGAAAGCCCGTGGCCGAAGCCGAAGAGGGGCTCGATGCCAAAGCTGTCAAACCAGCGGTAGCCCACATAGAGGCCCTCGGCGTAGTCTTCCTTTTCCAGGTCGCCGTTGCAGGCCCCGAAGGTATCGGCGCAGGGGTAGTCGGCGTAGCGTTTGGCCCAGGTGGCGGTGAGCTTGCCCTCCGGTACGGCCTTGCCCAGCAGGATGTCGGCCACGGCCTCGCCGCCCTGCTGCCCAGGCTGGGAGATCTGCAAAACAGCCAGGGGATGGCGGTATTCCGCCAGCAGGTCGGTGAGTTCCACCGGGCCCCCGGCGTTGAGGACCAGTACCAGGGGCAGGCCCGCTTCGTTCAGGGTGCGCAGGTCGGCGGTTTCCCTCTCGCTGAGCAGGTAGTCCCCCGCCGTAGGGGTGCGGTCCTTGCCCTCGCCGGAGATGCGGCTGAGCACATAGATTGCCACGGAGGCTCCCACCAGATCCGACATGGCCACCGGACGGCCTTGGGGCAGTACAAAGGGGTTGGCCGCATAGGCGTCAAAGGGATTTTCCACTGTTTTGGCGTCCGCCAGGACCTTTTCCTTCCAGGACAGACGGGCCGCGGTGTAGCGGTGTTCATAGTCGGTGATCCAGTCCTCGCTGGTAAGGGGAACCCCGGCGGCCTTGAGTCCCTCATAGAGGGAGACGTTGGCCCGGTTGTTCACATCGCCGGAGCCGATGCCGCCCTTGACGGTATACCCGGCGCCGGCACCGAAGAGGGCCACCGGTTTGTCGGGGGCCAGGGGCAGCACGCCGTCGTTGCGCAGCAGGACGATGCCCGCGGCGGCCGCCTTGCGGGCCAGGGCGGCGTGGCGTTTTTCCCGGGGGGAGGGGGCAGCCTGGAGGCTGCCGCTGTAGCTGTGTGCAGATTGCATAAGATGGTTCCTCTCGAAATGATGGATAGCACGCGGAAAACCGCCATAGCAGGATACTATGACGGTCTTCCGCACAACAGGAGAAAAAAGGTGAAAGCAGTTTATTCCTTGACACCGCCCAGGGTGATGCCGGCGATGATGTACTTGGACAGCAGCAGGTAGACGATGATGATGGGCACAATGGCCACGGTGATCATCATGTAGATCTTGCCCATGTCGAAGTTCATATAGTCGGCACCGCGCAGGGTGGCGATGAGGATGGGAACAGTCATCT
>CAJMLV010000079.1 GCA_905214345.1 uncultured bacterium
TTCTACCGCGCCACCTGCTGGAGCCGCAACCGCATCTCCAATGGCATGAACTACACCCTGCAGCGGGCGGGCAAGACCATCGGATTCTTCTCCCTGGCGTCCACCGGCAACTACGCCCACGCCAACGGCATGTCCGCCGACGACCTGGCCCAGACAGCTTCGGAACAGGTGGCGGCCCTGAAAGCCGCCGGCGCCCAGGCCATCGTCTGCATTGCCGGGCCGGATACCGATGTTTCCGCCATCCTGAACGACCTCAAGACCCTGGGCGTGAACGCAGTGGTCAGCGCCGCCGCCACCTCCACCGATACCTCCGGCGGTCTGCCGGTCATCGGGGTGGGGGCTGGTCTGGACGGCATGGGCTCCTTTGAGCTGGTGTTCGATGCCAACGGCGGTGTCAGCGTGAAAAACGCCCAGACCATGCCCGCCGCCACCCTCCAGGCCAACCGGGAGACCCTTTCCGAAGAAGCACGCTCCACCTACGATTCCACCACCCAGAGCCTGCAGTCGCTGGCTACGGGGGACCAGTCGGTGGCGTCCCAGACCCTCTTCACCTTTGAGGAGGAGAAAAAGACCATCTCCTTCGGCAACTATGTGGCGGAAGTCTGGCTGGCCTACGCCGATGGTGACCGGGACAACTGGCAGAGCCTGCAGGAAGGCTTGGCCGACCTGCCCCTCACCGCTGTGGCGGGCGGGGTGACCGCGCCGGAATACGGCGATGTCACCCGCGGCATGCTGCTGGAAAGCCTGCCTTCCGGCGAGCGGGTGCAGCTGGTCAAGACCACCGCCGAAGCGGTGTCCCAGCTGCTGGAAAGCGGCACCGTCACCCAGACCTACGCCGACAGCCTGGTGGCCTATGAGGCCGAGGGCGACGCCCTGCTCGTCACCGACACCGCCACCCTGCGTACCCTCAGCGACCAGAATTATACGGTGCTGCGGGATTACGGCGATGCTTTCTGGGATGTGCGAATGAACATCAACGACCGCACCAACAACTTTGCCGAGCCTTTCGTGCTGCCCGAAGCCCCCGCCTACGGCGCGGGCCGGGTAAGCTGAACCCTACAACTCAATATTTCCAAAGCAGGAAGGAGCGTTTTGCATGAAACTGACCTTTTTGGGCGCCGACCGTGAAGTCACCGGCAGCTGTACCATGCTGGAAACCGGCGGCCACCGTATCCTCATCGACTGCGGTATGGAGCAGGGGAAGGATACCTATGAAAACGCCGACCTTCCCTGCGCGCCCGGGGAGATCGACGCGGTGCTGCTGACCCACGCCCATATCGACCATTCGGGGCGTATTCCTTACCTGTACAAGAACGGCTTCACCGGGCCCATCTATTCCACCGATGCCACCATGGACCTGTGCGGCATCATGCTGGAAGACTCTGCCCACATCCAGGAACAGGAAGCGGAGTGGAAGAACCGCAAAGCCCAGCGCAGCGGCCGGGACCTGGTGGAACCGGATTACACGGTGGAAGACGCCATGGCGGTGATGAAGCAGTTCCGCCCCCAGATGTACGGCAAACGGGTGCCCATCCTGGACGGGGTGGAAGCCTGCTTCACCGATGTGGGCCACCTGCTGGGCAGTGCCTCCATCAGCCTGTATGTCACCGAGAACGGCAAGACCGAGACCATCGTCTTTTCCGGGGACATCGGCAACCTGAACCAGCCGCTGCTGCGGGACCCCCAGTACCTTACCGACGCGGATTATGTGGTGATGGAATCCACCTACGCCGGGCGCAGCCACGGCCCCAAGCCGGACTATGTGGGGGAACTGGCGGCCATCCTGCAGCGCACTTTTGACCGGGGCGGCAACGTGATCATTCCCAGTTTTGCGGTGGGCCGCACCCAGGAAATGCTGTATTTCATCCGCCAGATCAAGGCGGAAGGCCGGGTAAAGCACCACGACGGCTTCGAGGTGTATGTGGACAGCCCCCTGGCCAGCAAATCCACCACCATTTTCCGGGAAAACTATTCCGAGTGTTACGACGCCGAGGCCCTGGCCCTGGTGAACCAGGGAGAAAACCCCCTGCAGTTCCCCAATCTGCGCATCAGCGAGACCAAGGAGGACTCGGTGGCCATCAATGCCGATCCCAACCCCAAGGTCATCCTGTCCGCTTCGGGCATGTGTGATGCCGGACGTATCCGCCATCACCTGAAACACAACCTCTGGCGGGAAGAATGTACCATCCTGTTTGTGGGATACCAGGCGGGCGGGTCGTTGGGCCGCCTGCTGCTGGAAGGCGCCGACGAGGTGAAGCTCTTCGGCGAGACGGTGCAGGTCAATGCGGAAATCGCCCAGATGTCGGGCATGTCCGGCCACGCCGATCATGACGGTCTGATGACCTGGATACACAGCTTTGCCCCCAAACCGGGGTTTGTGTTCGTCAATCATGGCGAGGACGCCGCCTGCGCCGACTTTGCCAAAGCCCTCCAGCTGGAAGGCTATGCCGCCGAAGCTCCCTACAACGCCAGCGAATATATCCTGGGCGGGGGACAGGTCCACTGTGTGGCCCCCGGCAACCGGGAAAAGATCGCTCCGCGGGATACCGGGGAATCCGCTGCGCCGGAAGGCTACAAGTCCCGCCGTGCCGCCGCTGCCTACGAGCGGCTGGTCAACATGGGCAAGCGGCTCATGGTGGTCATCGAGCACAACCGCGGCGGCGCCAACAAGGATCTGGCACGGTTTGCCAGTCAGATCGCTTCGTTGTGTGATAAGTGGGATAGATGATCTTGGCAGATGGCCTTGTTGGTTGCTTCTTGGAAAACGGCAGCCAGCCGCTTAGTACTTCCTTTTCGTGCCCGAAAAGGAAGCGAAAAGGGCCCGCCGTTCCGATGCGGCG